>NZ_JAEQAZ010000100.1 GCF_016654115.1 Streptomyces sp. MBT53
ACCCCCGCCACCCAATCAGTCCACCACCCCCGAATTGGCCTTGGCCCAGCAGGCCGGCAACCCCCTAGCGTCACATCATGCGGATTCGAATCGTCGACGCGTTCACCGACCGTCCCTTCGCCGGCAATCCGGCCGGGGTCGTGCTTCTCGACGGCTTCCCGGAGGGCGACGGCTGGCTGCAGCAGGTCGCGATGGAGGTCAATCACGCCGAGACCGCGTTCGCGCACCGGCTGCCCGCGGGCGGGGCCGCCGACTGGGCACTGCGGTGGTTCACGCCGGCCACTGAGGTCGCGATGTGCGGCCACGCGACCCTCGCCACGGCCCATGTGCTGCACACCATCGGCGCCCACGAGGGCCCCGTGCGGTTCAGCACCCGCAGTGGTGTGCTCATCGCCACGCCGGCACCGGACGGGTCGATCACCCTCGACTTCCCGACCGCTCCGCTCACCGCCGTCGAGATCCCGGACGGTGTCACCGAGGCCCTGGGTGCCGAAGCGCTGACCGCCTTCGACACCGGGCCGAACATCCGCGACCTGGTCGTCGAACTCGCCGACGAGAAGACCGTCGTAGGACTGGCACCCGATCACAAGGCGCTCGCCGCCTATTCCGAGCGCGGGATCATCGCCACCGCCCGCGCCGAAGACCCCACGCGGGGCTACGACTTCGTGTCCCGCTGCTTCTTCCCGAACGTCGGTATCGACGAGGACCCGGTCACCGGCAGCGCGCACACGGCGCTGGCTCCGTACTGGTCCGAGCGGCTCGGGCGCACCACCCTCACCGGGCTTCAGGCTTCGCCCCGGTCCGGGCTCGTCCGTACCGAACTGCGCGGCGACCGGACCCTGTTGACCGGTCGCGCGGTCACCGTCATCGACGGCGAACTGCTCGCCTGAGCAGCAACAAGCTTGCCCCACAAGGGACTTACGCCGTCGGCAGCCAGCCCACCTTGCCCGCCAGCAGCGCGTAGCCGACGAACGCCCCGATGTCGAGCAGGGAATGCGCCACGACCAGGGGGCCCACGCGGCCCCAACGGCGGTACAGGTAGACGAAGACCACGCCCATCACCATGTTGCCGACGAAGCCGCCGACGCCCTGGTAGAGGTGGTAGCTACCGCGCAGTACGGAACTGGCCACCAGGGCGGTGCCAGGCGTCCAGCCCAACTGGCCGAGGCGGCGCAGGAGATAGCCCACCACGATCACTTCTTCGAGGATCGCATTCTGCATCGCGGAGAGGATCAGGACCGGGTACTTCCACCAGACGTCGGGCAGCGCCTCCGGCACCACCGTGAGGTTGAAGCCGAGACCCCGTGCGGCCAGGTAGAACGCGATGCCGGTGCTGCCGATCACCGCCGCGATCGCCGCGCCTCGACCCAGGTCGGGCCAGGGCCGGGTGCGGTCGAAGCCGATCGTGCGCAGGCTCTCGCCCTCCCTGAGCAGGAAGTGCGCGACGAGGGCGACGGGGACGAGGGCCGACGCGATACCGAAGAGCTGCCAGGCGAGATCCAGCCATGGACGGCCGGGCGCGGCTGAGGCGTTGAGGGTGGCCGCCTGGTCCTTGAGACCGCCCGGTTTCGTGACCGATCCGACAAAGCTGATCAGGGCGGACATTCCACTCGCACCGAGCGAAAGCCCCAGAACGAGCAGTGCCTCGGACCGGAGAATCCGCCGTGTGGGCCGCTCCAGCGGAAAAGTTTCGGCCACCTGCCCTGCCTCCACCTGCACACCTGCCTTCAGTTCGGAAATCCCGCCTCATGCCCATCTTCGCCCCGCTAGGGTCTCGAAAGAACTTACGAAGATCGTGCGCGACAGGCCGTTGGGGGAGACGGAGGCACGAGGTTCAACAGGGAGGGGCACCACCGTCATGGGACGTCACAGCTTGCCCGATCCGCAGCGGGCGGGCGGCAGCGACCCCCGCCCCCGCGCGCGGCGCCGCAAGGTGGCCCTCGCCACGGTGCTCGTACTGACCGTCGCCGGCGGTACCGCGGTCGCGGTGCAGAGCGGGCTCCTCTCCTTCGGTTCCTCCTGCCGCAAGGACGCGGTACGACTGAAACTGGCCGCCTCCCCCGACATGGCTCCCGCCCTGCGCGCGGCGGCCGGAAAAGCGCGCGACGAGAACATCACGTCCGACGGGCAGTGCCTGAACATCTCGGTGACCGCCCAGGAGTCGTACAAGTTCGCGGACACGCTCAGGTCGGGCAAGCACCCGGACGTACAAGTGTGGGTGCCCGACTCGGAGTTGTGGGTGAACCAGGTGACGTCGGCCGCCGACTCGGTCGCGACGGAGGCGACTCCCGCGGGCAACGTCGCCTCCACCCCGGTCGGCGTGGCGATGGTCCCGGCCGCCGCGAAGTCGCTGGGGTGGCCGCAGAAGACGTACACCTGGCTCGACCTGGCCGGTGCCACCCTCCAGGACGACTCGTTGCGGCTGGGCGCGGCCGATCCGGCGCGGAGCGCGACCGGACTGCTCGCGCTGACGCAGCTCAGTACGGCCGCCGCGAAGGTCAAGGGCGGTGACACGCAGGCGGCGGCGATGATGAAGACGCTGTCGCAGCGGATCTCGGACACCGACAGCCAGGTGCTGGACACGCTGCCGCGCGACTCCTCGGGCACCGAGCAGGGCAATCCGAAGCGCAACCAGGCGCTGGTGCTGAGCGAGCAGTCGGCGTTCGCGTACAACGCGTCGGCGGACGGCGGCGGGAGTCTCGACCTGTTCTATCCGAAGGACGGCTCTCCCCGGCTGGACTATCCGTACAACCTGGTGGACCGGGAGCGGCAGACGACGGACCAGAGCCGGGCCGCGATCCGGTTCATGACGTATCTGAGCCGGCCCGCGCAGCAGAAGCTGATGGAGAAGTACGGCTTCCGCACCGATGACCAGGACGCGCCGAAGGCGGTGGTCGCCAAGGCCGGGGGCAGCAGTCCCCAGCCGTACGCCGTGGCGCCCGCCGAGCCGGCCTCCGACGCGGCGCTCCAGGAGGCGCTGGGGACGTGGACGATCACGGTGCAGAGCGCACGGATCACCACCGTCGTGGACGCGTCGTCGTCGATGTCGGAGTCGGTGCCGGGGACCGGGCAGTCGCGGATGGACGTCACCAAGGCGTCGCTGCTGCAGGCGCTGGCCACGTTCACGCCCGAGGACGAGATCGGGCTGTGGGAGTTCTCCACGAAGCTCGACGGGAACAAGGACTACCGCGTGCTGGTGCCGACCGAGCGGCTCGGCGACCGCGTGGGCGGCGGCACCCAACGGGACCGGCTGTCGGCCGCGTTCGGGAGTCTGAAGCCGGTGCCGAACGGGGCGACGGGGCTCTACGACACCACGCTCGCCGCGTACAAGGCGGCCACGTCCTCTTATGCGGACGGGAAGTTCAACGCGCTGGTGATTCTGACCGACGGGGTCAACCAGGACCCGGGCAGCATCTCGCGCACCACGCTCCTCAAGGAGTTGCGCCAACTCGCCAGCCCTGAGCGGCCGGTGCCGCTGATCATGATCGCGGTGGGTCCCGAGGCCGACAAGGAGGAGGCCACACAGATCGCCGAGGCGACCGGCGGCTCGGGCCACGAGGTGAGCAACCCGGCCCAGATCCAGTCGGTGATCCTCCAGGCCGTCGTGGCGGCGGGCGCGGCGGGCGCCTCCGCCAACTCGGGCTGAGGCAACGGAGGTTCACCCCAGTGGCGCCGGTTCCGGGAGGCCCACCGGCCACGTATGCACCGGCTCTCCGAGGTGCATCAACTCGCTGTAGCGGCGGGTCGTCGCGGCGAAGGCGGCTTCCCTGGTCAGGCCCTGTTCGAGGGCGCGGTGGAAGGTGGCGGACTGCCAGGTCGCGCCGTTGGCCCGGCGTCGGCAGCGTTCGTCGATGACGCCCAAGTACAGGTCCCGGTCGGCCGGTTCGACTCCCCAGGCGTCCAGTCCGGCCTCGGCGAGCGGCAGCAGTTCGTCGCGTACGAGGGCCACCGCGTCGATCTCGGTGGTGCCGCCGAGCCGTCCGCGCCGGGGCCAGATTAGGCGGGCGTCGATGCCGTGGCGGCACGCGGTGTCGAAGTTGGCGGCGGCGGCCTCGAAAGGCAGCCGGGTCCACACCGGCCGCGACTCCTCGGCGAGGGCGCGGACGACGCCGTAGTAGAAGGCGGTGTTGGCCATGACGTCGGTGACGGTGGGTCCGGCCGGCAGGACGCGGTTCTCGACGCGGAGGTGCGGGACGCCGTCGGCGATGCCGTAGACCGGGCGGTTCCAGCGGTACACCGTGCCGTTGTGCAGGACGAGTTCGGCGAGGGTGGGGATGCCACCGGCGTCGAGGACGTCGAGGGGTTCCTCGTCGTCGTGGACCGGGAGCAGCGGCGGGAAGTAGCGGAGGTTCTCCTCGAAGAGGTCGTAGGCCGAGGTGACCCAGCGTTCGCCGAACCAGGTGCGGGGGCGGACGCCCTGGGCCTGGAGTTCGGGCGGGCGGGTGTCGGTGGCCTGCTGGAAGAGCGGCGGGCGGGACTCGGGCCACAGCTCACGGCCGAACAGGAAGGGCGAGTTGGCGCCGACGGCGACCTGGGCGGCGGCGACGGCCTGGGCCGCGTTCCACACGTCGGCGAAGCGGTCCGGGGTGACCTGGAGGTGCAACTGCACGGAGGTGCAGGCGGCTTCGGGCGCGATGGAGCCGGAGGTACAGGTGAGGTGCTCGACGCCGTCGATGTCGAGGACGAAATCCTCGCCCCGGGCGGCCACGATCTGATCGTTCAGCAGGGTGTAGCGGTCGACCGCGGAGAGGTTCGAGGAGACCAGGTCGTCCCGGTCGAGGGTCGGCAGAATGCCGATCATCACTATTCCGGCGTCGACCTCGCCCGCTTTCCGGTGGGCATATGCCAGTGACGTGCGGATCTCCTCGGCGAGCCGGTCGAATACCCGGCCCTCCAATCGATGTGGGGCAATGTTGACTTCCAGATTGAACATGGCGAGTTCTGTTTGGAAATCTCGGCTCGCGATGCGTTCGAGGACTTGCGCATTCAACATTTTCGGCATGCCGTCGGCGCCGGCGAGGTTGAGTTCGATCTCCAGCCCCATGAGGTTCCTGGGGCGGTCGAACCGCTTCTCGGCCAGCAGCCGCTCCAGTCCCGTCAGGCACCGCCGCAGCTTGGCGCGGTAGCGCTGGCGGTCGGCGAGCTCGAACGGCCCTGCCACGACCTTCTCCCCCATCGAAGCCCCACCTCCTCGTCCCGGGTAGGAAGGATGATGCCCAGACCTGGCGATCGATAACGTCCCGCGGCGGCCCGGCGCCCGCTACTCTGGTCCGAAGTGACCCGCGGCACATTCACGAGGCATGGGGCGATGCGCGGTTCCGCGCGCAATGCGGGCCTCGTGAAAAACGCCGACGAGAATTGGCCGACCGCATCGGTGACATATCCCGAGGTCATCGCCGTTTCCCCGGTTCGGAACCGGGATGATTCCCGCGAATCGCTGGCCGAATGGTCCCTTGTTGTTCATACGGGAAACGGTTAGACGAAACACCGTCTGAACACGTGTCGTATAAACTCCGCGAACAAGGCAGAAGGTTGGCGCCACAGTCCTGGAACCTGCCGTCGAGGTGACGTGCGGCAGGCCGCACCCATGTTCACAGCACCCCGGCCCCGCCTCTCTGACCCCGAGAGCTGACAGCGCCGTCCGCCCCCGTCCCGCCCTCGCGCCACCGTGCCTGTCGAATGAGAGGCGACCCACCATGCCGCTGCATGTCCCCCCGGCTCCCGCGCCCGCACTGCGCTCCGTTCTCACGGCACTCGGTTCCCCCACCGCCGTCCGCGAGGCCCGAACACCCTCACTGCGCGCGGCCCAGGGGCCCGCCACACCCGAACTCCCGTTGCCCGTCCACGTACTGGACCGCGTCACGCCGGAGGGGACGGCCGTCACCTCGCTGGCCGGGTGGCGTTTCCTGATCCGCTGCGGTGACCGCGCGGTCGCCGCCGCCGAGACGATGCTGACCCCCGACGGCTGGGCGTTCTCACACTTCTTCGAGGGCCCGTACATCGCCGCGACCGAGCGGGCGCTGCGCCAGGCCGAGAACATGAAGGGCGCCTACCAGCCGCGCCTGCTCTCCGTGCCCGGCCTCTACATGCTCACGCTGTGGCTGCACGGCGATCTCACCGCGGACGGCGCCGGCGGCCACCCCGCCGCGACCGATCTGCTGGTCCCACTGGCCCCGGCACCCCCCGGCATCGCGGCCCACCGTCCGCACCGGGTCGCCGAGTTGCTGCCGGTGCTGACTCATCGGGTGACTCCGGCGCCGCTACTCAGTTCACCCGCCTGACTTCTCTCCGCTGTCACTCCCGTACCCCGTCACCGAATTCCCGGTGGCGGGGTACGATCGCGTTTCCGATCCTCTTTATGCTCGTAACGCTCGTACGAGCAGGAAATAGCTCGTACGAGCCGGGAATTGGGATGAACCGTCCACGCGGGTGACGCGTCATCAACCTGTGAGAAGCGGTGCCGCTAAATCCCTGCGGATTGACGCCCGTGGGGCAACACTGGGTTCGGACCAACTCAACACCACGGGGGACGGACATGACCACAACAGAGCGAGAGATCCCACCAATGTGCAAGCACCAGCCACCGTGTCCCACAGCCGAATCAGCCGACCGGGAATCCGCCCGTCTCATGGCGAGCCATCCGGAACAGGGCTGGAGCCTGCTGTGCAACGGCGTTCTCCTGTTCGAGGACACCGGTGAGCTCCTGCCCGACGGCCAGATCATCGCCCCGCACCGCCAGGTGATGACGGCCGCCTGAGCATTTCAAGGACATGAGGGGCCGGCCGCACATATTTCGGTGCGCACCGGCCCCGACGCATATCCGGGGCTGATCACTCCCCGTAGTCGACCGCTATACGAGTGCCTCCCCGAGTGCCGAATACTCGAACCAGTCGAAGGCCGCCGTGCCCTCGCCGGCATACATGCCGATCACTCGCCCGGTGAAGCCCCCAGCGACCTGGGTGGAGAGATAGCGGCCGTCCAACTCGGCCAGTTCTACGGCTCCTTCGGGTCCCTCCACGGAAAAGGTGAGGGTGTCGGGGCCGCGCGTGCCGGTGTCGGCCGTGCCGATGTCGACAGCGAGGGTGACCGGGCCGGGCGGTACCGGCCGCTCCGCGACCCGCTGCCGTACCGGGCCGATCCGCGCGAACACGCTCACCACTCCCCCGGCGATCTCGATGTCGTAGTGATGGGCCTCGTCCATGCGGACGGAGAGACCGGCGCGGCCTGAGCCGGGGTCGATGCGGACCGCCGCCCGGCAGTCGGGGTGCTGCTGCCGGCGTCCGATAAAGGCGGGGCCGGCCTGCGCGTCGAGGGTCAGCCACCCCGGCCGCTCGGTCAACGACCAGCTGCCGTCCGGCCTGTTGCGCGGGGAGATCCAGGAGAAGGCGAGGGTCGGGGCGTCGAAGTCGTCGCGTACCGGCGGGAGTTGGAAGGGGTGCCAGGCCTCCGGCGCCGGGTGCTGTTCCCGCACCGGGCCGACCCGTGGCCAGCCGTCCACCCATTCCACCGGGGTGAGGAACGTCTCGCGGCCCAGCACGTGGAAGCCGGGGAACCAGCCCCGGGGCCGGGTGCCGAGCAGCACCATCCACCAGGTGCCGTCGGGGGCCGTGACCAGGTCGGCGTGGCCGGTGCTCTGGATGGGGAGGTCGGTGCTGCGGTGGGTCAGGACGGGGTTGGCGGGGGCCGGTTCGTAGGGTCCGCGCGGGGAGCGGGCGCGGGCGATCGAGACGCTGTGGCCGTGTGCGGTGCCGCCCTCGGCCAGCATCAGGTACCACCAGTCGCCGACGCGGTACAGGTGCGGGGCCTCCGGGTGCTGGAGTCCCGTGCCGGACCAGACGGGGAGCGGGCCCTCCAGGACCTTGCCGGTCGCCGGGTCGATGCGGGCCACCTTCACCCCGGCCACGGCACACCAGCAGTTCCCGTCCTCGTCCCAGGCCAGGTCCGGGTCGATACCCGGCACGTCGACGAGCACCGGGTCCGACCAGGGCCCCTCGGGCCGCTCGGCGGTGACGAGGAAGTTGCCCTTGCCGCCGACGTCGGTGGTGATGAGGTAGAAGCGGCCGTCGTGGTGGCGGAGGGTCGGGGCGTAGATGCCGGCCGAGGCGGGGGTGTCGTCCGGCAGGTCCAACTGGCTCGGCCGGTCAAGGGCGTTGCCGATCTGGCGCCAGTGCACCAGGTCCCGGCTGTGGAAGAGCGGGACGCCCGGGAAGTACTCGAAGCTGGAACACGCGAGGTAGTAGTCCTCGCCGACCCGGCACACGCTGGGGTCGGGATGGAACCCGCCGATGACCGGGTTGTCGTACGTCCGCATGCGACTCAGTCCCTCCGCCCGGCCCGCTCGAAAGTTTCGGGCCGATCACCGAACATTACGGAGCGGGACTGTAGGTGGGTCCTTCGACCGGGGCAAGAGCGGGGGCGAACTGGAGACTGAGCACCATGGTGAGGCCACCGCCCGGTGTGTCCTCGGCGCTGAGCGTGCCGCCGAGCGCCTCGGTGAAGCCGCGGGCGACGGCGAGGCCGAGGCCGACTCCGGCGCCGCGCGGGGCGTCGCCGTAGCGCTGGAAGGGTTCGAAGATGCGGTTCTTGGCCTCGTCGGGGACGCCCGGGCCGCGGTCGACCACGCGGATCTCGACGCGGTCGGCGATGGCACTCGCCTTGACCAGTACGGGAGTTGACTCCGGGCTGTACTTCACCGCGTTCTCGACGAGGTTGGCCACGGCCCGCTCAAGGAGCCCGGGATCGACGGCGACCATGGGCAACGTCTCCGGGATGTCCAGTTCGACGGTGTCCTCGGGGACTCCGCCCAGCGCCATCGGGACGACCTCGTCGAGGTCCACCTCGCGGATCATCGGGGTGACCGTGCCGGTCTGCAGCCGGGACATGTCGAGGAGGTTCCCGACCAGGTTGTCCAGGCGGTCGGCGCCGTCCTCGATGCCGGCCAGCAACTCCGCCCGGTCCTCGTCCGACCAGGCGATGTCCTCGGAACGGAGCGAGGTGACGGCCGCCTTGATGCCGGCGAGGGGCGTCCGCAGGTCGTGGCTCACGGCCGCGAGCAGGGCCGTACGGATGCGGTTGCCCTCGGCCAACGCGCGGGCCTGGTCGGCCTCTTCGCGCAGGCGTCTGCGGTCCAGTACGACGGCTGCCTGTGCCGCGAAGGCGGCGAGGACGCGGCGGTCCTCGGCCGGGAGCACCCGGCCGGAGAGCGCGAGGGCCATGTGGTCGCCGACCGGTACGTCCACGTCCGCGTCCTCGGGGCTCTGGCAGGGGCGCGGGCCCACGCTGCCCGCACAGGTCCAGGGCTCGACGTCGCTCGCCCGCTCCAGCAGGGCGGCCGACTCCATGCCGAAGGTCTCGCGGACCCGTTCCAGGAGCGCTTCGAGGCTGGTCTCGCCGCGCAGCACATTGCCCGCGAGGAAGGACAGGATCTCCGACTCGGCGCGCAGCCGGGCCGCCTGCTGGGTGCGCCGCGCGGCGAGATCCACCACCGAGGCCACGGACACCGCGACGGCGACGAAGATCGCGATGGCGACGATGTTCTTCGGGTCGGCGATGGTGAAGGTGTGCACGGGTGGGGTGAAGTACCAGTTCAGCAGCAGCGATCCGACCGCCGCCGAGGCCAGCGCGGGAAGGAGTCCGCCGAGCAGGGCCGCCGCCACGGTCAGGGCCAGGTACAGCAACATGTCGTTGGCCAGGCCGACTTCGGGCGCGACACCGCTCAGCAGCCAGGTCAGCAGCAGCGGGCCGCCGATACCGGCCAGCCAGCCCCAGACGATCCTGGCCCGTCCGAGCCGGGCGCCCCGGTTCACGGGCAGTCCGCGCCCCTTGCCCGCCTCGTCGTGGGTGATGAGGTGGACGTCGAGGTCGGGTCCCGAGTCCCGGGCGACCGTCGAGCCGACGCCGGGCCCGAAGACGTACTGCCAGCCCTTGCGGCGGGAGACGCCGAGGACGATCTGGGTGGCGTTGACCCCGCGCGCGAAGTCCAGCAGGGCCACCGGGATGTCCTCGCCCACGACTTGGTGGAAGGTGCCGCCCAAGTCCTCGACGAGTGTGCGCTGTTGGGCCAGCTCCTTCGGGGAGGCTGAGGTCAGGCCGTCACTGCGGGAGATGTAGAGCGCCAACACCTCACCGCCCGCGCCCTTTTCGGCGAGACGCGCGGCTCGGCGGATGAGCGTACGTCCCTCCGGGCCGCCGGTGAGGCCTACGACGATCCGCTCGCGTGAGCCCCAGATCGCCGAGACGCGGTGCTCGCTGCGGTACTCCTGGAGGTAGGCGTCGACCCGGTCGGCCAGCCACAGGAGCGCCAACTCCCGTAGCGCGGTGAGGTTTCCGGGGCGGAAGTAGTTCGACAGAGCCGCGTCGACCTTGTCCGGCTTGTAGATGTTGCCGTGGGCCATCCGGCGTCGCAGCGCGGGCGGTGACATGTCGACCAGCTCGATCTGGTCGGCGCGGCGGACGACTTCGTCCGGGACGGTCTCCTGTTGCCGTACGCCGGTGATGGACTCGACGATGTCGCCCAGGGATTCCAGGTGCTGGATGTTGACGGTCGAGATCACGTCGATGCCCGCCGCCAGCAGCTCCTCGATGTCCTGCCAGCGCTTGGTGTTGCGGGACCCGGGGATGTTGGTGTGCGGGAGCTCGTCGACGAGGGCCACCTCGGGGTGCCGGGCGAGCACCGCGTCGACGTCCATCTCGCTGAACGTCGTGTCCCG
The DNA here is from genome assembly GCF_016654115.1 of Streptomyces sp. MBT53. Taxonomy (GTDB): domain Bacteria; phylum Actinomycetota; class Actinomycetes; order Streptomycetales; family Streptomycetaceae; genus Streptomyces. Next base: position 10,710 of record NZ_JAEQAZ010000100.1, read on the forward strand.
GTAGGCGAGTTCGCGGCGCGGGATCTCCTCCAGGCCGTGCAGCATCACCTCGGTGCGCGGCCGGTTGTGGTGCTCGACGAACGCGACCACGCAGTCGGTGCCCCGCTCGATTCGGCGGTGCGCCTCGGACAGCATCGCGTACGTCTTGCCGACGCCCGGTGCCGCGCCGAGGTAGATTCGGAGCTTGCCGCGTCCCATGTCATCCTTCGAAGCGGTAGCCCATGCCGGGCTCGGTGATCAGATAGCGGGGGCTCGACGGATCCCCCTCCAACTTCCTTCTCAACTGGGCCATGTAGACCCGGAGATAGTTGGTCTTGTTGCTCTGGGACACCCCCCACACCTCCTGCAGCAGGTACTTCTGCGTGACGAGGCGGCCCGGGTTGGTGATCAGGATCTCCAGCAGATGCCACTCGGTGGGGGTGAGCCGGATGTCGTGTCCGGCGCGAGTGACCTTCTTGGCGAGCAGGTCGATGGTGAAGTCGTCGGTGGTGACCACGGTGGTGGTCGGGGCGAGCGGCACGTCCTCGACGCGGCGGACGGCGGCCCGTAGCCGGGCCAGGAGTTCGTCCATGCTGAACGGCTTGGTGATGTAGTCGTCAGCGCCCGCGTCGAGGGCGGCGACCTTCTCGTCCGAGGCCTGCCGCGCCGACAGCACCAGGATCGGGACCCGGGTCCAGCCGCGCAGCGCCTTGATGACGTCGACGCCGTCCATGTCGGGCAGCCCGAGGTCGAGCATCACGACGTCCGGCTGCCGCATGGCCGCGAGCCGGAGCGCGGTGGCGCCGTCGGGGGCCGCGTCCACGCCGTACTGGCGGGCCTGCATGTTGATCACGAGGGCCCGTACGAGCTGCGGGTCGTCCTCCACCACCAGCACCCGTGTCATGGGGGTGTGCCTTTCGTGTGGTCCCTGGCATGGCGGCGGGAGTCGGCGGCACCGGGACCTCCCCCGGACCGCCGACTCCCCTGCCGGTCGCGTAACGCCATCAGCTCTTCGTCACAAGGGACTTGAGCGCGATGTTGAGTTCGAGGACGTTCACCGTGGGTTCGCCGATGAAGCCGAGGGTGCGGCCGTCGGTGTGGTCCTTGACCAGCCTCTCCACCTGGGTGACGGAGAGGTGGTTCCGCTCGGCGACCCGGTGGACCTGGAGTTCGGCGTAGGCCGGGGAGATGTCCGGGTCGAGGCCGGAACCGGAGGAGGTGACGGCGTCGGCCGGTACCTGGGAGGGCTTGACCTTGTAGTCGGCCGTGGAGTTGTTCTTCACGACCGCCGCCTTGGCGTCCTCCACCTGCTTGACGAGCACCTTGCTGTCGGCGGCGAGGTTGGTGGCACCGGAGAGGATCAGCTTGTACTGGGTGTTGACCGAGTTCGTGCCCAGTCCGTTGGCGGGGCGCCCCTGGAAGTAGTCCAGGCTGTAACCCTGTTGACCGATGAGCGAGGAACCGACGACCTTGCCCTCCGCCTTGATCTCCGAGCCGTTCGCCTTGTCGTTGAACAGCGCCTGGGCCACGCCCGTGACCGCCAGCGGGTAGATGACACCGGTCACCAGGGTCAGCACGAGGAGGGCACGCAGGGCCGCCCAGAGCAACCGGGCTGTGTTGGATACCGAGTTGTTCATAACTGGTCAGCCGATTCCGGGGATGAGGGAGATGAGGAGGTCGATGATCTTGATGCCGATGAAGGGCGCGATCAGGCCGCCGATGCCGTAGATCCCGAGGTTGCGGCGGAGCATCTTGTCCGCGCTGACCGGCCGGTACCGCACGCCCCGCAGGGAGAGCGGGACCAGCGCGATGATGACCAGCGCGTTGAAGATGACCGCGGAGAGGATCGCGGAGTCGGGCGAGGCCAGGTGCATGATGTTGAGCTTGTCCAGGCCCGGGTAGACCGCCGCGAACAGCGCCGGGATGATCGCGAAGTACTTCGCGACGTCGTTGGCGATGGAGAACGTCGTCAACGCGCCCCGGGTGATGAGGAGTTGCTTGCCGATCTCGACGATCTCGATGAGCTTGGTCGGGTTCGAGTCGAGGTCGACCATGTTGCCGGCCTCCTTCGCGGCCGACGTGCCCGTGTTCATCGCGACGCCCACGTCCGCCTGGGCCAGCGCGGGCGCGTCGTTCGTGCCGTCGCCGGTCATCGCGACCAGCTTGCCGCCGGCCTGCTCCCGCTTGATGAGCGCCATCTTGTCCTCGGGAGTGGCCTCCGCGAGGAAGTCGTCGACACCGGCCTCGTCCGCGATCGCCTTGGCGGTCAGCGGGTTGTCGCCGGTGATCATGACGGTCTTGATGCCCATGCGGCGCAGCTCGTCGAACCGCTCGCGCATACCGGCCTTGACGACGTCCTTGAGGTGGATGACGCCCAACACCCTTGCGCCGTCGGCGTCTTCGACCGCGACCAGCAGCGGGGTGCCGCCGGCCGCGGAGATCCGGTCGGTGAGCGCGCCGGCGTCCTCGGACACCTCGCCTCCCCGCTCCCGGACCCAGGCGACGACCGAACCGGCCGCGCCCTTACGGATCTTGCGCCCGTCCACGTCCACACCCGACATCCGGGTCTGAGCGGTGAAGGCGATCCACTCGGCGTGCGCCAACTCGCCCTGGCTGCGCTCGCGCAGGTCGTACTTCTCCTTCGCCAGAACGACGATGGAGCGGCCCTCGGGCGTCTCGTCGGCGAGCGAGGAAAGCTGGGCGGCGTCGGCGAGTTGGGCCGCGGTGGTGCCGGTCACCGGCACGAACTCGGAGGCCTGACGGTTGCCGAGGGTGATGGTGCCGGTCTTGTCGAGGAGGAGGGTCGAGACGTCGCCCGCGGCCTCAACCGCCCTGCCGGACATGGCCAGTACGTTCCGCTGCACCAGCCGGTCCATACCCGCGATGCCGATCGCGGAGAGCAGCGCGCCGATGGTCGTAGGGATGAGACAGACCAACAGGGCCACCAGCACGATCATCGTGAGGTGGGTGCCCGCGTAGTCCGCGAACGGCGGCAGCGTGGCACAGGCGAGCAGGAAGACGATGGTGAGGGACGCCAACAGGATGTTCAGCGCGATCTCGTTGGGCGTCTTCTGCCGGGCGGCGCCCTCGACCAGGGCGATCATCCGGTCGATGAAGGTCTCGCCGGGCTTCGTCGTGATCTTGATGACGATGCGGTCGGAGAGAACCTTCGTGCCACCGGTGACGGCCGAACGGTCGCCGCCCGACTCGCGGATGACGGGCGCGGACTCGCCGGTGATGGCCGACTCGTCGACACTCGCCACGCCTTCCACGACGTCACCGTCGCCGGGGATGATGTCGCCCGCCTCGCACACCACCAGGTCACCGATGCGGAGTTCGGTGCCGGGGACCTGCTCCTCGACGGAACCGTTCAGTCGCCTGGCCACCGTGTCGGTCTTGGCCTTGCGCAAGGTGTCGGCCTGCGCCTTGCCGCGGCCTTCGGCAACGGCCTCCGCGAGGTTGGCGAAGATGACGGTCAACCACAGCCAGGCGCTGATCGTCCAGCCGAACCAGTCGCCCGGATCCTTGAAGGAGAAGACCGTGGTCAGCACGGACCCGATCCACACCACGAACATCACGGGCGACTTGACCATCACCCGCGGGTCGAGCTTGCGGCAGGCGTCGGGCAGGGACCTGATCAGCTGCTTGGGGTCGAACAGGCCCGCGCCGACACGCCCCTCGGGGGACGCGTGACCGGTCGGCACATCGCTGTGCGGCGCCCTGGTCGGAGTGGCTGTGGACATCGAGTCCTCTTGGTTGTCTGTGTTCTCGGTGTTCTCTGTGTTCTCGGTGTTCTCTATACGGGTGCTCATGACGCCAGCCCCTCGGCCAGCGGGCCCAGCGCCAGCGCCGGGAAGTAGGTCAGACCGGTGATGATGAGAATCGCGCCCACCAACAGACCGGTGAACAAAGGCTTTTCGGTGCGCAGGGTGCCCGCGGTGACCGGCACCGGCTTCTGCTCGGCGAGCGAACCGGCCAGGGCCAGCACGAACACCATCGGCAGGAAGCGGCCGAGCAGCATCGCGAGTCCGGTCATGGTGTTGAACCAGTCGGTGTTCGCGTTCAGACCGGCGAAGGCCGAGCCGTTGTTGTTGGCGGCGGAGGTGAAGGCGTACAGCACTTCGGAAAAGCCGTGCGCGCCGGAGTTCAGCATCGAGTGCGGCGGGGTCGGCAGCGCCATGGAGGCGGCCGCGAAGATCAGCACCAGGGCCGGGGTGATCAGGATGTAGCAGGCCGCGAGCTTCATCTCGCGGGTGCCGATCTTCTTGCCCAGGTACTCGGGCGTACGGCCGACCATCAGCCCGGCGATGAACACCGCGATGACCGCCATGATCAGCATGCCGTAGAGGCCGGAGCCGGTACCACCGGGCGCGATCTCGCCCAACTGCATGCCCAGCATGGTGATTCCACCGCCGAGACCGGTGAACGAGGAGTGGAAGGAGTCCACCGCGCCCGTCGAGGTCAGCGTGGTCGACACCGCGAAGATCGAGGAGGCGCCGACGCCGATGCGCTGTTCCTTGCCCTCCATCGCACCGCCGGCGATCTGGAGCGCCGAGCCGTGGTGGGCGAACTCGGTCCACATCATCAGGGCGACGAAGCCGACCCAGATGGTGGCCATGGTGGCGAGGATCGCGTAGCCCTGCTTGATCGAGCCGACCATCACGCCGAAGGTGCGGGTCAGCGCGAACGGGATCACTAGCAGCAGGAAGATCTCGAAGAGGTTCGTGAACGGAGTCGGGTTCTCGAAGGGGTGGGCACTGTTGGCATTGAAGTAACCGCCACCATTCGTGCCGATCTCCTTGATGGCCTCCTGGGAGGCGACCGCGCCGCCGTTCCACTGCTGATGCCCGCCCATGAACTGCCCGACTTCATGGATGCCGGAGAAGTTCTGAATGGCACCGCAGGCGACGAGCACGATGGCCGCAACCACCGACAACGGCACCAGGATGCGGATCGTCCCGCGCACCAAGTCGGCCCAGAAGTTGCCGAGTTCACCGGTACGGGAGCGCGCGAAGCCCCGTACGAGAGCGACCGCGACGGCGATGCCGACGGCCGCGGAGACGAAGTTCTGCACGGCCAGACCGGCGGTCTGCACGACGTGACCCATGGTCTGCTCGCCGTAGTACGACTGCCAGTTGGTGTTCGTCACGAACGACACGGCCGTGTTGAACGACTGCGCCGGATTGACGGAGGAGAACCCCAGCGACCCGGGCAGGATGCCCTGGATCCGCTGCAGCAGATAGAGAAAGAAGACACCGACGGCCGAGAAGGCGAGCACTCCGCGCAGATACGCGGGCCAGCGCATCTCGGTGTTCGGGTCGGCACCGATGCCCTTGTAGATCCACTTCTCGACGCGCCAGTGCTTGTCGGAGGAGTAGACCTTGGCCATGTAGTTGCCGAGGGGGATGTAGGCGAGAGCCAGCGCGCCTATGAGAGCGAGCAGCTGGAGGACGCCTGCGAGTACAGGACCCATGTCGTGGCTCAGAACCTCTCCGGGAAGATCAGGGCGAGGACGAGATAGCCCAGCAGGGCGACGGCCACGACGAGGCCGACGATGTTCTCGGCGGTCACAGCGACACCCCCTGGCGCCCGTGGGTGAGGACGAGATGGCCCGGCAGGGCGGCGGACACAACGAAGCCGACGCCGCCGATGAATGCAGCCTCGGCGGTCACAGCTTCGTCACCCCCTTGGCGACGAGGGCCACCAGCGCGAAGACCGCGACCGTGGTGACGACGAAGGCCAGATCGGCCATCGTGAGCTCCTGGATTGAGGTTCGAATGGAACGGACGCTTAGAGGTAACCGCGCCCATGACCGGATTCGGCCGCCGTTGACGGGTCCCATACGGCGGCGCACACGCCTTTGACGGGACTCTTACGGCGGCACCGGGCTTCGGCTTGCGAGCGGGGCTCTACGGGGCTGCGGGGCAGGGGCTCGCGAGCGGTTTGGGGCGGCCCCGGTGCCGGGTCGCGGGGCGGCACGGCGACAGCACAGGCACCGGCCCACGAGCGGTTTCCGGCGACTGCGGTGCCGGGCTGCGGGCGGTTTCCGACGACTACTCTGCCGAGCTGCGGCCGGTTTCCGACGGCACCGACACCCCCTCGCGGGACGGCTCCAAGGCAGCACCCGCGCTGGCCCGCGAGCGGCTTCCGGCGACTGCGGTGCCGGACCGCGGGCGGTCTCCGACGACTGCTCTGCCGAGCTGCGGCCGGTTTCCGACGGCACGCACCAACACCCCCTCGCGGGACGGCTCCAAGGCAGCAGCCGCACTGGCCCGCGAGCGGCTTCCGGCGACTGCGGTGCCAGGCCGCAGGCGGTTTCCCACGGCACCGGCACCGGCGCGCGCGGCGGCTCTACCGCAGCGTCAGCACCGACCCGCGAGCGTTTTCGTCGGCACCTGTGCCGGACCGCAGGCGGTTGCACGGCAGCGCCGCTCTGGTCCGTAGTTGGATGCGCGGAGACATTGGGACCGGGCCACCGGCGGCTCTACGTCGGCGCCGACACCAATCCGCAGTGCGCTGTGCGCCAATGCCGACACCGCCCCGCAGCCGACTCCGGGCCAACACCCGCACCGACCCCGGGGCAGCTCCACGGCGACATCGGCACCAGGTCCCGGGCGACTCCCCGGCGGCAACGGCACCGGGTCTCGCGCGGCTCCACGACAACATCGGCACCGACCCGCGGTGCGTTTTACGCCGATGCCCGCGGCGACCCACGGGAGAGCTCCAAGCCAACACCCACACCTGCCCGCGGGACAGCTCTACGGCAGCGCCGACACCAACCCGTAAGCGGCTTTCGCCAGCCCCGGTACTGGGCCGCGCGCGGTTTCCGGCGGCGCCTGCGCCGGACCGTGGGGCGCTCCACGGCGACATCGGCACTGCCCCACAAGTGGTTGCACGCCGACACCGGCACCGGACCACAAGCAGTTGCACGCCGACACCGGCACCGGGCCCAGGGCCGCTCCACGGCGGCACCGACACCAGCCACGGTCGTTCTTGCGCCGCTCCCAGTGGCGGCCCACAGGCGGCCCCACGCCAACATCCGCACAGGCCCCCAGGCGCGGCCCCACGCCAACACCCGCACCGACCCGCAGACGGCTTCACGCCGACGCCTCGCGGGTGGGGCGGGGCGCGAGCGCCGCATCCCGGTCGCGGAAGTACGCGCGCCCGCACTCCGCCCCCGCGTCAGAACAACCGGAACCGCAGTCGGCAGATCACCGCGTCCGTGTCCCGTCGTACGGCATGGGCGACGACGGCCCCGCGCTGGTTCTGGAGCAGTCGCTGCCACAGCCGTACGGGCTCCACCTCGGCGATCAGGACGGTGACGCGGGTGTCCGGTTCCGTCGCTGAGACTTCCCGTACGTAGGCGGCGATCGGACGGCCCAGTGTGCGGCGTTCGCAGGTGAGGCGGACCAGGGGGACGCCGGGGTTCCACTCGGCCCAGGCGTGTTCGAGGGCGTGGAGGTGGGCGCGGTCCTCGGGGTCGGGGTAGCAGACGGTGACCGCGCGGACCTCGTCGCCGAGGGAGGCGGCGGCCGTCAGGGCCTCGGAGGTGAGCCGGGTCAGGGAGGAGACCGGCACGATCACCACCGAGCGGTCGCGGTGCGGCGGTTCCGGGATACGGCCCAGGCCGAGCCGTTCGCCGATGTGCGCGTAGGCGCGGTGCACGGTCTCGAAGGCGAGCACGAGCAGGGGCAGGGCGATCACGATCAGCCAAGCGCCCTCCTCGAACTTGGTCGCGGTGACGACGATCGCGGCAACGCCCGTGAGGAGCGCGCCGAAGCCGTTCAGCACGGCCTTCCCGCGCCAGCCGGGGCCCCGCTCGCCGCGCCAGTGCCGGACCATGCCGACCTGGGCGACGGTGAAGCCGACGAAGACACCTATCGCGAAGAGCGGCACGAGGGTGTTGGTGTCGCCGCCGGAGAACACCAGCAGGGCCGCCGAGACCGCGGCCAGCGCGAGCACTCCGTGTCGGTGCACCTGGCGGTCGGCCTTCAACGCGAAGACGTGCGGGAGGTAGTTGTCCCGTGCCAGCAGCTTCAGCAACACCGGCAGCCCGCCGAAGGACGTGTTCGCGGACAGGGCGAGCAGGATCATCGTCGCGAACTGGATGACGTAGAAAGCCCAGTTGTGGCCGAGGGAGGCGTCCGCGAGCTGGGCGAGGACGGTGACGCCCTGGACGGGCTGGAGGTGGAAGCGGGAGATGAGCACCGACAGGCCGATCAGCATCACGCCGAGCACCGCGCCGAGGGCGACCTCCGCGCGCTGGGCCCGCTTGACGCGGGGTGCGCGGAAGGAGGGCACGGCGTTGGCTATCGCCTCGACGCCGGTGAGGGCGCTGCAACCGGAGGCGAACGCTTTCAGCAACAGCAGCGTGCCGACGCTCGTCGCGTTGTCGGCGAGCGCGGAAGCGTGGCCGTCGGCGGTCGCCGTGCTCACCGGCGCGGACCGGAACAGGCCGACCGCGATGAGCACGAGGATGGAGCCGACGAAGACGACGGTCGGCACGACGAAGGCGCGCGCCGACTCGACGATCCCGCGCAGATTCACCCCCGTGACCAGCACCAGCACCGCGAGACACAGCCACAGCCGGTCGTCGTACAGGCGCGGGAAGGCCGAGGTCAGGGCCGCGACTCCGGCCGTCACGGCCACCGCCACGTTCAGTACGTAGTCCAGCACCAGCGAGGCCGCGGCCACCAGGCTCGTCCGCGCGCCGAGGTGGGTCTTCGCCACCGCGTAGGAGCCGCCGCCGTCCGGGAAGGCCGCGATGACCTGCCGGTAGGAGGCGACGAGGACCGCCAGCAGGGCGGCGATGGCGAGCGTCACCGGCAGCGTGAAGCCGAGCCCGTGCGCCCCGGCGGCGGCCAGCACGAGGACGATCGCCTCGGGGCCGTACGCCACGGACGCCATGGCGTCCAGGGAGAGGGCCGCGAACCCGGCGAGGGCGGTCAGCCGATGGCGCTCGCCGGTATCCGGGGGCTCCTCGTCGGCGGGCGTCTCGTCCGGCTGGACGGTGAGAACGGTCATGCTGGTGGCTCCTTCAAGGTACGGACGCGCGGGTGCGCTTCAGGTTCGGTCCCGTCACCGCGGGTTTCTCCTTCTCCTTGCGGCTTCTTCGCGCCGAACACGCGTTCTTTGACGGGAACTTGACGAGGGTGTGACCAGGGCAACTGCTCCCGCCCGCCGGCGAGTCCGCTGCCGGGGCGTCAAGAACCACCGGCGACCCGTCAGAGTCCCGTCAAGGTCCGCCTTCCGTACGCCGGGAATCTCTACGGTCGCCTCCATGGCACCGGTGGAGGACCGACGATGGGCACGCGATCTGCGCGGCACGTTCCGCTGCGCGGGCGCGCTCCTCGGACTCCTGCTGGCCGTCGACCACTTCAGCGGTCGGCTCACGCTCCGGCGCGCCGCACTCTGGTTCGCTGTGGCGCTGCTGCTCTTCGTGGTGCTGTATCCGGCGCGGGTCCGGGCCGGCGAGGGCTGGCTGTCCGCACGTGGGCTGCTGCGCGAGCGACGCGTCCGCACGGACCGGCTCGTGTCGGTGCGCTGTCTGGACGGGATCTCTCAACGGCTGTTGCTGCGGGACGAGTTCGGCGGCCGGGTCGAGATCGATCCCGATGTGCTGGTCAACAACCCTGACGTGTGGCACCGGTTGGCGGAGGACGCGCACAAGTCCCTTGTCTCCGGCTCGCTCACCTGCGGTGCGACCGCGCTGCGCCGGATCGCGGAACGTGTCGAGCGCGAGACCGCGGAGACCGTGTTCAGGGTGTCCGGTCTGGAGTGACCACAAGGCTCGGATCCGACTGGTTCGCCCCCTCGGCCAGCGGCAGGGACACGACCATCGTCAGTCCGCCGCCCGGTGTGTCCTCGGGGGTGAGCGTCCCGTTCATCGCCTCGGTGAGGCCGCGCGCGAGGGCGAGCCCCAGCCCGAGCCCAGTGGTGTTGTCCGTGTCACCGAGCCGCTGGAACGGTTCGAAGAGACGCTCGCGACCGGTGGTCGGAAGCCCGGGCCCCCGGTCCACGACCCGCAACTCCACCCGGCCGCCCAGCGCGCTCGCGGTGACCAGCACCCGGCGCCCGGGCGGGGTGTGCCGGGCCGCGTTGCCCGCCAGGTTGGCGATCACGCGTTCCAGCAGCGGCGGATCGACGAGCACCGGCGGGATCGACTCCACGTCCCGCAGGTCCACGTCGGGCACGTCCGCGAGGGCCATCGGCAGCACCTCCTCCAGGCTCGTGGCCCGGAGGTTGAGCGGGAGAACGCCCGCCTCCAAACGGCTCAAGTCGAGGAGGTTTTCCAGGAGTCGGTTGAGCTTGGCCATCGACTCGTCGGCGGTGGCGAGGAGTTCGTCCCGGTCCTCCGCCGAGAACTCCACGTCCCGCCCCCGCAACGAGGTGACGGCGGCCCACCCCGCCGCGAGCGGGGTCCGCAGATCATGCCCTACGGCCCGCAGCAGTGCCGTACGCAGTCGGTCGGCCGCCTTCACCGGCTCTATCTCGGCCGCCGCTTCGGCGAGTTGGGCTCGTTCGACGGCGGAGCCGACATGGGCGGCGAAGGCGGCCAGCACCCGGCGTTCAGAGGAGGACAGGGTGCGTCCGCGCAGCACGAGGAAGGCGCCGGGGCCGGCCGGGACGACGGTGACGCCCCCGCCGATCTCGTGGTCCGGCGGTTCGTCGACGAGTTCCGCCGAGTCGGTGCCGAAGGTCTCACGCGTGCGTTCCAGCAGGGCCGGGATCGTCTGGCCGCCGCGCACGATGCTGCCCGCGAGGGAGGACATCGTCTCTGCCTCGGCGGTGGCCCGCGCCGAGCGCCGGGACAGTCGGAGCGAACGGTCGACCACGGCGGCCACGGTCGCCGCCACGACCGTGAACACCCCCAGCGCCAGAAGGGCGTTGGGGTCGTCCAGCGTGAACTGCCCGATGGGCGGGATGAACCAGTAGTTGAGCAGCAGCGAGGCCGTCACCGACGCGATGACCGCCGAGGTGACACCGCCTATGCAGGCGACACCGACCACGGCGAGCAGGAACAGCAGGGCCTCGCTGGTGAGGTTGACCGTGCCGCGCACCTGCGCGAGGCAGACGGTCAGCAGCACCGGCAGTACAAGTCCCGCCACGGGACCGGCGATCAGCCGTGCCGTCGAGAGGGTACGACGCCGGGACGGGAGCAGGGTGCCGCGCCCGGCACGCTCGTGCGTGACCCGGTGCACGTCGATGTCCCCGGAGAGTTCCGTGACCGTCTCGCCCGTGCCGGGGCCGGTCAGGAACCGCTCCAACCGGCCCCGGCGGCTGGTGCCGAGGACGAGTTGGGTGGCGTTCTCGGTGCGGGCGAACTCGACCAGGGCGGTGGCGACGCCGTCGCCGACCACCGAGTGGTAGCTGCCGCCCAAGTCCTCGACGAGACGCCGCTGCCGGGCGAGCGAGGCATGGGACACCCCGGCGGCGAGTCCGTCGCTGCGGGCCACGTGTACGGCGAGCAGATCACCGCCCGCGGACCGGTCGGCGATGCGGGCGGCCCGCCGGATGAGCGTGTCGCCCTCGGGGCCGCCGGTCAGCGCCACGACCACCCGCTCCCTCGTCTCCCACACCCCGCCGATCGCGTGCTCGGCGCGGTAGGCGTGCAGCGCCTCGTCGACCCGGTCGGCGACCCACAGGAGCGCCAACTGCCGTAGTGCGGTGAGGTTTCCGGGCCGGAAGTAGTTGGCGAGGGCCGCGTCGATCTTCTCGGGCGTGTAGATGTTGCCGTGCGCCATGCGCCTCCGCAGTCCCTCGGGCGGCATGTCGATGAGTTCGATCTGCTGTGCTCGGCGTACGACGTCGTCGGGCACCGTCTCGTGCTGCGGGACCCCGGTGATCTTCTCGATGACGTCCTTGAGGGAGGCGAGATGCTGCACGTTGACGGCGGTGACGACGTCGATGCCGGCGGCGAGGAGTTCGTCGATGTCCTGCCAGCGCTTGGCGTTGCGGCCGCCGCCGGGGACGTTGCTGTGGGCGAACTCGTCGACGACGGCGACCTCGGGGCGGCGGACGAGGACCGCGCCGAGGTCCATCTCCTCGAAGTACCCGCCCCGGTAGGCGCATTGGGCCCGTGGCACGGTCTCCAGGCCGTCGAGCATCGCCTCGGTGAGCGGGCGGCCGTGGCACTCGGCGAAGCCCACCACCACGTCGGCGCCCCGGGCGGCCCGGCGCCGTGCCTCGTCGAGCATGCGGTAGGTCTTGCCGACGCCCGGGGCCACCCCGAGGTAGACCTTCAGTCGCCCGCGTCGTAGTACGTCGTTCATCACCTCCCAGAGAAGCGCCCGGCAGGTCTTCGGGCTGAAGTCTTGACGCGTCTCTGGCGCCGCCCGCGAGGACGTTGACACTGTCTTGACGGCGCCCGGCCGGGTTAGGGTGGCCGCGGTGTGCCGGGAAGTCTGGTCGGCGGGGAGTCCGCATGGGCTCGTCCAAGACCACAAGGGGACGGCATGCGCGGCGTCGGTACGGTTCTCGCTCTCGTGGTGCTTGCGACGCTGGTCGCCACCTTCGCCCGCCGGTGGCGGATCCCCGCACCCTCTCTCCTCGTGGTCGCCGGTCTCGCCGTGGCCCTGCTGCCGGGCACCCCTGCCATCGGGATCAGCCCGGACGTGATCGGTCTGGTGGTGCTGCCGCCGCTGCTCTACGCCAGTGCCGAGGATCTGTCGTGGCGCGAGCTCAAGGCCGTGTGGAAGCCGGTAGGAATCCTCGCGATCGGCCTGGTCCTCGCCTCCGCGGCGGCGGTGGGCTGGGTGGCGTCGACGGTGACCCCGCTGTCGTGGCAGATGGCGTTCGTGCTCGGCGCGGTCCTGGCCAGCACCGACCCGGTCGCCGTCACCGCGCTGGGCCGGCGGCTCGCGCTGCCGCCCCGGGTCCAGATGCTCGTGCAGGCGGAGTCCCTGTTCAACGACGCGACCTCGCTGGTCCTGTTCCGGGTCGCGGTGAGCGTCGCGGTGGCCTCGGCGGCGGCCAACTGGGGTGCCGCGGGCGGGGAGTTCATCGTCCTCGCGGGTGGCGGGACGATCATCGGAGCAGCCGTCGCCCACGCCGTGACACTGATCCGGCGGCACACCGAGGACCCGGTCCTGGAGACGGTGATCGCCCTGGTCACGCCGTACGCGGCCTACGTACTGGCGGAGGGGGCGCACACGTCGGGCGTGACCTCGGTCGTGGTCGCCGGGGTCGTCCTGGGCGGTCGCGGCGACCGGCTCACCAACGCCCGCATCCGGCTCCAACTGCACGCCGTCTACGGCACGTTGGTGTTCCTGCTGGAGAGCGTGGTGTTCTCGCTGATCGGACTGGCGCTGCCCACGCAGGTGCGGGCGCTGTCCGACGGCGACCGGGCCTGGCCGCTGTACGCGTTCGCGGTGGCGGGCACCCTGATCGCCGTACGACTGCTGTGGCTGGCGCCGTTGTCGGCGGTTGTGCAGCGCAAGTCGGGGACGCACAGGGTGAATTGGCGGGTGCCGATGGTGCTGACCTGGGCGGGCACCCGGGGTGTCCTTCCGCTGGCGGCTGCCCTGTCGATCCCGGAGGTCACCAGCAGCGGCGCCGCGCTGACCAACCGTCCGCTGGTCCTGGTCCTCACCACCTCGGTCGTGGTCGTCACCCTGGTCGTGCAGGGCTTCACCCTCGCGCCCGTCGTCCGCCGCTCCGGCATCGCGCTGGAACCCGACCACACGGAACGCGAAGAGGCCTCCGCCCGCTGCAGGTTGGCCGACGCGGGTATCCGCCGCCTAGATGAACTCGCCGAGCTGGAAGCCGTACCGGACGTCGTCCTCGACCGGCTCCGCCGGGGCCTCAACGCCCGCCTCGACGACGCCCGCGACCGCCTCGCCGAGCCCAACGGCCAAGCGGCGCACGCCGAATCGGCCGACCTGGTCTACCGCCAACTCCGCCGCGACCTGATCGCCGTAGAGGCCGTAGAACTCCAGCGTCTCTACGACGACCACGCCATCAGCGACACGACCCGCAGGCGGTTGCAGCGGTCGCTGGACCTGGAGGAGGCGAGGCTGGCGGACGTGTGACGCGGTCGTACGAGGGCGGGCGGTGGCTCTCCTCGGCATGCGCGCCCGGCCCGTCGTCACGCTCGGTGTCCACCGTCCGGTACGGCCCTTCCAACACCCCCCATACAGCCCAACGCGCCCCGAACCGCTCCCGGCCACCCCTTCCTGATGCGCTCCTGCCGCCCACCCGGCCAGTCTTAACGGAAGATTGACGCCCACGGCCCCGACATCCATGGGCCCACGCGTCACTCTCCGCTTACGCTGGTGCCGCCGTCCGCGTGATGGCCAGAAACCGCACGCTGACCCGCACCCCAGGAGCACGCCCATGGCCACGACCGAACACCCCCCTCCCAGTCGCCTGCGCGCCTGGATGCTGGAGGGCCTGGCCGACATGGGCAAGGGCGGCGGCCAGCAGGTGCCGCAGTCCGTGCCGGAGCCCGAGCAGCACGCCCACAAGGGTCAGCGCTGGTGGCGGGTGATGTGCCTGACCGGTGTCGACTACTTCTCCACCCTCGGCTACCAGCCGGGCATCGCGGCCCTCGCGGCCGGACTGCTCTCGCCGGTCGCGACGATCGTGCTCGTGGTCGTCACCCTGGCCGGTGCGCTGCCCGTGTACCGGCGGGTGGCGGAGGAGAGCCCGCACGGCGAGGGCTCCATCGCGATGCTGGAACGGCTGCTGTCGTTCTGGAAGGGCAAGCTGTTCGTCCTCACCCTGCTCGGGTTCGCGGCGACCGACTTCCTGATCACCATCACCCTGTCGGCGGCGGACGCCTCCACCCACCTCGTGGAGAACCCGCACCTGACGAGCATGCTGCACGACAAGCAGATGCTGATCACGCTGATCCTGGTCGCCCTGCTCGGCGCGGTGTTCCTCAAGGGCTTCCTGGAGGCGATCGGCGTCGCCGTGTACCTGGTGGCGGCCTATCTCAGCCTCAACGTCGTCGTCGTGATCGTCGGCATGTGGCACGTGGCCACCCACGGGCACGTCGTCACCGACTGGAGCAGCGCGCTGACCACCGAGCACGGAAACGTGTTGGCGATGATCGGCGTCTCCCTGCTGGTCTTCCCCAAGCTGGCGCTGGGCCTGTCCGGCTTCGAGACCGGCGTGGCCGTCATGCCGCACGTCGAGGGCGACCCGGACGACACCCACGACAACCCCAAGGGCCGGATCCGGGACACCAAGAAGCTGCTGACGACCGCCGCGCTCATCATGAGCGTGTTCCTGATCGCCACCAGCTTCATCACCACCGTGCTGATCCCGGAGAAGGAGTTCAAGACGGGCGGCCAGGCCAACGGCCGCGCGCTCGCCTACCTCGCGCACGAGTACCTGGGCAACGGCTTCGGCACCGTCTACGACCTCTCGACCATCGCCATCCTGTGGTTCGCCGGCGCCTCCGCGATGGCCGGCCTGCTCAACCTGATGCCGCGCTATCTGCCCCGCTACGGCATGGCCCCGCACTGGGCCCGCGCGGTCCGCCCGATGGTGATCGTCTTCACCCTGATCGCGTTCCTGGTCACCTGGATCTTCGACGCCAGCGTCGACGCACAGGGCGGCGCCTACGCCACCGGCGTCCTGGTCCTGATGTCCTCGGCCGCGATCGCGGTCACCATCTCCGCCCGCCGCGCCCGCCAGCGCAACTGGACCATCGCCTTCGGAGTCGTCTCGGCGGTCCTCCTCTACGTCACCGTCGTGAACGTCATCGAGCGCCCGGACGGCGTGAAGATCGGCGCCTGCTTCATCGCCGGCATCATCCTGGTCTCCCTGCTGTCCCGGCTGGCCCGCGCCTTCGAACTGCGCGTGACGAGCGTGCAGTTGGACCCCATGGCGGAACGATTCATCCGGGACATGGCCAGCCGGAAGATCCGCTTCGTCGCGAACGAGCCCGACCGCCGCGACAAGGCCGAGTACCGGGAGAAGATCGAGCAGATCCGCGCCGACAACGACATCCCCGGCGAGGACTTCGTGTTCGTGGAGGTGACGGTCCTCGACGCCTCCGAGTTCGAGGCGGGCCTGACGGTGCGGGGCGAGGTGCTGCACGGCCGCTACCGGGTGCTGACCCTGGAGTCCTCGTCCATCCCGAACGCGCTGGCCGCGCTGATGCTCCACGTCCGCGACACGACGGGCCGCATCCCACACATGTACTTCGAGTGGACCGAGGGCAACCCCTTCGCCAACTTCCTCCGCTTCTTCCTCTTCGGCCAGGGCGAGGTCGCCCCGGTCACCCGAGAGGTCCTCCGCGAGGCGGAACCGGACCGCGCCCGACGCCCGCGCGTGCATACGGGTTGAGAGGGCGGGGGCGGCGATCGGCACACCGGCCGAGCGGACGGGACCGCTGCAGGCACGCCGACTGAGCGGACCGAGATCACTGCGGGCACGTCGGCCGAGAGGACCAGGGCCGCCGTCGGCACGCCCGCCGAGCGGACCGGAGCCGCCGTCGGCAAACCGACCGAGCGAAACAGGGGCCGCAGTGGGCACGCCCCCCGCCCCTTCGGGACCGGCCGGGCCACCGCCACCGCCAGAGAACCGCGACCGGCGCCCGCGTGTGCACACCAGCTGAGCAGACCGGGACCGCTGCCGGCACCTCGACTGAGCTGATCAGGGCCGCTGGCGGCACACGGGCCGACCGCTCGGGAGACCGGCCGGGCCGCAGCCCGCGCATGCACACCGGCCGAGCCGACCGTCGCCGCTGCCGGCACAACGGCCGAGCCGACCGTTCCGGACCGGCCGGATCGTCGGCACCGTAAGAGACGCGACAAAATCCGGTGCCGCAGTGTAAGAGGCCCGTCAGCGGCCCGCGCGGCGGGCTCGGGGCGGCCTACCGTCGGGCTCATGCGGCACAGCACCCCACCACCGGACCCGACCGGCGACCGCCACTGGCGCGGCGACGCCCGGCTGGCGGCGGGCTGCGCGCTCGGCTTCCTCGGGATGACCCTGCTGGTGGACTGGAACGCCGGAACACTGACCCTGACCCGTGCGTTGCTGTGGTTCGCCATGTCGGCGGCACTCTGCGCCGTGCTGCTCCCGCATCGGGTCACCGCCGGCCCCGGCTGGCTCACCGTGGACAGCCCGCTGCTGCGCCGCACGGTGCACACGGACGCGCTGACCGTCGTACGGCAGTACGGCGATGTCTCCGCGCGTCTGGTCCTGCGGGACACGCACGGACAGTGGCTCGAACTGGACCCCCGGGTGCTGGTCGCCAACCCCCTCCTCTGGCACGAACTGGACACGGGTATACGGCACTCCATGGAGCGCGGCACCCTGCTCCAGGGCACCGATGTCCGGCGTCACCTGGGTCATCTGGTCGACGACGAGGCGGCCCGGTCGGTGCTCAGGGCGTCGGGGATTTCCTGACCTTGCGCCGCGTCCGGCGTATCAGAACCTTCCCGAACCCCAACTGCCCGACGATCTCTATCCGCAGGTCCACCGGAGCGCCCTGGTCGCCCGGTCCGCGCGACTTGACCTTGCTGTAGCTGAGCACCAGGTCGTCGGTGTTCACGGCGACGCCCGGCGGGAGCAGCAGCCGTAGCGCACCGAGGTGCATGTCCAGGTCGATGCGGAGCGTGGCCTGGGTGATCACGGCCTGGGTGAAGTCGAGGGTCACATCGCCCAGGCGGGACTGGATCTCCAGCCGGCGCGGCACCACCCAGCCGTCACCGCGCCGCGTCGAGCCGCCGTTCTGCTCGATGCGGGCGACGTCCTTCACCTCGACCGGAGTCGCGCCCGCCACCGCCGGCAGGTCGGCCGTCAGGAGCGCCAACTCCCCCAGGGTGCGGGCGGTCAGCGCGGCCTCGACGCGCTCGTCGAGTTCCTCGGCGGTCAGCCGTCCGTCACCGGCCGCGCCGGTCAGCACGTCCACGACGCGGTCCCGGTCCGCATGCGAGGCCCGCAACCCGGTCGTGCTCATCAGCTCACCCGACATACCCTCACCCCGATCGACGGACTGACGCTATATCGCGTTATACCCCAGAGCCAACCCCCTGGTCCACCGACTTCCGCATCTGCCCCTAGGGTGGCGCGTATGCAGTCCTACACAATCGGCCAGGCGGCGCGGCTGCTCGGTGTGAGTCCGGACACCGCGCGCCGGTGGGCCGACGCGGGCCGGGTGACGACCCACCGTGACGAGGGTGGCCGTCGGCTCATCGACGGTGTCGATCTGGCCGCGTTCTCGGTCGAGTTGGCGAAGTCGGGCGCCGTCGAGGAGGACACGTCCTACACCTCGGTGCGCAACGCGTTCCCCGGCATCGTCACCGCGATCAAGCTCGGCGACGTCGCCGCCCAGGTCGAGATCCAGGCCGGTCCGCACCGGCTGGTCTCACTGCTGACCCGGGAGGCGGTCGAGGAACTCGGCCTGGAGGTCGGTATGGAGGCCACCGCCCGCGTGAAGTCGACGAACGTACATATCGACCGCGTGTGAGGCGGGCAGCGGCCCCCGTCGGTCACCTAAGGGGGAGCTTCCGTCACTTGTTGACGGAGTAGGAGTGCGCGCCGGTCCCCGCCAACGCGCCCCCGTCCACGATCAGATACTCGTCGCGGATCGGCCGCCCCGCGAAGAACGCCTCCAGGATCTCCCGGGTACCGGCCGCGTACCGGGCCTGCGCCGACAGCGACGAACCGGAGATGTGCGGAGTCATCCCGTGGTGCGGCATGGTGCGCCACGGGTGGTCCGCCGGAGCGGGCTGCGGGAACCACACGTCACCGGCGTAACCCGCCAACTGCCCGCTGCGCAGCGCCCGTTCGACCGCGTCCCGGTCCACGATCTTCGCCCGCGCGGTGTTGATGAGATACGCGCCGCGCTTCATCTGCGCGAGCAGTTTGTCGCCGAACAGCCCCTCGGTCTCGGGGTGCAGCGGCGCGTTGATGGTGACGACATCGCAGTGCGGCACCATGTCCTCGGCGCTGTCGTGCCAGGTCAGCCCCAACTCCCGCTCGACGTCCTCGGACAGCCGGTAGCGGTCGGTGTAGTGCAGTTTCACGTCGAAGGGCGCGAGCCGCCGCAGCACCGCGAGCCCGATCCGCCCGGCGGCGACCGTCCCGACGTGCATGCCTTCGAGGTCGTACGAACGGGCCACGCAGTCCGCGATGTTCCAGCCGCCGTCGAGCACGACCTGGTGGGACGGCAGGTAGTTGCGCACCAGGGACAGCGTCATCATCACGACGTGCTCGGCGACGCTGATGCTGTTGCAGTACGTCACTTCGGCGACCGTCACGCCGTGCGAGATCGCCGAGTCGAGGTCGACGTGGTCGGAGCCGATGCCGGCGGTGACCGCGAGCTTGAGGTTCTTCGCGGCGGCGATCCGCTCGGGGGTGAGGTACGCGGGCCAGAACGGCTGCGAGATCACGATGTCGGCGTCGACCAGTTCCCGGTCGAAGACCGAGCCCTCGCCGTCCTTGTCGGAGGTGACGACCAGGGTGTGCCCGGCGCCCTCCAGGTAGGCACGCAGGCCGAGTTCACCGGACACGCTGCCGAGCAGGTGCCCCGGGGTGAAGTCGACGGCCTCGGGGGTGGGTGTGGTCTGACCGCCCGGGTAGTGGTCGATCACGGGCAGGTCGTCACGGGCGTACGAGGTCGGGTAACCGTCGGTGGGGTCGTCGTACAGGACACAGAGAACCTTGGCCATGTCGCGGCTCCTCAACTCCGTTGGCGGAAGGTGCACTTCACGATCCTCGGAGTGAATCGCCCTGGTCAAAGCGAACGTTGCTATGCCCGGATAGCCCGCGCCTATCAGCGCCCGTCGCCCAGGTAGGTGTGCAGCAACTCGTCGAGCGCGTCGCGTACGCCCGCCTCCCGCGCCACCTTCAACAGGGCTTCCGCCAGCACGGATTGGGGCTCGGTGCGGGCGACGACCAGTCCGACCCGGGGCCCGTGCGCGGGCCCGTTCAGCGGCACCACCCGCATCCCGTCCGGCACGTCGAACATGTGGAGCCACGCGTGCGAGATCACGCTCGACCAACGGCCGCCGGGCAGCAGCGTGTAGAGCCCGGCGACGCTGTCCGACTCGATCGCCGGGGAGGCGGTCGCTCCCTCGGCGGCGAAACACTCGTCGATGATCCGGCGGTTGCGCATCCGCGAGTTGAGCAGACAGAGCGGGAGGGTGGCCGCCTGCGCCCAACTGGCCTTGCTGACACCGGCGAGTGGGCCGCCGACGGGGGTCAGCAGGACGTACCGCTCCTCGTAGAGCGGGAAGCGCCGGACGTTGCGCAGGCTGTCGTCGTCCAGGTACGTCATCGCCGCGTCCAGCTCGAACTCGGCGAGCCCGTGCCGGATGTCGACGGACGACAGCGACTCCAGGGCGACCCGGGCCCGGGGATGCCGTTCGCAGAACGGGGTGGTGAGGAGGGAGGCGGCGGGCAGCGCGGTCGGCACCACGCCCAGTCGCAGCGTGCCGGTCAGGCCGCCGCGCAGGGCGGACAACTCCTGGTGCAGGGCGTCCCGTTCGGCCAGGATGCGGTGCGCCCAGGCGAGCACCACCTCGCCCTCGGGCGTCAGCCCCTCGTACCGCCGGCCGCGCCGCACGATCGGCACGTCCAACTCGTGCTCCAGGCGCCGGATCGCGGCCGACAGCGAGGGCTGCGAGACATAGCAGGCCGCCGCGGCGCGCGCGAAGTGCCGTTCCCGGGCGAGCGCGACGAGGTACTCCAGCTGACGCAACAGCATCCCTGACCTCCCCTGTGACGTGCAGGTTAGGCGCTGTACGTCCGGCACAACAGGGCTGCCCACAGGTCGAGTCGGTCGTAGAGGCGGGAGAGGTCGCGCCCGGTGAAGTGCTCGATGCGACCGATGCGGTAGTGGACCGAGTTGACGTGCAGATGCAGCGCCTCCGCGGTCCGCGCCCAGGAACCGTCACAGGCGAGGAAGGTCTCCAGGGTCTCCAACAGGACGGCGTTGCCCCGCAGTTCACCGAGAACGGTCCGGCTGAAGGCGGTACGGACCTCGGCTGGCACACCGGTGAGCAGCGCGTCGAGTCCGGTGAGCGCCGAGGCGTCAATGAGTACGGAGCCACCGCGCGTGGTGCTGCGCGCCGAGCTGAGCGCGTAACGCGCCTGCGCCAACGCCCCGTTGAGATCCTTCGCCTCGGCCACGCCCGCCCCGGTCCCGCCGTAGAGCGGCACGGCCGCTTCACCGGCGGCGACCAGCGACCAGACCTCACGGAACGCCTCGGCCTCCCCATAGGTGACGACCGCGAATGCCGTACCGTCCGGCAACCGTCCTACGGCCGCAGCCCCCACCCCCGCCGCCACGTGCGCGACCACCTCCGC
>NZ_JAEQAZ010000101.1 GCF_016654115.1 Streptomyces sp. MBT53
GGGCGTTCGCCGGGCTGCTCGGGCGGGGTGGTCCGGCGCGTGATCCCGGGACCCGGTTGGAGGATCTGGGCAGTACGTCGGCGGCGGAGCTGCTGGACGCGGCGGCCACCACCTCCCGCTCCACCCGCCCGGCCCGCTCCACCCGTTCGCACGGCCGCCCCAGCCGCGCGGCCGCCGCGTCCAGCAGCTCCGCCGCCGACGTACTGCCCAGATCCTCCAACCGGGTCCCGGGATCACGCGCCGGACCACCCCGCCCGAGCAGCCCGGCGAACGCCCCGTGCGCCAGCCCGGGCACGTCCGGCCCGCTGACATGCAGCAGCACCACCTCGGCATCCTCCGGCGCATGCGTCCGTACGGCGTCCACACAGGCGGGCCAGGTGCCCTCGACCAGCCAGGCGATCACACGCATTCGGTCTCCCTCGGTGTCAGAGAACCTGGAGCGACACCCACAGTGCCACCGTCGCGGGAACGAGCGCCGACGGCACGGCGAGCAGCCCCAGCTTCGTGAACTCCTTGAGATCCACGCCGTGTTCGTGCTGATGCACGATCCGCCGCCACAGCAGCGTCGCGAGCGACCCGGCGTAGGTCAGGTTCGGCCCGATGTTCACCCCGAGCAGCACGGCGAGCACGGCCCCGGGCCCGGACTGCGCGGTCAGCGGCAGCAGCACCAGCACGGCCGGCAGGTTGTTGATGAGATTCGCCAGTACGGCGGCCAGCGCGGCGATCCCGAGCAGGGCCGCGATCCCGGTCCCGCCGGGCAGCACGTGCCCGAGCGCGTCGGAGAGCCCGTTGTCGACCACCGCCCGCACCACGATCCCGAGCGCCAGCACGAACGCCAGGAACGAGGGTGCGGCGGCCCGTACGACCGCCAGCGGTGTCGCCTGCCGTCGTAGGAGCCCCCGGCCGGCCATGACGAGCGCCCCCGCGAAGGCGGCCCACGCCGGGTCGATGCCGATCGCCGAGGTCAGCACGAACCCGGCGAGGGTGCAGGCGACGGTCGCCAGCGCGAACACCGGCAGCTCGGGCGTGTCGCCGGAGGTCGGCGAGGGCGCGGCCGCCGCCAGGTCACGGGCGAAGAACTTGCGGAACACCAGGTACTCGGCGCCGATCGCCACCAGCCACGGCAGCGCCATCAGCCCGGCGAACCGGGTGAAGCTCAGACCGCTCGCCGCGAACGCGAGGAGGTTCGTGAGATTGGAGACCGGCAGGAGCAGCGACGCCGTGTTCGACAGGTGTGTGCACGCGTAGACGTGCGGTTTGGGCCTGACGCCCATCCGGGACGCCGTCGCGAACACGACCGGCGTCAGCAGCACGATGGTGGCGTCCAGACTCAGTACGGCCGTGATCGCGGAGGCCAGCGCGAACACCGCCGTCAGCAGCCGGCCCGGGCTGCCCTTCGCCCACTCGGCCATCCACGCCCCGCAGGCCCGGAACAGGCCCTCCACATCGCAGAAGTGGGCGAGCACCAGCACCGCGGCCAGGAACCCGACCACCGGGCCGAGCTGCTCGGCCTCCGCCCGCGCGTGGTCGAGCGAGATCGCCCCGGTGGCCACGGCGATCCCGGCGGCGGGGACCGCCATCACCGCCTCGGGCCACCCGAAGGGACGGACGACGGCCCACACGAGGACGGCGACGAGCAGGACGACGGACAGGGTTTCGGCGAGCGGGGTGTTCAGGGGACGGTCCTCCGGGACGCGGGCAGTGGTGCCCGCCCCATGTAACCAGGCTCCGGTGCCGAGCCCGCGCTCAGGCGCCCGTGCCCGCGCTGAACACCGTCAGCCGCACCGAGGACGAGTTGCCGGACACGGGCACCGCGCCGTTCGTCCACGTCACCTTCAGCGGGTCCTTCTCGTCGGGCGGGGTCACCACCAGCGTGGTGGGGGTGGCCGTCTTCGCGCCGCTGATCTCGGGGTTGGAGAAGGTCAGGCCCGCCCAGGCGCTCTGGCCCGGCTTCAGCGTGACGGTGGTGGCGGTGCTGCTCGTCTCGCGCACCGGGTTCGGGCCCAGCTGGGTGCCGGACGCGTTCACGAACGCGGCGCCGGGAAAACCGCGGACCGTGCAGGTACGGCCGGACATGTTGGTGAGGATGATCGGGAAGTTCTCCTGCCCGGCGCCCGGATCGTTGTCGCCCACGTTCGCCCGCAGCTCGGAGGTGTGGCACCGGCTGCTGCTCGCGGTGGAGGTGTTGGAACCCGTGGAGGAGGACGTGGAGGTGGAGGAACCCGACGAGTTCGAGTCGGTTCCGGTGGCGGTGTCGGAGCCGCTCGACGAGGAGACCGCCGTGCCGGACCCGTCGGCCGAGGGGTCGCCGCCGGCGGGCGCGGCCGTACCCGACTGGGTCTGCGGACTGCTCACCGTGCCGCTTCCGTCGCCGCAGGCCGTCGTCAGGCCCAGTACGGCGACCGCGCTCACGAGCAGGGCCGCCCGGCGCAGGGACTGGGACGTGTTCGCCATCTTCAACACTCCTGGTGGTTCACCCCACAGCGCCTCGCGCGCTGTCACAGGGATCCGATGCGCGTGCGCGCCGAAAGGTTCGCGGAATCGACGACTTCTTAACGACAGTGACTACGACAGTGGATCAGGTGACGCGGAGCGAGCGCAGTATCCGCGAGGTCGCGTCGCCGCTGTGCTGCCGTATCTGGACGTACACCTGCGGCTGCGCGGCGCCGCCCACCATGCGCAGCGCGGTCTCCGAGAGGGTGCCGGTGCCGCCCGAGCAGTCGCTCCAGGTGCGGGTCGTGCCGCGCCAGGTGGCGCTGGAGTAGGCGTGGCTGCCGTCGTAGTGGCAGCCGGAGTGGGCGATGGCGTCCACCTTGGTCGCCACGCTGCCGTGCTCGCTCAGGCCGACGAACACGCCGTTCACGTCCGCCGAGAGGTCCGGCCACTTCGCCAGGTCGTCGGCGACGGCCAGCCCCGGTTCCTGCCCGGCCGTCAGTCCGATCGAGTGCGGATCCCAGCCCGAGTCGCGCAGCTGACGGCCCCACGAGCTCGGCACCTCGACCACCACCCGCCCGGTGCTGTCCTTGACCGTCAGTACCGAACTCCCGGACGGCGACGACAGGTTCATCACCGCGACGCCCGTCCCGGCGGCCACGACGACGAACAGCCCCGCCATCATCGCGACCCCCCGGTGGCGGCCGCGCGGTCTGTGCACAGGGGCGGCCTCGGCGGCCAGCCGCTCCAGCTCCTCCGCGAACGCCCGCGCCGTGGGCCAGCGCCGCTCCCGGTCCGGCTCCAGCGCCCGCAGCAGGGCCCGCTGCACCTCGGGGGAGAGATCGGGCCGCAGCCGGTCCGGCCGTACGACCTGACCGGGCGCCCCCGGAACCGTGCCGGTGATCATCTCGTAGCCGAGCGCGCCCAGGCTGTACACGTCGGCCCGCTCGTCGATGCCCGACCCGGCCTGTGCCTGCTCCGGCGGCTGGTAGCCCGCCGAACCCGCGGCCAGGGTGAGACCCGAGGCCTGCGCCAGGCTCTTCGCCAGGCCCAGGTCGGCGAGCAGGACCCGCGCGGTGCCGTCCGGGGCGGTGCGCAGCAGCACATTGGTCGGCTTGATGTCCCGGTGCACGATCCCCGCCTCGTGCAGCGCGGCGGCGCCCCGGGCGGCCAGCGCGGTCAGCCGCAGCACCTCGGGCACGGGCAGCGGACCGGCGGCGAGCAGATCGGCGTAGGTGCCGGCGTCGGCGTACTCCATCACGAAGTACGGCCGTCCGTCGGGGAGTTCACCGATGTCGTAGACCTGCACCACCCGGTTCGAACCGGCCCTGCGCAGCAGCCGGGCCTCGGAGAGGAAGCGCTCGCGGATGTCCATGCGGTGCGCCCAGTTGTCGGCGAGGACCTTCACGGCGACCGGGGCTTCGAGCTCGTCGTCGTGCGCGAGCCAGACCGTGCCGAACGCGCCGCTGCCCAGGCGGCGTTCAAGGCGGTAGCGGCCGATCTGTTCGACGTAGTGCATGGGACTATCATGCCTGCTCGGAGATCGAGGCGGAGGAGTGGATCCAGTGCACGACATGGCGCCGACCGAGGAGCTGGCCAGGCGCGCGGCAGCCGGTGACACGGCCGCACTCGACGCGCTGCTCAGGACGATCCAGCCCGACGTGGTGAGGCGCTGCGGACGGTTTCTGCCCTGCCGCGAGGACGCCGAGGAGGCCGCGCAGGACGTACTGCTGCAAGTCGCCCGGAAGATCGGCACGTTCGAGGGCCGCAGTCTCTTCAGCACCTGGCTGTACACGGTCGTCGCCAACGGCGCCCGGCAGAAGTACCGCGAGCTGAAGCGGCGGGCCGCCGAGCAGCCGGCCGTGATCGACGTCTCCCAGCACGTCGACCCGCGCACCACCAGTGTGATCGCCGGATCGAAGATCGACCTCCTGGAGGCGATCGAACGCCTTGAGCGGGAGTCCCCGCACCTGGTCGAGCCGCTGGTGTACCGGGACATCTGCAAGTTGGAGTACGCCGAGATCGCCGAGCGCCTGGGCATCCCGCTCGGCACCCTCAAGTCGAGGCTGCACGAGGCCCGCCGCCAGGTCAGGCCCTGGCTGACCGACCTGTCCTGACGCTCAGGCCTCGTCGAACAGCGACAGCTCCGCCCAGATCGTCTTGCCGTCGGCCGTGTGCCGGCTGCCCCAGCGCTGGGTGAGCTGGGCGACCAGCAGCAGCCCGCGTCCACCCTCGTCCCAGGTCTTCGCACGGCGCAGATGCGGGGCCGTGTGGTTGGTGTCGGAGACCTCGCAGATAAGCGTGGCCGCGTCATGGATGAGCCGGAGCCGGATGGGGTGCGCGCCGTAGCGGATGGCGTTGGTGACCAGCTCGCTCACCACCAGCTCGGCGGTGAACCCGGCCTCGCTCATGTTCCAGGTGTCGAGCTGCTCGACGACCTGCTTGCGGATCGGGGCGACCAGTGACGGGTCGGCCGGGATGTCCCAGGTGGAGACCTGCTCGGCGGGCAGACCTTGCGTGCGGGCCAGCAGCAGCGCGACGTCGTCGGCGGCACCGCCCGGCGGGAGTACGGCGTGCAGGATCCGGTCGCAGGTCTCGTCCAGCGAGTCCGAGGGGGCGTACAGCGCGTCGAACAGCAGCCGGTGACTGTGGTCGAGGTCCCGGTCGCGGTTCTCGACCAGCCCGTCCGTGTACAGCGCGAGCACGGTGCCCTCGGGCAGCTCGAACTCGGCCGACTCGAAAGGCAGTCCGCCCAGGCCGAGCGGCGGTCCCGCGGGCAGGTCGATGTGCTCGGGCGGGCCGCCGGGCCGGATCATGAGCGGCGGCGGATGCCCGGCGCGGGCCAGCGTGCAGCGCCGGGACACCGGGTCGTACACCGCGTACAGACAGGTCGCGCCGACCTCACCCGGGCTGCCCTCGCCGCCGGCCTCCGCGGACAGCCGTACGACCAGGTCGTCCAGGTGGGTCAGCAGCTCGTCCGGGGCCAGGTCGATGTCGGCGAGGGTGCGGACGGCCGTGCGCAGCCGGCCCATGGTGGCGGAGGCCTGGATGCCGTGGCCGACGACGTCCCCGACGACCATGGCGACCCGCATCCCGGACAGCGGGATCACGTCGAACCAGTCGCCGCCGACCCCGGCACGCGCCGCCGGCAGATAGCGCGAGGCGGCCTCCAGAGCGGCGGTGCGTGGCAGTTTGCGGGGGAGCAGGCTGCGCTGGAGGGCCAGCGCGGTCTCGCGTTCGCGGGAGAAGCGGCGGGCGTTGTCGATGCAGACCGCGGCGCGGGCGGTGACCTCCTCGGCCAGCAGCACGTCGTCCTCGGTGAACGGGTCGATGCGCCGATACCTGGTCAGGACCGCCACGCCGAGGGTGACGCCCCGGGCCTGGATCGGTACCGCCATCGAGGAGTGGATGCCGTACTCCTGGACGCGCCTGGTGCGGGTCCTGTCCCAGGCCAGCCAGAGTTCGAGGGCCCGGTCCGAGGCCACCAGGGTGCGGCCCGCGACCAGCGCGTCGGCCTGCGGGGACTGGGCGGGGTACAGGTCCGACTGGCCCGGCTTGGCGACGGCCTCGGGGCTGCCCTGCTGCACCGAGGCGTGCGCGGCCCGGCGCAGCCGCACCGGCGCGACGATCGCCGTCGGGAGTTCACCGCCGTGCTCCTGCGGGTCCAGCAGGTCGATGCTGACGAAGTCGGCCAGGGCGGGCACGCAGACATCCGCCAGCTCCTGGGCCGTACGGGTGACGTCGAGGGTGGTGCCGATGCGGACACTCGCCTCGTTGACGAGCTGCAGCCGCTCGCGCGCGAGGTAGTTCTCGGTGAAGTCGTGCGCGGCCAGACAGACGCCCCGCACCCGTCCCTCGGTGTCGGTGATCGGCGCCATCCGGGCCAGCCAGGCGTGCGCGGCGTCCTCGCCGCCGGTGCGCATGTAGATCTGGAAGTCCTGGGCGGTGCCGGAGGTGAGCACGCGCAGCATGTACTGCTCCAGCTCCGAGCTCTGCGTCTTGCCGCCGATCTCGGTGATCCGCAGACCCTGGATGCGCTCCTCGGGCAGACCGATCACCTCGGCCATCGCGTCGTTGACCCGGCTCAGCCGCAGGTGCTCGTCGTAGACCGCGATGGCGCACGGCGACTGGGTGAGCGCGGCGGTCGCGAGGGGGTCCTCGTCGGCGCGCGGGCCGCCGCCCTCCAGCGGCGTCACGATCAGCCAGTCGCCCGGACCGCCGTCCCGGGGACGCCGGTGGTGGGCCAGCAGCCACACCGGCACGGCCCGGCCGTCCCGGTGCCAGAGCGTGACGGTGCCGTCCCAGCGGGCACTGGTGGGGACCGGGAGGGCCCCGGTGCCACCGGCCAGCAGCCGTACGGCCGGGCGGCCCACGACCTCGGTCGCGGTGTGGCCGAGGAGTCGCTGTGCCCCTTCGTTCCACTCCACCAGCGTGCCCGCGTCATCGATGACAACCCGCGCCGTCGCGGCATCGTCGAACGGGTAGACCGGTCTCATCGTCGCCACTCCATCGCGCGCACTCACAGTGAACAACCACGCCACTTGTGTTCCAGCCTAGTGCGTCACAGTCCCGCGCGGACTAGAACCCCCAGGCCCGGGAAGTTCGGCTGACAAGGGCGAAAACCGGCCGAAGCGGCGCACGGGACGGGTGGCCGCCCCCGCACCCTTGACGGCCCGACATGGCACCCCGTCAGAATCTGTTCGGTCACGATCAGTTGTGAGTACTTCTGGGCCCTGATGAGGGAGAGCCGCCATGACGGTCACTCGCAGATCGGTTTTGATCGCTTCTACGGCCGCGCCGACGGCCGTGTCACTCCTGGCCACCCCGGCCGCACGCGCCGCCGGCGCCACGGCGGGCGCGTCCGGCCGCCACACCGTCGCCCTGCGGGACGGCTGGCGCTTCGCGCTGGTCGACCCCGGCGGGATCACCGACCCGACCGGCGCCTATACGGACGCCGCCGCACCGGACTACGACGACTCCGCCTGGCGCGAGGTAGCGGTCCCGCACGACTGGAGCATCGAGCAGACCCCCACCACCGCGAACGGCACCACCAGCGGCACCGGCTTCTTCCCCGGCGGCCTCGGCTGGTACCGGATCGCCTTCACCCTGCCACCGGCCTTCGCGGGCAAGCGCATCTCCGTGGAGTTCGACGGCGTCTACATGGACTCCTACGTCTACTGCAACGGCACGCAGGTCGGCCAACACCCCTACGGGTACACGGGGTTCGCCTTCGACCTCACCGACCTGCTGCACACCGACGGCAGCACGGAGAACGTCGTCGCGGTCAAGGTGCAGAACCAACTGCCCAGCAGCCGCTGGTACTCGGGCAGCGGCATCTACCGCGAGGCCCGGCTCGTGCTCACCGAGCCGGTGCACGTCGAACGCTGGGGGACGTACGTCACGACGCCGGACATCACCGCCGAGCGGGCCGTCGTCCGGGTACAGACCTCCGTGCTGAACGAGTCGGGCACCGCGACCGAGGTCGAGATCGGGTCGCGGATCGTCGACCCCGGCGGCCGGACCGTGGCCCGCGCCACCTCTACGGTCGGTGTCTCCGACCGGAGTACCGAGACCCATGAACTCACCGTCCCCAAGCCCCAGTTGTGGGACATCGAGACCCCGGACCACCGCTACACCTTGGAGACCGAACTGCGCGTGAGCGGCAGGACCGTCGACACCTGCCGCACGACCTTCGGCATCCGCAGCTACCGCTTCGACCCCGACGAGGGCTTCTCCCTCAACGGAACCCCCGCCAAGATCAAGGGAGTCGACCTCCACCATGACCAGGGCGCCCTCGGCTCCGCGATCAGCCTCGACGCCGTGCGCAGGCAGTTGAGCATCATGAAGTCGATGGGCGTCAACGCCTTCCGCACCTCGCACAACCCGCCCTCGCCGCAAATCATCGCAGCCTGCGAGGAGTTGGGCATCGTGATGATGGTCGAGGCCTTCGACTGCTGGCACACCGGCAAGACGACCTACGACTACCACCGCTTCTTCGACACCTGGTGCGAGTCGGACGCCACCGAGATGGTCCGCGCCGCCCGCAACTCGCCCGCCGTGGTGCTCTGGTCCATCGGCAACGAGATCCCCGACTCGACCTCCACCGCCGGGCTGGCCATGGCCGACCGCATCATCGGCGCGATCAAGGCGGCGGACGACACCCGGCCGGTGGTCATCGGCTCGAACAAGTACCACGGGGTGCCCGCCAAGGGTTCCGCCGCCGACCTCATGCTCGCCAAGCTCGACGGACTCGGCCTCAACTACAACACCGCCAAGTCGGTCGACGCCCTGCACACGGCCTATCCGAACCTGTTCCTCTTCGAGTCGGAGTCCTCCTCGGAGACCTCGACACGCGGCGCCTACCAGGAGCCGGAGCACCTGAACACCGGCGAGAACCACACGCCCGGCAGGCGGGACACGTCCTCCTACGACAACAACCTGTCCTCCTGGACGATGAGCGGCGAATACGGCCACAAGAAGGACCGCGACCGGAAGTGGTTCGCGGGCCAGTTCCTGTGGTCCGGCATCGACTACATCGGGGAACCCACGCCGTACAACGTGTTCCCGGTCAAGGCGTCCTTCTTCGGCGCGGTCGACACGGCCGGCTTCCCGAAGGACATGTACCACCTCTTCCGCAGCCAGTGGACCGACGAGCCCATGGTCCATCTGGTGCCGATGACCTGGAACCACGAGCCGGGCGACACGGTCGAGGTCTGGGCCTACGCCAACGTCGACACCGTCGAGCTGTTCCTCAACGGAAAGTCCCTGGGGACGCGGACGTTCGACACCAAGAAGACCACCGACGGCCGCACCTACCTGGAGACCACCGAGGCCACCGGCGACGACAAGACCTTCACCACCGGCCCCTACCCGGGCAGTTACACCAGCCCCAACGGCAGCGCGGGCAAGCTCCACCTCGGCTGGAAAGTGCCGTACGAGCCGGGCGAGTTGAAGGCCGTGGCGAGCAGCGGCGGCAGGAGGGTCGCTACGGACGTGCTGCGCACCGCGGGTGCCGCGCATGCCGTGCGTCTCACGGCCGACCGCAAGTCCCTTGCCGCCGACGGGCGTTCACTGGTCTTCGTGACCGCGGACGTGGTCGACGCCCATGGTGTCGTGGTACCGGACGCCGAGGATCTGATCGCCTTCGAGGTGAAGGGCGGTTCCCTGGCCGGGCTGGACAACGGGCGGGAGGAGAGCGCCGAGCGCTACCAGGCGAGCACCCGAACCGCCTTCCACGGCAAGGCACTTGCGATCGTGCGGTCCGGGACACGGGCTGGCGCGCTGAAGGTGACGGCGCGGGCGGACGGACTGCGGACCGGCACGGTGACGGTCCGTACGACACCTGCCCGGGACGTGGCCGCGACACCGGCACCGCACTTCGCGGCCGACCTTCCGGCGCCCCCGAACTATCCTGCGGCGGACGCCAGTTACTCGGGCCGTCCCGACACCCTCCCGGCCGCCGTGCTCGACGGCGATCCGGCCACCGGCTGGTCCAACGCCTTCGCCAAGTCGGCCACGGCGCTGCTGCCCGCCTTCAGTGGCGCCCGCGAGAAGGACTGGGTGTCGGTGGACTGGGGGAGGGTACGGTCCTTCGACCGGGTGGAGGTGTCGTTCACCGTGGACGCGACGCACAGTCTGCCCGCGGCGGTCGCGGTCGCGGTGTGGGACGGCGGTGCGTGGGTGCCGGTCGAGGGGGCGGCCGTCGACTGGGCCACTGCCTCCGACAGTCCGAGCGTCGTCACCTTCGGCGCCGTGCGCGGCTCCCGGCTGCGGCTGACCTTGACGAGCAGCCGTCCCGGGGTGGCCCATGGGGCCGTGCGGATCAGCAAGTTGGAGGCGCCCGCCGGATAGCGGGTAGGTACTCGCTCACGGTCCGGACGGGAATCTGGCCTGTCCGGACCGTTGACGGGATGTCATGTCTCGAACAGCATGACCAGGGTCCCGTGCACCTGGGAGCGCTCCCATCGGGCGACTGGAGCGTGTCCCCGCCTCTCCGACGAGGAGCCCAGACGTGAAACGACGCAGAACCACCCTGCTCGCCGCCACGGCCCTCCTCGCGGCGGCCCTCACCGCCTTGCCGGCAAGCCCGGCCGGAGCCGACGAGGTCGAACAGGTCAGGAACGGCACCTTCGACACCACCACCGCACCCTGGTGGACGACGAGCAACGTCACCGCGGGCCTGTCCGACGGACAGCTCTGCGCGGACGTCCCCGGCGGTACGACCAACCGCTGGGACGCCGCCGTCGGCCAGAACGACATCACGCTGGTCAAGGGCGAGTCGTACAAGTTCGCCTTCACGGCGTCGGGTTCGCCGGCGGGGCACGTGGCGCGGGCGATCGTCGGGCTGTCCGTGTCGCCGTACGACACCTACTACGAGATCAGTCCCGAGCTGAGCGAGACGGGCAACTCGCTTGCCTACACGTTCACTTCGCCCGTCGACACCACTCAGGGGCAGGTCGCCTTCCAGCTCGGCGGGAGTGCGGACGGCTGGCACTTCTGTATGGACGACGTGTCGCTGCTGGGCGGTGTACCGCCGGAGGTGTACGAGCCGGACACCGGGCCGCGTGTGCGGGTGAACCAGGTCGCCTATCTGCCGGGCGGGCCGAAGAACGCGACGCTGGTGACCGCGTCGACGGCCGTGCTGCCCTGGGAGTTGAAGAGTGCCGCGGGTGCGGTGGTCGCGCACGGGCGGACCGTGCCGCGTGGCACCGACGTGGCGTCCGGGCAGAACGTGCAGTCCATCGACTTCGGTGCGTACCGGGGGCGCGGCGAGGGCTACACGCTGGTGGCCGACGGCGAGACGAGCCGGCCCTTCGACATCGGGACCGCCGCCTACGAGCGGCTGCGGCTCGACTCGTTGAAGTACTACTACACGCAGCGCAGCGGCATCGCGATCCGCGACGACCTGCGCCCCGGCTACGCCCGCCCCGCCGGTCACCTGGACGTCGCCCCCAACCAGGGCGACGCGAACGTACCCTGCCAACCCGGCCTGTGCGACTACACACTTGACGTCACCGGCGGCTGGTACGACGCGGGGGACCACGGCAAATACGTCATCAACGGCGGTATCTCCACCTGGGAGTTGCTGAGCACCTACGAACGCTCGCTGCTGGCCCGCACCGGACAGCCGGGCAAGCTGCGCGACGGGACGCTCGCCATCCCGGAGAGCGGCAACAAGGTCCCTGACGTGCTCGACGAGGCGCGCTGGGAGCTGGAGTTCCTGCTGAAGATGCAGGTGCCGGACGGGCAGCCGCTGGCGGGCATGGCCCACGACAAGGTCCACGACGAACAGTGGACGGGACTCCCACTGCTCCCGAGCCAGGACCCGCAGAAGCGCGAGTTGCACGCGCCGACCACGCAGGCGACGCTCAACCTGGCGGCCACGGCGGCGCAGGCGGCCCGCCTGTACCGGCCCTACGACCGGGAGTTCGCCGCGAAGGCACTGAAGGCGGCGCGGAAAGCCTGGGCGGCGGCGCTCGCCCACCCCGCGGTCTACCCGGACCCGAACGACGGCACCGGCGGCGGCGCCTACCCCGACGACAACGCCACCGACGAGTTCTACTGGGCGGCGGCCGAGCTGTATCTCACCACGGGGGAACGGCAGTTCGCCGACCACGTCGTCAACTCGCCCCTCAACACGGCCGACATCTTCGGCAGCCTCGGCTTCGACTGGGCACGGACGGCCGCCCTCGGCCGACTCGACCTCGCCACCGTCCCCAGCCGCCTGCCCGGCCGCGACAAGCTCCGCCGCTCGGTGATCGAGGGCGCGGACACCTACCTCGCCACGCTGCGGAGCGAGCCCTACGGCATGCCGTACGCGCCGCCCGGCAACCTCTACGACTGGGGCTCCAACAGCCAGATCCTCAACAACGCGCACGTCATCGCCACGGCGTACGACCTCACCGGCGCCGCGAAATACCGTGACGGCGCGCTCCAGAGCATGGACTACATCCTCGGCCGCAACGCCCTCAACATGTCGTACGTCACCGGCTACGGCGAGGCCAACTCCCACAACGAGCACAGCCGTTGGTACGCCCACGAACTCGACCCGAACCTCCCGAACCCACCGAACGGCACCCTGGCGGGCGGCCCCAACTCCTCCATCCAGGACCCCTACGCACAGAGCAAACTCACCGGCTGCGTCGGCCAGTTCTGCTATATCGACGACATCCAGTCGTGGTCGACGAACGAGACGGCGGTGAACTGGAACGCGGCGCTGGCCTGGATGGCCTCGTTCGCGGCGGATCAGGGATGATCTCCGGATGAGCAGATTCGCCGAGGTCGTGGTGCTGGCCATGTACGCACACGAAGTGATGGAACCGCTGACCCGGGACGATCCGGAGCGCACCTGGCGTGGCCGGTTCGTCCCGATCGAGAGCCAGTGGGGGACGTCGTTCGGCGCGGGCTGGGCCACCGAGTTCGAGCGCATGCGCCCACGGGAGGGGCTCCTGAAACATCTGGAGTCGCTCCCGTGGCCCTATCCGGAGAGCGTCCAGGTGCTGATCCACGACCAGGACGACGACTGCTTCGGCCTCTGGATGCTCCACGACGGAAAGCTCGTCGAAGTGACCCTCCCGCACACCCGCCGGTTCCACCACCCGGCCCCGCCCACAGAGGAGTTCCCGCCCGATCCGGGCTACCTTCTGCGGACGGACCAGGACCGCGAGCTGCCCGCGCAGACCCCGGAACACCTCCGGGATCCGCGGCCGGCCTGGTAGTCGGGCCTCAGGGCTCGCGTTCCATGAGTTCCCTCGGGCGTTTGTGCGCGGTCAGCGTGTGCAGTTCCGCCGGGTCCAGTGGCCGGTGGACCTCCACGTACTCACCGTGCGGCAGCCGCTTGATCACGCCTGTCTCGCGGCCGTGCAACACCAGGTCCGCGTCCCGGAGTTGGAGGCCCAGGCAGACGCGGCGGGTGATCACGAACGCGAGGACCGGGACGGCGAACACCGCCACCCGCACCATCCATGTCACCGTGTTGATCGACAGATGGAGGCGGGTCGCCACGATGTCGTTGCCGCCGCCCGCCAGGAGGATCAGGTAGAGGCTGATCCAGGCGACGCCGAGGCCCGTCCGGTTGGGGCGGTTGCGCGGGCGGTCCAGGAGATGGTGCTCGTGTCTGTCGCCCGTCCGCCAGGACTCCAGGAACGGGTACGCGCCGATGAGGACGAGGAGGAGGGGGAACACGACGATCGGGATCAGTACGCCCAGGACCAACGTGTGGCCCCACAGCGTGACTTCCCAGCCCGGCATCACACGGACCAGGCCCTCGGCGAAGCCCAGGTACCAGTCGGGCTGGGCGCCCGTGGAGACCTGGTCGGCGCGGTAGGGGCCGTAGGACCAGACGGGGTTGATGGACGCCACCGCCGCGAGGACGGTGAGCGCGCCGAAGACCAGGAAGAAGAAGCCGCCCGCCTTCGCCAGGTACACCGGCATGAACGGGGAGCCCACGACGTTGCGTTCGGTGCGGCCGGGGCCCGCGAACTGGGTGTGCTTGTGATAGACGACCAGGATGAGGTGGACGACCACGAGGGCCGCCATGACGCCTGGGATCAGCAGCACGTGCAGTGAGTAGAAGCGGGACACGATGTCGTGGCCGGGGTACTCGCCGCCGAACAGGAACATCGACAGATACGTGCCGACGACCGGGACCGAGAGCAGCGCGCCGTCCACGAAGCGCATGCCCGTGCCCGACAGCAGGTCGTCCGGGAGCGAGTAGCCGAAGAGTCCCTCGAACAGGCCGAGGAACAACAGGGTCCAGCCGAACAGCCAGTTGAGCTCGCGCGGCTTGCGGAACGAGCCCGTGAAGAAGTGCCGCATCATGTGCGTCAGCATCGCGGCGATGAACACCAGCGCCGCCCAGTGGTGCAGTTGACGGACCAGCAGCCCGCCGCGCACGTCGAAGCTGATGTGCAGCGTCGACGCGTAGGCGTCGGACATCCGGATGCCGTTCAGGGGGACGTAACTCCCGTGGTACGTCACCTCGTTCATGGACGGGTGGAAGAACAGGGTGAGGTACACGCCGGTGAGGATCAGCACCACGAAGCTGTAGAGGCAGATCTCGCCGAGCAGGAACGACCAGTGGTCCGGGAACACCTTGCGCAAGTACTGCTTGCCGAGCGCGTAGATCCCGAGGCGGCCGTCGAACCAGTCGGCGACGCGCTCGCCCCGCGAGGACTCGGAAGCGCCGGAAGGGGTGGTCACCGGTCCTCCTCCTCGTCCTTGTGGACGTGCGTGAGCTTCTCCGGGTTGGTCACGATGTAGACCCCGGACACCTGGTCGCCCTCGGGCGTGAGGTCCATGACCATCACCGCGTACGGCGCGTCGCCCTCGAACAGCACGGCCGCGTCGTCGCCGTTGACCCGCCGGAAGCGCAGGTCCAGATCCTGCGGACGGCGCCTGCCCGCGAAGGAGTTGATGAGGCGGACCGCCTTGTCCCGGCCGTGCACCGGGCGCAGTCCCGCCGGTTTCCGGTTGCCCCCGCTGTCCGTCCAGACCGTGACGTCCGGCGCGAGGATCTCCATCAGCGAGGCGATGTCCCCGCCGATCGCGGCCCGCACGAACCGTTCCGTCGCCTCCCGGCGCACCCGGGGATGCGCCTCGTACAACGGCCGCCGCGCGTGCACATGCGCCCGCGCCCGGTGCGCGAGCTGCCGTACGGCGGCCGGGGTGCGCTCGATGATGTCCGCGATCTCGGTGTGGGCGTACCCGAACACCTCGTTGAGGACGAAGACCGCCCGCTCCAGCGGGCTCAGCGACTCCAGGACGACGAGCATGGCCAGCGAGACGGACTCGGCGCGCAGCGCGGGGTCGACGGGGTCGTCGGCCGGGCCGAGCAGGGGTTCCGGCAGCCACGGGCCGACGTAGGTCTCGCGGCGACGGTTGATCGTGGCGCGCCGCTGCAGCGCGTGGTTGACGGCGATCCGGACGAGATAGGCGCGCCGGTTGGTGATGGTGTCGAGCGGGGAACGGCGGGCGCGCGCCGTCCAGGAAAGCCAGGTCTCCTGCAGGACGTCGTCGGTGTCGGCGACGCTCCCCAGCATGTTGTAGACGAGGCTGAACAACAGCTCCCGATGGTCCATGAAGTCATCGGTCGCCTCTTCCGTGACAGCGATCTCGGACATACCCGCGCCTCCCCAGTGCGTGCTCACTACTGCGAGGGGTGCCGGGGGCCGGAATGTGACAGCCGAGAGGGCGAATGTGACGTACGTCTCTGCGCATCGACGCCGTGTCACACCTGTCGGCCGCTCCGGCCTCTTGACCGCGAGGAGCGCTGCCCGTGTCCGGGCCCGAACTGGAGGAAGCCGCACGATGACTATCGACTTCACGCCCATGTACGCCTCCCACGACGCCTTCCGGCGCGACCTGGAACGGCTCGCCGGAGCGGTCACGGTCGGCACGGCGCACACCGCCCCGGTCCTCGCCGGGTGGGAGAACTTCAAGCACCAGCTCCACGTCCACCACACCGCCGAGGACAGCGACCTGTGGCCGCGGGTCCGGACGCGGGTCGGAGGGCGTTCGCGGGACCTCGGGATGCTGGACGAGATGGAGGCCGAACACGCCCGTATCGACCCGCTGTTGGCCGCGGTGGACGCTGCGCTGGCTGACCGGGCCTTTGAACTCCCTGATCTGGTACGGGCGTTGCGGGCGACCCTTGATGATCACCTCAAGCATGAGGAGGACAGTGCGCTGCCGTTGATGGGGGAGGTGTTGACCGATGCGGACTGGGCCGCCTTCACCGGGCGGCTGCGGGAGACGCAGGGGCTGCGTGGTGCTGCGGTGTTCGTGCCGTGGCTTGTGGACGGGGTGTCGGCGGGGGATCGGGCAAGGTTCCTGGGGGCGTTTCCGCCGCCGGTGCGGGTGCTCAACCGGGTGTTCTGGGAGGGGAGTTATCGGAGGCGGGGGCTTTGGGTCGTTCGGTAGGCGCGGGTCGGTGGGGGCTGGTCGCGCAGTTCCCCGCGCCCCTAAAACCGCTTGCCCTGCCGGAGACTTCAGGCGGCGTCGTGGAACACCAAGCCCAACGCATGCCGCCTGCCGGACCGTACCGTGCTCACCCCATGGCGCATCGCCCCCGCCGACCACCCGCGCTTCGACCGTACCGGGCGGTCCCTCGTGGTGAAGACCAGGCCGTGGCCCTGCCGCAGTGGGGTCGCGGTGCCGCGGGACTGGGCCCGGGGTCGCTGTTCGACCATCAGGAACTCGCCGCCCGTGTAGTCGGTGCCGTACTCGTCGAGGCCGATGACCACTTGGAGCGGGAAGACCAACTCGCCGAACACATCGCGGTGCAGGGCGTTCCAGTCGCCCTCGCCGTAGCGGAGCAGGATCTGCGCCGAGCGGTCCTGCCCGGACTCGTGACAGCGTGCCAGCCAGTCGTCCAGGTCGTCCGGCCAGGGGGCCGGGCGACCCAGGCGGGCCGCCCAGTCACGGGCGATCGGCAGCAGACGCGGATAGAGCGCGGCGCGCAACGCGGCCACCGGTGTGGGCAGATCGTGGGTGAAGTAGCGGTACTCGCCGGAGCCGAAGCGATGCCGGGCCATGTCCACGGTGGTGCGGAACAGTTCCGGCTTCTCGTACAGCGCGGACAGGTCGTGGCACTCGGCGGGCGTCAGCAGCCGTGCGGTCTCCGCGCTGCCGTACAGGTCCAACTCCTCCGCCAGTGCAGGCCAGTTGGTGCGGTCCATGAGTGCTTCCTCCCTCAGCCGAGCATCGGTTGCAGCGCGCCCTCGTGCGTCAGCAGCCGCACCTTGCGCTCGACACCGCCGGCGTACCCCCGCATCGAGCCGTCCGCGCCGATCACCCGATGGCACGGGCGCACCACCAGCAGCGGGTTGGCGCCGATCGCCGCGCCCACCGCCCGGATCTCGGCGCGCGGCACCCCCAGCCGCTCGGCGAGCGCGCCGTAGGTAGTCGTGGTGCCGTAGGGAATCTCGTCGAGGGCGCGCCACACCCGCTGCTGGAACTCCGTTCCCTCGGCGGCGAACGGGAGTCGGAAGCGGGTGAGGCGGCCGGCGAAGTACGCGGAGAGCTGCTGGGCCGCCTCGGCGAAGACCGGGTTGTCGCGGTGCTCGTCGGGGCGGTCGCCCGGGCGGTCCGGGAGCCGCAGGGAGGTGAGTGTCGTACCGTCGGGCGACTGTTCGCCGGTGAGGAGCAGCTCGCCGAGTGGGCTGTCGAGGCGTGTGCGGATGGTGTTCATACGGTCGAGTCTGCTCCGGGACGGCGGTCGGGTCCGGCGGTATTCGGACGTGGTGCTGGGGTCTGCCCGGTACCGTCGGACGTGCCTCCTGACCTGGCGGTATTTACGGGTGAGTACCCGAGCGGTACCGTGAGGTCATGCCAGCTCTCAACGTGGAGTTCAGCGATCGCGAGCTAGAGGACCTGCGGCAGATCGCCAAGGAGCGCGGTACGTCGATGAAGGCCCTCGTCCGGGAGGCCGCCGCCGCCGACATCGCCCGGCACCGGGCGCTGCAGGAGGGGGCCGAGGCCTTCCGCCGTTTCTTCGCGACGCACGCCGACGAGTTCGCCGCGGCCTTCCCCGAGGACGAACCGGCGGCCAAGGGCGAGGGGCGGGTCGCCTGACGCATGCCCGCCATCCACATCGACGTGCCGTGGCTCCTCCAGCGCCATGAGGAAGTCCTCCCGGACCAGCCCACCATCAACGACTTCTCGGCGTTGGTGGCGGCTTCCCTATTGAATGAGCGTGTTGAAGCTCATCAAGAGGGGTGCTGGCAGAGTGAGTTGGCGAGTGTTCTGGGTGCCGCGGGACGCGGTTCGGTGCGGGGTGCGGGGGTCGTTGCTGGACGGGTGGACCGACCTGCCAGCGCGGGAGGACGCAGTACGAGTTCGACCCGGGGACCCCGTCTTCTTGTCGCCTGACTACCAGGTCGACGCATTTCTAAGCCTCTACGGGCAGTCAAATAAGTTCCGCAGATACACAAAAGAAACGCGACGCAACTATGCGACGGATATCGCGCTTCTCTTGACTTTCTTGTGGAATCGAGGGCGGACGTGGACCGAGGCGACCCAGCGGGACCTTGAAGATTACGAGCACTGGCGACGCTTTGCCGAGATGAATCCCGAGCGAATTGGCGGCTCCAAGTGGAACCGGGAACTTGCCGCGTATACGAGCCTGTTTGGATGGGCTGCCAGGGAACGGCATTTGATAGGCAATCCGGTTGCCATGAAGCAGGTCCTGGGCCGCAACGGCGAGGTCTTGACGGTCGCCACGGCGAAGGCGAAGGACGCCCGGCCAAGTAACGTGCACTGGCTGACGCCTCGGACGTGGCGACGTTGGATCGATGTCGGGTTGCGGGGGCACGGCCGCGACGGCGTCCCAGAGCCTGGCTGGGTGGGCCGTTTGGAGGACCGGAATACGGCTTTCGTTCGCATGATGGTGTCTTCCGGTCTGAGAAGGGCGGAAGGCGGGTCGCTGCTGACGTTCGATGTCCCGCAGCGGCGGCTGACGGGCGGGCGGTACTACCGCGGGAGGATCGCGGCGCAGGTGACGCGGTCGAAGAAGCTGCGGACGTTCTATGTTTCTGCAGACGCCATTGGGGATGTCGAGTCCTACATTGACTCCTCACGGGCGTGGGCGGTGAGGCGGGCCCAGAGGGTCGACCGCTACGTGCAACTGCCCGAGATGCGGCTCGTCACCGAGGTCACCCGTGGGCTGAAGCCGGTGGTGCGCTGGTGCGACCAGGACGGAGTGTTAGGCCAGCGGGCGCTGGACGAGTTGACGGTCGAAGAACGGATGCTTCTGTTCACCGAGGGGCCGCACGGGCCCGAGCCGCTGTGGTTGTGGCTCAACGAGCAAGGTCTGCCCCTCCATCCGCACTCGTGGGACGGCGTCTTCCGGACCGCCAACCAGCGCTGCGAGCGAGTGTTGACCCCGCCAAAGAGACTGGGCATGGATCCGCACAAGGTCTACGCCCCCTACGCAACCGTGCATTCGGCGCGGCATTCGATGGCTCTGTTCATGCTGGTGGTACTCAACACGCTGATGGATCGGCGTTACGGCCTCACTCCGGAGGAACGCAGAGACTTCCGGCTGCTCTACGGGGATCCATGGTTCATGGTCCAGAACTTGTTGGGGCATGCCTCCCGGGAGACCACGGTGGACCGATATCTCGCGCCAGTAGCGGACCTGCAACTGCGCTCGATGCTCGCCGACGCCGACAGCCCAGTCCAGGTCCCGATGCCCGAGCTGGACGGGGTGTTTGCTCGCATTGCCCGGGAGTCCGAGGGTATCCAGGACATCGACGCGCGCATGGAACCGACCGCAGGCGGTGCCGAGTGAGCCCGCGTGGACGCAAGGCGTCCCTCCCACAGGCTGACCATGCTCGTCCCGAGCCGCTTGCTCCCGACGGCTTGGTCGTCCACCATCACAACCGGGCCGGCCGGGTCAAGGAGTACGACTTCTCTGCCATGCCGGTCGCCGAACCGATGCAGCGTTCACTGGCAGCTGTCTTCGCGGGCTTCTGCAGGCCCGGGACGTGGGGCGCACATACGACGTCCGAGGGCTACTGGTACCAGTTGGAAGTGTTCACGAAATTCCTCGCGGGTCTGGAGAACCCCCCGCGTGATCTTGACGAGATCACCTCCGCTGTGGTGAAGCAGTGGCGCTTGGGCCTGGGCACGAATCGGGGGAGCTACCACGCGAACAGCCTGATCACCCGCCTGTTGCTCAGCGACGGTCGGCTGCAGACAGGTCCGGTCGCCGACGAGCTGGCCGTTCGCCGCAAGGAGCCGAAGAGCCAGATCCAGTCCTACAGCGAGGCCGAGTTCGACGAGATCAAGGTCGCCGCCAGGCGGATGTTCCGGTCCGCGCTGCTGCGGATCAGGGAGAACGCTCAGCACCTGGAGCGATGGCGGCAAGGCGACTACTACCAGGAGGGCAGCCAGGGCTGGCTGGTCGGGCAGGCATTGGACATTCTCGCCCGCACTGGGGACCTGCCCCGCTCCGTTCATCAGGACGCCAGGCCGCGGATCGTGATCCGCAAGTACGCAAAGGCGCTGGGTGGCCGGAAACCGGCGATGACGTGGCAGAGACTGTTCCTGTCACGTATGGAGGCGGTGGCTCTGGGCGTACTGCTCATGGCGGAGTACGGATGGAACCTGTCCGTCATCGACCATGCCGAGGTGCCGCGGGCACTGCCGGACCCCGGCGAGGATGGCCACCCGACCTACCGGATCCCACTGGAGAAGTACCGTCGCGGAGCCGGCCACCACTACGAGACACGCAATGTCACCGACGACGGGGCAGCCTCCCAGGGCCGCTTGATCACCCAAGCACTGGAAGCAACCAGTTTCGCCCGCGCCATCGTTGAAAACCTTGTCCCGGGAACTGACCGTCTGATCGTCTGGCGAACCCACAAGCCGGGGCGGCAACAAGCGAGCCAGGACCGGCTACCGCCCGTCAGCCACTTCCACTTCGGCATCCACACTAGTTACACGCAGGAATGGGCACACGCACAGGGCTTTAGTGGGGCCCCCTTTCAGCGGGGGCGACGCACTGTGAACGCACTCGACCGCCGGCAGCCGGGCCAGAACAGCCAGGAGACGCACGACCGCCGCTACGTCCTGGTCGACAAGCGGGTCCAGGCCGAAGCGGTCGAGGTCATCGCGGTCGGTGCCGAGGATGCCGCGCTCCGCGCCCGCACGGGAGTCCTGGCCGCCGAGCTGCGGGAGCAACCCACCGCAGGGGACGTCGAGACCGCGACGGCGGATTGTTCGGACTACAACAACGGCCCCCACCCCGCGCCGGAGGGAGGATGCGGCGCCTCCTTCCTGATGTGTCTGGGATGCCAGAACGCCCGTGTCCACCCCGGCCACCATGGCCGGCTCGCCCACCTGCACACCGCGCTCACCAATCTGCGCTCGGTCGTGCCTCCGCCCGCTTGGAAGGCGGACTGGGGTGAGACCCACGAACGTCTGGAAGACCTAAAGGACAAGCTCGGCGCCGCCACATGGAGCCAGGCCTTGGCCCAGGTCGGCGACGCGGACCGCGAACTCATTCGCCATCTCCTGACCGGGGACCTCGACACGTGACCACCGCCTTCGAACTCGACCCATACCTACTGCCACTTCCCACCCCGACGACTCCAGTGGTTCCCGCGCACATGGTCACCGCCATGCACGCCCACCTCAATGCCCAGTACGCGGCTCCGGTCTGGCCGCTGGCTCCGATGACCGAGAACCCCAGCGCGGGCAAGAGGACGATCCACTGGGGCAGTTGCCCGGCCGTTTTCCAGGACGAGCTGCGGCTGGCCGCCTGGAATCTGATCAACGGCCAGCTGCGGCCGACCTTCCTCAAGGATCGAGGCGGCCCGATGCGCAGCCGCCTCGGTGCCCACGCCACGGGGGACGTAGTGCGGCACTGGATGCACTTGGCTTCGTGGCTTGAAGGCCGCGGTTTGTCCAGGTTCGCTGAATGCGGCACTGCCGTCCTGCACGCCTACGGCCTGCACCTTCTCGACACTACGAACAATCGCAGCGTGCATCACAAGGTCTTGAGTTCGCTGACTCGGCTCTGGGCGTTCGACCAGCTCAGTGCACGCCCGAACGACGTTGGACGGCCGCCCTGGGACGAGCGGGGCGCCGACGACTACCTGCCGCCCGCGACTACCCGAGGCGGCGAGAACACCACCGATCCCCTGGCCGAGGAAACCATGGGCCCTCTGCTGATCTGGGCGATCCGCATGGTCGACGACTTCGCCGACGACATCCTCGCAGCCTGGTCCGAGGCCCGGCGACTGGATGACGCCTCTCGCAGACCGTCTCCGGGGCCAAGAGGTTACGCGGCCCTGGAGGCCTACTTTGCCCCTCTGATCGCATCCAACGCACCTCTGCCCACGACCACGAACCGGGGGCAGCCCAGACTCGCCCGCGTCTACATCGCGGCGACCACCGGCGCTTCCATCGGCCAGGTCGACCGGGTCTCCCGTCGGCACGGGCTGCTGGACGCGGCCCCCACCCGACCGGGCCCCTGCCCACTGGACATCCCGGTCAGCGGTCGCATCCACGGAACTCCCTGGCGGACGGCAATCAACCTCGACGAAATCCACGCGCTAAGGCGACACCTAGTTACAGCGGCCTTTGTGATCTGTGCCTACTTGACAGGAATGCGGCCCGGAGAGGTCCT
The DNA here is from genome assembly GCF_016654115.1 of Streptomyces sp. MBT53. Taxonomy (GTDB): domain Bacteria; phylum Actinomycetota; class Actinomycetes; order Streptomycetales; family Streptomycetaceae; genus Streptomyces. Next base: position 22,568 of record NZ_JAEQAZ010000101.1, read on the forward strand.
GGGCTTGCGCTCAGGCTGCTGCCCCGACCCGGAACCGGACAGCAAGGGAACGATCGGACGGCATCTGATCCGCAGCAACGAGTACAAGACGGCCACGGACGAGCACGGCAACCACGTGTCCGGAGGCGAAGAACGCGAGGTGCCCTGGGTCGCCATCACGCCCGTCGTCAACGCCATCCGCGTCCTGGAACGAATGGTCCCCGACGGTACTCTCCTCTTCGACCACAATGCCCATGTCCAACATCAATCCCGTGCCGACACAGGGTCCCTGAAGACGAGCGGACTGGTGGAAAGGATCGAACACTTCGTCACCTGGGCGAACATTGAAGCCCTGCGGCACGAGCTCCCCGGCGAATTCATCGCCCCTGACCCGGCAGGGGCCATCGGAACCAGGAGGTTCAGACGGTCGCTGGCCTGGCACATTGCCCGCCGTCCGGGCGGCTTGGTCGCCCTCGCCATCCAATACGGGCACCTGCGGACCACCTTCGTCTCCGAGGGGTACGCCTCCCGCAGCCGTGACGGAATCCACGACCTCATCGACGTGGAAACCGTTCGCGCCGTCTCGGACACCGTAGCCGAGCTCCACGACGACCTCGAAGCCGGCGGTGGCGTCTCCGGCCCCTCAGCCAGACGCGCCATCCGGACTGCTGCACGCGCCCAGCGCTTCTCCGGCGCAGCCATCACTGCCACCACCGCCCGGCGCCTTCTCGCCAACGAGAACGCCATGATCTACGACAACCCGCAGGCCCTCTTGCTCTGCCACTACAAACGGGAGCAGGCCCTCTGTCACCGCGACGGAGTCAAGGACACGCCGAGCCTGGACCGCTGCGTTCCCGGATGCGGCAACATCGTCCGCACCGACGACCATGCCTCCCAACTTCGTGAGCGCGCGAGCCTCCTCGAACTCCAGGCATCCCATGCTCCTCAGCCGATCGGTGAGCGACTCCAGGCCAAGGCCAGTCAGCTCCACACCTTGGCCGCGGACCACGACCGCACACGTATCACGCTCTAGGAGAACATCGGATGAGCCCCGCCCTGGACGAACGTGATCGTATTCGCGCGGCTATGGACCGCATCCTGGACGGCGCCCATCAAGCCTCCAACGGAGCACTCACGATCGTCGCCCTTGCTCAGGAAGCCGGAGTCCCGAGGAACGCTCTCACCCAACGCCATCTCGATCTGAAGAACGAGTTCTACGAGAGAGTGAAGGAACGTGGAGCCACTTCCGATGCTGAAGCCCGACTCCGTCAGACGATCGTGAAGCTCAAGAAGACGATCGCCAACAAGAACACGGAACTTGATCAGCTTCGCGCGGATGTCCCCAGCCTGGTCCGGGTCATCAACGCCCTCACCTTGGAGAACCAGGAACTCCGGGGGATCTCGCGCGACACGAACCGAACGTCATTCCCCTGAGTAGGGCGCTACTCCCGAAGCTACGGCCAAGTGACATGTAGCTGAGGGCGATGCTCTGGGCTCCTGTCCCCTGGGTGGGGCCTTGTGCCACTAGCGTGTCGCCGACTACGTGACGTGAAGGGCAGGCCCCGGGCGGCGAAGCGGTGGGTCCGGTACGTGATGCCGGTGATAGTCGAGGTCAACTGCGACGACCACAAGGTGAGCCGGGTGGTCACGCTCCTGGAGGAGACCCGCGGGGACCGCGACGATATGGAGCACACTTCCTCATCTGCGATGAAAAGTTCGTCCGCCGGGACGGCGACGAGCAGCCCCAGGTGCACGCGTTCTGTGCTATCGCACAGTTGCTGGTCAAACCCGGTGCACGGCTGGTACCACAAGGTGAAGAGGCAACTGGTTTGATCGGCGAGACACCGTAGCGCCTGGCCATGAGGGGAATCCGGGTTCGTTCTGAATGCCCCTCATCGGCTTTCTTGAAGTGGTGGCAGGCCGAGGGCGGAGCCTCAACAATGTTGCGTCTAGTGCAACGGAGACTCATGTGGGGCAAGTTAGTGGTTTGGCGCGTTCTGCCCCCTTCGAACTCGGGGCAGCCGTCTGAACAACAGACTCAGCGACAACCCACGCTTTTGATCCGCTCCAATCCTTCACGGAGGCAGCAGGTGTTCGACTCGATCGTGGTCCGAAGGACGACCCCGATGGCAAGCTCCTACCCACTGGATCTCGGCCGACTGGCTGAGACCATGCTCTACTACCGAACCGTCCGTCTCATTCTGACCCGACATAGCGTGACCCAGCTGGTCCAGCAGTGCGGCCCCGACCTTGCCCTAGAGATCGTCAGTAACACCAACATCGACGCCGTCTTCGCTGACCGCGACCTGGCGGTCAAGAACGAAGGTGTGGGGACGGCGCAGGAGCGACACCGCCCTGTCAGCATCAAGGTTATGAGTGAGCCAGACGACGAGATGGTCGTCCGTCTCTTCCGTGAAGCCACGGGAAAGTCCGGCAAAGGCCGCCGGATGGCCAATCGTTTCATCGGCCAAACACGCAGCCACAGTCTCCCCAGCAACCTTACGGATGCCGCTGCGGACGACTGGCAGGATGACGTGTTCATGCGCAAGGCCATCATCGAGACTGTGAACGCGTTCGCCCCTGGCTACACCCTTCCCGCAGACCTGGAGGCTCGACTGGTCCCGCAGGAAGACGGCTACTTCATGCTTAAATCCAACCTCGACTGGACTGCTCTGCGCGAGGAGTACCAAGCGAAGTCAAGTGCCGATGACCTCACACCCGGCCATCTCCTCGTCAGTATCGTGGATATGCGTGAAGATCTTTATCTTGGCGCGACGTTCGCAGCAGGGATCGCGCAAGACTCGCTCGGGGCGAGGCTGGTACAGGCGAAGTGTGCTGACCTTGCTGCCTCCGTGGACGCACAGCAGGCGAAGATCGATCAGTTCAACGAGATAGTCGTTCGAGGTCTCGTCGATCTGCGAAGCGCTGTGAATTCCGGAGCGTTGCCCTTCGGCGACTTCATTCGGCTGCTGCCCGACGCGGACAAGTTCCGAGGCTGGCTCGACACCCACACACCCGACGCAGACCTCGTCAAGTCCTACGCGGCCGAGGCGACCAAGAGGCGGTTACTCAGCTCCAAACCGGTCAAAGAACTGCGGTGGCTTGTCCCGGCCGCTGCGGGGTTCGCGCTCTTCTTGCCGAACGCCGAGGTGACTGCTCCCGCTGCCGCGGCCACGCTGGCCGCCATAGACAGGTTCGTCGTGTCGAGATTCACCGAAGGCTGGCGCCCAGCGATCTTCATCGACACTAAACTCCGCCCCTCCCTGGGCCGGGAGCTCGGCAAGGGCACATCGACAACAAGAGGGAATACTGCCCCCTCCGAATAAGTGCACCTCCCCAGTAGACGACCAGGTGTCGGGGATCGGACAGATGGTCATGCCCGGCACGCCGCGCGACTCCCTGTTCATTCATTCGATCCTGCCGCCGTATCTCCCCCACCGACGGCCGAGGAGGTGACTTCGGCCGTGTTCGTCTGGGGCGCGAGGTCAGTCTGCGTCGGGACCTAGGGATGCCGACACGACCGGTTCATCTGCTGCGGAGGACTCGCAACACTGGCTCCAGTGACTCCACTATCAGTTCGGCGCCGGCCTCCCTCAAGTGCTTGGCCGTCCGCTCGTTGCGCGCAAAGCCGAGGAATGAGACGCCGGCGCGGCTCGCAGCGATGAAGTCTGAAGGCGTGTCACCGATCATCAACGCGGCCGAGGGCGCCGCTCCCATGGCGGACAGCGCCCGGTTCAGGTTGTGGGGGTTCGGCTTAAGGCTCTCAAGGGCTTGGGTGCGACCATAGATGCGGGGGGCGAAGCACTCCATGAGGCCGCGACTACTCAGGTACTCCTGGACCGCCCGCGAGGAGTGGTTCGTGGCGATCGCAAGTCGTCCACCTAGGGCTGTCCAAGTACGGATCAGCGGGTCCGCGTACCCTGTGGGCATCGCGGAGGACACCGCCCTCATCTCCTCGCGGGTGACGCGCTCCTCCAGCTCCGATACCAGGTCGCTGCTCGGATGCCGGCGGTCGACAGCGTGCAAGATGACCTGCAGGTCCGGGGCATTTCGTTCGGCCTCCGTCAACAGACCATGCAGGCCCCGCCCTTCGAGCCATTCCATCATGCTGTTCGCAGCCCACTCTGCTGAATGTCCTGCGAACAGGCGGCAGATCGGCCCGTCGAACCCGAACAGGACGAACCGAGATCGGATGACGAGATCCCGTAGATCCTCAGAGGCATCACCAGCTGGCGAAAGAGGCACTGCCGTGGTGACCCGGGCGGTGCTGGCCAGGGGAGACGCGCTCTCGCTCCCCTGAGCCGACTGGCGTGCCTGCGCACCTGGACTGTTCGGCGCGGACTGAGTTCGTGGACGCGCTTGAGGGGAATGGCGCTGCTGCGCGCGGACGTGTTGGGTGGTCTGATGGGCTTCTGCGAGCGCGGCGCGGGCTGATCCGGCCTGAGGATGCCGTGCGCCGAGCAGACTGGCGGACCGCTGCACCGCTGCTGCTAGGACGTCGGTCAGTTGGTCCATGGCCTCGAGATCATCTCGCATCTCGGCGATCGCATGCTGTGCCGAGGCCATGACGACCACGGCTTCCAATGTTCGAGGATGATCACTGCCCCAGCGGTCGATCTGCTGCCCACAGACATGCACGAGCTGCTGGGCGAGGATCTCCACACGCTGGTAATCCCGGTCTCTGACCCTGCGCTCGATGCGGAAGAACACGGAGGTCGTCCGCATCCACACATCCAGCCATGCCTCCTCACCGTCGGCTGCCGGGATGAGGGGCGCGGCTTGCTCGGCGTAGCGACGCGCCCGTGCCCAGTTTCCGAGGCGGGCCTCGATGGAGCCGAGTTGGGCAAGCGTGTACGCCAACTCCAGCTCTGTACGCGCGGCAACTTTGGCAGCCGTCAACGCCTCACGAGCCTCGTGTTCGGCTCCGCCTTCGGCGAGCACGGTGGCGATTCTGTTGTGCACGACGCACTGATGTTCCGGAGGAACCAAGCCACCCTTCACCCACTGGCTGATTACGCTCAGCGTGCGCGCGTAATCAGGCCCCCCTGCCCTGCCCAGCTCACGCAGCAGGGCAAGAAAATAGGACATATTGCCTGCTGCGGTCGGAGTCTCCAGAAGGTGTGTGTCTTCGGTGAGGCGGAGAACCTCCTCCCGAAGCGGCGCGAGGGCTTCCTGGTCGCCTCTCACTGCTCTTTCGGCGACATCGATCCTGCGCTGCCACCACATGGAGGAGGCTTCAGTCATCACCGTCACCTCCCAGCGCAGCTTCGCCTAGTTGCCGCAGCGTGCGGCGCCGCTGCTCCTGAGCCTCCGTCGATGTGATGAGCCCCGTCTCCTCCCACCGCCGCAGCGATCTGAGCACGACATCGGCTTCCCGCGTCGCACGCTGCACCGCCGCTCCCTCTGCGGCTTCTGAGGACTCCTGCTGCGCAGCGTGCTGCGGCTCGGGGGCGCGGCCCCCGTTTCGCAGCCAGTCGATGCTGAAGTGTGGGAAAAGATCCATTGCGTGCCGCACCGATGCTGCGACCAGAACGTTGCTTCCCGTAGCTGGGTCCTCACGGCTGAACTGCTGCTCCATAAGGATCCCAACCACTGGGCGTTCCTCGGGCTCGAAGGGGTCCGAGCGCGCAGCCTTGACGGGATCGGTGTCCACCGGACTACCGGAGTACCCCGAATAGTCACCGAGCAATTGGTCAACCGTCAGTTGGATCCCTTTGAACTCGCCACCCTCTGTACTGCGGTAGTCGATCGGCGCGTGCGTCACGCGGCCGCTCAGCTGTGTGTTCTCACCCGGCGGACAGTACGCACCGCTCCATCTCACTTGCGGCCGTGGCCAGTCCGTCGGTGGTGCCAGTGGCAGATCGTATGCGTGTGCGCCCTCGATGGCGATCAGGGCAAGATCGACCTCTTTTGCTGAATCGCACAACCGGCCGCTCATAACCCGTCCATCGGCCAGTTCGAGTTCCAGCCGGGCATCCTCCGAAGACACCTGCCGGAGGCAATGCATAGCTGTGAGCACGAAGACCCGCGTCACAAGGAAGCCGGCGCCCAGATGTCTACCGTTCTCGCGGATCCGCACCCAGTGGTGCCAGCCAGTCATGGCGCGTCTACGGCCCGCTCCACAGTGAGCGTCACTTCAAAGGAGGCTTCCGCCGACGCCTTCGAAAGGATCACTCCGGCTTCGGCCGCCAACGTGAGCCCGAAGACCACCTCCAAGCTGGTGACTGACCAGCCGTGTCGCTGCGGAATCCGAGCCAGCGAATCCTGCGCGATGGTCGAAGCCTGGACAATGGCTTCTTGCAGTTCGTCAGAGCGGTCAGCCAAAGACGCAGACTGCCGTGTGCGGCTTCCGATCTGCCGAGCTCCGTGCCCATTGAGTTCCACGGTCTCAACACGCACCATCGGTGCGTCGTTCACCGAAGCATCCCCCACGGTGGCACCCTCCCGCACGACCAGACTGATCAGGTCAGCGTAGCCCTGAGTAGGTCAGTTCAGGAGCGGAAAAGCGAAGTTTACCGAGCCGTCGGCTGGGTCACGGCGCACAGGCTGCAACGCAATTCGCCTCCATCCTCCACGGACGGACCGGCGACGGTGTCGTCGATCATGTGGACGACCCCAAGAAGACAGCCAAATTTCCGACTGTTGACTTGCCTAGTGAATCGTCCACAGGTCACCGGACAAGAGCTTCGGTTCGGTGGCCTCGTCGAGGACTGCTCGGTGTTTTTCGGCTGCAGCCGTGACGTCCCGCACGTCCCTGGCGTCCAGACCGGCATCCTCCAGATCGGCCGCTGTGTTCTGGAACAAGGTGACGACGGCTTCGCTCCAGCAGCTGAACCAGGGCGCCTCGACCGGTCCAAAATGCGGACCGGTGACGTCGTGGACCTGCCGGGCGATCGTGCCGAGCTGGGCGAAGAACGATCCCCACTCGGAGCGGGGAGGGGCATTCAGACCCTCCGCAGCCGGGATGCCGGCGACAACGTTTTGGATCATCCAGTCACGGCCAAGGATTTCGTGGGTGAAGTTGGCGGCCACGATCCGGGGCATCAACGATGCGATTGGGGCGAGGAACGGCTGGACGGCGTGCTCATTTCGCATGAGTCCGCGTTCGATACGGCACTGCCGGGACCGCTCCGGGGCCACCCGCAACATCGCAGGCCGTTCCGCGGCGAATTCTACTCATAGGTGTTGTTGTACATTCCACCGCCGAGTTCCACGGCGGACCTGACGTCGACGTCACTACCGAAGGCACGACGGCACATCATCTGTACCTGCTCAGCTGTCACCGGCTGTTGGAAAGATCCTGACGGCCGCTCAAGCTGTTGGAATTGCATAGCATCCCCTTACATGTTGCCCAGGCATAGTCCGCCCGGTCTGAGCCGGTCGTTCCTGCCGCAGGCCGCCGGTTGCATACGCCGCACTCTGCACTGCTGGGCCTTGCCCCTGCCAGAGACAGCCAGACGTCGACACGCTGACTTGACAGGGAAGGCGGCCGTCGCCCGGCACCGCGTCGACCCGCCGCGCCTCGGTGCCGACTCCGACCCGGCCTGGCGGGCCACCGCCCTGCTGCACACCCTCGCCCTGCTCAAGCCCCTGCCGTCCGCCAACGCCCGCTTCGCCTGCGCCACGGCGGTCGCCTACATGTTCGTCAGCGGCGTCGGCATCGATCCGCCGTACGGCGCGCTCGTCGACCTGACCCGCGATCTGATCTCCGGGAAGACGGACGTCTACGGCGCGGCGGAACGGCTGCGTTCCTGGCAGATCTGAGCGTCACCGGTCCTCGTGCGCCGGTGACGTCTCCCCGGGTACGCCGTCCCCGGACACGGCGAGGCTGCCGAGCAGGCCCAGCAGTTCCGCGCTGCGGCTGCCCGGCTCGGCGTGGAAGACGACCACGCTCAGGGCGTCCGTGCCCGGAATCTCGAACTTGTTCGACCGCAGCTCGAAGTCCCCGACCTGCGGATGCCTGAGGAGACTGGTCCGCCCGACCATCGGCCGTACCTCGTGTCTGCTCCACAGCAGCCGGAACCGCTCGCTGCGCACGGACAGTTCGCCCACCAGCTCCACGAGTCGCGGATCGTCGACGTCCGGGCCGATGTGGCCGCGCAGCGTCGCCACGCCCTCTGCGGTCAACTCCTCCCAGTCGCGCCGCAGTTCGCGTTCGGCGGGGTCCAGGAACACCGCTCGCAGCAGGTTCGCACCCGGCATGTAGCTCGGGGACAGCGCCCGGCACAGGGCGTTGGCCGCGAGGCAGTCGGTGAACCGGTTCTGGACGTAGGCCGGATGCGCTGACCAGGTGTCGAGCAGTTCGCGGACGCTCGCCGGTACCGCCTCCGGCTTTCTGGTCCGTCGGCGGGACGCGGCCGGCCGCTCGGGCTGCGCCAGGCTCAGCAGATGGGCGGTCGCGGCGGCGTCCAGGCGCAGCACCCGGGCCAGCGCCTCCAGCACCTGGGCCGACGGGTTGCGGTCCCGGCCCTGCTCAAGGCGCAGGTAGTAGTCGGAGCTGATACCGGCCAGCAGGGCGACCTCCTCCCGGCGCAGCCCCGGCACCCGGCGCAGTCCGCCGCCGCTCAGGCCCACGTCCTCGGGCCGGACCCGCTCCCGGCGGGCCCGCAGAAACTCGCCGAGCGCGTTCTTGGCGTCCACACCCACCACCGTAGATCCGAATCCGCGCAGGTGGGTGTCCCCGTCACTACCAGGAACATCCGGGTACTGCCTGCCCGGCCGCCACAGGCGCAGAGTCGACGCCAGGACCCACCACCTACCGAAAGGCGCGCCACCATGGCCGACACCGTCTCCGGCGGCACCCTCACCCCCGCCGAAGGGCTCACCCTCACCCGCATGGGATACGGCGCCATGCAACTGGCCGGCCCCCACGTCTTCGGCCCGCCGAAGGACCGCACCGAAGCGGTGGCCGTCCTCCGCGAGGCCGTCGAGCGGGGCATCACCCACATCGACACCAGCGACTTCTACGGCCCAGTCGTCGTCAACGAGATCATCAAGGAAGCCCTCCACCCCTACCCCGACGACCTGCACATCGTGACCAAGGTCGGCGCCCGGCGCGGCCCCGACGGCAGCTGGATCATGTCCCGCCACCCTGAAGACCTCAAGGCGCAGGTCTACGACAACCTCCGCAACCTCGGGCTCGACGCGCTCGACGTGGTCAACCTCCGGCTCGGCGCCCAGGACAGCGCCGACGAGGAGTCGATCGGCGAGAAGTTCGGCGCCCTGGCCGAGCTGCGGAAGGCGGGGCTGATCCGGCACCTCGGGCTCAGCACGGTCTCCGCCGCCCAACTGGCCGAGGCGCAGGCCATCGCCCCGGTCGTCACCGTGCAGAACCTCTACAACCTGGCCAACCGGCAGGACGACGCCCTCGTCGAGCGGTGCGCCGCGGAGAACATCGCGTTCGCTGCGTACTTCCCGCTCGGCGGCTTCACCCCGCTGCAGTCGAAGACCCTCGCCGAGGTCGCGGCCCGGCTGGACGCCTCGCCCCAACAGGTCGCCCTGGCCTGGCTGTTGCAGCGCTCGGCCACCACCGTCCTGATCCCGGGCACCTCGTCCCGCGCCCATCTGCGCGAGAACATCGCCGCCGCGGACCTGGTGCTGCCCGCCGACGCGATCGCCGAACTCGACACCATCGGCGGCGAGGGCCTGTCCGGCGGACCAGGTCGGAGAAAAGTAGCGGCACCTTATAAGCACGGGTGAGCGGGGTCTGGCGCGTGCAGCTGCAAGGCGGAGGAGGGAGTCGACGCGGAGCGTCGGCGAGTGACGACAACGCCGCAGATGTGCGTGCCAGACCCCGCGTCTCCGGCAGGATCTGCCGGAGACGCGGGGTCTGGC
>NZ_JAEQAZ010000102.1 GCF_016654115.1 Streptomyces sp. MBT53
CCTGCCCTTGGCGCTAGCGCCAAGGGCAGGAGCGGGGGCGAGGGGTGCCGAGCGGTTACCTTGCTGATCTACGGGGTCGGGAGCCTCCAGCTCGGTACGGGCGTCCTCGGGGGCCACCACTGCGGTTGCCTCGCGTCGGACCGGCAGAGCGGCGCGCAGCGCGGCGCGCGCGGCGTCACCGGGGCGTGGAGCGGGCGGTGAGGGATCGGCGGCCGGGGGTGCGGTGACCGTCGTGTCCTCGGAATCGGTCGGCCCAGGCGCGCGGGACACCGACGCCTCGGAACCAGACTGCACAGGCGCACGGGACACCGACGCCTCAGAACCAGACTGCACAGGCGCACGGGACACCGACGCCTCAGAACCGGATGGCACAGGCGCGCGGGACGCCAGCCTCCCAGCACCGGTCGGCCGGGGCTCGCGGGGCACCGGCCCCTCAGAACCGGCCGGCACAAGCGTGTCGACCACCGGGTCCCCGGGGGCTGGGGCCGCCGCATGCCCCGCGGGCTTCTCCGTCTCCCGCTCCTCCCGCTCCTCCCGCTCCCGCCGTTCACGCGCGGCCCGCAGTGCCTGTCGTGCCAGGTCGGCGGGGCGCGTGGCCTGCTGCTCGGGCTCCTCGCTCTCGCCCGGTGCGGGTCGCGTCCGCTCCGACTCGGCTTCGCTCACCGCGAGTTCTGCGTCGTGCTCCGCTTCGCCCGCGCCCTGTGCAGCCCCCTCCACTCCCGTCACGACTCCCTCCGCAACCGCACCAGGTCCGACAGATCCCGGTCCGTCAGCTCGGTCAGGGACGACTCGCCGGAGCCGAGGATCGCGTCCGCCAACGCCCGCTTGGATTCGAGCATTTCGGCGATGCGGTCCTCGACCGTGCCCTCGGTGATGAGGCGGTGGACCTGGACCGGCTGGGTCTGGCCGATGCGGTACGCGCGGTCCGTGGCCTGTTCCTCGACCGCCGGGTTCCACCAGCGGTCGAAGTGGACGACGTGGCCCGCGCGGGTGAGGTTCAGGCCGGTGCCGGCCGCCTTGAGGGACAGGATCAGGACCGGGGTCGCACCGGCCTGGAAGCGGTCCACCATGCGCTCCCGCTCCGGTACCGGTGTGCCGCCGTGGAGCAGGTCGACCGGGACCGCGCGGGCCGACAGGTGGGAGGTGATCAGGCGGGCCATGCCGACGTACTGCGTGAAGACGATCGCGGAGCCGTCCTCCGACAGCAGCGTGTCCAACAGCTCGTCCAGCAGGGCGAGTTTGCCGGAGCGGGCGGCGAGGCGGTCGCCGCCGGCCTGGGCCGCCGTGTGCTCCTCCTTGAGGTACAGCGCCGGGTGGTCGCAGATCTGTTTGAGGGAGGTGAGGAGCTTCAGGACCAGGCCCCGGCGTGCGATGCCCTCCGTCGTCTCGATCGCCAGCATGGATTCGCGCACCACCGCCTCGTAGAGCGAGGCCTGTTCGCGGGTGAGCGGGACCGGGTGGTCGGTCTCCGTCTTGGGCGGGAGTTCGGGGACGATGCCCGGGTCGGACTTCTTGCGACGCAGGAGGAACGGGCGGACCAGGCGGGCCAGTCGGGTCACCGCCTCCTCGTCCTCGCCGTTCTCCACCGCGCGCGCGTGCCGGGCGCGGAAGGACTTCAGGGGGCCGAGGAGTCCGGGGGTCGTCCAGTCCAGCAGGGCCCAGAGTTCGGAGAGGTTGTTCTCGACCGGGGTGCCGGTGAGGGCCACGCGCGCGGGGGACGGGATCGTGCGGAGGGCCTTCGCGGTCGCCGAGTACGGGTTCTTGACGTGCTGTGCCTCGTCCGCGACGACCATGCCCCAGGGCTGTTGGGCGAGCGTCGCCGCCGCCGAGCGCATGGTGCCGTACGTGGTGAGGACGAAGCCGCCGGTCAGGTTCTCCAGGGTGCGGTCCGCGCCGTGGAAGCGGCGGACGGGGACTCCGGGGGCGAAGCGGGTGATCTCCCGCTGCCAGTTGCCGAGGAGTGAGGCGGGGCAGATCACGAGGGTGGGGTCGCGGTGTGCCCGGCGCAGGTGGAGGGCGATGAGGGTGATGGTCTTGCCGAGGCCCATGTCGTCGGCGAGACAGCCACCGAGGCCGAGGGAGGTCATCAGGTCGAGCCAGGCCAGGCCCCGGAGTTGGTAGTCCCTGAGGGTGGCCTGGAGGCCGGGCGGGGGCTCGGCGGGCTGGATGCCCGCCGTCAGGCGGTCGCGGAGCGTGGCCAGCGCGCCGACCGGGACGGCTTCCACCTGTTCGCCGTCTACCTCCGTCGTGCCGGTGAGCGCGACGGACAGCGCGTCGACCGGGTCGAGCAGGCCCAGTTCGCGTTTGCGGGCCTTGCGGACGAGGGCCGGGTCGACCAGCACCCACTGGTCCCGCAGTCGTACGACCGGGCGGTGGGCCTCGGCCAGGGTGTCCATCTCGGCCTCGGTGAGCGGGTCGCCGCCGAGCGCCAACTGCCAGCGGAACTGGAGGAGTTCCTCGCTCTCGAAGAACCCGGTGCCGTCGGTCGCCGAGCCCGGTGCCGAGCGGACCACTGCGGACACCGTGAGGTCCTGTGCCAGGTCCCGGGGCCAGTGGACGGCGACTCCGGCCGCCGCGAGCCGGGTGGCCGCCATGCCGAGCAGATCGCCCAACTCCTCCTCGGAGAGGGCGAGTACATCGGGCACGTCCTGCTCGGTGAGGCGGTCCAGCGGGGGCCAGACGCGGGCGGCCCGGCGTACGGCCAACGCGGCGTCCACGCGCGCGCGGGGGCCGAAGGCGCTGTCCGCCGTGCCCGCCCACAGGGCCGCCGCGTCGACCACGAGGGTGGGGTCGGCGAGGCTGTGCACCTGGACGATCGCCGCGCCCGCGCTGCGCACCCGTCCGCCGTCGTCGAACAGGTCGTAGGCCGAGAGGTCCAGGCGGAGCGAGATCCGTACGCCGGCGTCCATGCCGGCGGCGACCTCGGCGGCCCAGTCCTGGGCGTCGCGCAGGCGCTGCGGTTTGCGGGCCGCGAAGGGCATCCCTGAGGTGTACGGCGCGGCCGGGGTGCGGGGCAGGGTGTCCGCGACGGCGTCCAGGAAGGACCGCATCAGCGCTTCCGGCTCGGGCAGCCGGAGCGGGCCCGGGCCGGGCAGTGGGACGGCGTGGCCCTCGTACGGGAGGGCCGCCGCGACCGCGCGGACGTGCGCGATGTCCTCGGGCTCCAGGGGGCCCGCCCGCCACGCGTCGTGGCCGGTCGCGGTGAGGCCGGGGAGCAGTCGGCCGCGGGCGGCGAGCCGGAGCGCGTGCAGGGCGGCGGCGCCCCAGCAGGCCGTGGCGGGGTGGGCGGCGGGGTCTCGGCGGGCACGCACCAGGAGGGGCAGCGCCGCCTCGATCGGCAGGGTCAGCGCGGGGGCGGACCTGCGTCGGACCGCAGCGCCCTGTCGTCGTACGACCGTCAACTCGGTCTGTTCCACGCCCTCTTCGGCTTCGGGGAGGGCGCGCTCGCCGTCGGGGTCCCAGAAGGCGACGCGGCCCTCGCGCGGGACAACGGGGGACGGCAGGAAGACCGCGGCCAGTCGTACGGAGATCTGCTCCATGAGTGCCGTGTCCGTCATACGTCCTGTCACCTCCCGCCCGTCAGTCGTGTCAGCTGTCTTCGACTCTACGGGCGGGGTCTGACAATCGGCCCCGGCGACCGGCCGGGGCGGCCCCGCTAGGGAACGGTGCGGGAGACGACGTAGACCATGGGGAGGGCCGGATCGGACAGGTTCACCACGACGTCCTGGGTGGGTGCCGGGTCCTTCTGTTTGTTGACGACGCCCCACCAGGGGCCGGGGCGGGTGAACTTCCAGCCGGTGATCTTCTGGTCGCGGTCGCTGATGGTGATGTCGTTCTTCTTCAGCGTGTCCCGGTCGACCCCTATGCCGGCGAGGAAGGTGTCGAGGCCGGCTTCGGAGGTCTGGAACTGGACGTAGAGGCGGCTGGTCTTCCAGTTGTTGGTCTCGTAGAAGGCGACCTCTTCCGCCGGGTGCGGGACCGGTACCTGGTAGAGGCGGCGCTGGACCTTCGAGGGCCAGCCCACGGTGAGGCCGGTCGCCGAGTACTTGGCCTCCTTGTCCTTGCCGCTGTTGCGGCTCTGGTTCGCGGAGATCGCCAGATAGACGGCCGGTACGCCGATGAGCAGCACGATGATGAGCAGGGTCAGCGCTCGGCGGCGGGCCTTGTGGCGGGGGTCCTCGGGTGGCCGGGGCGGCTCGTCCCGGGGGGTGGTCTGGCGGGGCAGCGATGCGATCATGCGGTGTCCTGGGTGTCGCGCCGGGACTCGGCGAACCGCTCGTAGCGCTCGTACCGCTCGACACGGCGGCGCTTGGCGCGGCGGAAGCGGCGGGCGACCAGGCGGGCGAGGTCGGCGGCGCCGACCATGCCGGCCTCGGGGCCGAGCTGGGCGCGCACTATGCGGGCCTCGGGGCGGTAGCCGCGGCCGGTGAGCTGTCGCTTGAACGCGTCCCGCGCGGGGCCGATCAGCAGGTCGTCGGCGGCCGAGACACCGCCGCCGATCACGAAGCAGGAGGGGTCGAGAGCGGCGGCGAGGTTGGCGATGCCGACGCCGAGCCACTGGCCGATGTCCTGGAGCAGCTCGATGCACATCGCGTCGCCCTCGCGGGCCAGCTCGGTGATCATCGGGCCGGTGATCTCGCCGATGTTGCCCTTGACGTGCTCGATGATCCCGTAGGCCACCGGGGAGTCGGCCGCGGCCAGTTCGCGGGCCTCCCTGACCAGCGCGTTGCCGGAGCTGTACTGCTCCCAGCAGCCGCGGTTGCCGCATGCGCAGCGGTGGCCGCCGGGCACGACCTGCATATGTCCGAACTCGCCGGCGACGCCCCACTTGCCGCGCTTGACCTGGCCGTCCTCCAGGATGGCGCCGCCGATGCCGGTGCCGAGCGTGATCATGACGAGGTGGTCCTCGCCACGCCCTGCGCCGAAGCGCCACTCGGCCCAGGCGGCGGTGTTGGCGTCGTTGTCCACCAGGACCGGGACGGAGAGCCTGCTCGTGATGCGGTCCCTGAGGGGCTCGTTCCGCCAGGACAGGTGGGGCGCGAACAGGACCCGGTTGCGCTCGGCGTCGACCCAGCCGGCCGCGCCGATGCCGACCGCGTGCACGTCGTGCCGGTCGGACAGGTCCAGGACCAGTTCGACGATGGTGTCCTCGACGACCTTGGGGCTCTTGGACTTGTCCGGGGTCTCCGTGCGGAGCTTCTCCAGGATGTTGCCGTCGGCGTCCACGACGCCCGCCATGACCTTGGTGCCGCCGATGTCGATGCCGACCGTGGGCACGCGGGGGGCCGTCAGGTGCGACCTGCGCTCGCGCGTGCCGACAGTTCGGAGCGCCGGGGCGCGGCGGGAGCCTATGGGGGCGCTGAAATTGCCGTAGGTGCTCATCAAGGCCCGATTCTGCCTCACCGTGACCGTGGGTGCTGTGCGGGGGCGCATGGGGGGTGCGGATCGTTGTCTTGTGCGGGTGCGTTGCGGCTGGTCGCGCCCCGCGGCGGAGCCGCAAATAGACACAGCCCCGCGCTCCTAAAGGGGCGCGTCCCAACTCGGTACCAGAATCGTGAACCTCACGCCCCCCGGACTTAATTGTCCGGACATTATGACGTATATCGCGGGCGAAACGGGTGCACTCAGGGACGTACCAAGAGCTGGAACTCGAACGAATAGCGCGTCGGCCGATATGTATGGCTGCCGAATTCGACCGCTCTGCCCGTGTCGTCGAACGTCGTGCGCTGCATCGTGAGGAGCGGGGCGCCCTCCGTCTCGGCCAGGCGCTCGGCCTCCTCGGCCGTCGCGCCGCGGGCGCCGATGGACTGGCGGGCGCTGTGCAGGGTGATTCCGGCGGTGCGCATCATCCGGTACAGGCCGGTGGCCTCCAGTTGTGCGGTGTCCAGGGCGAGCAGGCCGAGCGGGAGGTGGTTGGAGAGGTACGCCATCGGCTCGCCGTGCGCGAGGCGCAACCGGTCGATGCGGTGTACGTCGCTGCCCTCGGCCACGCCGAGCGCCGCCGCCACCTCGGCGGACGCCGGAACGACGGTGTTGACGAGGACCTTCGTGGCGGGGCGCTGTCCGGCCGCCTCCAGGTCGTCGAAGAGGCTGCTGAGTTCGAGCGGGCGTTTGACCTGACTGTGCACGACCTGGGTGCCGACGCCCCGGCGGCGCACCAGGAGGCCCTTGTCGACGAGGGACTGGATGGCCTGGCGGACCGTGGGCCGGGACAGGCCGAGCCGGGCGGCGAGTTCGATCTCGTTGCCCAGCAGGCTGCCCGGGGTCAGCGAGCCGTGCTCGATCGCGGCCTCCAGTTGTTGGGACAGCTGGAAGTACAGCGGCACCGGGCTGCTCCGGTCCACGCTGAGTTCGAGCGGCACTGTCGGGTCCACATCTGGTTTCGGCACGGGCCGAGCGTAGCTCTGTGAATGGTTGACGGGAAGTGATGTAGTTCGATTGTCCGGACATACGCATTGACAGCGTGCCTGGTCGGCCCTCAGTTTGTTCCCATGCGCATCGGAGTCATCGGTACGGGCCGCATCGGGACCATCCATGCCAGGACGCTCAGCCGTCATCGTGAGGTCGGTTCGCTGATCCTCACGGACGTGGACCCGGTACGGGCCCAGGAGCTGGCGAACCGGCTGGGGGAAACGGCGGCACCGAGCACGGAGGAGATCTTCAAGTGGGGCGTGGACGCCGTGGTGATCACTACGGCGACATCGGCGCACGCCGAATTAATCGGGAGGGCGGCGCGTTCCGGGCTTCCGGTGTTCTGCGAGAAGCCCATAGCCCTCGATCTGCCCGGTTCACTGGCTGCGATCGCCGAGGTCGAGACGGCGGGAACGATCCTTCAGATGGGGTTCCAGCGCCGGTTCGACAAGGGCTACACGGGTGCCCGGGAGGCGGTGCGCTCGGGGCGGCTGGGACGGCTGCACACCGTGCGGGCGATGACCTCCGACCAGACCCCGCCCCCGGCCGCCTATCTGCCGATCTCCGGCGGGCTGTACCGGGACACCCTGATCCACGACTTCGACATGCTGCGCTGGGTGACCGGACGCGAGGTGGTCGACGTGTTCGCGGCCGGCTCGGACGCCGGGCCCGCCATGTTCCGCGAGGCCGGTGACATCGACACGGCCGCCGCCGTCCTCACACTGGACGACGGCACCCTGGCCACGGTGACGGCCACCCGGCTGAACGGGGCGGGCTACGACGTCCGGATGGAGCTGGCCGGGGAACTGGACCAGATCGTGGTCGGCCTGGACGACCGCACCCCGATCGCGTCCACCGAACCGTCCGGGCCGCCGGCCGCGACCAAGCCGTGGACCGGCTTCCTGGAACGCTTCGGGCCCGCCTACGAGGCCGAGCTGATCGCCTTCGTCGAGGTCGTGGTCGGCCAGCGGACCAATCCGTGCGACGGGCGCGAAGCCCTCCAGGCACTGCGGATCGCCGAGGCGTGCGAGGTGTCCCGGCGCGAGCGAAGACAAGTCCGGCTCGGTGAGATCGCGGGCGGGTACCCCCTCAGTTGAGCAGTCGTATCGTCGGGGCCGACGCGTCCGTGGCGATCACGGACTCGCAGTGGCCGCACCGCAGTCGGTGCGGCCGTACCAAGTTGGACTGAATGCTGTGCTTCCCCGCCTCCTTGGCCTTGGGGCAGTGGGAACCGAGGTGCAGCCGCACCCAGGGGTGGCTGGTCGGGGCCATGGCGGCCTTGTCGTCGCGGGCGTCCTGGAAGGGCGCCCACCAGAAGTCGACCAGCGCTCGCAGGGCCAGCCGGTCCGCGCCCGTGGTCGAGTCGTACGCGGTGATCCGGCCGGCCGTGTAGTGGCTCTGGAAGCCCTTGCGGCTGCCGGAGCACAAGGCCCGTTCGGCGCCGCACTCGTACATCTGCGTGCGGCCCCTCCGCTCGCAGACGAAACAGTCGACGCTGAACTGAAGTCGCGAACTCCAGTACAGATTGTGGGAGTTGTCGCCGGTGGCCCGGTCGGTCAGTTCGGCGGTGATCTCCGCGGTGCGCAGCATCTACGGCTCCCCTCAGGCCGTCCGGACGGCAAGCACCGTGCCCTGGGCGACCGCGCAGAGGGACTCCGTGCCGTCGTCGGCGACCACAAGGACGTCGCAGCGGACCACGGCCTGGCGGCGGCCGGCCTGCACGACCTCGGCCCGGGCGCGCAGGGTGGTGCCGGTGGCCGGGCGGACGTACTGGATGGTGAGGCCGCCGGTGAGGACCGCGGGGCCGAGGACGGTGCCGCCGGCGAAGGTGAGCGCGTTGTCGGCGGCGTAGGCGAGGACTCCGCCGTGCACGAAGCCGTTCTGCTGGTGGAGGTCTTCCCTGATGTCGATCTCCAGCGTGGCGCCGCCGTCCCCGAAGGCAGTCAGCCGCGCGCCGATCAGCCTGCTGAAGGGCTGGCTCTCCAGCGCCTTCCTGGCCATGGTCAGGTCGAACTCCACGAGTGCGGTCACGAGAACGGGCCTCCTGGGGGCTTCCACTACGGCTTTCATCACGCCTTCGACCGCTGCTACGGCTACTACGGCCGCTACGGCGATCCGGTGCGGCCGTTCTACCAGCGCACCGGCAGGCTGCGCATCCCGCGCATCAGCATGCCCGGGAGCCAGTCGCCGGGCGGGCCGTCCAGGGCGAGGCCGGGGGCGCGCTCCAGCAGGGTCCGTATCGCCGTGCGTGCTTCGAGGCGGGCCAGGGGTGCGCCCAGGCAGTAGTGGATGCCGTGGCCGAAGGCGAGGTGACCTCGGGCGTCGCGGCGGATGTCGAAGCGGTCCGGGGCGGGGAAGCGGTCCCCGTCGCGGTCGGCGGCGGTCAGGCCGACCATGACGGCGTCGCCCTTCACGACGGGGGTGCCGGCGATGTCCAGGGATTCCGCGGCGAAGCGGAACGTGCCGTTCTCCACCGGGCCCTCGTAGCGCAGCATCTCCTCGATCGCGCCGTCGAGGAGGGTCATGTCGGCGCGCAGGGCGGCGAGTTGGTCCGGGTGTGTGAGCAGGGCGTGGACACCGCTGGTGAGGAGGTTGACGGTCGTCTCGTGGCCGGCGATGAGCAGGATGAAGGCCATGCCCCGCAGTTCCCGCGGGGAGAGCCGGTCGCCGTCCTCGGCGGTGGTGCGGATCAGGTCGCTGAGGAGGTCGCCGCTGGGGCCCGCGCAGCGCTTGTCCTCGATGAGGTCGCCGAGGTACTCGGCGAGCCGCACGAACGCGTCGTACTCGCTGCCCGAACTGGTGGGCGCCACCGCCTCCGTGGACAGTTTGCGGAACTCCGCGCGGTCCATGTCGGGCACGCCGAGGAGCTCGCAGATCACGGTGATGGGCAGCGGGTAGGAGAGCGACTCGACGAGGTCCGCGCGGCCCGGCGGCAGCATCGTGTCGAGGAGTTCGTCGGTGATCTGCTGGACGCGCGGGCGCAGTTTCTCGACGCGGCGCATGGTGAAGGAGCGGGTGATGAGCCCGCGCAGGCGGGTGTGCTGCGGCGGGTCGGTGCTCAGCAGGTACTTGCCGATCAGCTCCTCGTCGAGGAACGTCACGCCGATCCTGCTGCCGTCCTTGGCCAGCCGGGGGTCGGCGAGCGCCGCGCGCGCCTCCTCGTACCCCACGATCAGCCAGGTCACGTGGTGCTCGTCCGGCTCCGGCAGGCGCACGAGTTGCACCGGGCCGCGCTCGCGCAGCATGGCGTACACCGGATGCGGGTCGCGTCGGAACTCCTCGCCGAACTCCCCCAGATCGATTGCCTCGGTCATGCTCTGCCCCCGTCCCGGACGATTCCCCGAGATCTTCCAGTGCAGTGGGAACGTGCGGCGGCCGCGGCTAGTGCCCGCCGTCGCCGTCCTCTTCGAGCAGGCCCGCGTCGTACGCCAACAGGGCGATCTGCACACGGTTGTTGAGGTCGAGCTTGGCCAGGATGCGGGAGACGTGGGTCTTGACGGTGGCGACGCTCATGAAGAGGCCGGTGGCGATCTCGGCGTTGGCCAGGCCCTGTCCGACGGAGACGGCGACCTCGCGCTCGCGGTCTCCCAGGACCGCGAGGCGGGCACGCGCGCGTGCACGACGGGTGTCGGTACCGGTGCCCGTGCCTGCCGCGTGTTCCATCAGCTGGCGGGTGACCGCGGGCGACAGGACGGGATCGCCGGCCGCGACCCGGCGCACCGCGTCGAGGATCTCGGCGGGCGGGGTGTCCTTGAGGACGAAGCCGGCGGCTCCCACGCGCAGGGCCCGTAGCACCTGTTCGTCGGCGTGGAAGGTGGTGAGGACGATGATCTGCGGCGCGTCGCCGCGGGAACGCAGCCGTTCCGTGGCGGTCAGTCCGTCCATCGCGGGCATGCGGATGTCCATGAGGACGACGTCGGGGTGGACGCGGTCGACGAGTTCCTGGACCTCGCTGCCGTCGGCGGCCTCGCCGACGATCTCGATGTCGGCGGCGCCGCCCATCATGAGGGAGAGTCCGGCCCGCACCAGCGGGTCGTCGTCGACGAGGAGCACTCTGATCGCGGTCATGGGGCTACGTAACCACGGCCCCGCGAGGGAGAGCCGGGTCACCCCCAGGGCAGCCAGGCGTCCACCCTGAAGCCTCCGCCCTCCAGCGGGCCGTGTTCCAGCCGTCCGCCCGCCAGCGTCGCCCGCTCGGTCAGGCCGATCAGGCCCTGGCCCGAGCCGGGGACGTGTGGCACCGCGCCCTCCGGGGGCGGGTTGTGCACGGCGACCACCAGGCCGTCGCCCGGGGTGCCGCTGACGGTCACCGTGACCTCGGTGCCGGGGGCGTGTTTGCGGGCGTTGGTGAGGGCTTCCTGGGCGATGCGGTAGGCGGTGCGGCCGATCGAGGCGGGGACCGTGGCGGGGTCGGTGACCCGGTTGTCGAGGGTGACCTTCATGCCGGCCTCGCGGGACTCGGTGACCAGTGCGTCCAGGGCGCCGAGCGTGGGCTGCGGGCGGCCGGTGTCGTCGGGTTCGCCCGCGCGCAGGACGCCGATGATCTCGCGCAGATCCTGCAGCGCCTCGTGGGCGCTCTCCCGGATGACGCCGGCCGCCCGTGCGACCTCCTCGCGGGGCGCGTCCGGCCGGAACTCCAGCGCGCCGGCGTGCACGCTGAGCAGGGTCAGCCGGTGGGCGAGCACGTCGTGCATCTCGCGGGCGATGGCCTCCCGGGCCAGCCGCTGGGCCTGCTCGGCACGGAGTTCCGCCTCCGTCTCGGCGCGCCGGGCCCGGTCGCGCAGGCTGAGCATGAGCTGCCGCTTGGAGCGGACGAACATGCCCCAGCCGATGACGGTGAGGGTGAACAGTTCGGTGAACGCGACCGCGCCGGCGTACGGCAGGTCGGGGTCGGGGCGCAGCCAGAAGAAGACCGGGGTCAGCGCGAGCTGGACGCCGCCGATCCAGGCCACGTACCGGAAGGGGCGGTGCACGGCGAGGGTGAAGAGGGCGACCAGACCGGCGCCGCCCGCCGTGGTCGAGACGATGCCGACGGGGATCATGGCGATCGCCAGCCCGACCGGCCAGCGGCGGCGCAGCCACACCGTGAAGCAGGCGAGGACTCCGATCAGCTGGTCCACGACGGCCAGGGCGTGCGAGGTCCCGGTGTCGTCCCTGAGGCTCTGCGCGGCGATCAGCGCGATGATCACGGCCAGCAGGAAGCAGGAGGTGTCCACGACCCAGTCGCGTGCGGTACGGCGGGGCCGTCCCGGCCGTTCGACGTCGGGATCGAGTTCGTCCGCCACGGCGGACGGCAGCAGCCAGCGGCGCCCCGCGAACGCCGCCGGTACCTGCGCGGTCCTGTCATCAGTCACGGTCGACAAATCTACGCACGGCCGGACCCGTTCACCCCACCCCGACGGGGATCGTCGACCAAAGTCGCGGCATCACAGACTTTCGGCGGACATGCTTCGTCCCGCCGCGCATGGAGGTGTTCCCAGCCCGTGCGCAGACCGCGTGGAGACGGCGCGCGCCAAGTTAACTTCCCGAAAACTCATCGGACTTGACGGGAAAATCTCTGCTGTTGTCATTGACATGCCACTATCTACGCGCGTCATCATGAAGCCATGAGATTCCCCCCACGGATCACCGGCATCGGCGCAGCAGCCGCCGTCCTGTCCACTCTCCTCATCGGCGGCACCGTCGCCACCGCGACCCCGGCCGCCGCCGCGGTCGGCAGCATCTGCTACAGCGACCTCCCTTCCCAGGCGTACGACACGCTCGACCTGATCGCGACGAACGGGCCCTTCCCGTACTCGCAGGACGGCGTCGTCTTCCGCAACCAGGAAGGCGTCCTCCCCAGCCAGGCCTCCGGCTACTACCACGAGTACACGGTCAAGACTCCCGGCTCGTCCACGCGCGGAGCGCGTCGGATCGTCACCGGGAAGAAGACCCAGGAGGACTACTACACCTCGGACCACTACGTCACGTTCAACCTGATCAACTTCGGCTGCTGAGCCGGTCGGTCAGGTCCGTTCCGTAGTCACCCGGGCGTCCGGCTCCCACCGGCTGCACCATCGCTCACCCCTCGCCCCGCGGCTCCCCCCACGATCATGGGCCGCGGGGCGGGGCACGTCCTGCCGCCGGGCGTACGGGACCGTCAGGTCTCCCGCTCGGGTGCGTACGCCTCCGCGTCCAGGCCGAAGGTCCAGGCCACCCCCGCTCTGGCCGTGCGCGTCGACGGGGGTACCCGTAGCCAGTACGTGCGGTGGGTGCCGTCGGGCTCCGGTGTGGAGTTGAGAACCTCCACCATGACCACGGGCTCGTCGTCCGCCAGGTCGATCCGCCACAGCGTGCCCGTCTCGTCCCGGTGCAGGGGGCGGGCGCCCGAATCGGCGAGGTACCGGTCGTAGCCGTAGTACTCCAGCATCACGCGGCGCAGCTCGGCGTTCTCCTCGGCCCGGACGCGTTCGGGGGTCAGCGCGGGCAGTTCGGCCAGGAAGGCGGCCGGGACCGGCATGCCGCGCCAGGCGTGCAGGGCGAAGCCGTCCGGGTAGGCGAGCGCCGGGCCGTCCCCGTGGTCGAGCCGTCCCGCCTCGTCGCGGTGGAGGGCCGAGGGGCGTTCCGACAGCACCGCGACCCGCGCGAACGGCCACCACCAGCCGGCGCCTCGGCACACCACTGACAGCGCGTCGATCGGGCCGTCGTCGGCGGGGAACGCCGCGAGCCACGGCGCGTCGTGCTGCCCGAGAACGGCGTCCAGGAGGAGCAGCCGGATCTCCGCGGCCGCCTTGCCGGTGTCGCTCCCGGCCAGGTCCTCGATCACGCCCGTACGGATCCGGTCCACCAGGGCCTGCGTCGAGGGCCACAGCCGTCCGCCGGTCGCCGCCCAGTGCGCGGACCATCCGGCGGGCCCCAACTCGGTGTGCAGCAGCCGCCTCGCGGCCGCCCACGGCGCGCTGCGCACCGCGTCCCGTACGCTCGGGCCCCGGTCCGCCGTCTCCCGGAGGAGCGCGACGGCCGCGCGGGGTGAACCCACCCACACCACGCGCTCCGGTTCGGCGAGTCCCGCGAGCCGGTAGGCCCGCCGGACGCCCTCCTCCGCACCCGCCCGGTCAGCGGGGCCGGTCGCCGAGGCCCACGTCCGCCACTGCGCGAGGTCGGGGGATGGCCCGAACGGCGCTCCCCCATCGCCGAGTTGGGGCCCGTCGGCGCCTGACTCCTCGACCGCCGTAGCACTCCCCGCCGCCCCGCCCGACTTCCAGTCCATCGTCCCGTCCACTCCCACATCCGTCCCGCCCACGTGCCCCTCCTCCACACCTCGCCCGGCGCTCTCGTACCGCCGGTGCGTCCCGGTCCGTCTGTCAGTCAGTCAGTCAGTCGGCCACGATCCGTACGGACCCGGGCACGTACTCCCGCTGTCTGACGACCCGGAACCACCCCTTGGGCAGCACGATCACCGCGTGCTCCTCGTGCACCACCCGCCCGCCTTGGGGCAGATGGAGCAGCAACGGACCGTAGGGACCCGGCTCGCGCACCAACTCCCCCGGTCCGACGACCGCGTGGGCGTGGCCGGTCACCTCGCCCAGCGCCAGTACGAGCCGCCCGCGTCCGTCGCGCCGCTCGCGCGGGGCGTGTGCCGCGTGGGCGGGCACCGCGTCCTCCGCGACCGGCACGATCAGCACGTCTCCCTGTCGGTACATGGCTGTCCCCTCACCGCCGGGTGCTTCGCGCACCGGCCTCATGACCACGACGTTAGGCGCCACCACTGACAACGCCCGTGCCACGCCCCGCCGATGGGCACTGTCAGTGCCGGTTGGTAGAAATGCGCATCACACACCACGCACTCTTCTTCTCAGGAGCGGCCGCATGACCATCGGTGAGCACCTCGACGCGCTGTACCGGCTGCCGTCGTTCACCTTTCCCGGGCCGGACGCCCCGGCCGACCGGCTGCCCGAGCCGGACTCGGTCGCCTGGCGTCTGGGCGGCAACGTGTACGACAACGACGAGGCGTGGACCGACTCGTTCGCCCGCTTCCGTGCCGCCGTCGACACGACCCGGGTGCGGGCGCTGATCATCGGCGGCTGGGAGGACGCCTACGACAGCGCGCCCACGCCGATCGTCGAGGCGCTCGTGGCGGCCCGGGACGACTTCCCCGCGCTGCGCGCGCTGTTCCTCGGGGACCTGGTGATGGAGGAGTGCGAGATCTCCTGGATCCACCAGTCCGACGTCAGCCCGCTGCTCAACGCCTACCCGGCGCTGGAGGAGTTCGGGGTGCGCGGCGGGACCGGCCTTGAGTTCACCGCGCTGCGGCACGGTGCGCTGCGCCGGCTGGTGGCGGAGACGGGCGGACTCCCCGTCGAGGTCGTGCGCGGCATCGGCGCCAGTGATCTGCCCGCGCTGGAGCACCTGGACCTGTGGCTCGGCACGCCGGACTACGGCGGTGACAGCGAGGCCGCGGACCTGGAGCCGATCCTGTCCGGTGCCCGGCTGCCCCGCCTGCGCCATCTGGCCCTGCGCAACAGCGAGATGCAGGACGCGGTGGCCGCCGCGGTCGCCGCCGCCCCGGTGGTCGAGCGCCTGGAGGTGCTGGACCTGTCGATGGGCGTGCTGACCGACGAGGGCGCGGTCGCGCTGCTGAGCGGGCAGCCGCTGACGCATCTCAAGAAGCTGGACCTGCACCACAACTACCTCACCGAGGCCGTCGCGGAGCGGGTACGGGAGACGTTGGTGGCGGCGGGCGTGGAGGTCGACCTGGACCGTGACGACGCCGACGAGGACACGGAGGACGACGGCACGGTCTGGCGTTACGTCGCCGTCGGGGAGTGACCGCGTCCACCGCGACGGGGCTGGCCGCCTTCACATCGTCCACCGCGGCCGGTCCGGCCGTAGTCACGCCGCCATCCCGCACCGGCCTCCGGTTCGCGGTGGTCGGCAATCCCGAGAACCGCAGGGTGTCCCTCTTCGAGGACGCCGTGCGCGCGGCCGGGCTGCCCGCGCCCCGCGTCGTCGCCTGGACGGACGTCCTGCGCGCGCGGGGTGCGGACTTCGCCGCCGACGAGTTCGTCCGGGTCGACTCCCCCGGCGAGAACCCCGAGGTCGACCGGCTACTGCGGGACGCCACGGATCCCACCCGGGTGGAGGGATCGGCCCGCTGGTACGCGCGGTTCACCGCCGCGCTGCGCACGCTGCGCGGCGGCATCCCCCTCGCCGACCCGGACGACCTGGCGGTGCTGTTCGACAAGCGGACGTGTCATGGCGTGCTGGACGCGGCCGGTGTGCCCGTCCCGGAGTCCCCGACGTCGGGTGCGCTCGGCGCGCGCGTGCAGGGCTGGGACGACGTACGGGCGTTGATGCGCGAGCACCGGATGCCCCGGCTGTTCGTCAAGCCCGCGCACGGGTCGTCGGCGTCGGGTGTCCTCGCGGTAGAGACGGCGGGCGGGGGCCGGATCAGGGCGACCACGTCGGTCGAGACCGGTCCGGACGGCGCGCTGCACAACTCCCTGCGGGTGCGCAGGTATCACGACGAGCGGGACGTCGCCCGCATCGTGGACGCGCTGGCGCCGGACGGACTGCATCTCGAACGCTGGGTGCCGAAGGCCTCCCAGGCGGGCCGGTCCGCGGATCTCCGGGTGGTCGTCGTGGCCGGCCGGGCCACCCACGCGGTGGTGCGCACCAGTCGCGGGCCGCTGACCAATCTGCATCTGGGCGGCAGCCGCGGCGACTTGGACGGCGTCCGGCGGGCCGTCACCGCCGCGGGCGCCCGCTGGGAGGACGTCCTGGACGTGTGCGAGCGTGCCTCGTCCTGCTTCCCGCGCACGCTGTGCGTAGGGGTCGACCTGCTGCCGGCCGTGGATTGGCGGCGGACCTTCGTCGGCGAGGTCAACGCCTTCGGCGACCTGCTGCCCCGGCTCACCGGACTGCCCGGCAGCGGCGCGGAGGGTCTGGACACCTACGGCGCGCAGGTGGCGGCCGCCCTGCGCGCACCGGCCGACAACGGCCCGCGTCATCCGTACAGAACAGGAACTGCCCATGCCTGAGCCCGACATGAACGCGGTCGTCGGGGACCACGACATCCTGCTGGTCACCCTCGACACACTGCGGTACGACGTGGCCGTCGAGTTGGCGGCCGAGGGACGCATCCCGCACCTGGCCCGCCAACTCCCCGGCGGACGCTGGGAGAAGAGGCACGCCCCTGGCAGTTTCACCTATGCCTCGCACCAGGCGATCTTCGCCGGGTTCCTGCCCACTCCGGCCCAACCCGGCCCGCATCCACGGCTGTTCGCGGCGAGCTTCGCCGGCAGCGAGACGACCGCCGAGGGCACCTTCGTCTACGACACTCCCGACCTGGTGTCCGGACTGGCGGCGGCCGGCTACCGCACCGTATGCGTCGGGGGCGTGGGCTTCTTCAACCGGCGCGGTCCGCTGGGTTCCGTACTGCCCGGCCTGTTCCAAGAGGCGCACTGGGAGGAGGAGTTCGGTGTCACCTCGCCGCACTCCTTCGAGAACCAGGTCGACCGGGTGGAACAGGTCGTAGGCCAACTCCCCGCCGAACAGCGCCTGTTCCTCTTCGTGAACGCGTCGGCGCTGCACCAGCCCAACTGGTTCCACCTGCCCGGCGCGACCCGCGAGGCTGGAGACACCCGGGAGACGCACGCCGCCGCGCTGGAGTACGTCGACCGGCACATCGGGCGGCTGTTCGCCGCCGCCAGCTCCCGGCGCCCCTGCTTCGTCATCGTCTGCTCCGACCACGGCACCGCCTACGGCGACGACGGCTACACCGGCCACCGCCTGGGCCACGAGTCCGTGTGGACCGTGCCGTACGCCCACTTCTTCCTCGACCCCGCGGAGGCCGTCCGATGACCACCGCGCAGCAGACCAGTCCCTACCAGCACTACGTGTACGCCTATCCGCACAAGACGGCGTACCGCCGCCTCCAAGACCGGCCCGCGCTGCGGGAGTTGTGGGCGGCGGAGGACCGGAGCGCGCTCTCGCTGTACGTACACATACCGTTCTGCGAGGTCCGGTGCGGGTTCTGCAACCTCTTCACCCGCATCGGCGCCCCGGACGGGCTGACCGGTGCCTATCTGGACGCCCTGGAGCGGCAGGCGGACGCCGTCCGGGCGGCGCTGGGTGACGCGGAGCCTCCGCGGTTCGCCACGGCGGCGTTCGGCGGCGGCACCCCGACCTTCCTCACCGCGGCCGAGCTGGAGCGCCTGTGCGACATCGCCGAGCGGCGCATGGGCGCCGACCTGCGCGCGGTCCCGCTCTCCGTGGAGGCCTCGCCCGCGACGGCCACCGCGGACCGGCTCGCCGTCCTCGCGGACCGCGGCGCGACCCGCCTCAGCCTGGGCGTCCAGAGCTTCGTCGACTCCGAGGCCAGGGCCGCCGTACGCCCGCAGCGCCGCGCCGACGTGGAGGCCGCGCTCGGCCGGATCCGGGACGCCGGCGTCCCCGTCCTCAACATCGACCTGATCTACGGCATCGACGGCCAGACCGAGCGGACCTGGGGCGACTCCCTGGACGCGGCCCTGGCCTGGCGCCCCGAGGAGCTGTACCTGTACCCGCTCTACGTCCGCCCGTTGACCGGCCTCGGCCGCCACCAGGGGGACACCGGATCCGACCCGGCGTGGGACGAGCAGCGGCTGCGCCTGTACCGGGCGGGCCGCGACCACCTCCTCGCGCACGGCTATGTCCAGCAGTCGATGCGGATGTTCCGCCGGGCCGACGCCCCGCCCCAGGGCGCCGACGACTACGCCTGCCAGACCGACGGCATGATCGGGCTCGGCTGTGGGGCCCGCTCGTACACGTCGGCGCTGCACTACTCCTTCGACTACGCGGTCGGCATGCACGAGATCCGCGGCATCATCGACGACTACGTCACGACGGCCGACTTCGCGCACGCGGAGGTCGGCTACCGCGTGGACGGGCACGAGGCGCACCGCCGTCATCTCCTCCAGTCCCTGCTCCAGGCCGAGGGGCTGTCCGTCGCCGACTACCGCACCCGCTTCGGGAGTTCACCGGACGACGACTTCGGGACGGAGCTGGACCGGCTGGCCGAGCGCGGCTGGCTTACCGACACGGCGGGCGGCCGGCTCGTCCTCACCCCGGACGGCCTGGCGCACTCCGACGCCATCGGCCCGGAGCTGTTCTCCCCCGAGGTGCGGTCCGCCATGGCCGCCTACGAACGGAAGTGACGGACCGTCATGGATCTCACCGTCCTCTACCGGGGCCCGCTCTCGTCCTGCGACTACGACTGTCCCTACTGCCCGTTCGCCAAGCGCCGCGACTCGACCGCCCAACTCCGCGCGGACCGCGACGCGTTGGAGCGCTTCGCGCACTGGGCGACGCACAGCGAGGACGATCTCTCCCTCCTGTTCACGCCCTGGGGCGAGGGCCTGGTCCGCTCCTGGTACCGGCGCACCCTCACCGAGCTGTCCCGACTGCCGCACGTGCGCCGGGTCGCCATCCAGACCAACCTGAGCTGCCGCACCGGCTGGCTCGCCGAGGCCGACCTCGACACGCTCGCCCTGTGGTGCACGTACCACCCGGGCCAGACCCCCTACGACCGTTTCCTCGCGAAGTGCCGTGAACTGGCCGACCGCGGAGTGCGGTTCAGCGTCGGCGTGGTCGGCCTGCCCGCCCACCTGCCGGCGGCCCGCCGGCTCCGCGCCGACCTGCCCGCGCACGTCTACCTCTGGATCAACGCGGCCGAGGGGCACACCTACGGCGACGCCGAGGCCGACGACTGGACCGCGCTCGACCCCCTCTTCCCGTACAGCCGGCACCCGCACCGCAGCGCCGGACTCCCGTGCCGTACCGGCGAGTCCGTGATCTCGGTCGACGGCAACGGCACGGTCCGCCGCTGCCACTTCGTCCGCGACGAACTGGGGAACCTGTACGACGGCTCGTACCGGGCGGCGCTGCGCCCGCGCGCGTGTCCACTGGCGGTCTGCGACTGCCACATCGGCTATGTCCACCTGGAATCCCTGCCGTTGTACGACGTCTTCGCGGGCGGTGTCCTGGAGAGGGTGCCGTCCGCGCTCCCCTGAGCCGACGGGTCGATGTGCGTCGTAATGTCAAGATCGTGTCCTCAGTGATGCTGTCCCTTCTCAGGCGTGTCTCAGGAGTGTCATCGGGTGAGGGATCGCCTCAGGGGCCCCGTGATGGAGGGAGAACGACCGCGGGGCAACCGCGGATCGGCAATCACGGGGAGAACGAGACACATGATGTTCAAGCGATTCGGGACCATCGCCGCGACCGCGATCACCGGCACCCTGCTCCTGACCGCCTGCAACGGCGTGGACGGTGCGGCCGACGCCACGGTGTCCCATCCGGCGGCGTCGGGGGCGACGCAGGCGGCGGGTGCCATCGGCCGCTACTCCCAGAACGCGCCCGGGGCGACGTACTTCACCACGATCCTCACCGGTGACAACGAGGTGCCCGTCAAGGGCAAGCCGGCGGTGGGCGACAAGGACGGCAGCGCGGTGGCCCTCATGCGGATCCAGGGCGACGAAGTGTCCTTCGCGTTCGCGTGGACGGGGATCGGCACCCCGACCATGGCCCACCTCCACCAGGGTGTGCGGGGCACCAACGGTGACGTGAAGATCCCGTTCTTCATGGAGAAGCTCAAGGGCGGCACGCCGTTCGTGTTCGGCACCGTGAAGGTCAAGGACGTCGACCTGCTGCGCAGCATCAAGGCGCATCCCGAGCAGTTCTACTTCAACCTGCACACCGCCGAGTTCCCCGGCGGCGCGGTCCGCGGACAGGCCGTCGCGCTGCCGGGCGCGGTCTCGCTGCCCGACGCCATCCGGCACTCGGCGCTGGCCGGGGTCGTCAAGGGGGCGCAGATCTACGCCTGCACCAAGCAGGATGACGGCTCCTACGCCTTCACCCAGGACAACGTCGACGCCACTCTCCAGGGCGGCATCCAGCACAGCTTCGCCAAGCACGGCCCGGCCGGCCCGCCGCAGTGGATCGCTCCCGACGGCTCCTCGGTGACCGGGACCGTCGTCAACAAGTTCGACAACGGCAAGGGCAACATCCCCCAACTCCTGCTCCGCGCCCAGCAGACCGGCAAGAGCAAGGGCCTCCTGTCCAGGACCACCTCGGTCCTGCGCCTCAACACCGTCGGCGGCGTAGCCCCGTCCGGCACCTGCAACCCGACCAAGCAGCCCACGGCCCGCGTCCCCTACACGGCCGACTACCTGTTCCTCGCCACGAAGTAGCGCCTACCTGGCCGTCCGGCCCGAACACCACCAGGCGATGCGAGTCCCGCGCGGACTCGCATCGCCGCGTTTTCCGTCGCGATCCCGTCAGGTGCCGCTCATCGCTCGACGTCCCCGGTCTCGGGTTCGTCCCCTTCCTCGGAACTCACCAGCGAGGCGATCGCCGCGAAGAAGGCGGCGATGCCCGGCAGGTTGGCTCCCTTGGCCCGTGAGGCCGCGAAGTCCTCCGGACTCCCCCAGGTCACGATGTCCAGCCACTCGTCGTCCGGAAGGCGGACCAGCCGGGCTCCGAGGAATCCGGCACGATCGGCCCGGAAGTCGGCGAGCATCGCGGGCCTGCTCTCCAGCAGTTCGGTGACTCGCTCGGGCTCGACACGGAAGCGGGTGAGTTCAACGGTCGGCATGAAACCTCCAACGTGATTCGCCCTCACCGTAGGACACCGTTGTCAGCCACGCGAGATCATCCCTCCGTCGGATTCCGCGGTCGCTCAGGAGAGGTCGAGCCTCACGGATGCGCCGGGCTTGAGGGAGATCCTCCTGCGTAGCTTTCCGGCGCGGAGTTCCGTCTCTGTCCCCCCGACGCTCCGGACCGTCACAGTCGTCGCCCTGCCGTCGCGCCAGGAGAAGTCGAGCGTGAATCCGCCGCGGGCGCCGATGCCGGTGACGGAGCCCTTCGCCGACCAGGCCTTCGGCAGTGCGGGAAGCAGTTCGAGGACTCCCGGCCTTGAGTACAGGATCATCTCCAGGGCGGCGGTGGGGCCGCCGAGGTTGGCGTCGATCTGGAAGATCGTGTAACTGCCCTGGCTGTACATGTCGAACCAGTTCGCCGAGGTGCCGTTGCCGTTGTTCATCGAAGGGCGCAGCACGGTGAGATAGAGCTGGTAGGCCTTCTCGGCGTCCTTGAGCCGCGACCAGCACAGCGATCGCCAGGCGCAGGCCCAGCCGAAGCTGTCCATTCCCCTGGCGGTGAGCAACGCGCGTACGCCGTCGACGAGTTCGCGCGGGCTGGTGTCGACGGAGATCCGGTCGCCGGGGAAGAATCCGATGAGCGGTGACAGATGGCGGTGTGTCGTCTCGCCGAGGTTGTCGGGGCTCATCCACTCCTCCAGCCAGCCGGATTTCGGGCTGACGCGCGGGAGGTGGAGCCGGGCCCGCATCGCGTCCAGCTCGGTGGCGAGGTCGGCGTCGCGGCCCAGTGTGCGGGCGGCGACGGCGAACTCCCGGAAGAGTTCCCACGCGAGCTCCTGGCCGTAGGTGTTTCCCTTGCCGTCCGGGCCGTGCTCCGGTGACCAGGAGGTGTCGTCCACCAGGACCTCGTGGGACGAACCGTCCGCGTCGGTCACCGCGGTGGTGATCAGCCGTGCCTTCCAGAACTCGGCGGCCCCCTTGAGCACCGGGTAGATCGTCTCCAGGTAGGCGCGGTCCTGGGAGTACTCGTAGTGGCGCCAGAGCGTCGCGCAGAGCCAGGCGTTGCCCGAGGGGTGCCAGGCCCAGCCGCTGCCGCCGTGGATGTTGGTGGAGAAGGCGATGGCCCAACCGGCCACGTTTCCCGAGCTGTTGCGGAAACGGTTGTCGGGGCTGTTGAAGAGCCGTCTCGTGACGTCGGTCCAGACCGGCAGTTGGGACCGGCAGTAGCGGGCGAGCGCCTCCGCGTTGTCGCCCAGTCCGGCGGGGTCGGCCAGCCAGTAGTTCATCTGCACGTTGATGTCGGTGTGGTAATCGGCGTACCAGTCAGGGGTGTTGTTGTGGATCCACAGCCCCTGGAGGTTCATGGGGAGCCAGTCCCTGGACCCGGTGATGGTCAGGTAGCGGCCGTACTGGACGTAGGCGGCCTCCAACTCCGGGTCCGGGGTGGACGCGTCGGTGTGTCGGACGGCGATGCGCGACCACGAGTCCAGCGACCGCTGCACCGTCGAGGAGCTGCCGAGATCGATGGAGAAGCGGTCGTAGAGGCGCCGGTAGTCGGCCACATGGGTGGCGAGCAGCGCGGCGCCGGAGACCTTCGCCGCGGCGGCGGTCTTGGCGCCACCGCAGGCCGTTCTTCAGGGTCGCGGCGAACGAGAGCTGTTTCCCGTCCGCCGAGGTGGTCTCGCCGTGGGTGCCCTCCAGCGAGATCGCACCGGTGTGGGTGCCGCCTCCGGTGAGCCGGACCACGATCACGTCGTCCGGGTGGCTGGCGTAGATCTCCCGGCGGAAACGGGCGCCCCGGTGCCGATAGGTCGCCGACACGACACCGTTGCTCAGGTCGAGGCCGCGCCGGTAGCCGCTGATCTCCTGTGCGGTGTGGGCCGGCAACGTGACGCGGAGTTTGGCCAGCAGTCCGAAACTGCCGAAGTCATCGGCTCCGTAGGGAAGTTGACCGTCGCTGGTGGGGGTGTCGTTGCGTCCGCCCGTCCAGAACGAACCGTCCGTGAGGTACACGAAGTCGTCCGCGGGGTCGCAGCCGACCAGGGCACCCATCCTGCCGTTGCCCACGGGAAGCGCCTCTTGGATGATGCGCGACTCGTCGGCCGACTGCCGGTACCAGAGGGTGGTGGCCTCGGCCTCCGGAACGATGTCCGCGTGAGCGGGGCGCTCGGGGTCGGCATGCGCCACGAACGGGGGCAGGCCACCGAAGGCGGCGAGACCGCCACCGGCGACACCGGTCAGACGAAGGAAGTCACGACGGGAGGAAGAGGGCACGGCGGATCTCCTCGGACGGGACGGTTGAATTAATTCGTAAATTAATGAGACCCCGAGGAACAAGCAATGGTCGTGCAGCCAAAAGATCCGACCTCTGAGGCATCTCGCTACCACCAAAGAGGCGATTCACGAACATACCGGGACTATTTATCGGATGAATGACCGATGCCGGTGAGTCCTTCGTGCGTCAGCGCGCGGCGCCGCGCCCCCACGCCGTCCCCACCAGGACGAGCACGCCGCCCGCGAGCCCGAACGCGCCGAGCCGTTCGCCGCCGAGCGCGATGCCGGCCGCGGCGGCCCACAGCGGCTCGGTGCCGAGCAACAGGCTGACCCGGGAGGGGGAGGTCCGGCGTACGGCCCACATCTGGACGAAGAAGGCGAACAGGGTGCAGAACACGGACAGGAACACCAGCCCGGCCCACTCACGCGGCCCGAAGTCCGCCGCCGTCGCCCACGGCGTGGTGTCGGCACCGGCCGAGAGCAGCGCGAACACCCCTACGGCGGCGCCGAGTTGGACGGTCGTCAGGGGCAGCGCGTCGGCGCCCCGCACGGACTTCACGCGGGACATGGCCAGCACGTGCAGGGTGCGGGCCAGGGCCGCGAGCAGCATGAGGAGGTCACCCAGGGAGGGGCGGCTGAACCCGGCGCCCTGGGTCAGCAGCAGTACGCCGAGCACGGAGAGGGCGGCGGCCCCGAGGAAGGCGCGGGAGGGCCGGGTGCGGGTCACCGCGGACTCGGCGAGCGGGGTGAAGATCATGGTGAGGCTGATGATGAGGCCCGCGTTCGTCGCCGAGGTGTGGACGACGCCGTAGGTCTCCAGGAGGAAGATCCCGGCGAGGATCAGCCCGAGCAGGGCCGCGCCGCGCCACTGGGCGGCCGTCAGGGCGCGCAGCTTGCGGTGGCCGACGACCGCCAGGACGGGCAGGACGAGGGCGAAGCGCAGGACCAGGACGGCGAGGACCGTACGGGCGGTGGTGATGTCCTTGGCGGCGAGATAGCTGGCGCCCCAGACCACGGCGACCAGCAGGACGGGCAGGTCGGTCGACCAGGTGCGGCGGGGCGCGACGACGCGCGGTACGGCGATCGAGGACATGGGGGCGGCTCTCCCGGTCTCCGGCGAAGGGGTGGAGACATCGGCGGCTGCCACACGGAACGATCACCGTACCCGCGCGGACCCCGGTTGACTAGGCGTTTTCCGGGTCGGCGTACGAGCCGTACGTCGGGCGCCCCGCCAGGTCGTACGACTGGATGGAGACCCCGGTGCTGGTGATGGTCCCGCCCGTGCGCTTGAAGGCCTTCGGCGTGGTGCCCTCGGGGAACAGGCGCAGGCCGGTGCCGAGCACGACCGGGAAGGTCACCAGGTGGACGGTGTCGAGCAGGTCGAGTTCGAGGAGGGACCGCACGAGGGCGCCGCTGCCGTGCACCTGGAGCTCACCCTCGGTGCGCTCCTTGAGGTCGGTGACCTCCTTGGCGAGGTCGCCGCCGAGGACGGTGGTGCCGGCCCAGGAGGGGTCGGTGAGGGTGGCCGAGGCGACGTACTTCGGCAGGGCGTTCAGCTTGGACGCGACCGGGTCGGCGGGGTCGGTCAT
This sequence comes from Streptomyces sp. MBT53, assembly GCF_016654115.1. Classification (GTDB taxonomy): domain Bacteria; phylum Actinomycetota; class Actinomycetes; order Streptomycetales; family Streptomycetaceae; genus Streptomyces. Next base: position 24,890 of record NZ_JAEQAZ010000102.1, read on the forward strand.
GTTCGGCCAGTACGAGGCGAAGATGTCGTACGTACGGCGGCCGAGCAGATAGGCGCCGGAGCGGTCGAAGACGTCGACCACGAAGCGGCCGAAGTCGTCGTCGCCGTACACGAAGCTCCAGCCGCCGTGCTCGAAGCCGCCGCGGGTGTCCTCTTCGGGGCCGCCGGGGGCCTGGTAGACGCCGTCGAGGGTGACGAAGATGGTGGAGACGAGCTTGCCCATGTCGGGTGCCTGCTTCCTGCTGCGGGGGTTGGTGTCATCAGCTCAGACCCGGCCCGCCCCCGCAACTCATCGGTCTCCGCTACGGCACCTCACCCGGCGTGGGTCGAGAACATGCCGCCGGTCGGGCCCTGCTTGTCGCCGCCCTGGGCCTTCTTCAGGGCGTTGGCGAGGCTCTCGATGGTGAGGGACTGGAGGATGACGCGACCGTTGCCCTCCAGGGTGGCCAGGGAGAGGCCCTCGCCGCCGAACACCGCGTTCATCAGGCCCTGGCGGTTGAGGCCGCCGATGCGCTGGACTCCGTACTGGATGCCCTCCTCGAAGGCGACGAGGCAGCCGGTGTCGACCTCGATGCGGCCGCCGAAGTCGGCCGGGTTCAGGTCGATGAAGTTGCCCGCGCCGGCGATGATCACCGTGCCGCGCCCGGTGAACTTCTCCAGGATGAAGCCCTCGCCGCCGCTCATGCCGGTGCGGCCGCCCTGGAAGGCGATGCCGAACTGGACGCTGGACTCGGCCGCCACGAAGGCGTCCTTCTCCGCGAACCACGCGCGCGTGCCGTCCAGTTCCAGGGCGCGCATCTCGCCGGGGAGCACGCCCGCGAAGCCGACGGTGCCCTCGCCGCCCTGGGAGGTGAAGTACTGGAACGCCAGCGACTCGCCCGCGAGCGCGCGCTGGCCGACCTGCATGGCCGTCCCCATGGCCTGCCGGAGCATGCCGCCCATACCGCCGGAACCGGCACCGCCCTGCTGCTGACCGGCGCCGGGCGGGCCGCTCAGCCGGGTCTCCATGGTCACGTTCGTCGTCTTGAAGAGGAACTTCCCGGCCTCGCAGTACACGGTCTGGCCGGGGCTCAGGTTGACGACCGCCATCTGCATGGCGTTGCCGACGATTTCTTGCTGAAGGGTCACGAGGGGAGAACGCCGGAGGCGGCGGAATCAGTTCCGGCCGCGCGAGGTCGGCGTCCGTTCGCCGCCAGCACGCGGGTACGCCGGCCGCTGGGATGAACCCATGACATCGACTTACGGAACCCTGAACGGCAAGGTGGCCCTGGTCACCGGCGGCAGCCGCGGCATCGGCGCGGCGACGGCGCTGCGGCTGGCGCGGGACGGCGCGGACGTGGCCGTCACGTATGTGGCGGGCAAGGAGGCGGCCGACGACGTCGTAGGTACCGTGGAGCGGCTCGGACGGCGGGCGGTCGCGCTGCGCGCGGACTCCGCGGATGCCGCCGAGGCTGCGGGCGCGGTGGAGCGTACGGCGGAGGCACTGGGCGGGCTCGACGTGCTGGTGAACAACGTGGGGGTGGGTGTCCTCGGTCCGTTGGACGGGCTGTCCCTCGCCGATGTGGACCGGGTCCTCGCGGTGAACGTCCGCGGGGTGTTCCTGACCTCACAGGCGGCTGCCGCGCGGATGGCGTCGGGGGGCCGGATCATCACGATCGGCACGTGCATGACGCAGCGGGTGCCGGGGCCCGGCGGGACGCTCTACGCGACCAGCAAGTCGGCGCTGATCGGGCTGACCAAGGCGCTCGCCCGTGAGCTGGGCGGACGTGGGATCACGGCGAACATCGTCCACCCGGGGCCCACGGACACCGACATGAACCCGGCGGACGGACTGTACGCGGCCGACCAGGCGGCCATGACGGCGCTGGGCCGGTTCGGGACGGCGGACGAGGTGGCGTCGATGGTCGCGTACCTGGCGGGGGCGGAGTACGTCACGGGGGCGGAGTTCTCGGTGGACGGCGGACACTCTGCGTAAGCCTCCGGCGGTTGGCCGGGTGTGTGCGGGTGCGCTGCGGCGCACGTCCCTGGGGGCTGCGCCCCCAGACCCCCGCTTCGGCCCTGAAGGGGCCTCGTCCTCAAACGCCGGACGGGCTGGATATTCGCGGCCTGTGTTGGAAAGGCACCGGACGGGACGGATTGGCCCGTGTCAGAAAAGCGCCGGACGGGCAGGCCATGCCCGTCCGGCGTTTGAGGCTCGCCTCAGCCGCCCAACTCCTGATGCCGCGCCGCCAGCGTCGCCGCCCCCTGCTCCGTCAGTGAACCGAACAACCGCAGCCGCGATATCCCGCCGTCGGGATAGATGTCCACGCGCGCGTGCGTCCCGATCGCCGGGGTCGGGAGTACGAAGCGGTGGTTCGTGTCGGGCTGGAGGCGGGTGCGCGGGAGGATCTCGTGCCAGTCGCCGGTCTCGCCGTCCCGTACCGACACCGACGCCCAGCCCGCGCTGTTGCCCTTCAGGTACGCCGTGTCGATCTCGACGGCGCGGATCCGGGCCTGCGCGGCCAGGGCGTAGCGGATCCAGTCGTTGCCCTGGTCGCGGCGGCGGCGGGTCTCCCAGCCGTCGTCCATCTTGCGGGAGCGGCCGGGCTGGATGGTGTTGGTGGCGGGTGAGTAGAAGAGGTTGGAGGCGTCCTCGGCCCGGCCGCCGTTCTCCAGGGCAACCACGTCGAAAGTGCCCAGCGCCGCCAGCCAGTCGGGGTCGGGGACCACTTCGCCGTAGACCCGTAGGCGGGCGATGCCGCCGTCGGGGTGCTGGTTGACGCGGAGGTGGGTGAAGCGTTGCTCGACCGAGATGGCGAAGCCGTTCGCCGCGTGGCCGCCGACCGGCGTGCGCGGGACCAGGGTCGTCCACTTCACGTCGTCGGAGAGCAGATCCTCGGGGGACGGGGAGCCCTGCACCGAGGCGGCTTCCACGGACACCGCCTGGGGGTAGTTGCCCCGGAAGTGGGCCGTGTCGACGACGATCCCCCGGATCACGCCGGGTGCGCCGAGCCGGACCAGTGCCCAGTCGTGGTCCTCCGGCGTCGGCCAGGGGTGGTCCGCCGAGGCGCCGCGGCGGCGGCGGGTCTCCCAGCCGTCCATGATCTTGCCCTTGTGGCCGAAGTGCTCGGGATCGAACTCGGCGGGCCCGGGCACGAGGAGGTTCTCGCGCTGGGCGAAGAACTCGTCGTTGGCGGCGATGACTCCGGCGCCGAGCTGCCGGTCGGCGAGGTTGGCGTACTGGGTGAAGGGGAAGTCGGCCGTGCGGTAGTCCGCGTACGGGTCACCGCCTCCGTAGGGGTTCGCGTCGCCGGTGAAACTCGGAATCGCCGTCACTGCTGTGTCTGCCTTTCGGGAGTCGGCCGCTGCGGGTGCGGTGGTAGTCGGATCAGGGGGTACGGGTCAGGAGTTGGCCCTTCGGGTCGGTGAACTCGCCGTCCAGCACGATGCGTTCGCCGCGCAGCCAGGTCGACTTCACGACACCGCTGAGGGTCTTTCCGGCGTATGCCGTGACGCGGTTGCGGTGTTGGAGGGCGGCCGGGTCCACGGTGAACGTCTCGTCGGGCGCGAGGACCGCGAAGTCCGCGTCGCGGCCCGCCTCGATGGCGCCCTTCTGCTCAAGTCCCGCCAGAGCGGCCGTCCTTGACGACATCCAGCGGACCACGTCCTCAAGGCCGTAGCCCCGCTTGCGCGCCTCCGTCCACACCGCCGCGAGGCTCAGCTGGAGGCCGGAGATGCCGCCCCACGCGGTGGCGAAGTCGGCGGTCTTGAGGTCGGCGGTCGATGGCGAGTGGTCCGTGACCACGCAGTCGATCGTGCCGTCGGCCAGTGCCTGCCACAGCAGATCCTGGTTGGCGGACTCGCGGATGGGCGGACAGCACTTGAACTCGCTTGCGCCGTCCGGGACTTCCTCGGCCGTGAGGGTCAGGTAGTGGGGGCACGTCTCCACCGTGATGCGGACGCCCTCGGCCTTGGCGGCGGCGATCAGCGGCAGCGCGTCGGACGAGGAGAGGTGCAGGACGTGCACGCGCGCGTCGAGGCGCTTGGCGGCGGCGATCAGTCCCGCGATGGCCGTGTCCTCGGCGTCGCGGGGGCGGCTGGCGAGGAAGTCGGCGTACTTGGGGCCGCCCTGCTGCGGGGCCGCCTCCAGGTGGTGGGGGTCCTCCGCGTGCACGATGAGCAGGCCGCCGAAACCGGCGATCTCCGCCAGGGAACGGGCCAGTTGGTCCTGGTCCAGGTGCGGGAACTCGTCCACGCCGGACGGGGACAGGAACGCCTTGAAGCCGAAGACACCGGCGTCGTGCAGCGGGCGCAGATCCTTGACGTTGTCGGGCAGGGCGCCGCCCCAGAACCCGACGTCGATGTGAGCCTTGGTCGCGGCGACCTCCTGCTTGGTACGGAGGTTGTCGACCGTCGTCGTCGGCGGGAGGGAGTTGAGCGGCATGTCGATCAGGGTGGTGATGCCGCCGGCCGCCGCCGCGCGCGTGGCGGTCCAGAAGCCCTCCCAGTGGGTGCGCCCCGGGTCGTTCACATGCACATGGGTGTCGACCAGTCCCGGCAGCAGGACGTCGTCGCCGAAGTCCTCGAACCCTGCCCCGGACGGGACTTGGGCGTCGTAGGGGAGAACGGCCGTGATCTTTCCGCCGGTTACGGCGACCGCCGCGGCGCGTGTTCCCTCGGGAGTGATGACACGCGTGGAGCGCACCACCAGTTCAGCGTCGGACACCCGGACCCCTCTCTGCCGCCGTCGTCGCTTCCGTTACTTCCGGGAAACGGGATTTACGTCCACGTAACGGAATTCAACGTTCTGTTGAAGGAGTCTTCACTCCCGCTCCCGTACCGTCAAGGGCACACCTCTCCGTGATGTGCCGCATGCGCACACTCTGGATGTTTCCACAAAGCGGAAGTAGACTTCCGGCAAGCAGAACGTAGCTACGCACCGGCGGGGAGTCAACCGGCCCCCGGGTAGGCTTCAGCCCTTCCCGCCCGTGCCGAAAGGAACGCGCCGTGCCGCCGTCCAGCGCCAGCAGCACCGACTCCACCAAGTCCGCCACGGGTGGTGTCCAGTCCCTCGAGCGCGCCTTCGACCTGCTGGAGCGGATGGCCGACGCGGGCGGTGAGGTCGGCCTGAGCGAGCTCTCCGCGAGCAGCGGACTGCCGCTGCCCACCATCCACCGACTGATGCGCACGCTGGTGGTCTGCGGTTACGTCCGCCAGCAGGCCAACCGGCGGTACGCCCTCGGCCCCCGCCTGATCCGCCTCGGCGAGTCCGCGTCCCGGCTGCTCGGCACCTGGGCCCGCCCCTACCTCGCCCGGCTCGTCGAGGAGACCGGCGAGACGGCGAACATGGCGCTGCTCGACGGCGACGAGATCGTGTACGTGGCGCAGGTGCCGTCCAAGCACTCGATGCGCATGTTCACCGAGGTCGGCCGGCGCGTCCTGCCGCACTCCACGGGCGTCGGCAAGGCGCTGCTCGCCAACACCCCCGACCACGAGGTGCGCGCGCTGCTCGCCCGCACCGGCATGCCCGCCGCGACCGAGAAGACGATCACCACGCCCGAGGGTTTCCTCGCGGCCCTGGAGGACGTACGGCGGCTCGGCTACGCGATCGACGACAACGAGCAGGAGATCGGCGTCCGCTGCCTCGCCGTCTCCGTGCCCGACTCCCCCACCGCCGCCGCGATTTCGATCTCGGGTCCGGCGGGCCGGGTCACCGAGTCGGCGACCGAGAAGATCGTGCCGATCCTCCAGCAGGTGGCCGGCGAACTGTCGGAGGCGCTCGCCAGCCAGAACCCCGCGTGAGCGGCGGGCAGTTCTGGCCGGGCCGGTACACCGACCGGCACGGCGGCGAGGAGATCGTCTTCGAGTCGGACGGCCGGGAGCTGATCCGTACGACGATCCGGGGCGTCCGCTTCGAGGGCAACAGCATGGACGACCTCGGCGCGCTCGGCGGGGACACTCCGGACGCCTCGTTCACCTTCTTCGACGGGGCGTTGTGTTCCTGTCTCCTGGAGTGGGAGGTGCCGCTGTCCGTCGCGGTGGAGGGGCAGGGCGTACGAACGGCCGTGCTGGACTGCGCGTTGCGGCTCGGGGCGCCGGGCGGACCGGGCAGGGGCCTGGACACGGAGACGCTGACCACCGTCCTGCGTCTCGACGGGCACGAGTACCGGAACAGGGACGGACAAGGGGACTTCGAGCCGGCGCTGGAAGACGTCCAGCGCCGGCTTCCGGCGGGAGTCAGGCTCCGGGCCTGTATCGCGTGCGCCTGGTCCGACTACAGCCCACTCGGCAACGGGCTGATGGCGGGGCTGGCCTGCTTCCGTGACGTCAAGGACAGGTACCGCCGGGTCGACGGCAAGCACGGCCCGACGGGCATCTTCACCCTCTGGGACGCCCTCACCGAATTCGTCCAGGAGACCTCGCTGTGCCCGGAGTTCGAGCACCGGTCCGGGAACGCCGGCTACCGGGGAGCGTTCCCGGCGCCGCCGAACTAGGGCCTGTGTGACGTCG
>NZ_JAEQAZ010000103.1 GCF_016654115.1 Streptomyces sp. MBT53
GCGCGACCAGCCCCCACGCACCCGCACCCGCCACACAACGCATCGCCCCCACCCCCTTAGGCGTTAGGCCGACTCCCCTCCCGCGCAGCCCGCTCCATCTCCTGCAACCGAGAAAGCATCGGCATCGGATCCACCCCCACGGACCCCGGCAAGAACTCCGCGATCTTCTCGGCCGTCCAACCGCCGGAGGCAGACGCATACCCCGCCCGCAACTCCCGAGGCTGCGCCCACACCGCGATCTTCGGCCCCGCGACGGTATAGACCTGACCGGTGACCCCGAACTCCCGAGCCGCATCCGACAGCAGATAGACGACCATCGCCGCCACATCCTCCGGCGACCCGATCTCCGCCAACTCCATGGGCACGTTCGCCGACATCCGCGTACGAGCGACAGGTGCCACCGCATTCGCGGTCACCCCGTACTTGTTCAGGCCCAGCGCAGCGCTCCGCACCAGCGAGATGATCCCGCCCTTGGCCGCGCTGTAGTTGGCCTGCGAAACAGACCCTTGATGATTCCCACTGGTGAATCCGATCAACGTCCCGCTCCGCTGCTTCCGCATCACCGCGGAAGCCGCCCGGAAAACAGTGAACGTCCCCTTCAAATGCGTGGCGAGAACGGGATCCCACTCCTCCTCGGACATGTTGAAGAGCATCCGCTCCCGCAGAATCCCGGCAACGCACACCACTCCGTCGAGGCGCCCGTACGAAGACAGCGCGACGTCGACGACCCGCTGGCCGCCCGCCATCGTAGAAATGTCATCGGCGACGGCGACGGCGTCTCCCCCCGCCGCCTCTATCTCCTTGACGACGCCCTCGGCGATCTCGCTCGTCGGCGACGCGCCGTCCATCGAGACGCCGTAGTCGTTGACGACGACCCGTGCCCCCTCGGCCGCCGCGGCGAGCGCGACGGCCCGGCCGATGCCCCGGCCCGCGCCCGTGACGGCTACGACCTTGCCTGCCAAGAAGTTCCCCATGTCCGGCCCCTCCCGCAGTTTCTGACGGTCCGTTAGATTCGACTCAGATTCTACGACCCGTCAGATGCCTGAGGACAAGCCCCGGGGAGCCCCCGATGTCACTGCCGCCGTCACCACCGCCACCGCCGTCACTCGGTCCGGAGTTCCACGACATCGCCAAGCGCGTGAACAACTGGGGCCGTTGGGGACCGGACGACGAGATCGGCACGCTGAACCTGATCACCGACGAGGTGGTCCGCGAGGCGGCCGCCGAGATCCGGACCGGCCGCCGTATCCCGCTCGCCCTCCCCCTCCAGGCCGACGGCGTGCAGACGGGGATGATCCCGGGCCGGGTCAACCCGCTGCACGCGATGGTGCAGATCAACCAGGAGCTGTTCGGCCCGGGCACGGTGGCGTGCAGCGACGACGCGGTGACGATGGGGCTGCAGGCGGGCACGCACTGGGACGCGCTGACGCATGTCTCGCACTCGGGGAAGCTGTACAACGGCCGCCCGGCCGGCACCGTGACGCCGCACGGGGGCGCCGAGTTCAGCGGTATCGACAAGGCGCGGCACATCGTCTCGCGCGGGGTGCTGCTGGACGTGGCACGCGCGCGGGGCGTCGACCGTCTCGAAGGCGGTCACGCGGTGACCCCGGAGGATCTGGAGGCCGCCGAGCAACTCGCCGGCACCCAGGTGCGCGCGGGCGACATCGTGCTCGTACGGACCGGGCAGGTGCAGGTGTACCTGTCCGGCGACAAGCACGGTTACGGCTATCCCTCGCCCGGTCTGTCGGTCCGTACGCCGGAGTGGTTCCACGCGCGGGATGTCGCGGCGGTCGCCAACGACACCCTGACCTTCGAGATATTTCCGCCGGAGATCGAGGACTTGTGGCTGCCGGTGCACGCTCTCGACCTGGTCGAGATGGGGATGCTGCAGGGGCAGAACTGGAATCTCGAAGAGTTGTCCACAGCTTGTGGACAAGAGAACCGTTACGCGTTCTTCCTGTCGGCGATGCCCGAACCTTTCGTGGGCGCCACGGGAACCCCGGTGGCCCCGATCGCCATCCTCTAGGGCAGTCCGGTTTTGACGAGGGCCGGACTTACGGTCGGATGGCGGCGCGCTGCTGCCCGCCCCGAGCACGGCACCGCGCTGCCGCCATCCGACTCCGGCGCACCCGTCCCGGCCCCCGGCCCCGAGGGAACCCACGCCGAACACGACCCACACTCGCCGAGGGCTCCCGTCACCGAAGCCCTCGTCGTCCCCTCGCGGCGAATCGCTGCCCACAAGCGTGACCAAACGGTCACGTCGCGTCAACGCCCATCCGGGGATTTATTCCTTAAGCACCACTTTGCCGCAGGGCGCGCGTGGAAGCACGGCCCGGCGCATCTTCGCCGGGCACTTGCAGACAGCACCTACACGGCTTCGTACGCGAAGCCCTCGAACCCCCCGTACGCCGTGACACCGCCCCCGAACGCGGCTGCGGCGTCCCGGGGTTGGCTGCCCCGGTCCAGCTCGCACCAGATGCGCTTGCCGGTGCCCTCGGCGCTCCAGCCCCAGCGGTCGGCGAGGCCGTCCACCAGCGCCAGTCCGCGACCGCCGGTCTCGTCACCGTCCGCGCAACGCGGCACGGGAGCCGTACAGCTGGTGTCGGCGACCTCGAGACGGACCGTGGCCGACTCGTCCGCCTCGTCCGGCAGGGAGAGCCGCAGCACAGCCGGACAACCGGTGTGCACCACCGCGTTGGTGACCAGCTCGGAGACCAGCAGGATCAGCGTCTCCGCGAGCGGTTCGTCTGCTTCTATCCCGGACCCGGCGAGCCGGGAGCGCGCCCATCTCCTGGCCCGCCCCACCTCTGCGGGGTCGGGCCGGATCTCCAGCTGCACTTGAAGCACCTGCACCGCTCACACCATCCGAACCGGCGGACACATAGCCTCGCGCCTCACGAGGGCCACGATCGTAGCCATTTTCTGCATGGCCAGAACAACGACCGGAGCCAGGGTCACGGAACGTGAATCCCTTGCGAGACAGCATGATTGACGTTCCGTCACCCCAACAAGCGCTTCGGGCATATTCCAGCGCGAAGGAGTACGCGTGCGGGATACTGTGCGACGCTCGTTGCGGGGAGTCGAACAGGCAGGGGTGAAAGCCCGTTCTGCCATACGAACTGCGGAGCGCACCGCCCGACCCGGAGCCGCCTCACAGGCAACTCCGGCATGGCTCGTACCTTGAACCACTCGCATCCCACACAAGGTACCGGAGCCCCACGGCGACTCCGGGCCGTGACGAGTCACGCCTAGGACACAACCCGATATCAACGCTGCGTGATTCCGCTGTGCCACGATCCGCGACACCGTTGTCGGAGCCGCCCCGGTCGCCGCAGGCAGGCGCCCCACTACACCGCTCCGCCCACCAGATCGGCCGCGAGCAGCTCCTCACTCTCCGTACTCCCACCACCACGCTGGGCCCGCACCCACGCCCGCTTCAGATGCAGATGGACCTCGGACTCCCAGGTGAAGCCCATCCCGCCATGCACCTGCAGACAGTCCCGGGCCCCGCGCACGGCGGCCTCGTCGGCCAGCAGCCGGGCCGCGGCGATGTCCACCGGATCGGCGGTCACAGCCGCCGCGTACACGGCGGCCCGCGCCACCTCGACGCGCACCAGCAGCTGCGCGCACAGATGCTTGACGGCCTGAAACGCCCCGATCGGCTGCCCGAACTGCTCACGAGTCCGGGCGTGTTGCACCGCGAGCCCACACACCCGCCCGGCCGTACCGAGCTGCTCGGCAGCGGTGAGCAGCACGGCAACAGGGTCGCTACGCGCAGGTGCCGGCACCCGATGCAACGGCGTCAACGGATCCACCGACCGCAGCGCTACGGCCCCCTCGGCCCCCGGCAACACGACATCGGCCGCGTCCAGCCACTCCACGAGCCGCCCATCGGCAGCGGCGACCACGGTCTCCCCGGTGGCGGCCCCCGGAACCACCCCGGCAGCAAGATGCGTGGCGACCAACGGCCCGGGCACCAGCGCCGCCCCGACCTCCTCAAACACCAACACGGCTTCGGGCAGGCCGAGTCCGGCTCCGCCGTCGGCTTCGGGCAGTCGCAGGGAAAACACCCCAAGCTCTCCGAGAGCCCGCCAGAAACTCCGATTTAGGGGCGCGGGGAACTGCGCGCCCAGCCCCCACACACCCGCACCCGACGAACGACCAATCACATCCCGCACCGCAGCCCGCAACGCCCTTTGATCATCCGTAAGTTGAAAGCGCATGTCAGCGACCCTTCGGCAACCCGAGAATCCGCTCGGCCACGATGTTCTGCTGAATCTGCGAGGTCCCCGCAGCGATCGTGTACGACAGCGACGACAACCGATCGAGAACCCAAGGCCGTTCAAGATCAAGGGAGTCAGGACCAAGCACATCCGCCGCCACGTCATACAGCTCCTGACGGGCATGCGAGTACCGGAGTTTGAACACCGACCCGCCCACACCGGGAACGCCACCGGAGGCTTCCGCCTCACTCACGTTCCACTGGGTCAGCCGCCACAACGCCCGGAACTCCGCGTTCAACCGCCCCAGTTGCCGCCGCAGCACGGGATCGTCCCACCGCCCGTTCCGCCGCGCCTCGACGGCGAGTTCACCCAATACCCGCCGACAAGCGACGACCTCGCCCACAAAAGCCGTCCCGCGCTCGAAGGACAGCGTCACCATCGTCACGCGCCAGCCGTCGTTCTCGTCCCCCACCCGGTTGCCGACAGGCACCCGCACCTCGTCGAGGAACACCTCGGCGAACTCCGCGGACCCGGCGAGCGTGCGCAGCGGCCGTACGGTGATGCCCGCCGCGTCCATCGGCATGGCGAGCCAGCTGATCCCCCGATGCTTGGGCGCCGCAGGATCCGTCCGCACCAACAGCTCGCACCAGTCGGCGACTTCGGCGTGCGAGGTCCAGATCTTGGAACCGGTCACCACGTACTCGTCGCCGTCCCGCCACGCGCGCGTGCGCAACGACGCGAGGTCGGAACCGGCCTCGGGTTCGCTGAACCCCTGGCACCACACCTCGTCGCCGCGCAGCACGGGCGGCAGCCAGCGTTCCCGCTGCTCGGGCGTACCCTCGGCGGCTATGGTCGGGCCCGCGTGCAACAACCCCACGAAGTTGGCCCCCACGTAGGGCGCGCCCGCCTTCTCCGTCTCCTCCAGGAAGATGAGGCGGGTGGTCGGGGACGCGTCCCAGTGCACATCGGCGTACCCGGCGTCGTACAACATCCGCTGCCAGCCGAGGTCGTAGGAGCGCCTGCCCGGCCAGTCGTCCGGGGACGGCTTCGCGGGCAGGGTGGGGAGCACCTTGGCCAGCCACTCCCGCAATCGGACCCGGTACTCGTCCTCCTCGGCCGTGTAGGAGAGGTCCATTACCGGTCGAGGTCCAGGCCCAGCATGCGGATCGCGTTGCCCCGCATGAGCTTGTAGACGGTCTCGTCGTCGAGGCCCTTCACATGGTCGAGGGCGACTTCCTTGGTGTGCGGGAAGGTCGAGTCGACGTGCGGGTAGTCGGTCTCGAAGGTCGCGTTGTCCCGCCCCACCACGTCCAGCGAAGCGACCCCGTGCTTGTCGCGGAAGAAGCAGCAGAACATCTGGCGGTAGTAGTACGTGGACGGCGGGTCGGGGATGAGGTCCCGCACCCCGCCCCACGCGCGGTGCTCCTCCCAGACGTCGTCGGCGCGCTCCAGGGCGTACGGGATCCAGCCCATCTGCCCTTCGCTGTAGGCGAGTTTGAGGGTCGGGAACTTCACCAGGACCCCGCTGAAGAGGAAGTCCATCATCGAGGCCATGGCGTTGTTGAAGGAGAGCGAGGCCTGTACGGCGGGCGGTGCGTCCGGGGAGGCGGCGGGCATCTGGGAGCTGCTGCCGATGTGCATGTTGACGACCGTGCCGGTCTCCTGGCAGACCGCGAAGAACGGGTCCCAGTAGCCGGAGTGGATGGACGGCAGTCCGAGGTAGGTGGGGATCTCGGAGAACGTCACCGCGCGGACCCCGCGTGCCGCGTTGCGCTTGATCTCCTCGACCGCCAACTCGACGTCCCACAAAGGGATCAGGCAGAGCGGGATGAGCCGGCCGCCGCTGTCGCCGCACCACTCCTCGACCATCCAGTCGTTGTAGGCGCGCACGCAGGCGAGCGCGACCTCCTTGTCGTGCGCCTCGGCGAAGGTCTGGCCGCAGAAGCGCGGGAAGGTCGGGAAGCAGAGCGAGCCCTCGACGTGGTTGGCCGTCATGTCCTTGAGCCGCTCGACCGGGTCCCAGCAACCCCGCCGCATCTCCTCGCGGGTGATGCCCTCCAGGGTCATCTCGTCGCGGTCGAAGCCGACGGCGGCGATGTTGCGCTTGTACGGGAACTTGAGGTCCTCGTAGATCCACCAGTCGGTGGGCGGGCCGTCCGGGTCCATCGTGATCTGGTACTTGCCCGCCACGTAGGCGAGTTCGCCGATTCCGGCGGTGAGCGGCTGGGGGCCGCGCTCGCGGTACTTCGCCGGCAGCCAGGTCTCGAAGAGGTGCGCGGGTTCGATCACGTGGTCGTCGACGCTGATGATGCGGGGCAGTTCGGTGGTCATGGGTTCCCCTCCGCCGGACGGTACTTATCTGATGACCCGTCAGATAGCATGTCACCTGACGAGTCGTCAGCCAAGGAGGGGGCACCATGAACGAGACGCCGCACTCCCTGAGTTCCGCCCCCACGCTGTGGGAACTGGTCGTCCGCCGCGCCGAGTTGACTCCCGACCGGCCGGTCTTCCTCCAGGACGACCGCGCCCTGACCTTCGGCGGGTTGCGGGACCGCTCGGAGCGGGTGGCGGCGGGTCTGTACGGCATGGGTGTACGGCCCGGCACGGTCGTCGCCTGGCAGTTGCCCACCCGGATCGAGACCGCCCTGCTCTCCTTCGCGCTGGCCCGCCTGGGCGCCGTACAGACGCCGGTGATCCCCTTCTACCGCGACCGCGAAGTCGGCTTCGCGCTGCGGGAGTCGAAGGCGGAGTACTTCGCGGTGCCGGGCACCTGGCGCGGCTTCGACCACACGGAGATGGCACGACGGCTCGGCGCGCGAGGGATCTTCGAGGCGTACGACGACGCCCAACTCCCGGACGGAGAGCCGTCCTTGCTCCCCGCGCCGCCCGCCGACGGCACCTCGGTCCGCTGGATCTACTGGACCTCCGGCACCACCTCCGACCCCAAGGGCGTGCTGCACACGGACCGTTCACTGATCGCCGGCGGCTCCTGCCTCGCGCACGCGCTGCGGCTGACGGCGGAGGACGTGGGCTCGATGGCTTTCCCGTACGCGCACATCGCGGGGCCCGACTACACGGTGATGCTGCTGCTGTACGGCTTCCCCGCGGTGATGTTCGAGCAGTTCGCGCTGCCGGACGCGTTGGAGGGCTACCGCAAGCACGGGGTGACAGTGGCCGGCGGCTCAACTGCCTTCTACTCCATGTTCCTTGCCGAGCAGCGCAAACAGCCCGACCAGAAGGTGATTCCCTCGCTACGGCTGCTCGCCGGCGGCGGGGCGCCCAAGCCACCGGAGGTCTACCACTCCGTCGTACGGGAGATGGGGGTCCAACTCACCCATGGCTACGGCATGACCGAGGTGCCGATGATCACCATGGGCGACCCGGAGGACACCACCGAGAACCTGGCGACGACCGAGGGACGGCCGCCCGAGGGGATGGAGATACGGATCGCCGAGGGCGGGGAGGTGCGGCTGCGCGGGGAGGCCGTGTGCCAGGGGTACTTGGACCCGGCGCAGACGGCTGAGGCCTTCGACGCGGACGGGTTTCTGCGCACCGGGGACCTGGGGGTCGTGACCGACAGCGGGCATCTCATCCTCACCGGGCGGCTCAAGGACGTGATCATCCGCAAGGGCGAGAACATCTCCGCGAAGGAGATCGAGGATCTGCTCGCCGCGCATCCGGACGTCGGTGACGTGGCCGTCGTAGGACTGTTGGACGCGGAGCGCGGGGAGCGGGTGTGCGCGGTGATCGAACAGCCGCCGGGGGCCGGGGAGTTGACCTTGTCCGTCGTGACGGACTATCTGCGCGCGGAAGGGCTGTCCGTGCACAAGCTGCCGGAGCAGCTGGAGATCGTGGACGCCCTTCCGCGCAACGAGACGCTGCGCAAGGTGCTCAAGTACAAGCTGCGGGAGCGCTATTCGGATCCCGGGACGGATCCCCGACCTACTCAGGCACGGTGAAGTAGCGGGCGAAGGCGGAGACGATCTCCGACTCGCCGACCTTGCCGTCGCTGTCCGTGTCGAGGGCGTCGGCGGCCATGGCGGCGATGTCGTCGGGCACCCCGAGGGCCTTGAGGACGCGCACGGTGTCCTCGATGGTGGCCGAGCCGTCACCGTCCGGGTCCGCGACGTCGAGGGCCGCGTGCAGGAAGGGGCGGCCGATCTCGGCGAAGCGCTCCGGGTTGTCGCGCAGCCGCTTGACCGCGCCACCGACGAACTCCTCGCGGCTGACCCGCTGGTCGCCGTCCCGGTCCGCGATGCCCGCCATGCCCTGCCAGAACGCCTCCGCGCCGATGTACAGGGCCTGTCCCTTGTCGGAGCGGGCCGCCGTGCCGAACTCCGCGAGCAGCGCCTTGGCCGCCGAGTTGAAGTCCTCGCGGTCGATGAAGCCGTTGCCGTCCTGGTCGAAGGTGGCGAACCGGGCGGCGATCCGTCGCTCGTACTCGGTGCTGACCATGTCTTTCGGGCCGCCTTACTCATGTGGGGGTGCGCTTGGCTGGAGCGTACGACGCCGGGGCGGGTCCGGGAGCCGAAAACGTCGCTTGTACCAAGACCGGGGAAATTCCGAAACAACGGCGTCACCCCGGAAACCGACGCGTCACGCCGAGAGGGGGTCCGCCTCCTCTTCGGGGTCCTCTTCTGTGGCCGTCATCACATCGGGGTAGACGTCGAACAGGCGGCGCACTCCGAGGGCGCCGAGGACCCGGTTGACGTGCGAGCCGTCGACAGCCCCCTGGGCCGGCAGGATCAGCCGCAGGTGCCCCTGGCAGGAGCGGATCAGGCGGCGGGCGGCGATCAGCACGCCGACACCGCTGGAGTCGCAGAACAGCACCTCGGAGAGGTCCACGACCAGGCTGTGCCGGCCGTCCGCCACCACGTCGTGCACCCGCTGGCGCAGCACCGGCGAGGTCACCAGGTCCAGTTCGCCGGACACGAGGAGCACGGACCAGCCGCCGCGCTCGCCGTCGTTCACTTTGAAGGCCACCATCGCGCCTTTCGCTAGCCGGAACTCCCGGAAACCGTCCGGAAACGGAAGCCGTACCTACGCTTCCTTGCAGCGCGGCTGCCCAGCGGCCGTTCCCTGAAACACGGGGACAGAAACGGAAACCGGTCCGAAGAGGCTTGTTTTAGTCGCCTTCGATCCTGTTCGATCAGTTGTGGACCGGGTAGGCACACGTCCGCTACCACCTGCGCCCCCTCGGGGGCGTGCAATTGCACGAAGGGGCGTGCGCTGTCCGAGGTGCCGACTACATTCGAAGAGACGGTGGGCGCAGGCTTGACCCGGGCACGGACACGGTGAGGGGGCCGCATGGCGACGAAGGACGCACCGCCCCGATGGGACCGCAAGATGCAGCAGCGGCTGGCCCGCGGCGAGGCGGCGGCCCTCGGTGAGCTCTACGACCGCTTCGCCTCCCTCGTGCACGCCCTCGCCCACCGCGTCCTCGGCGACGAGCGCGCCGCCGACGGCATCACCCGCGAGGTCTTCGCCCACGTGTGGGAACACCCCGACGCCTACGACCCCAAGCAGGGCCCGCTGCGCTCCTGGGTGGCCGCGCTGACCGCCCGCCTCGCCGTGCAGCGGCTGCGCGCCACCGAGACCGCCGCGCTCGCCCAGGGCGGCCAGGGCTCCACCGAGGAACTGGAGCGCAAGGTCCGCCGCGCCTCCGTCGCCGCCCGCGCCGACTACATCGTCACGTCCATGCCCGCCCCGCTGCGGGCCGCCCTGGAGCTGGCCTACTTCCAGCGCCGGGACTACCGCCAGACCGCCGTCGACCTCGGCGTCACCGAGGACGAGGCCCGCCGCCGGCTGCGCCTGGGCCTCCAGCTCCTGTCCACCGCCCACGACACCGGCGCACCGCCGGAACCAGCGGGACCAGGGGGTGCGGTGTGAGCGACGCGAACGACGAGCACGAGGCGTACGAAGGGCCCGCCGTGCCGCCGCGCATTCCCATGCCCCGGGCCTCCGTCGAGGACGGCGGGCAGCCGTTGCCCGAGCTCGACGAGACCGCGTCCCGGCCCGCGCCGCTGGTCCTGGAGCACCCGGTGCTGAAGGCACTGCTCGGCGCGTGGGCGCTGGCCGCGTGCTCGGCGGCGGAGACCGCGGCCGTGGAGGAACACCTCGGCGAGTGCGGCGCCTGCGCGGACGAGGCGCTGCGGCTGCGCGGAGCGGTCGGCCTCCTCCACCCCGTCGAACCCCTCGACCTCGACCCCGGCCTGCGCACCCGCGTCCTCACCGGCTCCTTCGACCGCCGCCCGCCGCGCATCCCGGTACCCGAGTGGGCGACGCCGTACGACGCCGAGACCGCGCGCCTGGACGCCCTGCTCCAGGACATAGGCGACGCCGAGTGGCACGCGCCCGTGCGGCTGCGGTGGTTCGACGGCCAGGCCCCGACGAGCCGTCGTACGACCGTCGCCGGGGTCATCGCGCATCTGCTGACCGTCGACGGCCTGGTCGCGACGGCGCTGGGCCTCGACGACCCGCTGACCGGCGAGACCGCCGGCAAGGCCACGAACCCCGCCGCACGCACCGAGGCGTACTGGCGCGCCTCGTACTTCCCGCCCACCCGCTCCATCCGCGCACCCTGGCGCGAACAGAGCCACACCATCGTCCGCACGGTGTCCTTCACCGGCACCACCACCGGCAAACGGGCCGTCTCCTACGGCGACTTCGAGCTGCCGCTGCACGACGCGATGCTCGACCGGGCCTTCGAGTGCTGGGTCCACGCGGAGGACATCGCGGACGCGGTCGACTATCCCTACGAGCCCCCGTCACCGCGCAGCCTGAACCGGATGATCGACCTCGCGGCCCGCATGCTGCCCGCGGTACTGGCCGAGCGGCGGCGCCACGGGTTGGCTGCGCCGGCCGAGGGGCGGCACCTGGTCCCGGCCGGGGATCCCGGGCGCAGCCTGCGGCTGGAGATCGAGGGGCACGGCGGGGGTGAGTGGCTGATCCCGCTCGACTCACCCGGGGCGGTGGGGTCGGCCGAGCGGGAGGTGGCCCATATCGCCCTGGACGGGGTGGAGTTCTGCCATCTGGCGGCCGGTCATGTGTCGCCGGAGGATGCGGCGGCTGGGCAGTTGGGGGATCGGGGGGCGATCAGGGATGTGCTGTTCGCGACGGCGTCGTTGAGCCGGATGTAGTCGGGCGGGTGCGGGTGAGTGGGGGCTGGCCGCGCAGTTCCCCGCGCCCCTAAAAGACGAAACTCAGCCCGAGTTAAGAAGGGGCGCGGGGCTGTGTCGATTTGCGGCTCCGCCGCGTGGGCGCGACCAGCCACGAACTACCCGCAGCCGCCCTCGAAACCGAACCCCCCGAGCTCCTAGGCGAACACAACCGTCCGGCGCCCGTTGAGCAGAATCCGCCGCTCCGCATGCCACTTCACGGCCCGCGCCAGCGCCTGGCACTCCACATCCCGGCCGATCGCGACCAGCTGGTCCGGAGTGACGTCATGCCCCACCCGCTCGACCTCCTGCTCGATGATCGGGCCCTCGTCGAGGTCGGCGGTCACGTAATGTGCCGTCGCGCCGATGAGCTTGACGCCCCGCGCGTGTGCCTGGTGATACGGCTTCGCGCCCTTGAAGCTCGGCAGGAAGGAGTGGTGGATGTTGATGATCCGGCCGCTGAGCGCCTTGCAGAGGTCGTCGGAGAGGACCTGCATGTAGCGGGCGAGGACGACGAGTTCGACGTTCTCCTCGCGGACCAGGTCGAGGACCCGTGCCTCGGCCTCGGCCTTGTTGTCCTTCGTGACCGGGATGTGGTGGAAGGGGATGTGGTACGACTCCACCAGCTCGGCGAAGTCGGTGTGATTGGACACCACGGCCGCGATCTCGACGGGGAGCGCACCGATCCGTGCGCGGAACAGCAGGTCGTTCAGGCAGTGGCCGAACTTGCTGACCATGAGGACGATGCGCATCTTCTCGTCGGCCCGGTTGATCTGCCAGTCCATGCCGAAGGCGTCACCGATCGCCGCGAAGCTCGCGCGCAGCTTGTCCACGGTCACCGGAGGCTCCGCCGAGAAGTGGACGCGCATGAAGAACAGTCCCGTGTCGTGGTCGCCGAACTGCTGGCTGTCCTCGATGTTGCAGCCGGTCATGAAGAGGTAGCTCGACACGGCGTGCACGATGCCCTGCTTGTCGGGGCAGGACAGGGTCAGGACGTACTGGTCGGCGGGCGCCGCGGCTCGGGTGGACTGCGCGTTCATGCAGGACAGGGTCCCATATCCCCCTGGGAGGGGGGACCGGCGTCCGCCACCCGGACCGACGGCCCGCGGTCTACGCCGACCGCGTCATGATCTGCAGCACCTCGAGCGTGCGCGGCGGCGCGTCCGGGTCCTCACCGTCGCTGGACGCCATCCGTACGTGCGCGTCGCGGGCCGCCCGCACCGCCTCCGGCCACGCCTGGTGGTCGACGTACGCGGAGACCGGGGCGTCGGGCCCGACCTGGTGCATGATCCGCAGCACGCGCAGGACGGCGGAGTCGACGAGGGCCGCCTCCTGGGAGTCGCGGAAGATCGTGCCGACGTATTTCTCGGCGGACCAGTTGTCCAGCCAGGTGTCCTCGACGAGGCGGTAGACGGCGTCGGTGACGTCCCCGTACCCGTCGACACCGGCCAGCCAGACGTTCTGCTGGAACACCGGATCGGAGAGCATGTGCAGCGCGGAACGCACGTTGCTGCGCCAGCGCCACCACGGCATGTCGTTCAGTGGCATGCCGCCCATGGTGAAGGAGCGACGGGGGCGACGGGAAGAGTTCTCCGGAGCTTGCACGGTCATCGATCGTACGTTCCTTGTCACACACACAGGAACGCCCCCCGTAATTCACCTCCAGGTCACCACTCGTTGACCGGGAGTCACTCCCGGGTTAGTGGTGTGGCGGAAGCGTGTGTGTACATGACCGGCAGTCGGCGCAACCGCAGCACCTTCCTCCCCACGATCACCCGGCCCGTCAGAGCCACCGCCAGGTCGGCGGCGGTGCTGCTGGCGTGCGCGTCGTTCGCGGCCGGCTGCGGGGTCATCCCCGGCACCTCTGGCTCCGCGGACTCCCCGATCACCGTCATGACCTGGGCGCCCTGGGACACGAACGCGACCAACAAACCCGGCATGCCCGCGATGGCGACCGCGTACGCGAAGTGGATCAACAAGCACGGCGGTCTCAACGGCCGCAAGCTCAAGGTCCTGACCTGCAACGACCACAACACCAGCGTTTCGGCGGCGAAGTGCGCCCGGCAGGCCGTCAAGGAGAACGTCGTCGCGGTCGTCGGCTCCTACAGCGAGTTCAGCGACTCGTTCTTCGCCCCGCTGGAGGGCGCCGGCATCCCGTACATCGGCGGCTACGGCGTGACGAGCGAGGAGTTCACCCGCGCGCTGTCCTACCCCGTCAACGGCGGCCAGCCCGCGCTGCTGGCCGGCCTCGGCAAGCAACTCGCCCCCGGCTGCGGCACGGTGACCCTGGTCCGGCCCGACTCCATCGCCGGCGACGACCTGCCCCCGCTGCTGAACGCGGGGCTCTCGGCGGGCGGGCACGCACCGGCCACCGACCAGCTCGCGGCCGACAACCTCACCGAGTACTCCCGGCAGTCGACGAGCGCGCTGGAGAGCGCGTCCGGCGGCAGCTCGTCGAAGGAGGGGTGCGTGGTGCCCTCGCTCGGGGACCGCACCGACACCTTCATGGACTCCTTCCGGCGCGAGCGCGAGGACTATCCCGCCGTGCGCACCGCGACCGTGCTCGGCAGCGTCGACCAGACCGAGATCAACTCGACGGGCGGGCAGTCCGGTCCGTACGAGGGGTCGTACATCACCGGCTGGTACCCGGTCGCGGGCGACCCGCGCTGGGACCCGATGAAGAAGGCCGTCAACGAGGTGGCCTTCGGCGACAACCGCATCGACCCGGCGGACGCGGGGGTGGAGACGACCTGGATCGCGTACACCGCGTTCAAGACGGTCGTGAACTCGCTGGGCAACGGTGAGGTGACCGCCGACACCGTACGGCGCGCCCTCGACGACGGCGTCAAGGTCACCACCGGCGGGCTCACGCCGACGCTCCGGTGGAGTTCCACGGACGAAGACGATCTCGCCTCCGTGGGCCTGTCCCGCCTGGTCAACGCCTCGGTGACCCTTCAGGTCGTACGCAAGGGCGTTCTGGTGTCGGCGAAGAAAGGCTTCTTCGACATGACGGGGACGCTGGAGAGCGCGAACCTCGACTGAGGTCCGCGCCCGTCCGTGCCTGCCTGCTCAGAGCTGGGTCGGCTGGCGCTGGGTGAGACCGTAGGTCTTCGCGATCGTGTTCCAGAGCGCGGCGGCCTTGGTCTTCTGGTTGCTGGCGACGCCGCTCGCCGCGTTGCCGGCCGCGGTCTGGCCGGTGGTGCGGGCCTGGCCCTTCTTGCAGCCGTGCTTGCCCGCGGCCTGGTCGGCCCAGGACGCGTAGTGGTTGTCGGCCGAGGCGGACGCCTTCCACGCGTTGGTGAGCGCGGTCGTCAGGGCCGCGTTGTCCGGCAGCTTGTCGACCGTCAACTGCGAGAGTTTCGTGACCAGTTCGGCGCGCTGCTTGGCCGCGTCCCGCAGGTCGGAGGCGGAGTCGCCGAGGTTGTCGCAGGCCTTCACATTGCCCACGGCACGGATCACCGAGGCCCGGCTGCTGCCGCTGTCGGCGAGCAACTTGTCGAGCGCGACGGCCTGTTGCTTGGCTGCGTCGCCGCCCGCCGAGGAGGAACCCCCGGTCGGGGCCGACGTCGCGGCGACCGTCTTGTTGTCGTCGCTCTTGCTCCCGCCACCGCTGAGCAGCGCCCCGGCACCGACCCCGAGGATCGCGATGACGATCCCGACCCCGGCGATCAACGGCACCCGCGAACGGCGCCCGCCCCGGCCGCCGTCGTCGTCCTGCCCGGGCGGGGCGTAGGGCGGTTCGGCGTAGGGAGGTTGGGCGTACGACGGCTGCGCGTAGCCCTGTTGGCCGTGACCCTGTTGCCCGTAGCCGGGCTTCTCGGCCTGTGGCGGCGGCTGTTGGAAGCGCGGCAGCTGCTGCGTGGACCCGGCCGGTGCCTCGCCGGTGCGGAAGAGGTTGTCGAACTCGGCCGGTGGCTGCCGGTCCTGCGCCCCGCCCGGCCGCCCCCCGTACCCGGGAGCGCCGCCCTGCGCGGGCACCGGCGGGAGGAACTGCGTGGGCTGCGCGTCGGGATGCGCGGCCGGCGGCATCGGCCCGGCGCCGCCCGGCATCTCGGGCGGCAGCGCCCCGGGCAGCACGGGCGGGAGGAACTGTGTCGCCCCCTCGTCCATCGGCGCGGCCGGGACCGGCGGCAGGAACTGGGTGGCACCCTCGTCGCCGGGCAGGTTGACCACCGGCGGGATGAACTGCGTCGCGCCCTCGTCGGCGGGCGGCAGCGGAGCGCTCGGGAACGCGGACGAGGAAGGGGAGGAGGACGTGGAGGCGCCGGGGGGCAGAGGTGCGGCGCCCGAACCGGAAGCTCCGTATCCGTAGCCGTAGTCCTGTGCGCCCGTTCCGTAGCCCTGTGCGCCCGCCGCGTACCCGGCGGGCTGCTCCGGGGCGTATCCCGGTCCCGTCGAGTACTCCTGCGCGTACGACTGCTGCTGCACGCCGTAGGCCGCGTGCTGGGCGCTCTCCTGGGGCAGCGCCCCCGGCTGGCTCGGGATGCCGTCCTGGGCGCCCCACGGGGAGGGCTGCTCGGGGGCGGCGCCCCACTGCTGCGGCGGTTGCTGTTGCTGCGGCTGCTGCTGTGGGTCCCCCCAGCCCTGGCCCGGCGGCGGGGCCGGGGTCCGCTGCTGGTGGTGCTGGGGGTCGTGCTGCTGGTCCGGGCCCCATGACCCGCCCCAGGCCTGGCCGCCCGGGGGGGTGCTCGGCGGCTGCCCGACCGACTGCTGGTTACCGCGTCCGCCCGTCATACCCGGAAGGAGGGGTTCACCTCCGTCGGAGGGCAGCACGATGCCTTCGCGCGCGGGCCGCGCCGAGGGCTCCTCGCCCTGTCCACTCTGCGTCACCGGGACTCCTACGAATGGGGGACCTACGGGATCGTCGGTTCACGCTACCGGGTACCCCGAGCCCGGTGCCACGCAGCACTGGACTGGACCTCTCCACTTGTGACCCCGGTAACAGTTCCGGCCCCTCATCCGCGCCAAATCCCGCTCCACGCCCTCCTTTCACCACCGGAAGCACCACCGAACGCTTCGTTCACTCCCTGTTCACGCGGCCGCCTGCAACTCCATCCGCGCCCCGAACTCCCGCACCACCGGCTCGTCCCGGTACGGCTCCAGGCGCTGCTGGAAGTCGTCCAGGTACTCGGCGCCCCGGTTGGAGCGCAGCGAACCGAGCAACTCCACCGCTTTCAGGCCCGTGTTGCAGGCCTGCTCGACCTCGCGCTGCTGCACCTGCGCGCTCGCCAGCAGGACGTAGCCGATCGCCCGCCGGCGCGCCCGCGACTCCGGGTGCCCGTCCAGGGACTCCTGCGCGCACCTGGCCGCCGCCTCGGCCTGCCCGAGGTCACGGTGGCAGTGCGCCAACTCGTCGGCGAGATACGCCTCGTCGAAGTGTCCGATCCACGCCGGGTCGTCCCCGGACGACGGATCGGCCGCGTCCAGCGCGCTCACCGCGCGCCCCGACGCCAGCTGCGCCGACCGCGCGTCACCCATCAGGGCGTGCCCGCGCGCCTCCGCCGCGTGGAACATCGCCTCGGCCCGCGGGGTCACGCGACCGCGCGCCCCCTCCTGCGCCGCCCGCGCCAACTGCGCGATCTCACGCGGGTTCCCGAGCTGTGCGGCGAGATGACTCATGGACGCGGCGAGGACGTATCCGCCGTATCCCCGGTCCCCGGCCGCCTGCGCGAGGCGCAGCGCCTGGATGTAGTACCGCTGGGCCAGGCCGGGTTGACCGGTGTCGACGGCCATGTAGCCGGCGAGTTCCGTCAACCGGGCGACGGCGGCGAACAGTTCACGCCCCACGGCCTCCCGGTACGACCCCGCGAGCAGCCCGGAGACGACACTGTTGAGGTAGTGCACGACGACCGGGCGGACATGCCCGCTGCCGTACTGGTGGTCCAGGTCGCTGAGCGCCTGCGTCATCGCGCGGACCGCCGCCACGTCGGACTGCCCCACCCGGGGCCCCGCCGCGCGCGCGACCTGCGAGTCCGGCGAGGAGATCAGCCAGTCACGGCTCGGCTCGACCAGCGCGGACGCGGCGACCGACGAACCGGACAGGAAGTCCCGCCGCCCCACGTCACTGCGCCACAGCTCACACACCTGCTCGATGGCACCGAGCACGGTCGGCGAGAACTGCAGGCCCACGCCCGACGCGAGGTTCTTGCCGTTGGCCATGCCGATCTCGTCGATCGTGACCGTACGGCCCAGTTTGCGGCCCAGCGCCTCGGCGATGATCGCCGGAGCGCGCCCGCGCGGCTGCTGTCCCCGCAGCCAACGGGCCACGGACGTCTTGTCGTAGCGCAGGTCGAGACCGTGCTCGGCGCCGCACATGTTGACCCGGCGGGCCAGCCCGGCGTTCGAGCACCCCGCCTCCTGGATGAGCGCCTGCAGCCGTTCGTTCGGCTGCCGCGCGACAAGTGGCCTTGCGGCCATGGCGTACCCCCTGGGAACAACCCCTGAAGCGAAAAGATCCGGCCGAGAAGATCAATGCCCAGCGAACATGGCGAAAATGCGAAGCATGTGAGGAATGCCGGGGTAAAAGCTGGTGCCCGCCCCTCAACTGGCTACCCAGCTACCGCCCTCGGTCCTCCCGCGCGCCCCCGCACATGCATCCATGCGCCCCAGTTGCGGAATCGATGCTCCTCCCCCGCGCGCGCTACAGCCGTAACCCGAGGTGGGTGCGGGAGTTGTGTTGGGCGTGGAAGAGACGATCGCGGGCACCGAAGCCGCTCAGATTCCGAAGCAGCGCGGGGAATCGCTGCTGGAGACAGCCGTACGCTACGCCGAGGAGCGCCACTGGGACGTCTTCCCCGGCACCTGGCTGGAAGCCGTCGACGGGGTGCAGCGCTGCTCGTGCGAGGACCCCGCGTGCGCCGCACCCGGCGCACATCCGGCGCGCGAGGACTGGGCGACCCAGGCGACGGGCAGTGCGACGGTCGCGCGGCGGATGTGGCAGAAGCAGCCAGGGGCATCGATTCTGCTGCCGACCGGGCGGACGTTCGACGCGATCTCCGTTCCGGAGACCGCGGGGTTCCTCGCGCTGGCGCGGATGGAGCGCATGGAGTTGACGTTGGGTCCTGTCACGTTGACGCCGGCTCGGCGGATGGAGTTCTTCGTTCTGCCGGGGGCGTCGGTGAAGGTGCCGGATCTGGTGCGGAAGATCGGCTGGTCTCCCGCCACTCTTGATCTCGTGGTGCTGGGTGAGGGTGGATATGTGGCTGCGCCGCCTACTCGGTTCGGGTCTCGGGGGGCTGTGCAGTGGGCCTGCCGGCCGACCGCTGCGAATCGGTGGTTGCCGGATGCGGAGGAGTTGATCTCGCCGCTCGCCTATGCGTGTGGGCGGGATCGGTAGCGTTGGCGGGTGCGGGTCCGGTGGGGGCTGGTCGCGCAGTTCCCCGCGCCCCTTCAGGGCGCCTCCCTGGCCGTAGGCTGCACGCATGACGTCTCCTGCCGTGCGCGTACACGGGCTCTGGAAGCGGTTCGGGCAGCAAGTCGCCGTTGCCGGGATCGATCTGGAGTTGCCTGCCGGGAAGTTCATCGGGCTGGTCGGGCCCAATGGGGCCGGGAAGACCACCACTCTCTCCATGGTGACCGGGCTGCTGCGGCCCGATCAGGGGACGGTCGAGGTCGTCGGGCACGACGTCTGGCGTGACCCCGTGGCCGTGAAAGCGCGGATCGGCGTGCTGCCGGAGGGACTTCGGCTCTTCGAGCGGCTCTCGGGGCGTGAACTCCTCGGCTACAGCGGGCGGTTGCGGGGGCTGCCCGGGGCCGAGGTCGACAAGCGGGCCACGCAGTTGCTGGACGTGCTCGATCTGGCGGGGGCGCAGCACAAGCTCGTCGTCGACTACTCCACCGGTATGCGCAAGAAGATCGGGCTCGCCGCCGCTCTCCTCCACAATCCCGAAGTCCTGTTCCTGGACGAGCCGTTCGAGGGCGTCGACCCGGTCTCCGCGCAGACCATCAGGGGCGTCCTGGAGCGCTACACCGCCTCCGGCGCCACCGTCGTCTTCTCCTCGCACGTCATGGAACTCGTCGAGTCGCTCTGCGACTGGGTGGCCGTGATGGCCGCCGGCCGCATCCGTGCCCAGGGCACCCTGGCCGAGGTGCGCGGCGAAGCGCCCACGCTGCAGCAGGCGTTCCTCGAACTCGTCGGCGCGGGCGCCCGTGACCACGGCTCCGACCTCGACTGGCTGGGCGGCGGCACCCGATGACCGACACCCTCACGCCCCCGGCCTCGATCACTCCCGTCGTCGTACGCCTGAAGCTGTCCCTGCTGCGCAACGGTCTACGGCAGTCCGGTGGCCGGCGGGCCGCGTATGTCGCGTCGGCGGTCGTGGCGCTGCTGTTCGCGGCGCTCCAGCTGCTCGGGCTGATCGCACTGCGCGGGAACACGCACGCGGTCTCCGTGGTCGTCATCCTGGTGGCGGTGCTGGGTCTAGGCTGGGCGGTGATGCCGCTGTTCTTCCCGTCCGGCGACGAGACCCTCGACCCGACCCGCCTGGTGATGCTGCCGCTGCGGCCCCAACCTCTCGTACGGGCGCTGCTGGCGGCCTCGTTGGTCGGCATCGGGCCGCTGTTCACGCTGGTGCTGCTGCTCGGTTCGGTGATCGCGGTCGCGCACGGCGCCGCCGCGTACGTCACGGCCGTCCTCGCCCTCGTGCTCGCGCTGCTGATCTGCGTGGCCCTCGCGCGGGCCGTCGCCACCGCCAACCTCCGCCTGCTGACCAGCCGGAAGGGCCGGGACCTGGCGGTGCTGAGCGGGCTGGTGATCGCGGTCGGCGCGCAGTTGGTCAACTTCGGTGCGCAGCGCCTCGGTTCGTCCGGACTCTCCCAACTCGAACCGGCGGCAGAGGTGTTGCGCTGGGTGCCGCCCGGGTCGGCGGTCGGCGCGGTGGACTCGGTGAGCAAGGGTTCGTACGGCCTGGCGATCATCCAACTGGCCCTGTCCTTGGGCGCTTTGGCGGCCCTGCTCTTCCTCTGGTCGCGCAGCCTCACCAAGTTGATGACCTCGCCCGACGGCTCCACCCTCCAGTCCGCCGAACCGGCCGCGAAGGACAAGGGATCCGCCGGCGGCCCGGCCCGTCTCCTGCCGGCCGGCCGCACCGGCACGGTCATGGAACGCAGCCTGCGCTACATCTGGCGCGACCCCAAGACCAAGGCCGCGTGGGTGACTTCACTCGCGATCGGTCTGATCGTGCCGGTGTTCAACGCGCTCCAGGGCACCGGCTCGGTCTACTTCGCGTGCTTCGCCGCCGGGATGCTCGGCATCCAGATGTACAACCAGTTCGGGCAGGACACCTCGGCGTTCTGGATGGTCGCGATGACGATCTCCACGACCAGGGACGCCTACGTCGAACTCCGCGCCCGCGCACTGGCGTTGCTGCTGATCACCGTCCCGTACGCGGCGCTCGTGACCGTCCTCACGACGGCGATGCTCGGCGACTGGCAGCGGCTCCCGGAGGTTCTCGGCCTCTCCTTCGCCCTCCTCGGCGCGATGCTCGCGACCGGCGCCTGGACCTCGGCCCGCTTCCCCTACTCCATCCCCCAGGGCGGCCACAAGAACGTCGCCCCCGGTCAGGCGGGCCTCGCCTGGATCTCCATCTTCGGCGGCATGATCTCGGCGGCCCTGCTCTGCTCCCCCGTCATCACCCTCACGATCTGGGCCAACGTGAGCGCGGACGGCGATCAGTGGAGCTGGGTGCTGCTGCCGGTGGGGGTGGGGTACGGGGCGGCGATCACGTACGCGGGGCTGAGGTTGGCGGCACCGGGAACGGCGAGGCGCCTGCCGGAGATCCTGGCGGCGGTCAGCAAGGGCTGACTTACGGCTTTTGCCTTTGTCTTTTGCCTTTGTCTTTTGCCTTTAGGGGCGCGGGGCTGTATCAATTTGCGGCTCCGCCGCGTGGGCGCGAGCAACCACGACGCACCCGCACCCGCCAAACAACCGAACTCCCCACCCCCATAGGCGATCTCACACCAGCACCCCATCAAGAAACGGCTCAATAGCCGCCCGCCAAGCCAACGGCTGGTCGTAGTGCACCAGATGCCCGGCGTCGGCAACCTCCGCATATTCCCCTCGGGGGAGAACCCGCACCATCTCCTGCGCCTCCGCCCGCCCCAACTCCCCGTCCAGCCCCCGCACGACCAGCGCGGGACACTGCACCTGGGCCAGCTCCTCCCAGTGCGCGTCGTACACCCACGTCTCCCGCGACTTCAGCATCTGCTCCGGCTCGAACACCGGCCGCCACCCGTCGGGAGACTCGTGCATGACCTCGGCGTAGAACTCCCCCCGGGACGGATTCGGCCGTTCCACCCACGGGTCGTCCTCGCCGAAGAACTTCCGCACATCGGCCAGCGTGGCGAAGGGCACGGGCCAGGACTTGAACCAGTCGGACCACTCCCGCTGCGAGGCCGCGCCCAGCGCGGAGGCCCGCATGTCGCAGATGATCAGCCCCCGTACGAGATCGGGGCGCTTCGCGGCGAGCTGCCACGCGGTGAGCGCGCCCATGGCGTGGCCGATGAGGACGACCGGGGCGAGCGCCAGCTGTTCGAGCGCGGCCTCCGCGTCCTCGACGTAGGCCTCACGGGTGAACGCCGCCTGCGGCGGCTTGTCGCTCTGGCCGTGGCCGCGCTGGTCGAGTGCGACCGCGCGGTGCCGTTCGGAGAGCCAGCGGGCGGTGGACGCCCAGTGCGAGGCGCGGCCCATCAGGCCGTGCAGTAAGAGAACTCCGGGTGCCCGCTCGATCTCCCCCGATTTGGGAGGGTCCGCGAACTCCCATGCGGCCAGGCGTACGCCGCCTGCTCCGGTCACGTCGATGCGCCGCGCCATTGGTCCTGGCACCCCCCTAGCCACGCTCTGCCGCTTGTGCCGTTCGTTCTTGCTGCTGTCTCTTCTCTTGCTCGTCTCTTCCTACAGGTCACGCCCCGCGCGTTTCATCACCCACAGGTTATCGAATACAGATTCGAAAATGCGGTCTCCGGCCGCAACACCCCTCGTTCGAGTGACCCCGCTCAAGGAATGATCGCCGCTGCCGAGGGGAGATCTTCAGCGGGAGGCGGACCGCTCGGGGAAAACGGTCCGAAGGGGATGACCTTGAGAGCTCGGGGCTCCGGGTCAGCACAGGGGAGGACAGGCCCCGGCGCCGCACGGCGCCGGGGCCCTCTCCACGTTCGCGGCACATCCTCCCGCCCCCTCACGGTCATATGCCTCTCGCGACAGCCTGGCACGCGAAGCGTCCCCGCGCTGCGATTCAGCGCACTGAATCTTGGAATCTCCGCGACCGGCGGAACGCCACAACTGCCTCTCCGGCCCCACGAGTTGACGACCCTGCCGGGCTCTGGGCGTGGTCAGCGCTTGGTCAGCGCTTGGCGACGAACACATGCGAGGCAATGTCCGAGTCCAGCTCGGCCGCCTCGCCGCCGCTGCCCACCAGCACCCCGCCCGCCGACTCCGTCACGCTCACCACCGAGCCGGGCTGCACGCCCGCGCGGCGCAGCGTGTACATCAGCTGGGCGTCCGTCTGGATGGGCTCGCCGATCCGGCGCACCACGACCGTCTTGCCGTCCAGACCCGGGTCCAGCTCGGCCAGCGACACCATGCCCTCGTCGAGGAACGGGTCCGCCCCGTCCTTCTCGCCCAGCTCCTCGAGACCGGGGATCGGATTGCCGTACGGCGACTCCGTGGGGTGGCGCAGCAGCTCCAGGACCCGCCGCTCCACGGCCTCGCTCATCACGTGCTCCCAGCGGCAGGCCTCGGCGTGCACCTGCTCCCACTCCAGGCCGATCACGTCGACGAGCAGACACTCGGCGAGCCGGTGCTTGCGCATCACCCGCGTGGCCAGGCGACGGCCCTCGTCGGTCAGCTCCAGATGGCGGTCGCTGGCGACGGCCACCAGGCCGTCGCGCTCCATGCGTGCCACCGTCTGGCTCACCGTCGGGCCGCTCTGGTCGAGCCGCTCGGCGATGCGGGCGCGCATGGGGACCACACCTTCCTCCTCCAGCTCGAGGATGGTGCGGAGATACATCTCCGTGGTGTCGATCAGTCCGGACATACGTGCCCCTCGATTACCTCTGCCCGAAGCTCGGCGGCTCCGCGGCGCGTGCGCTGGCCCTGGACTCAATTCTGACGCATCGCACTGACAACCGTGCCGCGCCGTTGAAACCAGCCGGTTACGGCCGCCCGCGGCGGCCCTGGAGACGTGCTGTCGCCGTATTGACATCCCCTTGGTCCAGACCGCACGGTGATCCGCGACACAAACTCACAGAGGGGGCTCCCGCATGAGCGACCGTACGCCGGCCGGCCAGTTCTTCGACGCCGCGATCACCCTGCTCCAGCGGGTCAGCGACGAAGAGGCCGACTCCGTCGGGGCGGCCGGCACGCTCCTCGCGGACACCGTGGCCGACGGCGGGCGCCTCTTCGCCTTCGGCGCCGGGCACTCCTCGCTCGCCGCGCAGGATCTCGTCTACCGCGCGGGCGGACTCGCCCTGATGAACCTCCTCGTGGTCCCCGGTGTCCTCGGCGTCGACGTCATGCCGGCCACGCTGGGCTCCGCCCTGGAGCGCGTCGACGGCCTCGCGGGCGTGGTCCTGGAGACGTCACCGCTGCGCTCCGGCGACGCCCTGGTGATCATCTCGCTGTCGGGGCGCAACGCCCTGCCCGTGGAGATGGCCATGAAGGCCCGCGCCCTCGGCGTCCGCGTCATCGGCGTCACCTCGGTGGCGTACGCCTCGGAGACGACGTCACGGCACACCTCGGGGACGTACCTCAAGGACCACTGCGACGTCGTACTCGACTCGAAGATCGCGATCGGCGACGCGGAACTCACCCACGACGCCATCCCGGCCCCCTTCGCCCCCGCCTCCACGGTCGTCACCACGGCCCTCCTCCAGGCCGTCATGGCGACGGCGGCGGCGACCCTGGCCGACCGCGGCATCGAGCCGCCACTGCTGCGCTCCGGGAACGTCGACGGCGGCCACGAGTGGAACGGCCGGGTCTTCGAGGAGTACCGGGACCGGATCTTCTACCAGTACTGAGGTGCCCCCGTGCTGAGGTGCCCCCGTGCTGAGGCACCCCTACGGCTTCTCGCCCGCCTCCGCCGCCAGGTCCAGGGCCGCCGCGATCCGTACGGCCACGTCCTCGGCGTAGATCGAGTCGGACCGTTCGAACGGGCTGCGGCCCGCCCCGCGCAGGAACGTCACCACACCCAGCGTCCGCCCCCGGCTGCGCAGTACCGCGCACAGCGCGTGCACGGCGTCCTGGGGCCACTGGCGGGCCCGGGCCCACTCCCGGGCCTGTTCGGGCGGGACGGCGCCGATGCTGGCCCGTACGGAGCCGACGCGTTCGACGCACTGCAGGGCGGGATGCCCCTCTCCGTAGCGCACGGGCAGCCCGGCCGCGCCGGTGAGCAGGCTGGGCCCCGGCGCCCCCGTGGGCGTGGCGGCGACCCGCACGAGTCGTACGGCCGCTGTCGGCGTGCCGTCGGGATCGTTCAACGATCCACCCACGACCCGATCGACAAGGGCGTGGTCGGCGAAACCGGCGAGCGCGAAGTCGAGGTGGACGGTGGCCGCGTCGCGCGGGTCCTCGCACTCGGCGGCGGCGCGTGCGGCCCGGTGCAGTTGCTGGGCGCGGAAGCGCAGCAGGGAGGCCTCCTGCTCGATCTGCTTGGCCTCGGTGACGTCCTGGAAGAGCCAGCCGACACCGAGCGGCACCGGTTCCTCGGTGAGCGGCGAGGCCAGCCGCAGGAACCCGCTCCGCCAGCAGCGCCGCAGATGCCCCTCGGGGGTCCGTACGCTCACCCAGATCTCGGCCGGTGCGGGCGGCGCGCCCTCGGCCAGCACATGCGTGAGCGCGGCCTCCAACTCCTCGACGCCTTGCGCCAGTAGCTCACCAAGAGGCCGCCCGAGGACGGAGGTTCGTCCGGTACCGAGCGCCCGCGCGGCATGCGCGTTGACGACGGCGGGCCGCAGATCGGCGTCGACGAGCACGACCCCCCAGGAGGCGTCCTCGAAGAGAGCCTCACTCAACGCGATCGACCTCTCGAGGTCGATCTGGGCATGCACTTCACTGAAGGCGCAGTAGACCCCGGCGGGCTTCCCGTCGGGCCCGCGCACGGCGGCGGACTGCGTCCGCACCAGCACCCGCCCACCGTCCTTCGTCAGGAGGGCGAACTCATTGACCTGCCGCCCGGGAGCCTGCATGGCGGACATCAGCCGCCCCTCGACCTCCTCGGCGTCCGCGGTCCGTACGGCCCACCCGGCGAGCCCGTGCCGTCCGACGGCCTCGGCCGCGGTCCAGCCGAGGATGCGCTCGGCCTCGCGGTTCCAGTGGGTCAGCACTCCGTCGGCGTCGAAGGCACACAGTGCCGCGTCCATGCCGTCCAGCAGGGCAGCCAGCAGGTCGGACCCACCGGGCCCCTCGGGACCACCGTCCCGCTCGGGCTCGTCGGGACCCAACTCGTCGGTGGTCCCACTACGCCGGGAAGCACTCACCTGGACCCCCTGCAGGCTGCGTCCGCGGACACGGAGCGTCGGTTCACTCACTCACCATCATTCAACTCGAACGTGACGCAGCACACACCGCGTTCCTAAAGATTGAGGGAATCGTTGTACGGCTCACCGCGCTGCGGACGACGCTGTCCCGCGACCGGCCCCTCCTGGAAGTCCTCGACCGCACCGCGGCCCTCGGCCTCCCCGACTGGTACCTGACCGCGGGCTGCCCCTTCCAAACGATCTGGAACACGGTGACCGGCCGTCCCCCTACCCACGGCCTCTCCGACATCTTCGACCTCGTCGTACGCCCGAATCCGGTCCGGGCACCACAAGAGGTCTACGAGACGAAGACGTCCCGCCGGCGGGAGCCTGCGGGAGTCCTGGCCGGAGCTGATGGTGCTGCCGTGGCCTATGCCGTCCGCGAAAAGCGGTTGATCGGTGGCCGACGGCTTCTTAGGGTGGCGAGTACTTCGGAAAGGAGGTGGTTCGGCAGATGTATGAATACCGGACGGAAGAGGTGACTGCGGGCTAGTGGCCCGCCGTCGTACTCGGTTCGGCGCCGGACCAGCGTGTGCGAGTTGCACGCAACCGGCCTAACCCAACGCAGTCACCCGACCCGCGAGCTCGCCGGTACGTCCGGCCGGCTCCCCCGCCGCGAGGCGGAGGGACCTGAGCTCGCGGGTCGCCTGCGTGTCAGGCGGGCGACGACCGTCGCGATCACGACCATCACCAGGCCGATTCCGCCGAAGATCAGGGGCAGCAGCCACAGGGAGACGAAGCCGTTGATGCGCGCGTCCTCCGGGGAACTGGCGTGGTAGAGGACCTCGACGCGGTCGCCCGTCTCGTACGACGGCGGATTCGAGCCCGTGGAGCTGCGGAACGTGCGCGGTGTGCCTCGTGCCGCGGTGAATTCGACGACCGGGTACGCCATGGGGCCGCTGTTCGTGCGGTGGGTGCGGGAGGTGCCGGTGCTGTGGCTGGTCCGCCAGTCCAGGGAGACGACCGTGCCCGGGGCGCGGTCCGCGCCTGTCAGGAACGAGATCGACACCCCGGCGAGAATCAGCCCGACGGTCAGGAACAGCGATCCGAACGTGGTCACTCCGACGAGGATCCATCGGCGGGCGCCCGGCCCGCCCCGCCCGCTCAGCTGAAACCGAAACCGCACGTCGTCCCGCCCCTCTCCCTCGCTCCTTCGGCCGAAGTCAGGGACCTTATCCCAGGTCCGGGGCCAGGAGAGGTCAGGGGCTGAGCCGCTCCACCCGCCAGCTGCCGTCCTGTTCGGCGGTGTAGCGGAGGCGGTCGTGGAGGCGGTTCTCTCGGCCCTGCCAGAACTCGACCGTCTGCGGGGCGATGCGGAAGCCGCCCCAGTGGGGTGGGACCGGGACCTGTTCGCCTTCGGGGTAGCGGGCGGCCAACTCGGCGTACGACGACTCCAGTTCGGTCCGGGAGGCGATCACCGAGGACTGGGCGCTGGCCCACGCGCCGAGTTGGGAACCGTGCGGGCGGGTGCGGAAGTACGCGGCGGTCTCGTCACGCCCGGTGCGGCGGGCGGTGCCGGTGACCAGGACCTGGCGGGCCATCGGGTGCCAGGGGAAGAGCAGGGAGACGTACGGGTTCACGGCGAGCTCGCGGGCCTTGCGGGACTCGTAGTTCGTGTAGAAGACGAAGCCCTGGTCGTCGTAGTCCTTGAGGAGGACCGTGCGGGAGCTGGGGCGGCCGTCGGCGTCGGCGGTGGAGACGACCATGGCGTTCGGCTCGTAGACGAGATCCTGGAGCGCCGCCTCCTCGAACCAGCGGCCGAACTGTGTCATCGGGCCGGCCGCCAGGTCGGTCTCGTCCAGTCCCGACGCCCGGTACTGCTTGCGCATCGCGGCGGGGTCGAGGCGGGGATCACGGGCGGCGGTATCGCGGGCGGTGGCTTCACCGGCGGTGGGATCGCGGTCGGTCACGGCGGTCATCTTGCCGTACGGCGGGTGCGGCCACGAGTTCGGGTGGCACTCAGTGCCGCACACCCTCCCCAGAGGTGGCACCCGGCGTTATGGTGCTGGTGTCTCTATCTTCGGCCCGCGAGTCACCGGTGACCGTGGAGCCACAGCATGAGGAGCCGCCTGATGTCCGACCCGGGCTTTGTACCTGGACTCGAAGGAATCGTCGCGTTCGAGACGGAGATCGCCGAACCGGACAAGGAAGGCGGCGCCCTGCGGTACAGGGGCGTCGACATCGAGGATCTGGTCGGGCATGTCTCGTTCGGCAATGTGTGGGGACTGCTCGTCGACGGCGCCTTCAACCCCGGGCTGCCGCCGGCCGAACCGTTCCCGATCCCGGTGCACTCCGGTGACATCCGCGTCGACGTACAGTCCGCGCTGGCCATGCTCGCACCCGTGTGGGGCCTCAAGCCGCTCCTCGACATCGACGAGGAGCAGGCCCGCGACGACCTCGCCCGCGCGGCCGTCATGGCCCTGTCCTACGTCGCCCAGTCCGCGCGCGGGCAGGGCAACGCGATGGTGCCGCAGCGCGAGATCGACAAGGCGCAGTCGGTTGTCGAGCGGTTCATGATCCGGTGGCGGGGCGAGCCCGATCCGAAGCATGTCGCCGCGGTGGACGCGTACTGGACGTCCGCCGCCGAGCACGGCATGAACGCGTCGACCTTCACCGCTCGGGTCATCGCGTCCACCGGAGCCGATGTCGCTGCCGCGCTGTCGGGGGCCGTGGGCGCGATGTCCGGGCCGTTGCACGGTGGTGCGCCGTCTCGTGTTCTCGGGATGATCGAGGAGATCGAGCGGACCGGGGATGCCGAGGCGTATGTGCGGCAGGCGCTCGACAAGGGTGAACGGTTGATGGGGTTCGGGCACCGGGTGTACCGGGCCGAGGATCCTCGGGCGCGGGTGCTTCGCCGTACCGCGCGGGAGTTGGGGGCGCCGCGGTTCGAGATCGCGGAGGCTCTGGAGAAGGCCGCGCTCGCGGAGTTGCACGCTCGGCGTCCTGACCGGGTGCTCGCGACCAACGTCGAGTTCTGGGCGGCGATCGTGCTCGACTTCGCCGAGGTGCCGGCGCACATGTTCACTTCGATGTTCACGTGTGCGCGGACCGCGGGGTGGTCGGCGCACATTCTTGAGCAGAAGCGGACGGGGCGGTTGGTGCGGCCTTCCGCGCGGTATGTGGGGCCTGCGAGTCGCGGGCCGCGGGAGATCGAGGGGTTTGGGGACATCGCCCACTGAGAGGGGTGGACCGGTTCGTGGACGGGTGCGGGTGTGTGGGGGCTGGTCGCGCAGTTCCCCGCGCCCCTAAAGGACTCGGCCCAAGGCGTGCTCCAGAAGTGCCGCCCATTGGGCCACGACTCGCTCCCTGCGTCCTCTGTCGTCTGTGAGCAAGTTGGCCAGGCCCAGGCCTCTTGCCATGTCCAGGAGGCCCTGGACCGTTTCCCGTACGCCCGGTCTCGACTCGTCCGCGTTCAGTAGGTCTACGGCGATGCGGTGGGTTTCTCGGCCTACCCTCGCCTCCAACTCCGTTACCCGAGGCCGGAGTTGGTCCTCGTTCGACGCGGCCACCCAGAGGTGTAGGGCCGCTCGGAACAGGGGGCCCGTGTAGAGGTCGACCAACGCCTCGACCACCGCTCGGCGGTCGTCCGCGCCCTCCGGGAACAGGGCCCGGAGGGCCGTGGAGCGTTCCTCGGCCACGTACTCCACGGCTGCCGTGAAGAGGTCTTCGCGGGTGGGGAAGTGGTGTTGGGCGGCGCCTCGGGAGACGCCGGCGCGTTCGGCCACGACGGAGACCGTGGAGCCTGCCCAGCCGTGTTCGGCGAGGCAGGACACGGCGGCTTCCAGGAGGCGCTGCCGGGTGGCCCGGCTGCGGTCCTGCTTGGGTCTGCGGTCGACCGTGCCCGTCGCGGGCGCCGCGCTCACACCAGCCATGCGGGATCCCGTCGTTCGAGGAAGGCCGTCATCCCCTCGCGGGCCTGCGCGGAGGCGAACAGCCGTGCCGAGAGCGCGGTCAGGTCGGCCGCGTCCCGGTCGAAGGTTTCCAGCACCCTAGCCGTGAGCAGCCGTTTCGTCTCGGCCAGGGCCTCGGGGGCGGAGCGGCGCAGGCCGTCGAGGATCGGGGCGAGGGACTCGTCCACGTCCTCCCCCGCCGTCGTCAGCAGGCCGATGCGGGCCGCTTCCGGCGCGTCGAAGCGTTCGCCGGTGAGGTAGTAACGGGCGAGGGCGCGGGGGTCCGTGCGGGGCAGCAGCGGGAGGGAGATCACCGCCGGGGCGACCCCGATCCGTACCTCCGTGAACGCGAAGCCGGCCTCCCCGGAGGCCGCCGCGATGTCGCAGGCCGCGAGGAGGCCGAGGCCGCCCGCCCGTACGTGGCCGGTCACGCGGGCGACGACCGGTTTGGGCGTCTCCACTATCTGACGGAGTACGGCCACCAGGGCGTCCGGGGGCGGTGGGTTCCGTAGGTCCGCGCCCGCGCAGAACGTGTTCCCTGTGTGGGTCAGCACGATCGCGCGTACGTCCGTGTCCTTTGCGCAGTCGGCCAGCGCGTCCGCCAACTCGGCCACCAGGGGCGCCGAGAGCGCGTTGCGGGTGGCCGGTGAGTCCAGGCTCAGGGTCTCGATGCCGCGTTCGCGGGTCCGTCCGATCAGGGTCATGAGCGGCCTCGGAGTTCGCGGCGCAGGATCTTGCCCGAGGCGGCGCGCGGGACGGCGTCGATGAAGGTGACGCGGCGGACCCGCTTGTAGGGGGCGACGCGTTCGGCGACGTACATCATGACCTCTCCTTCAGTCATTTCGGGGAGGTCTACGGCCGCCTGCTGGCGGACCACGTACGCGTGCGGGACCTCGTTGTTGTCCTCGTTGTACTCGCCGACCACGGCCGCGTCGGCGATGCCGGGGTGGGTGAGCAGGAGGGCCTCCAGTTCGGCGGGGGCCACCTGGAAGCCCTTGTACTTGATGAGTTCCTTGACCCGGTCGACGACGAACGTCCAGCCGCCGGCGTCCACATGGCCGACGTCCCCGGTGTGCAGCCAGCCGTCCGCGTCGATCATCGCGGCGGTGTCGTCGGGGCGGCCGAGGTAGCCCTTCATCACCTGGGGGCCGCGGATGAGGAGTTCGCCGGCCTCCCCTATGCCGAGATCCTTGGCGGGGTCGTCGAGGGAGACGATCCGCATCTCGGTGCCGGCGATGAGTTTGCCGACCGTGCCGGGGGGTGCCGTGGGCATGTCCTGGACGGGGACCACGTGGGTGCCCGGGGACAGTTCCGTCATGCCGTAGGCCTGGCCCACGGGCGGCAGGCCCAGGCGCTGCGAGCAGGCGGCGGCGAGGTTCGCGTCCAGGGGTGCGGCGGCGCTGATGATGTACTTCAGCGACGAGAGGTCGTACTGGGCGACCGCCGGGTGCTTGGCCAGGGCCAGGACGATCGGCGGGGCGACGTAGAGGCCGGTGATGCGGTGGTTCTGGATGGCCGCGAGGAAGGTTTCGAGGTCGAAGCGCGGGAGGACGACGACCGCGGCGCCCTTGCGCAGGGGTGCGTTCATCAGGGCCGTGAGGCCGTAGATGTGGGTCAGTGGGTCTAAAGGACACGCGAGCATCTGGCCCCCTCTCCGTCCGCTGAAGTGCGACGTTCAGAGAGTGGCAGCGGGCACGAAAACAATCAAGCGTGCCTGCATGGTTCGTGCTCTAGCGGTCGGCCCAGGGGTCAGGCTCCCACACGGGGTGGAACTCATACGAGCGGTTGAGGCTCCATTGCGCGCCCCGGTCGCTCTTGGTGCTGGTGACCACGAAGCGGCGTAGAACCTGCCGCAAAATGGCGTTCTTCTCTACGGGGGTGATGGTGTCCCACTCGGCGAGCAGGCCGACGACCAGCGGGCGGAAGTCTGCGCGGTCTGGTGTGGCCTCGTCGTCGGCGACCGCTTGCAGATCCTTGACCAACACACCTTTTCGGTCTAGCAGTTGGTCGCGCACCTGCGCGAACGTGTCGGCCGGATACTTGTCCGGGTCGAGGACGTGATCGGTGGTGAGCCGAACGAGTGCGTCATCGATCTTGGCGAGTTCGGCCTGTAGACGTGCGCGAGCCTCAGCGGCCTGCTGGCGTGGGTCTGGCGGCGGGGTGCGTTGTGGGGGGACGGCGGCCGGCGCGTTGTCGATGCCGTCGGCGACGTCGCGCGTGAGCCAATCGCGTATCTCCTTTTCCACCTCGTCCCGGCGTACGTACATGCCGAGCAGGCATTCGGACTTGCCCTTGTTCTTGTGGTTGTAACAGGTGAGGGTGTCACCACGTCCGTAGCGGCTGGAGCGGGCGACGGCCGACCCTCGGCAGTTTCCACAGCTTCCAATGCCGGTCGTTGAGTACGTGGCACGGCGGGCCCGCGGGGGCGTCGCCTTCACTTCCTTACGGTGCTGTTGGTACTCCTCCCACTGGTCGGGCGCGATAAGCGCCGGTTGGGCACCGGCTATGTAGATCATGCGGTCGGCCTTGCAGCCGTCGAAGTAGTCGCGGCCTAGGCCGCATGTGCACTCTGGGTCATGAACACGGAGCAGGCCGGCCCCGAATCCTGAGTCGAGATACCGCTGCACCGTGTTGGGCGCCCATCGGTTTCCGCGCGTGGTCGGGATGCTCATCTCGTCGTTGAGCCAGTGAGCGAGCATGGCGAACCCTTCGCGGGCGATCTTCCTCTCGTACAGTTCTGTGCCGACTGGTCCGAGGTCGGGGTGTCGTTCGTACCGTTCTTCTT
This sequence comes from Streptomyces sp. MBT53, assembly GCF_016654115.1. Classification (GTDB taxonomy): domain Bacteria; phylum Actinomycetota; class Actinomycetes; order Streptomycetales; family Streptomycetaceae; genus Streptomyces. Next base: position 32,567 of record NZ_JAEQAZ010000103.1, read on the forward strand.
GCAGGCGGATTCCGCCCTGTGCCGTGGGGTCGGGCACTCGTCTTGGGTGCCAGATGTACCCGAAGCGCGGCCGACCGGTGGCGGGGAGTTTCAGTGCGCGCCGGTGGGCGTGTGTCTCCTTCCATTGCTCGCCGGCGCGGTCGCTTTCGAATACAGCGAGGTCAAAGAGGATGGCGCGGTTGAAGCGTCCTACGGCGGTTCGCGCGTCGACGTCTTCGGTGGCCGAGGCGAGTTGACCGCCGGCGTGTTCGAGTCGGGCAAGGTTGACGGCGATGCCGAGATCATTGCGGCCGAATCGGCTGAACTTCCAGACGGCGATGCCGACGGGTTCGCCGCGCTCGACTTGCTCTATGCCTTGCATGATCTTGCGTTTGAAGTTCCGGCCGGTGGCGTCGAGGTCGACTATCCAGCCGATGATGCGCCGCCCGGTTCGCTTGGCCCATGCGTTGATGGCCGTTTCTTGCAGCTCAGGGCTGATCTTCTCTTCCTTCCACGTCGAAACGCGGATGTACCCGAGCCAGGGTTCGCCGATGTGCGGCGTTGCCTGAAAGGTGGGTGGTATCAGGAGGTCGGTCACTGTGCCTTCCGTTCGGTGTGTCGAACGCGGTTCGGGTTCAACGTGATCACGTTGCCCGCATCCCGCTCGGCGCGGTCCTCCCGGTTGCCCGGCGTGGGCGGGGTGGGTGCGTCGAGCAGGCCGCGGGCGACGTGGTCAAGGGCGCGGTTGTATCCGGCGCGGTCGGCGTCGGCGAGTTGGTCGTCGGTGACGCGCTGGGAGTTCTGCACAGTGCGGATGATGGTCAGGGGAAGAGCGGCGAGGACGATGAACAGGCCGGTCCCGAACAGGTCGTCGTTGTTGCCGAGTAAGCCGACAGCGCCCGCGCTGATCCCCACCGCGAGCAGGGTGAAGGCGAATACGGGCATGTATCGGTGGGTCACTGTGCTGCCTCTCCGTGCGGTTAGTTCTCGGCGATGCGTCCCTCGCCGTTCTCGGCGCGCTGCTCTCGCAGGGTGGCGGTCATGTTGACGAAGAGGCGGCGTGACTGCGGGTCGGTGATGCCTAGTTCGTCGGCAGCGGTTTCGGGTGTTAGTGGGTCGGTGCGGGTGGGGTTGCGGACGTCGTGCAGCTCGCGTGCGCTGAGCACGCCGGCGGCGACGAGCACCTCGGCGAGGGGCAGGCGGAGGGCGGCGGCAATCGCCTGAAGTGTGCGTGTCTCCGTGACGGCCTGCCCCCGCAGAATGCGGCTGACGGTGCCGCCGCCGAGGCCGGCGTCTTCGGCGAACCTGCTTTGGCCGCCCCCTCTGGGCTTCAGGTCGTAGCCGCGTTGCTCAAGCTGGCCCTTGAGCCAGGCGCCGAACTGCTCCGGCGTCGCGAGGTCGCTCTCGCCCGAGTTCGTATGTTCCATGGATGGAACATACCGTCCGTGGAACGTAGCTACCAGGCGACCATTCCAACTCGCCCGAAGCGTGCATGTTTAGCACGGTTCACCCCCAATGAACTGCGGCGATGCACTCGAACAGGTGACCGATTGTTGTCGGGCATATGCCGAGTGTCAACAGCATTCGGCAAGTGCTTTCCGTACAGGCGTTCGACTCATCCGCCACATCAGCATGTTAACGTTCCATCCATGGAAGGAAGTAATCCATCCATGGAAGGAAGGTGCTCATGTATGACCGCGCCGCCCTGATCGCCGCCGCCCGACAAGCGGGGGACCGCACTCCGTCAGACACGGCACGACGATTGACGGTTGCACGCACCACCGCATGGCGCTTGTGGAACGGACACACGGCCCCAAGTGCCAACGTAGCGGCGGCAGTTGAAACGCACTACGGCGTTTCCGCCGGGCAGTTGATCAAGAAGGCCGCCGCATGACCGGCCACGTGATCCCCCGCGAGCAGGCATTCGCCAGCGCCCGCCGGGTCCTCGACGCCGCACGGGACCGCCGCGACCGCGACCGCGCCGCCGGCCGCCTCGCCCCCGAGGCCGAACTCGTCTTGCGCCGCCTCGAACGCCAGCAGCGCCAGCAGGCGCCCGCCGTCGAACGCCGCGCCGCCGCCTGAAGCCCCCGAGGGCCGCCCGGATTACGCCCGAGCGGCCCTCTCACGACCGCCCCAGAGAGGCACCGACCGTGAACACCAAGCCTAGCTACCGCGCGCCCCGCGCCGCCCTCGCCGTACTGGGGGGCCGTACCGCGCGGAGACGTCTCACCCGTACCGAAGTGATCGCCCGGCAGTTGGACGCCATCGCGCCCGGCACGGTCCGTGTACGGACCGTGCCGGTACGGACCGACCGCGACGGCGAGCAGCGCGTCGCGACGTGGGTCGTCCTCGACGACGTCCTCGGACTGCCGGTCAAGGCCGACCGAGCCGCGCACAGCGCGGCCCGCGGCCTGCTCGTCCGCATGTTTCCCGGCGCCGACTGGTCGCGCGCCCTCGCCTACGACGCCCGTACGGGCGACCTCCGCCTCGACGACCCCGCCGCGCCCGCCGACCTCGACCTCGACCTCGACCTCGACCTCGACCTCGCGAGCGTCCCGGAGCCGCGGCGATGATCCCTCAACTCACCGCCGACGGCCTCGCCGTCCGCCTGCCAGTCGCCCACCGCACGGCACGCGTCCTCGACGAACTCGCCCTCGCCTATGCCGAGGGACCCGACGACGTCGGCCGTCTGCTCGCGCTGCACGCCGCCCATGTCGTCCGCCTCGATCACGCCGTCGTGAGCGAGGACATGCCCGAGTTCGAACGCAGCATCCGCGCCGCGCAGGCCGACGCGAGCCGCGAGGCCCTGCTCGCCGAGGCGCCGAGCGCCGACGGCCTCGACCCGCTGTTCGGGCCCGATGACGCGATCACCCTCGCCGGCCGCCTCACCCGGTTCGCCGCCCGGATCCGTCTCGCACGGGACGGGAGCACGCGCCCATGCCCCTGACCCTTGAACGCGTCGCGCAGTTGCTCGCCGAGCGTGCCGTCGAGATGGTGCCCGGACAGCTCGCCATGCCCGACGGTCTGCGGATCGGTTCCCTGTGTTCGGGGTACGGCGGGCTCGACATGGCCGTCGCCGGTCTGCTCGGCGCGTCCGTGGCATGGCACTGCCAGTACGAGCCCGGCGACAAGCACCAGTACGCCGCGCGCATCCTCGCGCACCACTGGCCGCACGTCCCCAACCACGGCGACATCACGGCCCTCGACTGGTCAGAAGTCGAGCCGGTTGACGTCCTCACCTCCGGTTTCCCCTGCACTGACGTGAGCCTCGCGGGCAAGCGGGCTGGGCTGATCGGCGACACCGTCGTACCGGCGGGTGCCATGGAGTGCGGTAACTGCCGGTGGGGTGAGCACGACCTCGCAACGTGTGAGGCCGCCGCGCCGTCCGGTGCCGTTCCCGCGCGCCTGGCCGGCATGGAGGCCGCCGCCGCGGTCGCCGAACTCAACGCCCGCGACCTCGCCGACCCTGCCGGCCCACCGCCCGAGCGGGTCATCGAGGGGACCCGGTCCGGCCTCTGGTTCCACGTCGCCCGTGCGATATCCGTTCTCCGACCCCGATTGGTGGTGATCGAAAATGTCCGCGGGCTTCTCTCGGCCAAGGCCGTTCGCGGTGTGGGACCCGACTCCCCGCCTGTGGATGCAGACGGCGGAGACGCCGACACTCTTCGAGCTATCGGCGCTGTTCTCGGCGACTTGGCCGACCTCGGGTTCGATGCGGAATGGCACGTGCAGCGCGCATCCGACGTTGGGGCACCTCACCAGCGTGAGCGCGTTTTCATCATCGCGTGGTCTGCTGCCGACGCCGACGACGAGCGAGTGGAACGGTCCGGGGACGCCGGACGGGAACCGCAACGACACGTTGCGGGCCCGCATCGCGCACCTTCCGACGCCCCTCGCGAGGGACAGCCGGGGCAGGGGGCACGACGACGGGCTACCGGCGGTCGTACGGCTGCTGAAGACCCCGACGGCATCGCTCGGGATGAGCGGGGGATCTCAGCACCCGGAGAAGAGGAAGGGGGGCGGGCACGGCCCGACGCTCGCCGACGAGGTCGAGCACCTGCTACCGACGCCCCGGGCGAGCGACGGCACGAAGGGGAGCCCCAACCAGAAGTACGGGGACGGGACGCCGACTCTGGCGAGCGCGGCAGCGTCGATTGGGGCCCCTACGCCCACGCCGTTGCGCAGTGGGAAGCGGTCACGGGGCGACCGGCACCCCGGCCAACTGACGATCGAGGCCGCCTGACCCCGACGTTCGTCGAATGGATGATGGGGTTGCCCCTCGGCCACATCACCGGCGTACCGGGACTGTCCCGCCCCGCCCAGCTCAAGGCGTTAGGCAACGGCGTCGTCCCCCAGCAGGCCGCGCACGCGCTGCGGTTCCTGCTGCACCGCGCCGGGATCGCCGCACGGTTCGGACTGGCCGCATGAGCGCCGGCACGCCCGTACGGGGCGTTTCCGTCGACCTCGCCCTCGCATTCCTCAAGCGCACCCGCGAGACCGGCGACGGGCACCGGAAGTGGACCGGCACCCCTGCTAAGGGCGGGGGCCGGTTCCAGCACAAGGGCACGTCGTACACCGCGTTCCAGGCCGCGTTCATCCTGTGGCACGGGCGGCCCCCGGCCGGCAGCGTCCGGCCGTCGTGCGAGGTGCCGATGTGCTGCTCGCCCGCCCATGTCGACGACCAGGAGACCCGGGAACGCGACCGCGCCGCGCTCGCCGACGTCAAGGGCATGCGGCACCGGCCGCGCAAGTGCAAGCACGACCAGGCCGTACACGGCCGCCACCGCGACGACGGCCGCCGGTACTGCGCGGAGTGCAACCGGCGTTCCAGCAAGCCTAGTTGCGGGCACGGCAACCCGACGTGCCACGACTCCGAGGTACGGCCCTACCCGTGCGGCCCGCGGTGCGAGGAGCACCAGCCGGCCCGCACCCGCCCGTACTGACCGCCGCCGCATGACCGCCCCGGGGCGAGGACTAGCCACCGACGCCCCTCGCCCCGGGCGCCCCATCCGAGGAGCACAACCCCCGTGACCTGGTTCAAAGTCGACGACACCTTTTACGGGCACCCGAAGACGCTCAAGGCCGGCAACGCGGCCGTCGGTCTGTGGACCAAGGCCGGTGCCTATGCCGCGCAGCACCTCACCGAGGGCGTGGTACCGGGCGTCGTCGCGCAGTTGTACGGCACCGCGCCGCAGGCCCGGAAGCTGGTCGCCGCCGGCCTGTGGCACGAGCACGGCCACACGTGCCCGCACCCGAGATGCAAGCAGCCGCCCCCCGGCGACTACTACATGCACGACTTCCTGATCTACAACCCGACCCGCGCCCGGGTCGAGGACGAGCGGGCAAGGTCGGCCGAGCGTCAGCAGCGGGCCCGCGAGCGCGCCGCCGGGCAGCGGACGCAGGAGCGTAATCCGTCCGGTCCGTCGGCGAATGGCGAGCGAACCGACGACGATCCGCCGCCCGAAAATCGTGAACCGTCCGCGAATCAGATCGACTTCCCGGACGGCATCGCAGGTCAGGGCGGTACGTCACAGCGTGACGGGGGTGAGCCGTCACGGTCCCCCCGACCCGACCCGTCCCGTCCTGCTGTACCTCCTTCGGAGGTACAGCCAGCTAGCTACGGCCCGACCCCCGCCGTCCCGGTGAACCTCGCCCCGTTGCGGGACGCGATGACGGCCGCGGGGATCGTCGTCGAGTGGTCGCTCGCCGAGGCCGACTGGTTCCGCCTTGAGGCGATCGTGAAGCGGACCGCCGTCCCCGCCCTGGTCGACCACGCCCGCGAACAGTGGCGCCGAGCCCGGAGCCGCCCCCGCTCGGTCCGGTACTTCCTGCCTGGCTGGAGTGCGCTCCCGCCCGTTCCCGCCGGCGCCCCGACCGCCCCGGATGCCGACGTGATCCCCCTCGACTCCGCCCGGCCCGGACGCGTCGCCCGCGCCGCCGGCCTGTTCGCCGCCGCCCTCAACTCGCCGCAGGAGAACGCCAGATGACCCGCGAAGAGGTCGCCGCCCTGCTCGCCTACGCCGTGCGCCTCGACCCACGCACCGCGCCCGCCGACCAGGCCACCGCCGCCGAAACCCTCGACCAGTGGGCCGACCTGCTCGCCGACGTCGCCACGGCCGCCCCGCACCCCAACGGCCGCCACTGGGACGCCGCTCAGGTCGTGCGCCACCACATCGCGACCAGCCCGTACCCCATCAGGCCGAGCGACGTCTCGCGCCCGTGGCACAGCTTCCGCCGCGACGTCGTCGACCGCCACCACGACCCCGTTCCCGCCGCCGACCCCGACAACCCCGAGGCGTACCGCGCGGAACTGCTCGGCACCCGGCACGCCGTCGCGAGCGGCACCGCGACCGCCGCGACGTACCGGGAACTGACCGGCGCCACCCGCGAGGAGCGCGAGCAGTTCGCCGCCGACCGCCTCGCCGCCCTCGGCGACTACGTCCCGCGCAGCGCCGCCGACGCCCTCGCCCCCTACCGGCGCCGCCGCGCCGAGCGCGAACGCCGCGCCGTCGAGGGACTGCCCGACCCGCTCGACGTGGCGTGCCCGTACGAGCAGTGCCGAGCCCGCGCCGGCAATCCGTGCGTCAACTACCGCCGCCACCCGCGCAGTTCAGCGCACCCCTCGCGCCTCGACCTCGCCACCTCCCGCCACTACGCCCAGGAGCCGGCCGCATGAACCGCAACCGCAAGCACCCCGACCGCGCCCCGCACCGCCGCCGCGCCAGCGCCGGCGACCGCACGAAGAACACCAAGTCGTTCCGGATCACGGGCAGTTGGGACCAGCGCCCCGACCGGCCATGGGTGAAGGCGACCCCGGACCGCAAGGCCGTACGCCGCATCGCGCGCGAGATGGCCGAGCAGGGCGCGTACGTGATCGTCGAGCAGCACGCCGGATACGGGCAGTGGTCGACCTGGTTCGAGGTCGACGGCCCCGCCCTGCTCGCCGGGCGCCGCCGCGCCGACGCCGAGCAGCGCCACCGCATCGAGGAGCAGCAGCGCGCCACCACCGAGGCCACGCGCCGCGCCGCCGCCGAGCACTCCGAGCGCGAGCGCGCCGGCCTCGCCCGCCTCATGACGCGCCCGCCGGTCGCCCGCGAGCAGTGCGGACGCCGCGAGGCACGGCACGTCACCGGGGCACAGCGATGATCCCCGCCGCAGCCCTCGCCGTCGTGCGCGCGGGCGTCGAGAACGCCCGCGGGAATGGCCTCGACACCGCCGGGGATGTGGCCGAGCAGGTCGTCGAGGAACTGCTCGCCATGGGGTGGACGATCGTCCCCGCCGGACCCGACGACGACCGGCAAGCCGCGTAACTGCCGCCCGGGGGGCGGGAATCGGAACGGCCGAGGCCGCCCCCTGTGCACTATGTTCCATCCATGGATGGAACATTCCGTCCACGAAAAGAACATCGAGAACGACTTGCATCCCGCGAGGAGGTACGTCCGTGGACCGGCCCACCCCGGCCGAGCGGTTCGCCGACAAGGTGAACGCCGCCGGCCCCTGGTCACTCCGCCGGCACTGCCCCGGCCCCTGCCGTCTGTGGGACGGGAGCACCAACGAGAAGGGCTACGGCACCTTTTGGGCCGACGGCCGCACGGTCAAGGCCCATCGGTACGCCTACGAGCAGGCCAACGGTCCGATACCTGCCGGTCTTGAGGTTGACCACCGGTGCCGCCGCCGCGCGTGCGTCGCCCCCGGCCATCTCGACGCCGTCACCCACCGCGTCAACATCCTCCGTTCGGCGAACCACGTCGCGATGCGCGCGGCCGTGACGCACTGCCCCGCCGGACACCGCTACGACCAGGCGAACACGATCCGGGCGAAGAACGGCACGCGCAAGTGCCGGGCGTGCAAGAACGCCCAGGCCCGCGCCGCCCGCGCCGCCAAACGCGCGCCCCGCCTCGCCTCGGTCCACCCCATCCGACCCCGTCCCGCCCGCGCCCTCGAACGGGCCGCGTGACCGGCCGCGCGTCCGGACGCGGGCCCGCCCGCGCGCGCGAGCAGTACCTCGGCCCACCCGATACGAGACAGGAGCACCGCCCCATGACCCGCGTTCCCGACGCCGTCGCCGTCGCCTCCCTCGACACGCACCGCCTGATCGTCGCCGTGCCGAACGAGGGACCGGCCGACATCGCAACCAACTACACCCGGCAGACCGCCGCCGACGTGCTGCGGCAGCTCGCCGACGGCCTCGACAGCCCGGCCGGACTCTGCGCGACCGCCCGCGCGACCGGCCGCCCCTGCCCGATCCACGACGCCCCGGCCCCGCCCTCGGCCGTCCTGCTCACCACCAGCCCGGCCGAAGCCCTCGCCCGGGGCATCCGCCAGGCGCAGCGTCCCGACGGCCTCGACCGCCTGCTCGCCGCCGTCGCCGAGGAGTTGCCCCAGGACGACGCCGACCAGGCCGCCGCCGGTCCCGCCGGTATGCGCACCCCGGCCGAGCGGGCGGTCGACGAGGCCCGGCAGTGCCTCGCGTTCAACGCCGGCGAGCCCTCGCCCGCCCTGTCCACGCTGCGCGACCTGCTGCTCGACACCGAGGAGCGCACACCGGCCGCAGCCCTCGCGACCGCCTACGTGGTGCTCGCCGCCCACGCCCGCGGCATGGCCGCACTCGCCCGCGAGCGGTACGACGCCACCGCCGGTCAGCACGGCGTGAACCGCGGCTCGCGCGGCCTGCTCACCGGCATGAACAGCATTCGCAGGCTGCTCGATGACCTCGCCGACCGCCTCGACGAGCAGGCGCAGCAGTGAGCGCCGCCCAGCAGCTCGCCGCCGATGTCCTGGTCGTCACGGCGACCGTGATCGTGGCGGGCGCCCCCCTCGGATGGTGGGCCGCCCGCCGGGACCCCGGCCCCCTCGCCCGCCGGGACCGCGCATCTTGCCGGGCCCGCGCCGGCGGGCAGGCCGATCGCGACCTGTTGCGCCTCGCCCGCAACGCCGACCGCCGCAAGGAGAAGACCCCGTGACCACCCGCCGTCGGCACTCCCGCACCAAGCCGCGCGACCACGAGCACGCCGACCGCCGCGCCGCCCTCGACGTCCTGCTCGCCCGCGCCCAGCGCGGCCGGCTCAGCGCCGCCGAGGCCCGGCTGTTGTGCGAGTACGTCGGGCAGGAGCGCCGCAGCGCCGACGAGTCGCGCAAGGCCAACGAGGGCACCACGCGCACGCTCGCCCGCCACCGCGCCGCCGCCGACGCCGTCGTACGCGAGCTTGAGGGCGACGTCGCCGAGGCCCGGCAGCGCGCCGCGGACGCCGAGGAACAACTCATCGCGTACCGGGCCGTGTTCGGGCCCGGCGCACTCGACCGCTACCGGATCGCCCGGCAGCAGGTCGCCGCCGTTCGGGCCCTGCTGCCCACCACGCCCCGGCCCCGCCTCGGACTGCCGAACGGCCTCGCCTACATCAACGGCAGGCACGACGCGTACGACGCCGTCCGCGACGCCCTCGCCCAGCACTGAGCCCAGGAGCAGCCACCATGACGACCCCCCTCGACCACGCCGCGCCGCCGGTCGCCCGACGTGCCGCCGTCGACCTCGCCGCGGTGCGCGAGCAGTGGGGCGACCTGCTCGCCGCCATCGCGCACCCCCCGGCCGCCGAGTGGCCGCCGCGCGAGACCCGCGGCGGATTCCTCGACCAGCTCGCCGCCGCCGACCGCACCGACGACCCCATGCCGGCCGCGCCCGTCATAGGCCGGCTCCCGCTCACCATCCGCGAACACCCGGCGCCGCTCAACCTCGACGCCCTCGACACCGCCCTCGACACCGAGCGCGACCTGTTCGACCTCGCCGACGCCGTCGCCGAGCAGGTACAGCGCCCCGTGCGCCGGACGCCCGTCGCGCTGCGGTCGCTCCCGCCCCGCACGGTCACGCGGGAAGACCTCGGCGACCAGCAGGACCCCGGCCGGTGGCACTACCAGACGCCCGAGTCGGCCGGTTCGCGGGCGTACGGGCTGCACTGGGCCGCCGTCTGGCTGGAGGGGCGGGCCCTCGGCGAGGAGTACGGCGACCTGTTCACGCCGGTCCCCGCCCTGCTGCTCGACCACCTCGCCGCGACGGCCGCCGGCGCCCGCCGCAGGGTCGAGCGTGCCCTCGGCCGCGACGGCCGGTCGACCGCCCTCGACCGGCCGTGCCCCTGGTGCGGGGGAAGCCTCACCGGCCGCACCCGCGCCGACGGCGAACCGGCCGTCGCCTGCTCGACCGGCGCACGGTGCACCGCGCCCGCCGAGGACGGCCGCCGCCGGGGCGAGTGGCGAGGGGCCGACCTGGTCGCCCTGTGGGCCGCCCTCACCCCCGACCGGCAGCGACCGGCCGCGTAGCTGGGGGCGGGTGACCGGCCAACTCCCCATGTACGCGCGGCAGTTGGCCGCTCACCAACTTTCTGAACTAACTCCTGAAGTGACTTGTGTAGTCACTTCAGAAGTGCCTACAGTGGTCACGTCAACGGCGGTCCTCACCCGCCACCACCACCGAACAGAGGGAGCAACCCCCTGATGAACACCAACCGGACGCGCTACCACGTGGGCTCTCACGAGATCGGCCTCGCCCCCGAGTACCGGGTCGAGTGCATCGGCGAGGACATCGCGGAGATCTTCGCTTGGCTTGAGGGAGACATCGCCGGCGTTGCCGAGGACGTCGAGAACGAGACCCCGTTCGACGAGCTGTACAACCGCCTCGCCAAGTGCGAGACCGTCGCCGAGCTGGTCGGCGAGCACACGGTCGACACGTTCGTGTTCTTCGTGCGCCCCGTGACCGACTGCGGGTGCCCGTGCGACTGCGACGAGCACGGCGAGGAGTGCGACGGCGAGCACCGTCGCGAGGCCGCCGCCGAGCCGCAGCTCGCCGAGACCGACGAGCAGGGCCGTGCCCCGTTCAAGTTCGACCGCGCCGAGTACGTCGTGTTCAACACGGCCAGCGAGCCCCTTGACGGTTACTGGGCCGTCGCCAAGGTCCCCGCCGAGGGCGACACCTACCCGCCCCGCGACTACCTGCTCGCAGGCATGGCCACGCGCGAGCGGGCGTTCTCCCTCGCCGTCGAGAAGCTGCGCCCCACCCGCCTGATCACGTTCCTCCCGCGCCAGTACCGCGACGTCACCCTCCCGCGTGAGGACCAGGAGCGAGAGGAGTACCCGACCGTCGACCGCGACGGGTGGGTCTGCGCCTGGTCGACCCTCGGGCACGCGGTCGTGTTCGAGGACGGCACCGAGCGCGGCATCGTCTACGCCGAGCGCCCGATCGAGGCCCACGTCACGGGCGCCGACGGAATCGACGTCGAACTCGACGGCCCGTGGCGCTGCTTCGAGCAGGCCGCCGCCGCCATCCGCGCCCACGTCCTCGACGCCCGCGCCTGACCGACCACCGAGGGGGCGCCCCGCGCGGGCGCCCCCACCCGAAGGGACACCCAATGAAGTGCCTTGAGTTCTTCCCTGTGGTCGTGACCGCGCTCCCCGACGACGAGGACCATGCCCCGCTGCTGGTCGACCCCGCCGCCGCCCGCATCGTGCGCGCACGGGACATCGCCGACGGCGACACGATCCTCGCGTCGTTCCCCGGACACCACTACGGCGACATCGTGCTCGCGCAGCTTCCCGCCTACCGGAGTCTCGGCCGCCGTCTGCCCCGCTCGGACTACTTCAACGACCAGTACCAGGCGCACCCGATGCCCTACGACCGCACGTGCGGGTGCGGGTCGTGCGTCAACCTCGCGGACTGCACGGAAGCCGTCGTGAACCTCGGCGACGACAACCCGTGGGACGTCTGCGACCCGTGGCCCGCGACCGACCTCGCACTGATCGTTCCCGCCTGACCGCCCCAGGGCCCGCCCCGCCGAGGGCGGGCCCGCCCCGACGCGAGGAGTACCAGCCGTGCCGAAGCCCCAGCAGACCCGCCGCCCCGTCCTCAAGGTCGACCACCCCGAGAACAGCGAGGAGCGTTGTCCGAACTGCGGATGTTCCGAGAACGAGTTCGCCCCCTCCTGTAACTGCCCGAACCTGGTGACCTGCCCCGCAGGTTGCGGACACCCGTAGCCGAGGAACCCGCTGATGCGTCCCGAGACCCACGCCGTGCGCGGCACCGCCCTGAAGATCACCGGGCACTACCGCCGCCCCGGAACGCAAGACCTGTACTGCGGACGCCCCGCGGGCGGACGCAACAGCGTCTTCGCCGCCGTGCGCGGGTGGCGCCTGTGCAAGCGGTGCGTACGGGCCGAAGCCCAAGACCGGGCCGAGGCCGAGGCCGTCGCCGCCCAGTGGCGGACCACGGTCGAGGCCGCCGAGCCCTCGGGCATGCTGGTGATCCCCGCGCCGTGGCGACCGTCCCGCCCCGAACAGCTCGCCCTCGACGGCGTGCCCCACAAGCCCGAACAGGTCGCCCTGTTCGCCGCCTGACCGCCCCGCCCGCCCTCGCCCGAGGGCGGGCCCGACCACACCGACAGGAGCACCCTGCATGAGCACGAAGAAGCCGCCGCAGACGTTCGAGGAGCAGCGGGCCGCCGTACGGCACGCCGTAGACGCTCGCGGGTACGAGATGGCGCCGGCGCCCGACCCGGAGCAGGCCCGCGCAGCCCTCGACGCGCTGCTCGACGGCCGCCCGCAGCTCGCCGCCCTCGCCCTCAAGCTGGTGACGGCCGTCGTCGACTCCGGAACGGTCGTCACCGACGGCCGCCCCATGTCGTCGGTCGAGGTCGTGCGCAGGCTCCGCCGAGACCGCCGCGCCCAGACGCTCGCCGAGCGGACGGCCACGATCGAGGCCGAGTTCCCGGTCGAGCTGCACCCGGCGGCATTCGCCCTCACGAAGCTCGCCGACACCCGCAAGGCCGGTGAGAAGGCCATCGAGGTGACCCCGGGCATGATCCGGCGGGCCAAGGCCCAGGGCATGAAGCCGGCTGACATCGCGCGCCTGCTCAAGGTCACCGACTCACACGTGTACGCCGTCCTGCGCAAAGCGCCCGACGAGGACACCGCGCCGGTCGAGGACTTCCTCGCCCAGTTCACGGGACTGATGGCGCAAGCCGACCATGAGTCGTACGAGGCCCGCCGCGCCCACGTGCCGGCAGGACACACGCTCTACAACTGGCGACTTGAGCTGTTCGACGGCCCTGAAGGCGACGGATGGCAGTCGTACCAGGAAGGCGACGCCGCCGACGTTCCGGGCAGCGAGACAAACCTCGCCCTCGCAGTGCTCGCCGACGCCGAGGAAGACGACCAGGAAGTGAGCCAGCACCGCGCCCGAGTCCTGGTCTGGGAAGGCCCCGAAGGGGACGAGAACGACGCCGATCACGTCCACGAGCGCGAACCGGCCGCTCTGCCCGAACCCGAGTTCCCGGTCGACGAGTACAGGATCAGCACACGGAGCGACGACCAGCAGTAAGCCCACCGACAACGCGGGCCCGCCCGACGCCTCACACGTCAAGCGGGCCCGACTCGCCAAACGGGAGCAACCCCCGATGACTACCGCCAACCCTACCCAGCAGCCGGCCAAGGCCCCGAACCTCCCGCCCGACGTCGGACGATCCCTGTCCGTCCGCATCCTCGACCAGGGCATGTACGACGACCTGCGCGTGATCATGCAGACCGGCTGCGACGCGTCCGCCGCCGTCCGACAGGCGTTACTACTCCTCGCCAACGTGTACGACGGAGCATGGTCGCGCGGGCACTACCCGGTGGGCGTCGCGCCCGTCATCGTGACGACGAACATCAAGCCGTACAAGCCTGTCCGACAGCCTGACCAGAACGTATGACAGCCGCGCGCCCCGCTGTACGACACGGTGGGGCGCGCGCCCCGCGTCCGGACGCGGGCCGTCATGCGCGCGGGCGAGGCCGCCGGGCAAGACCAGTTGCGCCGTTATCGTTCCGTGACCTAGAGTGGGGCCCGTCTTCGGCGTGCCCGGAAACGGACACCCTTCCCGAACGCCCCGCCGCTCCCCCCGCGGCGGGGCGTTTGCATGCGCCCCGCAACCATCCCCACCCGTCACACGTCCCTCTTACGTAACGCTTACCAACCCGTGGGGGGACAACCCGTGAAGCACCAAACCACCGCCTTAGCCCTCGCCACCGTCGCCGCCCTCGCCGCGCTCACCGGGTGCAGCAGCAGCGACGACACCTCGGCGAAGTCGACGTCGTCGGCCGCCACCGAGTCCGTGAGCGCCAGCGACGCCGCCGCCGCTCTGCACAACGCCGGCATTCCGGCGAAGCCGACCGGCCAGGCTCGAACCGCCCTGCTCGCCGCACTGCGCAAGGTCAGCCCCGCGCTGGTCGCGGACGAAGACAAGGCCGTCGACAACAGCCGTAACCAGTGCTCCGCCATCAACGGCGAGTCCGCCAAGGTCGATTGGTCCGCGCAACAGCGCTTCGGCACCAGCTCGCACGAGGTGAGCGAGGCCGAGGCCAAGCAGATCAACACCGCGCTGACGGCGTTCTGCAAGACCGCCTGACCCACCCCCCGACGGCCCGGCACGCCCCTGTGTGCCGGGCCGTTCGCATGCCCGCGGGAGGTGAGCGCCCGTGGGACGCCCCATCGATGACGACGACCGCGAGCAGGTACGCCGACTGCACTCCCAGGGCAAGAGCCGGAACGAGATCGCGAAGACGATCGAGCGGTCGCCCTCGACCGTGTCGAAGATCGCCGCCGCGTGCGACCTCACGTTCGACCGCGCCGCCGAGGTCGAGACCGCCACCCGAGTACGCCGTGCCGACCTCGCCGCGCGCCGGGCCGAACTCGCGGTCACCCTGCACGACATCGCCGAACGGGAACTCGGCCGGATGACCGAGCCACACCTCTACTTCGAGTGGGGCGGGAAGGACCACACCTACGCCCAGAAGTGGCAGGACGAGCCAACCCCGGCCGACCGCCGGACCATGATGGCCACCGCCAGCGCCGCCCTCGACCGCTCCCTAAAGCTCGCCCCGCCACGCGACGAGGCCGGCGAGCGCTCCCGCTCCGTGATCGGGCGCCTCATGGAAGGCCTCGCCCGCAACTACGCCGACCGGCACGGCAGTTCACCGGACGGCGACGATGAAAAGTGACCTCGGTCTGTCGCCGAAGCAGGTCGATT
The DNA here is from genome assembly GCF_016654115.1 of Streptomyces sp. MBT53. Taxonomy (GTDB): domain Bacteria; phylum Actinomycetota; class Actinomycetes; order Streptomycetales; family Streptomycetaceae; genus Streptomyces. The sequence continues at coordinate 47,590 of NZ_JAEQAZ010000103.1, forward strand.
CGATCGTCGAGGCCGCCGCGTTCCTCAACCTGTGGGAAGGCTCCGTGCGGTCCGGGAAGACCATCGCGAGCCTGCTCCGCTGGCTGGGGTACGTCGCTGACCCGCCGACCGGCGGCGAGCTGGTCATGGTCGGGCGCACCCGCGACAGCCTCGCCCGGAACGTGTTCGGGCCGCTGATGAACCCGGACGTGTTCGGCGAGGTCGCCCAAGACGTCCAGTACACCGCCGGCGCCGCGACGGCGACGGTCCTCGGCCGCACCGTGCACGCCCTCGGTGCCAACGACGCCCAGGCCGAGCCGAAGGTACGCGGGCTCACCTGCTCCGGCGCCTACGTCGACGAGGCAACGACCCTTCCCAAGAGCTTCTTTGACCAGCTCACCGCACGGTGCAGCGTGCCGGGTTCGAAGATCTTCGCGACGACCAACCCGGACAACCCGAATCACTGGCTACGCCGGGGCTACCTGCTCAGGCCGGAAGAGGCCCGGCTCAGGTCGTGGCACTTCCAGTTGGACGACAACCCCGGCCTTGACGACGAGTACAAAGCCCGGATCAAGTCGACGCACACCGGCCTGTTCTACAAGCGCAACGTGCTCGGTCTGTGGATTCAGGCCGAGGGCGCGATCTACGACATGTTCGACGAGTCCGAGCACGTCGTCGACACTCTGCCGGCCATGCGCCGGTACTGGATCGGTATCGACTATGGCACCGTGAACGCCACCTCGGCGATCCTGCTCGGTGAGGGTGTCGACGGCCGGCTGTACGCGTGCGCCGAGTGGCGCCACGACTCCCGCACCGCGCACCGGCAGATGACCGACGCCCAGTACAGCGCCGCACTGCGCACGTGGGTCGCCGACCTCGGCATCGCGCCCGAGTGGACGTTCGTCGACCCGAGCGCGGCGAGCTTCATCACGCAGTTGTGGGCCGACTCGTACGAGGGCGTTGCCCGCGCCTCGAACGAGGTCGTCGACGGCATCCGGTCCGTGGCGAGCCTGCTCGGCGCCGGTCTGCTGCGGATACACCGGTCGTGCGAGGGACTGCTCGACGAACTGCCCGGCTACGTATGGGACACGGCCGCCGCCGACAAGGGCGAGGACAAGCCCCTCAAGGCCGCCGACCACTCGTGCGACGCACTGCGCTACGCCGTCCACTCCACCGCCCACGAGTGGCGCCACCTGCTCACCCTCGCCGCATGAAGGAGGCCGCCGCCATGGCCGAGCCCACGCTCACCCTGCCCGTAACCCTCACCGTCGGCGAGCACACCGTCGAGGTAGGGGAACTGTCCCTCGCCCCCGGCGAGGAGGTACGCCCCGCCCTCGCCACCCTGTTCCGCCGCGCTGCCGCGGCGTTCGAGAACGCCGGGCAGGAAGGGGGCGACGATGGCGCTCCCTGACAACGGGACAGTGTGGCCGCCGTCGGCGTGGGCCGCGCACTACGAGGCGATGCGCGTCGACGACGCGTGGTACAGCGGCGACCGGAGACGCCTTGCCCGCGTCTACACCAACCACCCGCGGCACACCGAGCGGCGCCGCCTGTGGGGACGCCGGTCGTTCGAGCACCGCCTCGACCGGCGCGACCACCGGCTACATGTCCCCCTCGCCGGCGACATCGCCGCGACCTCGGCCGCCCTGCTGTTCTCCGACATGCCGACGATCGCCGTCGCCGACACCCCGACACAGGCCCGCCTCGACCAACTGCTCGACGAGGGCCGCGCCCAACAGGTGTTCCTCGGCGCCGCCGAGCAGGCCGCAGCCCTGTCCGGGGTGTTCCTGCGGGTGACGTGGGACCGCGACCTAGTGCCGCGCCCGCTGCTCACCGTCATGCAGCCCGACGGCGCGATCCCTGAATGGCGCTTCGGCCTGCTGCGCGCCGTCAACTTCTGGCGCGAGCTGGACGGTTCGACCACCTCGACCGTATGGCGGCACTTCGAGCGGCACGAGCCCGGCCGCATCGTGCACGCCCTGTACGAGGGCACCGCCGAGAACGTCGGCCGCCGGGTGCCGCTCACCGAGCACCCCGACACCGCCGACCTGGTCGACAGCCTCGACGCCGACGGCGACACGATCACGACCGGCATCCAGCAGCTCACCGCCGCCTACGTCCCCAACGTGCTGCCCAACCGGCTGCACCGCGGCGCGCCGATCGGACGCTCGGACTACGCGGCACCGGTCTACGACCTGTTCGACAGCCTCGACGAAACGTGGACATCGTGGATGCGCGACATACGCCTCGCCCGCGCCCGCCTGATCGTCCCCGACGGGTACATGCGCAACGAGGGCGCGGGCAAGGGCGCGTCGTTCGACGACGACCGCGAGGTCTGGCACTCCCTCCGCATGCCGCCCAACGAGGGCGCCGGCATCACCCTGAACCAGTTCGACATCAGGGTCGAGGAGCACCGCAGCACCACCGAGGCCATCACACGGGAGGCCGCCCAGTCGGCCGGCTACAGCCCGCAGTCATTCGGCCTCGACGGCGACGGAGCGCCAGTCACCGCGACCGAGGTCGACGCCCGCAACGCCCGGAGCATGGTCACCCGCCGCAAGAAGGCCGGCTATTGGCGGCACGCCGTCGCCGACATGTGTCACGTCCTGCTGCTGCTCGACGCGACACTGTTCGGCAGCAGGATCACACCGGACCGACCGCGCGTGGAGTTCGGCGACGGCGTCGCCGAGTCCGCCGAGCAGACTGCGACCACGCTCGACCTGCTCAACCGCGCCGGGGCCGTCAGCACGGCCACGAAGGTGAAGATCCTCAACCCGACGTGGGACGACACCGCCGTACAGGCCGAAGTACGGGCGATCCTCGCCGAGACCGGCGCCGCCGCTCCCGACCCTGTTGGTGCGTTTCCGAACTGACGCAATGTCATTGACCGACGCCAACATTGACACGACCAGCAATGTCGTCCCACCAATGTCGTGCGACCAAATGTCACTGCGAACTTTCATCACCAACTTTGACGCGTATAACTTTCCCCGTTGCATAACTCCAAGGTAGTGTTTCGCGTGAAACACCACGTCACGCTGTGCTCTGGCACAGCGAGGGACCCGAAGTCTGGTTCGCAGCCAGACAGCGGGCCCCCGCCGTGGTGTGCTGCTAGTGAGCCCGGCCGTCTTGGATTCGGTCGGGCTCCTTGCTGAGTCCGCCGTACGTCCGGGTCACGCCAGGGTCGCTTGCGCTACACCTGCCGCAGCCAGTCGATGATCATCAGAATGATCGGAAGCCAGTCGATCAGCCACTGCCGCACGTCGCGGCGCCTCTCGTCCTGGTCTTCGTCGTCTTGACGGTTCACCGAACCTCCTGGGCAACCCAGAGTGCACCCTGCCGAACAGGGGCTTCACCAACGGTGAAGTGATGGGGGGTCACCCGGAAGGTGGGCATCATCATATGCCTTCCGGACGTCCACGCGCGGAACACGCAAGTCACACCGTCACACGCGAATCCTCGCGAAAACTAGCGGAATTGGCCGCCTACGGCCTCCAGTGACCACAACCGGCCGGAACCGTCCTCTCGCACGTACTCCTGTGAGTTACATCACCAGACGGGGGTGCCGTGCCGATCCACCCCGGGATGGTCGAAGACCTCGCCGAGCGCACCCGCGACTTGTACGCCGATGCCGAGGAACGGCTGTTGGGCGTCATCGCTCGGCAGCTCGCCGACGGCCTCGACGCCCCGGGGTGGGTCGAACGGAAGCTCGCCGCCGTACAGGCCGTGCGCCGCGCGGCACAGGGCGTCGTCGACGAACTCGGCAAGGCGATGTCCCTCGACGTGTTCGACGCCGTCGCCGAGGCGTACAACACCGGGCACCGCGCCGCGGTCGCCGAACTCGGCGCCCTGTCCGACGCCTCCCGCCGCCTGGTCGACGACGTCACGCCGAACGCGCAGGCCGTCGACCGGCTCGCACAGGAAACCGTCGACCGGCTCACCGCGACGCACCGCTCGATTCTCCGGGCGGTCGACGACCAGTACCGGACGGTCGTCGCCGAGGTCACCGCAACGCCCCTGCTCGGCACCGGCACCCGCCGGCAGGCGACGCAGGACGCCATGCGCCGGTTCGCCGACCGCGGCATCGCGTCGTTCACCGACCGCGTCGGCCGTCGTTGGCAGCTCACCGCGTACGCGGAGATGGCCGTACGGACGTCCGTGGGCCGTGCCGCGACCGAGGCGCACATGCGCACGCTCGGCGAGGCCGGCGTCGACCTGGTGGTCGTGTCCGACTCCCCGCGCGAGTGCCCGCTCTGCCGCCCGTGGGAGCGCCAGGTGTTGACCGTGGGCGGGCCGGACGGCGAGCGCACGGTCGAGGCCGAGCACGCGACCGAGGACGGCCGCACGGTCCGGGTGAGCGTCGCCGGTTCGCTCGACGAAGCGCGCCGCGCCGGTCTCCAGCACCCGAACTGCCGTCACAGCGTGTCCGCGTACACCCCGGGGATCACACGCGTGGAGGACGCGGCCAGCGACCCCGCCGGCTACGAGGCAGGGCAGCGACAGCGGAAGATCGAGCGGAACATCAGGCGATGGAAGAACCGCGAGGCCGCCGCCGTCACCCCCGAGGCGCAGCGCGCCGCCCGCGTCAAGGTGCGGCAGTGGCAGGGCGCCATGCGCGACCACCTCGCCGCTCACCCCGACCTACGCCGGCTGCGGCACCGCGAGCAGCCGGGCGCATCCAACCTCCCCGCCCCGCGCACCGAGGCGACGCCGGCCCAACTCGACGCCGCACGCGTGTGGTCGGGGGATGACCGCTCGCTACGGGAGATGCGCGACGACCAGCTCGCCGCCGCCGAGGGTTCCCGCCTGCTCGACGACCGCGCCCGCGCGCGGATCGAGGCCGAGGCCGACCGCCGCGACCTCGACGACCTGCTCGACCGCGTGACGCCCGGCGGGCACCTCGCCGACGACCTGCTCGCGTTCGGCGACAACGACCTCGCCCGCGCGTTCCCCCACCTCGACGACGGCGACGCGCTGCGCGTCATGGTGGAGATGGACCGCCGCGACCTCGCCGCCCGGCTACCGGGCGTGCGGCGCGACCTGGTCGGCCTGTCCGACCACGACCTCGCCGCCCGCGCCCGCACCGCCGGCCCCGACGAGCGCGCGGCCCTCGACGCCGAGGCCCGCCGCCGCGACCTGCTCGCGACGTACTTCCCCGGCGGGAACCTCGCCGCGGATCTCTCGGACGTGGGCGACGACGCCCTCGCCTGGTGCATGCAGTACGCCACCAACGACGAACTACTGCGCATCGCCGCCGAGATGGACCGCCGCGACGCCGTCGAACTGCCACCGCCCGCCGCGACCGGCAACGCCGTCGACGACCTGCTCGCCGACCGCGACGCCCTCGCCGAAACGATGGACCCCGCCCCGGACCCGCAGACGTGGGGCGCCCTCGCCGACGACACCACGTTCACCGAGGAGTTGGCCGCCGCCGTCGCGTCCGACGCCGCCAAGGGCGTGACCGAGGAGACCGCCCGCCGGGTCACCCGCGCCGAGGCCCGCGCGATGTACGAGGAGTACGCATACCGGCAGCTACTCGCCGCCGAGGACGCGACGAACGGCTATCTCCTCAACAAGAAGGCCCAGGCCGCCGGGATCAATCCGGCTGAACTGTTCACCGGTCCGGCTCGAATCGCGTACGCGCGGGCGAGCGATGAACTGAAAGAGTGGTGGGCCGAGCACGGCAGGTTGACCCAGGCCGAGTTCATCGAGCAGGTGACCGGTCGCGAACAGCGATGGGCGTCCGGCGCACGCAAGAACGAGGGCGAGCAGCAGAACAAGCGGTAGGAGGCCCGTATGGGAACGCGCGAGGACATCGTCGAGGCCATCCAGCAGGGAGCCGAGGCCGGACGCCGCGGCGACGACGCGAGGACGTGCCCGTACCCCGGTGACTCCGTGTTGCGTACGGCATGGATCAAGGGTTACGCCCGCGAGCGCCCCGCGACGGCCGCCACCGAGTAGGACGGGCAGCAGCAGGGAGAACCCTTGCTGCTGCCCGTCATCGTTACTTCCCTCTGGGCATGTCCGCTTCCGGCTACTCGTGTGTTGAGGCGGTAGACCACTCGGCCAGCGTCCTCACCATTTCAAGCACGACCTGTTGACGTGCGGCGGAGAGAAACGGCCAAGAGATCCACGCTGGGGCGGAGAGCCCCACAATCACCAGCAGGGGAAGCGTTCGAGCCGCGACCAGCGACCACTTAGCGACGAACGCAATTGTCATGTCCACTCCGGTCAATGGCATTTTTTTTCCGGAGTGGCCGCCCCCCGCGCCGAAGTGTTCAGGCAAGCCGGGGCTGCGTCACGAGGCACTGTTACCCATCCATATCGCCCCCTAACCGCCCGTCGACGACGGGCGGTTCTTCATGCCTGCCCTCAATCACCCGCAGGAGCAGGCCCGATCACACCAGGAGTGCACCCATGACGACCCCGGCCCCGTCCTCGACCGCGCCGAGCGGACAGCCGCAGGGCGACCCCAGCGCCCCGCCGAGCGGACAGACGGCCGGCGCACCCGCGCCCGCCCCGACCGCGCCGCCGACGCCCGCCGCCGTACCGCAGCAGCAGCCCGCACCGGCACCGCAGCCAGCACCCGTCACCCCGCCCGCGCCGACCGCGCCCGCGCCGGTCCCCGCCGAGCAGCCGCAGCCCCCGCAGTCGGCACCGGTCCCGACGGCCGCCCAGGTCGCGCCAGCGGTCGAGGGCGACATCAGCCGTCTGCCGCAGTGGGCACAGCGCGCCATCACGGACAGCCAGACCGTAGCCCGCACCGCCGCCGTACAGACCGCCGTTCTCCAGGCCGCCCCCGCCGCGGGCGCCGACCCGCTCGCCCTGCTCGACTCCGTGTCCTTCCGCGCCACGGTCGAGGCGATCGATCCGAACGACACCGCCGCACTGACCGCCGCCATCACCGCCGCCATCACGGCAAACCCCCGCCTCGGCACCCCGGCCGCCGGACCGGCCCGCGGCGGCGCCGAGTTCAACGGGCCCCCGGCCGGCGACAAGCGCCCGGCCACCCTCGCCGACGCCATCGCCGCCCGGTTCAACAGCTGACCCCAGACAGGAGCAACCCCCATGCCCGTAACCCTCGACGAGGCCAAGCAGAACGCGACCGACGACGTCGACGTTCAGGTCATCGACGAGTTCCGCAAGGAATCCGTTCTACTCGACTCGCTCGTCTTCAACGACGTCGTCAACCCCGCTGGCGGGGGCGACACCCTCAGCTACTCCTACCGCCGCCTGATCACCCAACCGACAGCGGACTTCCGAAAGATCAACACCGAGTACGCGCCGAGCGAGGTCAAGACGCAGCGCTACAGCGTCGATCTCGCCGTCCTCGGCGGTAGCTTCCAGGTCGACCGCGTCGTCTCCCGTATCGGTCCGGCAGCGTCCAACGCCGTCACGCTCAACATGCAGCAGAAGATCAAGGCGACCCGGACCAAGTTCCAGGACGCCGTGATCAACGGCGACAGCGCGGAGGACGAGGACTCGTTCGACGGCCTCGACAAGGCCCTCGCCGGATCGAGCACCGAGTTCCGCCTCGCGCAGGTGACCGACTGGACCGACTTCGACACCGACCCGCGCGCCGAACAGAAGGCCCTCGACGTCCTCGACGAGTGGCTGTCCCAGCTCGACGGCGCCCCAACGCTGGTGATCGGCAACAGCACCGCCCTCGCCCGCGTGCGGGCCCTCGCGCGCCGCGCCGGGCAGTACACCCGTGACCCGGTCGACGGCCTGATCGGCAACAACGGCCGCCCGATCGTGCGCGAGAGCTACGGCGGGATCACCTTCGTCGACCCCGGCGAGAAGCCCGGCACCTCCGCCCCCATCATCCCCATCGAGAACCGCACCGTGGGCGGCACCGCCGCGACCGGCCTCACCGACCTCTACGCGGTACGGATCGGCCTCGACGGGTTCCACGCCGTGGCCACCGTGGGCGGCCAGATCGTGAACACGTGGCTCCCCGACTTCTCCAACGCCGGCGCGGTGAAGACCGGCGAGGTCGAGATGGGCCCGATCGGCGTCGTCCTCAAGGCCACCAAGGCAGCGTCCGCGTTCCGCAACATCAAGGTCAGGTGACCCATGCACAAGGTGACCACTCCCGTAGCGGAGTTCAACGGATGCATTGCGGGGGTGTGGTTCGTCGACGGCGAGGCCACCACCGACAGCGAGGGCGCCGTCGCCTACTTCCGGCGCCACGGCTACACCGTGACGCCGCTCGACGACGAGCCGGCCGACGGTGACCCGCCGGGCGATCCCGACACGACCAGCCCCGACGGCCCGCAGGCGACCAAGCCCGCGGGCCGTCCCCGTTCCAAGGAGTGACCGGTGGACCGTGTCTACGCCACCCCCGAGCAGGTGTGGACCGGCCAGCCCCCGGCGGACGCCGAGAGGCTGCTCGCGCGGGCGTCCGAGGACATCGACGACGCCCTGCTGACGGCCGTCTACCGCACCGACAGCGCGGGCATGCCGACCGATCCAAAGGTCGTGACCGCCCTCGCCGACGCTGTGCGCGACCAGATCGAGTATTGGGCCGCGACCGGCGACGACGGCACGGGCGCGGCCGGCCGGTGGGACAGCGTCTCTATCGGCCCCGTGTCCCTGTCCGGCCGCAAGGACGCTCCCGCCTCGGCGGACGACGTCGACCTCGCGCCCCGCGCGCACCGCGCCCTCACGCGCGCCGGACTGCTGCCGGGGGTGATCTGGTGAACGTTCCCGAGTGGCTGCTCGTCCACCGGATCACCATCGAGCCGTACCTCGGCACCAGCGCGTACGGGCCCAAGTACGGGCCGCCCGCCGCAGGCGTGCCCGCCCTGGTCGCCGAGGCGATCAAGCGCGTACGCGACGCGACCGGCGCCGAGGTCGTCTCGACCGCGCAGATCTACGCCGGCCCCGGCCTCAACTGCCCGACCGGATCACGGATCACGCTGCCCACCGGCCGCACCACCACTGTGATCAGCGTCGCCCACCACACCGCGCCCGGTCTGCCCGTGCCGCAGTCCACGGAGGTGATGTGCGAGTGACCCAGCGCGCCCGGATCAGATGGAACGGAAACGCCGCCCTCGCGGCGATGCGTCAAGGCGCCCTGCGCGGGGTGCGGTTGGGCGCCGAACACCTCTTGGAAGTCTCCCGACAGCAGGTGCCGATCGAGGAAGGCACGTTGGAGCGCTCCGGGGTCGTCTCCGTCGACGAGCAGTCCGTGACGGCCGCCGTCTCCTACGACACCCCGTATGCCGTACGCCAGCACGAAGAACTCAACTACCGCCACGACCAGGGCCGTACGGCGAAGTACCTGGAAGGGCCGTTGCACGAGGAGAACGGCACGATTACGGAGATCATCGCCGCTCAGGTCCGGCGGTCGCTGCGGTGAGCTTCCTTGTCGACGTCGTCGACGGCCTCGCCCGCCTGCTCGACGCCGCCGAAGTGGCCACCTACCGGCCCGATGGTGTGTATGGGGCGGGCGAGACGGCGATCACGGACACCGTGATGCCGGATGCCCCGGACCGCGCCGTCGTGCTCACCGCCTACGACACGGCCAACTCGCAGAACCTCACCGACACCACCGTGTTCGTGCAGGCCCGTACCCGCGCCGGACCCGATCCGCGCGAGGTGGCCGCCCTCGACGACGCCGTGTTCGAGGTGCTGCACAACTCCGGCCCGTTCCTGTTCGGCACGGCCCGCGTCGTGCTGATCACCCGCCAGTCCGCCGCCCCGCTGGGCGCCGACAGCCTCGGCCGGTTCGAGCGCAGCAGCAACTACGCGTTGCGCGCTCACCGGCCGCATCCCCGACTTGAGTAGGAGGACCGTCCCTTGTCCACCCCCGTACAGCCGGCGGAGACCGAGACCGCGCTCGCGCGCCGCTACCGCCTCGAACTCGACACGAGTGCGACGAGCACCCCCTCGTGGGTGATCGTGCCCGGCATCCAGGAGTTCGACCCGGCGGTCGACCCCACGCAGCAGGATTCCACCACCTACGAAGACGGTGGCTGGGCCGACAACACCGTCACCCAACTCGCGTGGTCCGTAGAACTGACGCTGCTGCACCGCTACCACCCCACCACGAAGGCGTTCAACGCGGCGCAGGAAAAGCTCAGGCTCGCGGCCGAGAGCTTCGGCAGCGGCGCGACCGTCCACGTGCGGTGGTACGACCGCGAGGCCCGCGCCGACGCGTACGAGGGCCGCGCCCTGGTCACGTGGGACCCGGACGGCGGAGCGACCGACGACCTCGACTCGGTCGGGGTCACGCTCACCGGCAAGGGCGCCAAGACCGCGATCACCAACCCGCTTGCGGGGAGTGGTTCGTAATGGCCTTTCAGGAACTCGGCAACCTGCTCGACGACTCCCTCGTACTCCCGATCAAGGGGAAGACGTACCGGATTCCCGCCCCGTCGGCGGCGACCGGTCTGCGGGTGCAGGCCATCATGCAGGCCGCCGCCACGGCCGCCGACGGCGGACAGGCCGACAAAGAGGTGTTGGCGGACGCGGCCGAGCGCGACATGTACGCCGACGTCCTCGGCACCGCGCACGCCGAGATGGTCGCCGACGGCGTCGAGTGGCCGATGCTCAAGCACGCCGCCGTGACCGCCATGGTGTGGATCATCCAGAGCAAGGACCGCGCCGAGGCGTACTGGAACACCGGCGGCGACCCTTCTCAACTGGCCCCGAACCGGCAGCAGCGCCGCAGTACATCGGGCGCGGCGAACAAGACCCGGTCTCGGGGCTCTACGAGTGGTACGAGGCCCCGCCCGGCCAACCGGCGCGGAGGAAAGGGCAGCAGCGGCGCACACCACAGGTGACGTGGGCCCAACTCCTCGACGAGTGGCCGCTCGTCGAGGCCGACCTGCACGAGGTCTACGGCATCGACGCCGGCGCACCTGGCCTGCTCGACGAGCGGTCGTGGCGATGGCTGCGCGTACGCATCTTCGGCCTGCTCTCCGCCGACTCCCGCATACAGCGTCTCTTCAACCCCCCACCGGAGCCCAAGAAGCCCCGGCGGTCGTAACACCGCGTGCCCCGCGCGGCCCCCTTGAGAGGAGGCCCGCGCATGGCACTCACTGTCGGCGAACTCGCCGCGACGATCACCGTCGACGACAGCGAGGCCGAACGCGGCCTCGACAGCTTCCAGAACCGGCTACGGGCCGCCCTCGCCCGGATCACCCAGCGCGCCCGCGCCGGGGGCGAGGACGCCGGCAGCGCGTTCGGCGACGGCCTCGACGAAGCCGCCGGCGACGGCGCCGAGCAGGCCGGCGACACCCTCACGGGCAAGCTCAAGGCGCTCGCCATGGGCGTCATCGGGGGCGCGCTCGGCGCCGCCCTCATGGCCGGCCTGTCCGAGGCCATCGGCCAAGGGCAGGTCACGGCCAAGCTCGGCGCGCAGCTCGGCGCGACGCCGGCCGAGGCGAAGCGGTACGGCGAGGTCGCCGGCGAGTTGTTCTCGGACGCCGTCACGGAAGACTTTCAGGGCGCGGCCGAGGCGATCAGGGCGACCATGGGGTCCGGCCTGCTCCCGCCGGACGCGACGAACGCGCAGATCGAATCGATCTCGACGAAGGTCGCCGACCTCTCCAGCACCTTCGACCAAGACCTCGGCGGGGTCACGAACGCGGTCTCGCAGATGCTGCGGACCGGTCTCGCTTCGTCCGCCGACGAGGCGTTCGACGTCCTCACCAAGGGATTCCAGTCGTCCGCGAATAAAGCGGATGACCTGGTCGACACGTTCAACGAATACGGGACGCAATTCCGTCAGGCGGGACTGGACGGCGCCACGGCCGTTGGCCTGATGAACCAGGCCATTCAGGCAGGCGCCAGGGATTCCGATATCGCCGCGGACGCCATCAAGGAATTCGGTCTCCGGGCCGTTAACGGCTCGGCGAGCACTGCGGCAGGTTTTCAGGCTCTCGGCCTGAATGCCGACGAAATGGCCGCCAAGTTCGGCAAGGGCGGCGCCTCGGCGACGGCCGCACTCGACACCACCCTCGACCGGCTCCGGGCGATAAATCGGCGACGGCCGCACTCGACACCACCCTCGACCGGCTCCGGGCGATAAAGGACCCGATCAAGCAGTCGCAAGCGGCGACCGCACTTTTCGGCACTCAGGCCGAGGATCTCGGAAAAGCGCTTTATGCGATGGACCCGAGTACGGCCGCTAAGGGTCTCGGCGAGGTCGGCGGAGCGGCCGACGCACTCGGCAACACTCTTCGCGATAATGCCGGGGCGCAACTGACCGCTTTCAAGAATTCGATGCAGCAGAATCTTGTCGAATTCCTCGGCGACAACGTCGTACCGGTCCTTACCACGTTCTTCGGATTCGTCGGCAAGCACCGCGCCGAGTTCACCCTAGCCGCCGTAGTCATCGGTGCGGCGTTCGCCGCGATCGGTGTCGCGGCGACGATCGCGGGCGCGGAGATGGCCGCCGCCTGGATCGCCGGCCTCGGCCCGGTCGGCTGGGTCGGAATGGCCATTGCCGCCCTGGTCGTGCTCGTCATCACGTACTGGGACGAGATCAAGGGGTGGACGCTCGCCGTCTGGGACTGGATCGTCGGGAAACTGATCTGGGCCAAGGACATGATGGTTCAGGCGTTCCTGAATTTCACCCTGATCGGTCTGCTGATCAGTCATTGGTCCTCGATCCGGGATACCGCAGTGTCGTGGTGGAACGGGATCGTGGGGTGGCTCAAGGGAGTTCCCGGGCGCCTGTACAACCTGTTCCTTAACTGGACGCTGCTCGGTCTGTTCGTCAAGAACTGGACCGCGATCAAAAACGCGACCGTCGGCAAGGCGACCGAAATGGTCGACTGGATTCGCGGACTCCCTGGGCGCCTCTCGTCCGCGCTCGGAAACAACCTGTCCGGGCTGCTCGTCGGCAAGGGCAAGAACATCGTTCAGGGCCTGTGGAACGGCATCCTTTCCATGGGCAGTTGGCTCAGAAATAAGATCACCGGTTGGGCCAAGGAAGTCATTCCGGGGCCGGTTGCAAAGGCACTCGGTATTGCGTCGCCGTCCAAGGTCATGGCGCGTGAAGTCGGCCGGTGGATTCCCGCCGGCGTCGTCGACGGCATCGAATCCGGTTCCGGCGCGGTCGACCGGGCCATGTCCAATCTTGTATCCGTGCCCACCGCCGGACAGGCAACCGCGGCGAATGTCGCCGCACAAACCGCAAGCGCCACGAGCGGCGGGGGCGGTCAGCCGGTCGTCACGTTCACCTCGGACGGCAGCAGGGTCGGCGACTTCCTGCTCTCGGTGTTCCGGGACGCGGTCAACGTCCGTGGCGGCAACGTCCAATTCGCGGTCACCGGAAGGGGTGCGTAAATGGCATTCCCCGACCAACCGCTCGGCCTCAAGGGCGAGTTGCGCATGGGCTCCGCCTGGCAGGACATCACCGGCGACCTCTACACGCGTGACCCGATCACCCACACCCGCGGGCGCCCGTACAAGTCGAACGCCGCCGATCCCGCCGCCTGCGCGGCCACCATCCGCAACCTCGACGGCACGTACACCCCCCGCAACCCCGAAGGCCGCTACCACGGCCTGTTTAACCGCAACACCCCCTTCCGCTACACGCTGCCCGGCGGCCCGCTCCACCTGGAAATGCCCGGCACGCCCGACCGCGCCACCACCCCCGATGTAGCGGCCCTCGACATCACCGGGGACCTTGACATCCGGTGGGAGGGAGAGACGAACTGGTTCTCGGCCGCCACTCAGTTCCTGATCGGCAAGTGGGGCGCGGCCGGTAACCGCTCGTTCTACCTGCTCGTGCGCGCGGGCGTGCTGTACCTGAACACCACCAGCGGCGGAACCACCGTCGACGGGGGCGGGTTCGCCGCCCTCCCCGCAGCTCTACCGCGCCATGCCGCCGTGCGCGGCACGCTCGACGTCGACAACGGGGCCGGCGGGTTCACCGTGCGCCTGTACTGGGCACCCACGCTCGCCGGCCCGTGGACGCAGTTCAGCGGCGACCTGACCAGTTCGGCCCCGGTCTCCATCTTCAGCGGCACGGCACCGTTGTCGATCGCTCCCGAGCAGACCGACGTCACCCCGCCGCGCCGCGCGGTCACCGGCACCGTCTACCGGGCCGAGGTCCGCAGCGGCATCGACGGCACACTCGTGGCCGCGCCGGACTTCACCGCGCAGCCGGCCGACACGACCGCGTTCACGGACTCGACCGGCCGCGCGTGGACGCTCGCCGCGGGCTCGGCGGTCACGGACCGCATCGTGCGGTTCGAGGGCGAGGTGCCTGAGTGGCCGCCGAAGTGGTCCACCTCGGAAAAGGACGCGTGGACGCCGATTACGGCCGCGGGCATCCTGCGCCGCCTCGGCCAGGGCACGAAGCCGCTCGCGTCCGCGCTGCGCCGCCGTATCCCCTCCTACAAGCCGCTCGCGTACTGGCCGATGGAGGAGGGCGCGAGTTCGGCTCAGGCGTCCTCGCCGGTCGCCGGCGTGGGCCCGCTGCGTCTGTCCAACGTGACGTGGGCGCAGGCCAACACCCTTGCCTCATCTGCCCCGTTGCCCGTCCTCTCTCCTACCGCCGGACAACTGCCCGTGATGATGGGGCGCGTTCCGGCGCCCTCGACGTCTCTCACGTCGTGGTCCGTGCAGTGGATGTACCGGCTTGACACGCTGCCCACCACCCGGTGGACGTTCATGCGCGTACTGAGCACCGGCGGCACCGTGCGGGAATGGCTCATCCAGTTCGGTTCGACGACCAACGGGCTCAGTAGCCGGATCATCGCCAAGGACGACGACGGCAACACCCTGTCCACGCAGGACATCGCCACCGGGGCCGACATCTTCAACCGGTGGCAGCGCGTCAACTTCACCGTCGCCCAGCAGGGCGCCAACGTGAAGTTCGGCATCGTGTGGACCGACGTCGGCGGCGACCCCGGCGGCATCTACTTCACCCTCGCCGGCACCATCGGCCGGCCGACCGCCGTCGCCTCCCCCGCCGACGGCTATGCCTCGGCTCTGAACGGTCTCGCCCTCGGTCACCTCTCGGTCTGGCCCACGGACTCAACAGCCGCCTACGTCAACGCAGTTGACGCGTGGTCCGGCGAGAGTGCCGGCGCCCGTATGCGACGCCTGGCCCAGGAAGAGGGCGTCTTGCTCACCATCGCCGGTGACCCGGACGACACGGTGCCCGTGGGCGCCCAGAGTCCGGCCCCGCTGCTCGACCTGCTGCGCGAGTGCGCCGAGGCCGACGGCGGGATCTTCGGCGAGACGATGGCCGGACGCGAACTGAAGTACCGCACCCGCGCCGCCCTCTACAACCAACAGCCGGCCCTCGTCCTCGACTATGCCGCCGGTCACCTCGCGCCGCCGTTCGAGCCGATCGAGGACGACACGGTACGCAACGAATGGGCCGTGCAGCGGAAGGGAGGTTCTACCGGTACCGCGGTCCTCGACGACGGCCCGCTGTCCGTCCAAGATCCGCCGGACGGTATCGGCCTGGTCGACGACTCCAAGACGCTGAACCTGGCCGCCGACGAGCAGACCGACCCGGTCGCGAACTGGCTTCTCCACCTCTCTACGTGGGACGAGAACCGGTATCCGTCGGTCACCCTGCTGTTGCACAAGTTCCCGGAACTCATCCCCGCGGTTCTCGCGCTCAGCGAGGGCGCCAAGATCCGCATCATCAACCTGCCCAAGCGGTTCACCGGGTCGGGTGTCGTCGAGCTGCTGGTCGACGGCTGGACGGAAACCGTCCTCCCCCGCACGTGGACCATCACGTTCACGTGCTCGCCGGCCGGCCCGTGGTCGGTGGGCGTGGTCGACGAGATCCCGCTCCGGTGGTGCGACACCAGCGGCGCCCAGCTCGCCACCGCGGCAACGGACACCGCGACCACGGTGAACGTGTTCACCACCGCCGGCCAGACCTGGACGAGCAACCCCTACGACTACCCATGGGACGTACGGGTCGGCGGGGAGGTGATGACCCTCGCCGCGCCCGGACGGCTGCTGAACACCAACCCGTTCTTCACCACCGACGCAAGCGGCTGGAGCGGGCAGGCCGCCACCGTCGGCCGCTCGACCGCGGTCCTGCACCCGCAGGCCGCCGGCTCCCTGCTGATCACCCCCGACGGGGTCGGCGCCTCCGGCGGCGCGGTCGCCGCCCGCAGCGACATTGGCGCGGTCGTGCCCGGCGCGACCTACGTTGCGTCCATGTGGGCGTACTCCCCCAAGGGGTGGAGCGATCTCCGACCGGTCATCGACTGGTACGACGCCACAAACACGTTCCTGAGCACGGGACTTGGTAGCGCAGTCGCCGTGCCCGCCGGGCAATGGACGTTCGTACAGCAGTCGTTGACGGCTCCCGCCAACGCCTCGCGGGTGAGCGTCCGCGCCCGTCACGGAGCAACCCCGGCCGCCGGCGACGTCTGGTACGTGTGGGGCGTCCGCCTCACCCAACCCAAGGCGTCATGGCTACTCGACAGCTTCGGCCGTACCGTCGCCGGGAGTTGGGGCGTGTCCGACTCGGGCCCGTCCTGGTCCACCGTCGGCGGCGGCTCGACGTCGGACTACTCGGTTGGCTCCGGCTACGGGGTGCACACTCTCTCGACGACCGAGACCTCGCGACGTACCGCGGTCACCGCGGTACACGCGGACTTCGACGTCTACGCCGACATCACCAGCTCGGCACTGGCAACGGGTGACAGCCTCTACGGCGCGGTCACGGCACGGATGCTGGACTCCTCGAACATGTACATGGTCCGGGTGCAGTTCAGCACGACCAACACGGTCGTACTGTCCCTGCGCAAGGTCGTCGCCGACGTGACCACGGAACTCGGCACCTACACCGTGCCCGTCACGCACGTTGCCGGGCAGTTCGTCAGGGTGCGGTTCCAGGGCCGCGGGACGACGCTGCGGGTAAAGGGGTGGCTCGCGTCGAGCGCGGAGCCGAGCGACTGGCGTATCGAGGTCACCGACACGGCACTGACCGCGGCGGGACAGATCGGTACCCGCTCGATCCGTACCGCCAGCAACACCAACGCGGCCACCGTGCAGATCCGGTACGACAACGTCGACGTCATCAACCCGCAGGTGTTCACGGTCGTCCGCAGTCGCAACAACATCGTCAAGGTGCAGGCCGCGGGCAGCGACGTGCGGCTCGCGTATCCCGCCATCGTCGCCCTGTAAGGAGGCATCCCCCTGTGACCCTGTGGCAGCCCGGTATGCGGATCACCGACGACCGGCTCAACGACGGCCCGCCAACTCTCACCACCGCAACGGGACTTGTGGCCGCGAGCGGGTTCACGGTCAGCGACTTCCGCGGCTACCGGACCGGTCACAACGTCGAGTTGAACATGTACCTGTTCCGGTCCGGGGCGACGATCGCCGTCTCGGGCGCCGGCAACCTCGCCGACACAGCGTGCTGCACCGTCCCGTCCGGGTGGCGGCCCACCAGCGGCACCATCAACGGCAATTGGGACGACGGCACCGCCGAGGGCGGGTTCGTGGTCGGCGTCGACGGCGTCTGCACCCTGCGCACCACCAACGGTGAGCCGATTGTCGGCGAGGCCACCACCGCCGGCAGCGGCCGGAATTTGCGCCTCCACATCACGTTCATTCAGGACTAGCCCCGCCCCTCAACTAGCCCACCCCGTACGCCCGAGCGCACCGCGCCGGGCGTTTTTTCATGCCCAGGAGGCACCCCAGATGACCAGCACCTCGCGCGGCCTCGACGTGTCCGCGTACCAGTCCGCACAGAACTGGAAGCAGCTCAAGGCCGACGGCCTCACCTTCGCGTTCGCCAAGGCGAGCGAGGGACAGAGCACACACGACCCCAAGTTCGGAACCCACATCAAGGGAATCAAGAGCGCCGGCCTGGTCGCCGGCGCGTACCACTTCGCGTGGCCCAACCAGTCCGCGGCAAAGGAGGCCGCAAACTACATCGCCGCCGTCAAGGCGTACGCCGGCGCTGGCTTCCTGCACTGGCTCGACCTGGAGCGCTACAGCGACGGCCGCAACTACAAGGGCCGCACTGCCGCGCAGATCAAGGCGTACGCCACCGCGTGGATCGCCGCCGTAGAGACGGCGTTCCCCGGGCAGCGCGTCGGCATCTACACGTCCGCCTCGGACATCGCCGCCGGGCACGTCCCGTCGGGCGTGCCCCTGTGGTACCCCGCTTACCCGTGGGGTGCCGCGACCTACGCCCGAGCAGAGGTCGCTACCCGGCCCAAGCCGTCCGGCCGCACGGTGACGATCTGGCAGTTCACGTCGACCCCGCTCGACCGGAACCTCGCCTACATGTCCCCCTCCGCGCTGCGCGAGTGGGCCAAGGGCGACACCGACGACGAAGGGCCGAAGCCGTACACCCCACCGAAGTTCCCGACCGGCCTCGCCCCGAACAAGGCCAAGCCGTCCGCCGTGACGCTTCAGCGCGCGCTCAAGGCCACCGGCTACATGTCCAAGTCCGTTGCCGAGTCGCCGAACTACGGACCCAAGACGCAGGCCGGCGTGATCGCGTTCCACAACGCGCACCCGCAGTACCGCGCCGCGGGCAAGAGGTCCGACCCCGCCATCGGCCCGAAGGGGTGGGCCGCCCTGTTCCGCCTCGCCTACGGCAAGTAGTCACCCCTGCCCGCCCCGGCACCGCGCCGGGGCGGGCCCGTATCCGCATTCCCAGAAACGAGGAGTTCCCCGATGAAGACTGCCAACAAGCGCAGCATCCGCACCGTGATTCAGGGCGTCGTCATGTTCGCCGTGGCGCTCCCCGCCATCGTGACCGCGTCCGGCATCCCCGAGTCCCTGCCGTGGGTCGTCGGCGCCCTCGCCGTCGCGGGTGGCCTCGCGCGTGTCATGGCCCTGCCCGCCGTCGAGCTGCTGCTCGACCGCGTCGGCCTCGGCCTGGTCGACGACGACCAGGGCGGTAGCGCGTGACCATGCCACCCCCGCCCGACCAGTCCGTCGCCGTCGAGCTGGAGAAACTACGCGGCACCATGGCCGAGGGATTCGCCCGCGTCGACGGCTCCCTCGCCCTGCTCGTCCAGCGCGGCGACCAGACCGACCGGCAGATCACCGACCACGACCAGCGACTCGACGCCCTCGAACGCGCCCGCTGGCCCCTGCCATCCGTCGCTGCCCTGGTTGGCGTCCTTGGCCTTGCCCTGTCCGTGTGGCAGCTCGCCACGAGGTAATCCAGTAGCCCCCACGACCGGCTCAGTGCCGGTCGCGGGGGCTACTTCTCTGTTTCCGGTGGCCGTAGAGCGTTGAAGGGGTCCTGAAGTCCAATCAGCTCTCTGAAGAGTGGGCCAGCCTGATCCAGTGCAGCAGTTATAGCTATTTCGGCAGGGTCGATGATCGCCCATTCGCATTTCCCGGAGTGCCCTCGCCATAGACAACAGGGTTCCTTATGGTCTGGCTTAGGATTGTCACAGGGCGCGAGGCAAATCAAGTGGTCGGTTATACCCAAAGCATCCCAGAAAAAGAAGACGTGTCGGTCGTCGTCGGGAACTAGGCGCAGGAACGAACCGTGCGTGTCGTGCGGTTCTTCGGACAGGTCACATCGGAAAGGAATATCCGGCCTATAACCGATATCCGTCGCGTCGAATGGCGCAATCTCCAGCGACAACATGACGAGGTTGAGGTCGATCTCTCGCCGGGACGTGCAGCGGCATAGCATCGTGTGTCTCCCGAGACATGGAGAGACCCCGGCCGCCTCCCCACGGGGGACGAGGAAGCGACCGGGGCCGTTCAGGCCCGCACTGTGGTCTAGGTCGTGTACTCCAGCTCAGTCAGAGCGGCATCCCGAAGGACGGAAGACAACTCCGCCGGGTCGAGCCCTTCCAGGTATCGGATGAGTTCCCTTCGCGCGGCATTTATCTCCCCCGCCAGTTCGGCACCATGAATTTGACCGGGCCGAATTATCCTCCGGAATACCTCACCCTCGATGGCGCCTGCTGCGAGCTTTTCAGCGAGCCAAAAAGGCGTGCGCTCCCGAATAGCAAAGGTAAGATGAATACTGTCCCCGGCCGCTCCCCTGGCATGGGGATTATGAATCCAACCCCGAGGTAGCAAGAGTGCTTGTCCGGGCCGCAGCTCGTGTGTCTGATCCGGCCCTTTCGCCTCCCACTCCTCCCGCCAGTGCTCTTGCCAGACCCGGGGCGACTCCAGATGGAGCCGCATAGGATCTTTGAATTTAGGTTCCCAGAGTTCCCAGGTCTTCGTACCGGAAATCTGCACGATGACGGCCATCTGCTGGTCCCAGTGGTGGCGAAGACCCTGCCCTCCAGGAGGGGTCAGGAACGCGTGCAGGTAGTTCGAGTACCCGGTCTCGCGCTGGATCCGGCGAGACACCCCGTTGAGGAAGGGCACGACCCTCTGAAGGTTGCCCAGGCGGATCGTGTAGCCCTGCTCGAAGTACCTGCGGAGCTTGTCCCCATCCGTTCGGCCGTTGGACATGAAACCCGCCGGGTTGATGCTCGGCCGTGGCGGGTTGGCCCCGTGATTCATCACGGCGACCTCGGCGGCCGGCACACAACCGCTGAACGCCCAGGTCTCGAAGAACCCTTCGTCAACGTGCTGGTCCAGCTCTGTTGCCTCGCGCTGGTACAAGCGCGGTTCGTCCGGCCATAACCCCAGCAGATCAGTGACTCCGTGCGCAGGCAGCAGGTAGCGCAGGGACATTGCAAGCTCCTTCAGTCATCTGGGAGGGAGCGGGCAAGCAAGGTCGGGATGGAAGTGGTTCGGGCAGCTAATAACCTGCATAGCCACCATGCTTTTGGATTGGGTGTAGTACACCCAACTCACGTCCACTCCGAGCGGTAGAACCTCGTGGGCGTAAGCAATCTTTCCGTCCAGTCCGATGTATGCCGCCCTGCCGTCTTCCCGTTCAAACGGCGGATTTTCCGAATAGTGCTTGCTCAACCACGTAACGGCATCAGCCGCGTTGGTCCAAGTGCGCTCCGCAGCGGCATGACTCCGCTTCATCAGCCAATGACCGGTCATCAAAGGCGGCACGGAACCGTTCTGGAACTCTGCAGCAGCTTCGCGGTATCGATCAAGGACCTTCAGAGCGACCTTGTCCTCGGGAGACGCCAGCACAGGAGCGCCGTTGGGGTGTGCGGGTCGACGGTTCCCCTCTTGCGCATACACCTGCGGAGCCCCGATCCACGGCCCGTAGCCGTGCCAGTGTCCGGGTGTTCCGCCAGGCCAACTCATGATCAATCTCCACAGGGGCCAGGGACCGCCCCCGGGATTCCCGGGGGCGGTCGTGATGCTGTCTGAGGGAGCCCTCAGACTAGACCGTCAACCCGCGCTGCTGGGCCCACTCGACGGCCCACGTGTCCAGCTCGGGGCCGGTGAACCGCAGGTCACCGCCGGTGGCGTCGGCCTTGTTGTCGCGGACGGCGAACGCGTCGACCGCGCCGGGGATGGCGGCGATCTCCACGCACGTCTCGTTCTCGCCGCCCAGGTTGCCGCCGCAGTAGGCCGCGAACTTGGCCCCCTCGGTCGACAGTCCGTAGAGGCTCGGCGTGTTCGAGGTGTTCGGGTTCATACTTACTCCTGGTGCATCGTTGTGCGGAGGGTCGTTCTCCGCGCCGTTGTGCACTTGCTGACCCGCCTCGGTGGCGCTCAGGCTGTCTAGGGCCGTGATCCACCGGGGCGGGGGCCTGCCCGTCCCTGCCGGAAACCAAGCGTCCGGCAGGGACGGAGAATCAAGAGGACGTTCGTCCTAGTGCAAGGGTCGCGCTCAGAACTAGCACACACGACCCGGAAACCATGAGGAATATCAGAAGCCCCGAATATCGAGACGGGCGCAATATCATCGATGCCCATCGCTTACGGGAACGGGTGCCGGAACGTGTTGTGTCGGCTCCCAAATCTGGTAATCAGCAGACGCTCGCCGATAGCGGGTATGTCGAGTCTCTTGGGTATGTCGGCGCTGCCATTCTTCGACCTCGGCCGGGCTGTGACACAGGCCGGATTCCGCGCCGCACTCCTTTTCGTCACCGAAAACACACCGAGCTTCGAACTCGGCCTCAGCTGTCTCGTCTGGACAAATGCGGTACGGAACATGCTTCACGACGGAACGAATCATCACAGACCGCCGTCATCCCGCCGTTTTTGCCCGCACACGGTTGGAGTCCATCACCTGTAGGAACCCGCCCGCGCTCTCGATCTTGCGCGCCACCTCGTCGAACTCCTGCGGGATAGGCGAGATCATCGACCGCCACGGAGTCAGCACGGCGCCGACTTCCCTGCTCTTGACGCGCTCGACGGCCTGCGCGAGTCCGGGGCGGCCATCAGGCTTGCTGAGCCCGTGCCGGTCCTCAATCTCCGCAGCGATCTCCCACCCGAAAGACTCGGCGTACTCATGCGCCTCGTCCTGCGCCCCGCGGAGGTCGGCATTCGGCGCCCCGCACAGGTAGATGACCACACGGAAGCGCTCGGCGTTCGGCGCGGTAGGCGGCACGTTGCCCGCCCCTGGCATCACGCCGGCGGCTGCGTCCGCAAGGTTCTGCCGACGCGCAAGGTCGCCGCCGGTACGTCGTGGGGGTGGCACGCCCACCCTGTTCTCACTCTCGGTACTGGCCATGTACCAATCGTGCGACGGACAAAGGCCAGAACTATCAGACATCCTTGATAGCCCTGGCCCTTGCCTGACGCTACGTCACATGCCAAGCCATGAACCGAAGTTGTTGAACGAGTCTGGCATCCTGCGCCTGGCCGCTTCCAGCCCGGCGTACGTCTCCCGCACAGTGGAGTGATACCGCGTCTGCTGCGGCGCCAGCTTTCGCGCCTTCACCAGGCTCTTGAACGCGTCATCGGTACGACCAGCCCACATCTCCGCGCGAGCAACCTCGGCGTAGTGGTGCGCGTGTCGAGACGGCGGCCACCCATCAGGCACCGTAATGCCTTCCGCGCAGCGAACGGCCTCGGGGTACAGGTCCAATTCCGCGAGCACGCTTACCCGGTGCACACCGACGTTGGTCGGGCCGAATGAAAGCCAATGAACCTTCTCCGCCGGCCCCGTCCGTTCGGCGATACGCTCGGCCTCGCCGAGGTGTCCTTCGGCGGTCTCCCGATCCTTATCGCGCCCTGCGAGGACGGCGGCGCCAAGGTGCAACTGTCCCGTCACCGCGTCGCGCACACGCCCCGGCTCCGCCTGCTCCAAGGTTGCCATACCCATGTGAACCAGCCGTTTTCCGGTGCGGTAGTCACTGGCCCGCAAGTAAGCCAGTGCCCGCAGGTACTGCCGCATCCCTCCCAACACCGGATCGGATGCGCGCTGGGCTGACCAGTCCATTCGGTCCAACGCAACCGTGCACAGATCAGGGAACCCGAGCTTCGTCGTAACGTCGTATGCGGTCCGATACAAGCTCGCGAGCAACTGCCAACTACGGTCAACCGGGTTCGTGTGGGCGGTTGTTGTGGCCTCATGAATCAGACCGGGAAGAGCGGCAGCAACCTGCTTGATGTTCGTCGCGCGAACCTCGGCACACAGCTTCTCTGCGTCCGCCTCCAGGTCCTCGACCGGGCGCGGAGAGACGTCCGGGTCGGGGCCGAGGTCATAGATGTTCAGAGCCTCGCGAATCGGGTTGATCAGCCCGTCAAGCTGGTCTTGCCGCAGTTCTTCGAGGTAGGGCTGTCCGGTCAGCTCAGTTACTGGCACCGACAGAGCACGGGCAAGAGCACCCAGCACAGAAGGGCTCGCGGGCAACGCGCCCTGTTCCACCTTGGTAATGGTGCTGTAGGAGACGTGCGATAGATCAGCCAACTCGCGCTGTGTCAGTCGGCGGATCTTGCGTGCGTGTTTGATGCGTGCGCCCGTGTGCTCGTACGTGTGCGGGGGCATACTGGTCTCCGTTCTGCATCGACACCAGAACGGTACCCCTGGTTGGTTACAGGGGGACGGCGATCGGCCCCCACCGCCCGGCAGGGGCCGACCCTATGACGGCCTCGCCGTGTCTGTTCCCCCGCGGATACGGCGAGGTTCTTTCACTGCCGACGACCCCGGCACCATAGCCACTCGGTGCCGGAGTCGCCTGTTCCTGGTGTCCTTTAGATCCACTGACGTGGAAGAACGGCAGGACCGCGAGGATGCGGTCACCGGGGCCGGTGGGGACCGCTGGCTCCAACTGGGCCAGGTTCGTGGCTATTTGACTGTGCGTCAGCATCACGCCCTTGGGGACGCCGGTCGTTCCCGAGGAGTACGGGAGGGCCGCGACGTCCTCCACGGGGTCGATGTCCACCACCGGCTCGGGGGCCGTCGAGGCGAGCATGTCGGCCAGCGAGCGGTGCCCGGGCGCGCTGTCGCAGACGAATATCTCCTCGACGCCGCCCGCGAGTTCGGACGCCCGGCGGGCCGACTCCAGAAGCGGTGACACCGTGACGATCCAACGGGCCGCCGAGTCCCGCAACTGCTTGGCGAACTCCTCCGGCGTGGCGAGCGGGTGCACCGTCGTGACGGAGGCACCCGCGCGCGTGGCGGCGTAGAAGGCCAGCGGGAAGGCGACCGTGTTCGGGCTGTGCAGCGCGAGAACGTCCCCCTTGCGCACGCCCGCCTCCGCGAGCCCGGCCGCGACACTGCGGTGGAACCGGTCCACCTGGGCGTACGTGAGGGTCGTCCCGTCCGTGCCGTCGATCAGCGCGGGCTCGTCCGCGAACTCCGCGGCCCCGGCCAACACCGCGTCGTGGATGGGGAGTTCTATGGCCGGAACGTCTGCGTACTCGCTGCGGAACATGGTTCCTCCTGGCGCGGACTGGGGCGGGCCACTGAGTGGCTAGTACGACTTGGGCAGGCCCAGGGTCTGGTGGGAGACGTAGTTGAGAATCATCTCCCGGCTCACCGGAGCAATACGAGCCACGCGCGCGGCAGTTATCAGCGAAGCGAGCCCGAACTCACGCGTGAGGCCGTTCCCGCCAAGGGTGTGCACGGACTGGTCCACGGCCCGCACGCACGCCTCCCCCGCCGCGTACTTGGCCATGTTCGCCGCCTCGCCCGCGCCGACGTCGTCGCCCGCGTCGTACAGATGCGCCGCCTTCTGCATCATCAGCCGGGCCAGTTCGAGGTCGATGTGCGCCTGGGCGAGCGGGTGCGCGATCGCCTGGTGGGCGCCGATCGGGGCGTCCCATACGGTGCGGTCGCGCGCGTACTCGATCGCCCGGGCGAGCGCGTAGCGGCCCATGCCGATCGCGAAGGCGGCCGTCATGATGCGCTCGGGGTTGAGGCCGGCGAAGAGCTGCAGCAGGCCCGCGTCCTCGTCTCCGACGAGCGCGTCGGCGGGCAGCCGTACGTCGTCGAGGGTCAGCTCGAACTGCTTCTCCGCTGCCGTGAGTTCCATGTCTATCTGGCGTCGGGTGAAGCCGTCCGCGTCGCGCGGGACGATGAACAGGCAGGGCTTGAGGCGGCCTGTTCGGGAGTCTTCGGTACGGCCGACTATGAGGGTCGCGTCCGCCAGGTCCACGCCGGAGATGAAGACCTTGCGACCGGTGAGGAGCCAGTCCGTGCCGTCCCTGCGGGCGGTGGTGGTGATGCGGTGGCTGTTGGAACCGGCGTCGGGCTCGGTGATGCCGAAGGCCATGGTGCGGGTGCCGTCCGCTAGCGCGGGCAACCAGGTCTGCTTCTGTTGCTCGGTGCCGAAACGGGCGATCACCGTGCCGCAGATCGCGGGTGACACGACCATCATCAGCAGGGGGCAGCCTGCTGCTCCCAACTCCTCCAGGACTATGGAGAGTTCGGAGATGCCGCCTCCGCCTCCGCCGTATTCCTCGGGGAGGTTGACGCCGAGGTAGCCGAGTTTGGCTGCCTCGGACCAGAGTTGTTCGCGGTCGTAGTTTCGGCCGTGGCGTTTGCCTAGGGCGGTTACAGCCGCGCGTAGGGCCTTGTGCTCGTCAGTTTCGGTCGTGGGCATGTGGCTCCTTCGTTGTGGCTGGTCGCGCAGTTCCCCGCGCCCCTTAGGTGGGTTCGACTACCGCCAATAGGGCAGCTAGCTGCACTTGTTGGCCAGGTACGGCGTGCAGGGCCGTCAGTTTGCCTGTGACCGGAGCCGTGATCTTGTGTTCCATCTTCATCGCCTCCAGCCAGATCAGGGGCTGCCCTGCGCTCACAGCGGCTCCCACGGCCAAGTCCTCCGCGACCCTCACCACCGTCCCGGGCATCGGTGCCAGCAGGGAACCCGGGGCCAGTTGGGCTGTCGGGTCGGGGAAGCGAGGCAGGGCCGTCAGGGTCGTCGCGTTCACGTACACCTGGTCGCCGTAGCGCTCCACCTCGAACTTCCGCTGTACGCCGTCCACTTCGAGTACGACCAGACCGGCATCCGCGTGGACGACTCGCACCCCCTCCGCGCTCAGGCCCTCCCTTGTGTGGCGGTAGTGGACCTCGTGTTCCTCACCCGCCATGGCGTAGCGCTTGGTCTGGGGCTGGGAGGGGAGGTTGCGCCAGGCTCCGCCGAAGCGGGAGCGGCCGTGGGTGTCGGCCAAGGCCGCCGCCAGGGGGGCCAGCGGATCCGGTGCGGGCTGGGTGAGTTCGGCGAGGTTGCGGTCGTAGAAGCCGGTGTCCATCGTGGCGGTCGTGAACTCCTTGTGGCGCAGGGAGCGTACGAGGAGGTCTCGGTTGGTGAGAGGGCCGTGGATCGTCGCCCGGTCGAGGGCTCCGGCGAGTTTGCGGAGGGCCTCCGCCCGGGTGGGGGCGTGGGCCACGACCTTGGCGAGCATCGGGTCGTAGTGGACTCCGATGTCGTCGCCGTCGGTGTAGCCGGTGTCGAGGCGGACGCCTTCCGGGACGGCTATGCGGTGCAGGGTGCCGGTTTGGGGGGTCCAGTCGGTCGCCGGGTCCTCGGCGTAGAGGCGGGCCTCGACGGCGTGGCCGTGGAGGTGGGGAGGGGCGGGCTCCAGGGGCTCACCCTCCGCGATCCGCAGTTGCAGGGCCACCAGGTCGATGCCGAACACGGCCTCCGTGACGGGGTGTTCGACCTGGAGGCGGGTGTTCATCTCGAGGAAGTGGGGCCTACCGTCGGAGGAGATGAGGAACTCGACCGTCCCTGCGCCCTCGTAGGCGACCGCGCGGGCGGCGCGGGTGGCCAACTCGTGCAGTTCCTGGGTGAGTTCATCGGTCAGGCCCGGTGCCGGGGACTCCTCGATCACCTTCTGGTGGCGGCGTTGGAGGGAGCAGTCGCGGGTGCCGAGGGCCCAGACCGTGCCGTGGGTGTCGGCCAGGATCTGTACCTCGACGTGCCGGCCGCCCTCGACGTAGGGCTCGACGAAGACCTCGCCGTCGCCGAAGGCGCTGGTGGCCTCGGCTCGGGCGGCGGTCAACTCGGCGTCGAGGTCGGCGAGTCGGCGTACGACGCGCATGCCGCGTCCGCCGCCGCCCGCCGCCGCCTTCACCAGGACGGGGAGGTCGGCCTCGGTGACCGTGCCGAGGGGCGCGATGCCCATCAGCTCCTTGGCACGGGTCTTTGACGCCATCGCCTCGATCGCCTCGGGCGGGGGTCCGATCCACACGAGGCCGGCGTCCAGGACGGCGCGGGCGAAGTCGGCGTTCTCGGAGAGAAAGCCGTAGCCGGGGTGGACCGCGTCCGCGCCCGCCGCGACGGCCGCCTTCACGATCAACTCGCCGCGCAGGTAGGTCTCTTGGGGGGTCGCACCGGGCAGCCGTACCGTCGCGTCGGCCGCGCGTGTGTGGAGCGCGTTCTCGTCGGCGTCCGAGTGCACGGCGACGGTTCGGATGCCCAGCTCACGGCAGGTGCGGAAGACCCGGCAGGCGATCTCGCCCCGGTTGGCGACCAGGACGGAAACTATGGAACCACTCACTGGGACCTCACATCCGGAAGACGCCGAAGCCACCGCGCGCGCCCTCGAAGGGCGCCGTGTGGAGGGCGGACAGGCACAGGCCGAGGACGGTGCGGGTGTCGCGCGGGTCGATGACACCGTCGTCGTACAGCCGCCCCGACAGGAACATCGGCAGGGACTCGGACTCGATCTGCTGCTCCACCATGGCGCGCAGCGCCGCGTCCGCCTCCTCGTCGTAGGGCTGCCCCTTCGCCACAGCCGACTGGCGGGCGACGATCGACAGGACGCCGGCGAGCTGCTGGGGGCCCATGACGGCGGACTTGGCGCTGGGCCAGGCGAAGAGGAAGCGGGGGTCGTAGGCGCGTCCGCACATGCCGTAGTGACCGGCGCCGTACGAGGCGCCCATGAGGACGGACAGGTGCGGTACGCGGCTGTTGCTGACGGCGTTGATCATCATCGCGCCGTGTTTGATGATGCCGCCCTGCTCGTACTCCTTGCCGACCATGTAGCCGGTGGTGTTGTGCAGGAAGAGCAGCGGGATATCACGCTGATTCGCCAACTGGATGAACTGGGCGGCCTTTTGGGACTCCTGGCTGAAGAGCACGCCCTGCGCATTGGCGAGGATGCCGACGGGATAGCCGTGCAGGGTGGCCCAACCGGTCACCAGGCTGGTGCCGTAGAGGGGCTTGAACTCGTCGAAGTCGGAGGCGTCGACGAGGCGGGCGACGACCTCGCGCGGATCGAAGGGGGTTTTGAGATCCCCCGGGACGATGCCCAGCAGCTCGTCCTCGTCGTACTTGGGGGGCTCGGCCGGGCCCGGATCGCCGTACGCCTTGCGGTGGTTGAGGCGGGCGACGACACGGCGGGCCTGTCGCAGCGCGTCCTGCTCGTTGACGGCGAAGTGGTCGGCGAGCCCCGACACGCGCGCGTGCATCTCGGCGCCGCCGAGCGACTCGTCGTCGCTTTCCTCGCCGGTCGCCATCTTCACGAGCGGCGGCCCGCCGAGGAACACCTTCGCGCGCTCCTTGACCATGATCACGTGATCGGACATGCCGGGGATGTACGCGCCGCCGGCGGTCGAGTTCCCGAAGACGACCGCGATGGTCGGGATACCGGCGGCCGAAAGGCGGGTCAGGTCGCGGAAGATGGCGCCGCCGGGGATGAAGATCTCCTTCTGGGAGGGGAGATCGGCGCCGCCGGACTCGACGAGGCTGATGCAGGGGAGCCGGTTGGCGAGCGCGATGTCGTTCGCGCGCAGCGCCTTCTTCAGGCTCCACGGATTGCTCGCACCGCCGCGCACGGTCGGGTCGTTGGCGGTGATCAGACACTCCACGCCCTCGACGACACCGATGCCGGTGACGAGCGCGGCGCCGACGGCGTAGTCACTGCCCCAGGCGGCGAGCGGCGACAGTTCGAGGAAGGGGGTGTCGGGGTCGAGCAGCAGCTCGATGCGCTCGCGGGCGAGCAACTTGCCGCGTTTACGGTGCCGTTCGACGTACTTCGGTCCGCCACCGGCGAGAGCCTTCGCGTGCTCGGCGTCCAGTTCGGTGAGCTTGGCGAGCATGGTCTCGCGGTTGGCCCGGTAGTCGGGACCGTTGATGTCCAGGGCGGACGGAAGGACGGTCACAGCAGGGCCTCCGGGATGTCCAGTCGACGGGAACGCAGCCACTCGCCCAGGGCCTTGGCCTGCGGATCGAAACGGTGCTGGGCGGCGACACCCTCGCCGAGAATGCCCTCGACGACGAAGTTGAGGGCGCGAAGGTTCGGCAGTACATGGCGGACGACCGTGAACTCCTCGGTCTCCGGCAGGAGTTGGCGGAACCGTTCGACGGTCAGCGCATGGGCGAGCCAGCGCCACGCCTCATCCGTACGCGCCCACACCCCCACGTTGGCGTTCCCTCCCTTGTCGCCGCTACGGGCCCCGGCGACCAGACCAAGGGCCGCCCGCGCCGTGGGCCCGTCCGGCGGAGGCCCGGGGAGGGCAGGCTGTGGAACGTCTTCCAGTACGAGGGTGTCGTGGGCCGGGGCGACAGCAACCCGGCGCCCGTCGTGGAGGACGGCCACATGGTCGACGGCGCCATGGGGGACATACACATCATCGAAGACGCCATAGGGCGCACCCTTTCCAGGTGGGGTCAGCACATGGAAGCCCGGGTAACTGGCCAACGCGAGCTCGACGGCAACCGCACTCAGCGCCCGCCCGACAACCTCCTGATCGGCATCCCGGACGACAAGCCGAAGCAGCGCACTGGCGGTCTCCTCGGTCGATGCGTCGGCGTGATCCGTACGGGCGAGGTCCCAACGAAGTTCACCGGGCCGGGACTTGGCCGCGTCGAACGCGAGGTCCATCTGCTCCTGGACAAGTGCGGCCTTGCGCTCGATGTCGAGCCCGGTGAGCACGAAGGTCACCTCGTTGCGGAAGCCGCCCAGCCGATTGAGACCGACCTTGAGCGTAGGCGGCGGGGCCTCCCCCCGCACCCCTTCGACCCGCACCCGGTCGGGCCCGTCCTCGCTGAGCCGAACGGTGTCGAGGCGAGCGGTGACATCGGGACCGGCGTACCGCGCGCCCTGCGTCTCGTAGAGCAGCTGCGCGGTGACGGTACCGACGTCGACGACTCCCCCCGTGCCGGGGTGCTTGGTGATGACGGACGAACCGTCCTCATGGATCTCGGCGAGCGGAAAGCCGGGGCGGCGGAGCTTCTCCGCCGTGTGCTCGGTGAAGAAGGCGTAGTTGCCGCCGGTGGCCTGGGTCCCGCACTCCAGCACATGTCCGGCGACCACGGCACCCGCGAGGCGGTCGTGGTCGCCGGCCCCCCACCCGAAGTGGGCGACGGCAGGCCCGGTGACCAGGGCCGCGTCGGTGACCCGCCCGGTGACCACGACATCGGCCCCCGCGCCGAGACAGGCCGCGATACCGAACCCGCCGAGATAGGCATGCGCGGCGAGTGACCCCGGATACAGCCCGACGAGATCGTCCCCCTCGACGTGCGCGACCCGCACGGATATCCCCAGCCGATCGGCCAACTTCCTTACGGCATCGGCGAGTCCGGCCGGATTGAGCCCACCCGCGTTGGTGACGATCCGCACCCCGCGCTCGTGAGCGAGGCCGAGGCACTCCTCCAACTGCTTCAGGAACGTGCGGGCGTACCCGGCGCTCGGGTCCTTGAGCCGGTCCCGCCCCAGGATGAGCATGGTCAGCTCGGCGAGATAGTCGCCGGTGAGGACGTCGAGCTGTCCGCCGGTGAGCATCTCGCGCAGGGCGTCGAAACGGTCGCCGTAGAAGCCGGAGGCGTTGCCTATTCGGAGGGGCGTGGGGTGGGGATTCATTGGTCGGCCCCCTTCGACTTCGGCTGTCGCCCGGGGCCGGGTGGTCCCGCGAAGGCCTGGGCGATGTCGAGCCATCGATCCGCGTCGGGTCCTACGGCCTCCACCGCGAGGTCGGCGCGGTGGGCTCGCTGGGTGACGAGAAGACAGAAGTCGAGGGCGGGACCGGTGACGCGCTGCGGGGCGTCGTCGGGACCGTAGGTCCACAATTTGTTGGAGGGAGCGACGAGTTCGACCCGAAACTCCTCGCTCGGCGGCCTCAGTCCATGCACACCGAAGGCGAAGTCACGCGCCCGTACACCGATGCGCACCACATGCCGGAGTCGGTCCGTGGGTGTCCTGACCACACCTGCCGCGTCCGCCACATCCTGGCCGTGGGCCCAGGTCTCCATGAGCCGGCCGGTGGCCATGGAGGCGGCGGACATGGGTGGGCCGTACCAGGGGAAGCGAGTCTTTGTGGGTGCGGCGTACAGGGCGGCCAGCAGGGCCGTCCGTCCTGCCCGCCAGTCGGCGAGAAGCTGCGCGGGCGGCTTTGCGGCGCCCTCCTCCGCTCCCTGATCCACGAACGACTCGGGAGCGGCGAGCGCCTTCTCGACCAGCGCGCCGAACGCGTCCTCGTCCGTCACGGCGAGCAGAGCGGAGTGGTCGGTCCAGGCCAGGTGGGCGATCTGGTGGGCGACGGTCCAGCGGGCGGCGGGAGTCGCGAGCGCCCAGCCCTCCGGGCTCAACTCGGCTACCAGCCGGTCGAGTTCCTCGCTCTCCTCACGCAGGTCGTCGAACACGTGCGTCGGATCGGACATGGGGGGAGCATGGCAGGGGCGGTAGAAACAATCAAGCGTGCTTGCATTATTTGGGTGGGGTGGTGCTTGTGGGGGTTGCGAAGGTGCTGTTGGGCCACTCGCTTCTTGTCAGTGTCGGGCCGGAACGGACCAAGTAAAGGGCGCTCCGCTGCGCTACGCGTCGGCTCCGCCGATGACCCTCCGGGTCACCCTTGACTAGGTCCGCCCCAACCCGTCTTAACCCGGTTTAGAAGCGAGCGACCCG
>NZ_JAEQAZ010000104.1 GCF_016654115.1 Streptomyces sp. MBT53
CTGTGACCCCGCTCCTCGAACGCCGGACGGGCTGACTTGCAGCCCGTCCGGCGTTTGAGGACGAGGCCCCTTCAGGGCCGATCGGGGGTCTGGGGGCGGAGCCCCCGGGAACGCCCGCATCGACACCCCGCACAAACCCCTGCTCAACCGTCGGAGTACTTCTCGTCCGCCGCCGGATCCAGCGCCAGCCGGTACCCCCGTTTCACCACCGTCTGGATCAGCTTCGGCGCGCCGAGTGCCGTACGCAGACGTGCCATCGCCGTTTCTACGGCGTGCTCGTCGCGCCCGGCGCCGGGCAGGGCCCGCAGGAGTTCCGCGCGGGCGACGACCCAGCCGGGCCGGCGGGACAGGGCACGGAGCAGGGACATACCGGCCGGCGGAACGGGCCGTAGCTCGCCGTCGACCAGGACCGCGTGGCCACGGATCTCCACCCGGTGGCCCGCGACGGGCAGGGTGCGGGCACGGGCGGGGAGTTCCTGGCAGAGGAGCTGGACGAGCGGGCCGAGGCGGAAGCGTTCGGGCTGGACCGTGGTGATGCCGTGGTTCTGGAGCGGGAGCGCGGTGACGGGGCCGACGCAGGCCGGGAGGACGTCGTGGTCCAGGGCGGCGAGGAGTTCGGGCAACAGGCCGCGGGTCTCGGCGCGGGAGAGGAGCGACGCGGCGGCCGGGGCGCTGGTGAAGGTCAGCGCGTCCAGGCCGCGCGAGACCGCCGCGTCCAGCAGCCGGTCCACCGGGGCGATGTCCTCGGGCGGCATCCACCGGTACACGGGGACCACCACGACCTCCGCTCCCCCGGCCCGCAGGGATTCGACGAACCCGGGCAGCGGTTCACCGTGCAGCTGTACGGCGACCCGGCGGCCGTCGACGCCCTCCTCCAGGAGCCGGTCGAGCACCTCGGCCATGGACTCGGAGGACGGTGACCACTCCTCGGTGAGACCGGCGGCCCGTACCGCGCCCTTCACCTTGGGCCCGCGGGCGAGCAGCTCCACCCCGCGCAGCCGGTCGAGGAGGCCTTCGCCGAGCCCCCACCCGTCGGCGGCCTCGACCCACCCGCGGAATCCGATCGCGGTGGTGGCCACCACGACGTCGGGCGCCTGGTCGATCAACTCCTTGGTGGCGGCGAGCAGTTCGCTGTCGTCGGCGAGGGGCACGATGCGCAGCGCGGGCGCGTGAACGACCACCGCGCCGCGCCGCTGGAGCAGGGCCCCCAGCTCGTCGGCGCGGCGTGCGGCGGTGACGCCCACGGTGAATCCGGAGAGGGGGCCGTGGGGCGCGCTCTCCGGTCGCTGCGGTTGTTCGTCCATGTCTCTCGTCCCGAACGTAGTCGTGCATGCAGTCGTGCAGGGGGTGGTGCGGCGGTGCCTACATGACGAACGAGCCTGTCAACGGTGCGTGACAGGCTCGGTTCGACTTCATGTCGACAGTGTTACGTCACACCTCGGCATAGCTGAGCTGCGGCTTCGCCTCCGATGCGGAAGCTTTGGCCTGCGCCTGTGCGGTCGGGCGGCGAAGGTATACGGCCCAGGTGACCGCGAAGCAGAGGCCGTAGAAGGCGAGGAAGGCGACGAACGCGCCGGTGCCGGAGCCGTAGGAGAGGAAGGACTGCCGGAAGGCGAGGTTGATGCCGACGCCGCCGAGCGCGCCGACCGCCCCGATGAGCCCCATGGAGGCCCCGGAGAGCCGACGACCGTAGGCGGCAGCCTCATCCCCTTCGAGCCCCTTCGCGAGGGCCTTGGTCTGGAAGATGCCGGGGATCATCTTGTACGTCGACCCGTTGCCGAGCCCGCTGAGCACGAACAGGACGATGAAGACGGAGACGAACAGCGGCAGCGACTTCTGCATGCTGGCGACGAGAAGTACGGCGGTGGCGGCGGCCATGGCGACGAAGTTCCACAGGGTGATCTTCGCGCCGCCGTAGCGGTCGGCGAGCCAGCCGCCCACGGGGCGGATGAGCGAGCCGAGCAGCGGGCCGATGAAGGTGAGGTACGCGGCCTGCAGCGGCGTACGGCCGAACTGGACCTGGAGCACCTGCCCGAAGGCGAACGCGTATCCGATGAACGACCCGAACGTGCCGATGTACAGGAACGCCATGATCCAGGTGTGCCAGTCCCGGGCGGCGTCCTTGGCGGCGCCGGTGTCGTTCTTCACGGAGGTGAGGTTGTCCATGAAGAGGGCGGCGAGGGTGGCGGCGATCAGGATGAGCGGGATGTAGATCCCGAGCAGCACGCGCGGCCCGCCACTGGCCCCGATGATCGCGAGGGCGATCAACTGGATCACAGGAACCCCGATGTTGCCGCCCCCGGCGTTGAGCCCGAGGGCCCACCCCTTCTTCCGCAGCGGGAAGAAGGCGTTGATGTTGGTCATGGAGGAGGCGAAGTTGCCGCCGCCGATACCGGCCAGCAGGCCGATCCAGAGGAAGGTGTCGAAGGAGGTCCCCGGCTTCATCACCACGAACGCGGCGATGGTGGGGATGAGGAGGAGGCTCGCGGAGACGATCGTCCAGTTCCGCCCGCCGAAGACGGCGACCGCGAAGGTGTACGGCACCCGGACGACCGCGCCGACGAGCGTGACCATCGAGGTCAGCAGGAACTTGTCGGCCGGGGTCAGCCCGTACTCCGGGCCCATGAAGAGCACGAGCACGGACCACAGCGTCCAGATCGAGAAGCCGATGTGCTCGGAGAGCACGGAGAAGAGGAGATTGCGACGGGCGACCTTCTCTCCGGTCTCCCGCCAGAAGGTCTCGTCCTCCGGATCCCAGTGCTCGATCCACTTGCCAGTGGCTGTCATGACGCCTCCACGGTCCACTACGGGGTAACGAGCGGTTTGTCTTCCAAGGGCTGCATCCCGAAGGTAGGGACGGCGGATTTCCACGCTGTGGCTGTGAGTGACCGGAAGGGAACGTTGCTCTCACGAGCGGGGGAAGCGCACGGTGAGGTGTCCTCAGGGCAGCACGCGCCGACCGGTCTCCACGTCGGCGCAGTACAGCCGGATCTCCTTGCCGTTCCGGCTCCGGGCCCTGAACAGGAAACGGTCGCCGTCGAGCGGCACCGGCAGGACCTCCGGCCGGACGGTGTGCGAAGCCCACAGCACGCGACCGTCCCGCAGCACGGCCATCCCGTCCTTGCCCGAGGCGAGCACATACCCGGGCCCGGCGGTGAGGTACTCCGGCTCCCGCACGGTCATCTTGTACGGGCCCCGCAGCCTCAACCGCCGCAGGCCACCCCGTGGGTCGACCTCGGCGACGTACAGCCGGCGATCCCAGCAGAGGGCGTAGATCCAGTCACCGACGCACAGCACTCTCATGAAGGAGCCCCGTTGCAGCCACCCCAGCTTCCAGCTCTCCGACACCTCGGCCCGGTCCAGACCCGCGTACTCCAGCAGCCGGACCCGGCGCCCGGTGGTCCCGTAGAACAACGCGCGCCCACCGTCGACGAGTTCGGGGTGCCCCCACCTGTACCTCTGGGCTTCCCTGGGGAACCGGGTCTCGGCGAGTTGCTCGCCGGTGTCCGAGGCTCCTACGACGAGGCTCTTGGGCCCGTAGGGCCTGCCGCGCCAGGAAAGGAAGACGGCCGCGTCCTCGACAGCTTCTCCGGCCCGGCGGAGCAGCTCCCCCTCCCCTCCGCTCCAGATCTCGTCACCGCTACGGCCGTCCAGCGCCCGCAGCCGGCCCGCGCCCAGAATCACCCGCTCCCCCCGCACGACGAGCTCGTCGATCCGCTCGAACTCGTCCTCCCACAACGTCTTGCCGCTGAGCGCGTCGACGCCGGCGATCGATCCGCGTTCCTCGGGCGTGCCGTTCCACACGACGAAGGTCGAGTCACCGACGGCGACAACGGCGCACAGGGCACTCTCGCGGCGGGTCCAGCGCATCCTGCCGGTGGCCGCGTCCAGCGCGGTGAAAGCATCGCGCTCCGTCTCCTGCCTCTGCCTTACGGGGACGGCGACCACGGCACCGGCGACGGCCACATACGGCGGCCACACCTCCGCGACCTCGCGACTGCACCAGCGCACCCGCCCGCTGCCGGCATCGAGAGCGGCGACGCGCTCACCCGGCACGGACACGTACACCGTGTCGCCCTCCACAACCGGATGCCCCACCCCGGCGCCCTTGGCCCGCAACGTCCACAACCGCCGCTCCGGGTCCACCGCGACACTCAACGGCCCTCTGTCGTCGGCCACTTGTCCCCCTGGGTCGGTGGCGATCGTGCGGGTCAGTATGCGATATCCGGTGCTGCGGCCTGCGCGGTCGGTGTCAGGGGGTGGAGTGAAAAAAGTGTGCCACTCTGCGCGAAAGTGCCCCACTTCCGGGGGACCATCCCCCTGTGAGTACGCTCGCGCGGGTGACGTCAGGGCTGTGGCAGTCGGGGTTGCGTGACTGGTACGGGCCCGGGACCCCGATCGTCCAGCGGGTACGGGGTTACCGGCCGAACCGGCGCGGAGAGATCAAACTGGTGCGCTGGCTGCGCGTCGGCATCCTCAGGGGCCTGTCCTGTGGCGCCGCCGGTTTCGCCTTGTACATCCAGTTGGACACGGTGGGCCTCGCACGGGACCGTGCCTTCATGTGTGCCATAGCGCTGGCAATGGCGTCGTGCCTGTGGCGGGGCTCGCTGATCAGGGTGGTGCTCCGGCCTGGCGAGATCGTGCGCTTCGGTGTGCTGCGGCACGTGGTGGTGCCCTGCTCGGCGGTGAAGAGGCTGCACCGCGACTTGTTCCGGGGTGTCCTTTCCCTGGAGACCCACGACGGGGAGAACGTCGACTTCGCGTTGTTCGACGGTTCGCTGTGGGACGCGTTCTACGACTTCTCCAGCGTCTGCGACCACGCCATGCAGGCGCATGTGCGGGCGGAGTCGAAGGCCGGGCTGCTACCGGGGCCGGCCAGGCTTCGGCGGTACTTCACCTGGTCGGTCGTCGCTGATCCGTTGGCTGTCGGCGCCGTTTTCTTCGCCGGTATCGGCCTGTACCTGACGGCGCGTGGCTGACGGACCCGGCCCCGGACCGTCAACGGGCGCAACGGCCGCCCACTTCGAACCACAGCAGCTTTCCGGCTCCCCGGTCCAACAGCCCACCGTCACCGATCGGCCAGCCGCCCCAGGAGCTGGCGTACGCCCGCACGAGGTGAAGCCCACGCCCACTGTCGGCGTCGAGCGGGGGAGGCGGAAGCCGCTCGCCGGGTCGCTTGTCGAAGGGTGCGGGGATATACGGGTTCGAGTCCCAGACACCGACCCGCAGCCGTCCGTCCCCGAGGGCGGTGAGACGCAGGGAGGCGGGACCCCTCGCGTGCCGGTACGCGTTGGTGACGAGTTCGGACGTCAACAGCTCGACCACGTCCAGGACTTCGGACATCCCGTGCCCGTCGAGGGCGGCCCGTAC
Organism: Streptomyces sp. MBT53; assembly: GCF_016654115.1. GTDB lineage: Bacteria > Actinomycetota > Actinomycetes > Streptomycetales > Streptomycetaceae > Streptomyces. Next base: position 5,371 of record NZ_JAEQAZ010000104.1, read on the forward strand.
GGTCATACGTGCGACGCGTGCGGCTCGGGGGTCGTGCGGTAGTCGAAGGGCGTACACCCAGGTGGCGGGCGGGGATACGGTGACCATGGCTGACTCCGGGAGGGGGTGACGGACTCGGATTCGCTCAACGGCCGCGCCGGGCGGTGGCAGTGCCGTGGGTGCGGTGCGCTTCCGGCTTATGGGCGAGGCCAGTTGGGCGGTACGGGACTACCGTAGAGCCGCATGGGAGATAAATCTCCCGAACTTGAGAGATGTACCTGTAATTACCTCGTGTGAGCTACACGAGCGCCGCGTCGCGGCCCGAAGCGGAGGTGCTGTGCCGCCCACCAACAACCCCACCCTGCGTCAACGGCGACTCGGTACCGAGCTGCGCAAACTCCGCGAACGCGCCGGGCTCAACGTCACGCAGGCCGCCGCCCGCCTGGGCGTCAACCAGGGACGGGTGAGCATGATCGAGACCGGCCGCAGCGCCCTCAGCGCGGACCGCGTCCGCAGCATGACGCGCTCGTACGACTGCTTCGACGACCAACTCATCGACGCCCTGGCCGAGATGACAGGCCGACGCTCACGCGGGTGGTGGGAGGAGTACCGCGACAACCTGCCCGTCGGCCTCATCGATCTCGCCGAACTGGAGCACTACGCGACCGCACTGCGCGTGGGACTGGTCGTCCACATCCCCGCTCTGCTGCAGACCACCGATCACGCCCGGGCCCTCGCCAAAGAGGCGGTGCCGCCCCTGCGGCAGTTCGAGATCGAGCACCGGGTGAGTCATCGCGTCAAACGGCAGGGCATCCTCTACCGCGACACTCCACCCCCTTACACGGCCGTGATCCACGAGGCCGCACTGCACATGGGATACGGCGGCCCCGCCACGGTCCGTGGCCAACTCGACCACCTGCTGGACATGAGCGAACTGGACCACGTCACCGTGCGGATCATCCCGTTCGGGAAAGGCTCCTTCCCCGGCACCGGGCAACCCATCGACTACCTCATGGGCGCGGTCCCACAGCTCGACACCGTCCAGTTGGACGCTCACCACGGGTGCGAATTCCTCGACGCCGCTTCGCAGTTGGACAAGTACCGTCACGTCATCGACCGGATGGAGGAGAACGCCTTGAAGCCTGAAGCGTCCCGCGACCTCATCCACCGCATCAGCCAAGACATCTGAAAGAGTCGCACGATGCCCAACCACGTCTGGCAGAAGTCCACTTACAGCCCCGACGCCTCCAACTGCGTCTACATCGCCGCCGCCCCCGCCGATGTCATCCGCCTCCGCGAGAGCGACGCCCCCAACACGATCCTCACCACCACACCCGCCGGCCTACGGCACCTCATAGACACGCTGAAGTCCCGCTCCCCCACCGAGATGTAGCCGCCCCGAACTCCCACCCGAGCCACCATCGACAGCGGCGATCATGCACGGCAACATGCAATATCGGACGGCCGGGGGCACTCGCTGTGCACGTTCTTTGACCCGGCAGACGGAGGGACCCCGGTGGTGAGCGACGTATTCGTCTTGTTGATCCTCTCGATGGCGCCCCTCGGCATGGGCATCCCCACAGTGCACACGTTCCGGAAGTACCGGGCGGCTCTGCGGCTCAAGGCATCCGGCGTCGAGACGACGGGCCTGTGCACCTTGCTCTCGTCGCGCGAGGACTATGTCTCAGTGCACTTCTCGTACACCGCCGCGGACGGCACGGAACGCGACGCGGTTTCGTCCCCGATGCGGTACCAGTCCCTGTCGCCTGGCGACACCGTCACCATCGTGTACGTCCCCGACTCACCCGAAACAGCGGAACTCGCAAGGGACTTGGAAGACGCGAGGAAGGACCACCGTCACATCCTGTGGTTCGCCCTTTCCTGGTGACCCGCTGCCGAGGCGGAAGGGACGGAGGCCTGAGGGGCTACGCGTCGGCCCATCCCTCAGTGTTCGAGTAGGACTCGTAGGAATAGCGCGTGCTGCGATCCCACTCCTCACCCGTGATACGGCCGTACGCCTCGTCCGGCACGTAGAGCAGCCTCTCCGCCCAGATGAGGTCTTCGACGTAGGGAGTGAAAAGCCGGGGATCGTGGAGCGTGGCTTCGTAGGCTCCACGGCCTGCGGCAACAACGGCTGCGCGGGTGTAGAGAAAACTGTCCCCCGACAGGCCGTTCCTGTTGCCGTACTCCCTGCGGTCCAGTCGGTGGAGGGCCCAGGAGAGTTGCTCGGCGAAACCGACGACCGTTGCCAGTGGCCCGGCGGAGAGACGGTGCGTCAATGCCGCCGCCAGTTGTTCGGCGTCCGGGTCGGGCGTGGGTGGTGTGCAGTCGTCGATGAGCTGCCAGAAGGTGTTCTCGTGCATGCGCTGAGCATGACGCAGGCCTGTGACAGTCCCAGCGCGCCGGTTTCAGCCCCTCCGCCGACTCCCCCCACCACTGCCCCCGTTGGGCCACAACCTCGGCCCCCGCTTCGCGGCAATGTCCTCGATCCACCCGAACGCCAGGATCGCCACCGCGATCAGCGGCCAGATCAGCAGGAACATCAGGAAGGTGTCCGCCTTGTCGAGCAGCGCGGTCGCGCTGTCGCTCTCCATGAAGGGCAGGTTGTACAGCTGGTCGATGATCGGGACCGTGGCCATGATGAGGAGGTTGTGCCACAGGTAGATCGTGACGGCGCGGTTGTTGGAGAGGGTCACCAGCTTGTCCCAGCGGGCCAGGCGGCCCGGCAACTCCTGCCAGGACGGGGCGTATTGGAGCAGGATGACCACGATCCCGAAGGACCATGCCGCCTGTGCCAGCGGGATGTCGTTCAAGTCCCAGCCGTCCGGGCCCAGATGACCCGACGCCCACCACAGGCCGAAGCCCATGATGACGGTCGCGCCCGACACCGCCAGATAACGCGGGACCTCCTTCAGCTTCCCCTCGTGGTGGGCGAAGCCCAGGACCCAACAGCCGCCGTACACCGCGAAGTCGGACACCGCGTTGCCCGTCTCGCCGGGGATGGTCACCAGGCCCGTGCCGACAACTGCCGTCAGCAGCAAGGGCGCCAGCAGCGTCGCCCACGGAACCCGCCGGAACGCCCACAGCAACAGCGGTGACGCGATCACGAACCACAGGTACGCCCGCAGGTACCAGAGCGGCCCCGCCGCCTGGTCCGCCCACGTGCTCTCCAACAGGCCCGATTCGGAGCCCAGATGCTCGGGGTACGGCGGTGCGCCGAACGGCACGAGGTAGTCGAACACCTTCGCCGCACCCCACCAAGTGCCGCCCAGGTCAGGGTCCTTGAGCGGGTTCCAGCCCATCGTGAACATCAGCACCAGGACCACCGCGCTGAACGCCCACAGCGGGGGCAGCAGTCGCCGTAGCCGACCCTTGATCACGCCCAGCGCGGGGCGGTTCAGCGAGCGGGCCATCAGGGAGCCCGCGAGCGCGAACATCACGCCCATGGAAGGGAACAGGACCGACAGCCAGGCCCAGCCGAAGAGGTGGTAGACGACCACCCGGACGAGGGCGATCGAGCGGAGGAGGTCGAGGTAGCGGTCCCTGCCGCCACCGCCCGCCTTGGGCTTTGCCTTAGCCGGGTCCGGCCCCGGCGCCAACTCCGGTTCCTGTTGCCGCTGTTGGGGATTCCCGTAGGCCGGCGTCGACTCGGGGCCCGTACCCGTCCCCGCCGTGTATCCGTGTCCGTGCGTCATGCGACCGGCCTCCGATCGTCACTGCCGTTGCGGCTGCGTTGGGTCGGTACCGGACCGCCGGGCGCCTCCACGACCCCCGTGCGCCGCAGCTTCTGCCATCGCAGGCGGCCTCCGGTGAGCGCGGTGATCCAGGACTGGAGCAGTACGACGTACATGAGTTGGCGGTAGAGGATCTGCTGGAGAGGGAGCGAGACCAGGTGGGTCATGCGTTCGCGGTCCAGGCGGAACGCGTACGCCGCGCAGAACGCCTGGATGGCGAGGACGCCCAGCCAGGCCAGGAACGTCTTCTCCGTCGGGCCGAACACCAGGCCGTAGAGCAGGAACACGTCGATCAGCGGGGCCAGGATGGGCGCGACGACCATGAAGAGGGCCACCAGCGGCAGGCCGACCCTGCCGAAGCGGCCGGACGGGCCCCGGTCGAGCAGCGCGCCCCGGTGCTTCCAGATCGCCTGCATCGTGCCGTACGACCACCGGTAGCGCTGGGACCACAACTGCTGCACCGTCTCCGGGGCTTCGGTCCACGCGCGGGCCTTCTCGGCGTAGACGACGCGCCAACCGTCCCTGTGCATCGCCATCGTGATGTCGGTGTCCTCGGCGAGCGTGTCGTCGCTCATGCCGCCGACCCGCTCCAGCGCGCTTCTCCTGAAGGCCCCCACGGCGCCCGGGATCGTCGGCATGCAGCGCAGGACGTCGTACATCCGGCGGTCGAGGTTGAAGCCCATCACGTACTCGATGTGCTGCCAGGCACCGATGAGGGAGTCCCGGTTGCCGACCTTGGCGTTGCCGGCGACGGCGCCGACGCGCGGGTCGCCGAAGGGCTGCACCAACTCCCGTACGGTGGCCGGTTCGAAGACCGTGTCGCCGTCCATCATGACGATGAGGTCGTGACTGGCGTTCGCCAGACCGCGGTTGAGGGCGGCCGGTTTGCCCGCGTTGACCTGGCGTACGACCCGGACGTTCGGCAGGAACATCGCTTCCACGATTCTCGCCGTGCCGTCGGCCGAGCCGTCGTCGACGACGATCACCTCGACGGGGTGCTCGCTCGCCATCAGTGAACGGACCGTGTTCTCAATGCACTTGGCCTCGTTGTACGCCGGGACGAGGACCGTGACCGGTTCGGTGACCGGTGGGCCCCACGAGAAGCCCTTGCGGCGCACCCGGCGGGCGTGGAGCACGGAGAGCAGGAGCATCAGCCCGAAGCGGGCGATGACCAGGGACCCGGTGATCGCCAGACCGACCACCAGGATGTCGGTGATGTTGTCCGAGGCCTGGACCAGGAAGATCCACGCCTTGCCCTTCCACAGGTCGACGCCGGTGACCGGGGTGAGCGCGCTGCGGGCACCGAGCGCCTCGGTGAGGTTGTCGAACTTGTAGCCCTTGGCCTGCATCTCCGGCAGGAACTTGTCGAGCGCCTGCACGGTCTGGTGGCGGTCGCCGCCGGAGTCGTGCATCAGCACGATCGCGCCCTTGCCTGCGCGCGGGGTCGCGTTGCTGATGATCTTCGCGACTCCGGGCTTCTGCCAGTCCTCGCTGTCCGTGTTGTTGACGGCGGTGAGGTAGCCGCGGGTGCCGATGTACTCGGTCACCGGCCAGGACAGGTTGTCCATCGCGTCGGCGGAGGACGAGTACGGCGGCCGGAACAGTGACGTCCGGATGCCGGCCGCGCCGGTGATCGCGAGCTGGGTCTGCGACAGCTCCCAGTCGATGCGCTTCTTGGACTGGAAGGAGAGGTCGGGGTGGCTGAAGGTGTGCACGCCGACCTCGTTGCCCTCGTCCACGATGCGTTTGACCAGCTCCGGGTAGCGCGAGGTCATGGTGCCGGTGACGAAGAAGACGGCGTGCGCGTGATGCTTCTTCAGCACGTCCAGGACCTTGGGCGTCCAGGTCGGGTCGGGGCCGTCGTCGAAGGTCAGGACGATGTCGCGGTCCGGCACGTCCAGACTCGTCGTACGGCCGCTGCGGGTGTCGATGACCGGGCCGCCGTCGAGGATCTTCTCCGGCACCTTGTTCGTCGCCGCCTCGGGGCGGATGCGGTGGTCGGCAAGGATCTCGCTGTGCACATAACCGCGCAGCATCAGCATCGCCAGCATCGCGACGAGAAGCAGCATCGGCAGCAGGAACCGCATGGACAGGCGGCGGCGCCGGGAGCCGCGTGCCGTTTTGGGTATGCCTCCGTGACGGCCGCCCGGGGCCGTGTTCGTGGCGGCGGGGCGGCGGTTGTGCGATGCCATCAGACGATGTGCTCCGGGGTCGTGGACGGTGCCGGTGCGGGCGCCGGTTCGGCGGGCGCGGCCGGCCCCTGGGCCACGGGCGACGGGCTGCTCGGGCCGTCGGCGACCGTGCCTGTGCCCCCACCCCCACCCCCGCTCACGGTCGGGCTCGGCGTCGGCGACGCCGGGGCGCTCGTACTGCCCGTCGGTGTGCTCGGGCCGGACGACGGAGTCTCCTGCGGATGCGAGGGCTGTACGACGGGATTGCTCACGCTCCCGCCGACCGGCGCCGACGCGCTCTTGCTCGCGGACGGCTTGGCGGACGCGGACGTGGTCGCCTTGCTGCCGGGCGCCTTGGACGCGCCGCTCGCGCTCGCACTGGCGCCCGGCGACGGTGTCGTACCGTCACTCGCCGTGGGAATGTTCCCCGGCGCCACGCTGCCGCTGCCGCCGGACGGCCGACCCGACTCGGCGGGCAGCGGCGAGGTGTCGACCTTGCCCGCGGGCGGGTCGTCCTTCTGCCCCGGCACCGGGAGCCAGGGCGCGTCCGAGCTGCCGGACAACAGGGTCACGACGATGACGACGGCGTAGACCGCGCAGGCGATGCCGATGGCCATACCGATCCGACGGTACCTACGGCTACGGCGACCGGACGCGTCGACGAACACGGGCCCGTCGGAGCCGTCCTGACCGGCGCCCTTCGCCCCTGGATCGCTTCCCGACTCCTCGGCGGGCCCGTCGAGTTGGACGGTCACCTCGTCGGGATCGTTCGCCGCGGCCGCACCCCAGGGATCGGCCAGCGCGCCGGAAGGCCCGATGGGCGAACCGGCGGGCGAACCGATGGGCGAACCGGTGAGCGGCCCTGCCGGCCCCTTGCGTACCCCCTTGGGCACGACGGGCCAGGACGACCCCGCCCCCGACCCTGCCCCCGGCGGTCCGGACTGCTCGTTCCGTATCCGACCGCCGGCGTGACTGGCACGCCCACCGTGCCGGCCGTGCCGACCACCCTCAAGGAGTTCCGACCCCCTGGCCGCTCCGACCGCTCCGGTCTCCGGGAACGCCTGGGCCTCTCCGCCTACGACCGGTACGTCTCTGGTCGCGGATGCGGCTTGGGGCCATTCCGGTTGGGTGTCTTCTCGCCACTTTTCCACGCGCACGCACATCCCCCCAAGGACTGTTCCGAGAGCGCAAACGACCCCGAGCACACGCCGTCGAACCGGTCCCCCACCGGCTCCCGCGCCCCCTGTATCACACCGTGCTCAGGCCCGAACGTAGCGTAGTGAGACTCCACATGTGCCAGGATGCGTAATTTCTACGTCTTTAGCATGTCCACGTCCATGGCCGGAATCCACCCATCCCCGGGTCGCCGCAACCACCCCTCGGCGCCACCGATCTCCACCGCAGCCCGTCGAAGCGCGTCGAATCCGGGGTGCACCAGCCCCTTTCGCCACACGAGCGACACAGACGACAGGGGCACCGGCTTCACCAGGGGCCGCACCACACTCCGAGGCATGGCCGGAAAGCCCACTACAGCAAGAACCGGGTTCCGCATCCGCCCCATCACCCGTTCGAATTCCTCTTCTCCTACGGCCATCGGGGCGGGCGCCGCAATCGTGATGTCACGCCCCGCGAACAACCGCCGCGCGAGATCCGTCCACTCCGGGGTCCGCGGATTCCCGGCCCCCGCGTACACGGTCTCCCCCTTGAGCGCGTCCACCGGCACCTCCGCGAGCGACGCCAGCCGGTGGTCCTCGGGCAGGACGACCGCCATCGGCTCGTACCGCACGAGTTGATGATCGAGCCCGGCCCGCAGCACCCGGTCGAGCCCGGCGAACCGTCCGAACGACACGTCGAGCCGCCCCGCCAGCAACTCCCCCGCCGCACCCGTCAGTCCGCTCTCGTAGCGGGCCATCAGTTCATGCTCCGGGGCGAGTTCACGGGCCCGGTGCAGCACCCGGCGCCCGGTACAAAGCCCCGGTGAGTTCAGATCCACCAGCAGGGGCCGGGCCTGCCGGAACGCGGCGAGCAACTCGTCCTGCGCGGCCAGCACCTGCCGGGCGTACGGCACCAGCCGCGCACCGTCCGCCGTCAGCGTCACCTGCCGCGTGGTCCGCACGAACAGCTCGGCCCCCAACTCCCGCTCCAAGCGCCGCACATCACGACTCAGCGCCTGCTGGGCGACGTAGAGCCGGGCGGCGGCACGGGTGAAGTGCAGTTCCTCGGCGACGGCGAGAAAGGCGCGGAGGAGTCGGGGGTCCACGTGGGCCGGTGTCCAGGACATCCGGCGAACTTACAACGCAGGTGCGTGAATCGGCGCGGAACAGGTGTTGGACCCCTTGATCGTCCGGGAGCGACGGTGGGAGACATGTACCGCCACCTCTTCTCCCTCCCCGGCACCCGCGCCTTCACCGCCGGGAACCTGATCGCCCGCCTGCCCGCGGGCATGTTCAGCGTGAGCGCGGTCGTGATGATCGCCGGTTCACGGGGCTCGTACGCCCTCGCCGGAGCCGTCACCGCGACCGGCCTCGCGGCGACAGCGCTCGTCGGCCCGTGGCTCGCGCGCCTGACCGACCGCCACGGCCAGGCCCGAACAGCCGTACCGGCAACGGTGGTTGCGGTCCTCGGCTCGGTGGCCCTCGTCCTCTGTGCGCGCTACGGCGCCCCCGACTGGACCCTGTTCGCCGCGTACGCGGCCACCGCGACGACCCCCAACACCGGCGGCATGTCCCGCGCCCGCTGGGCCCATCTCCTCGCCGGCGACACCGAGGCCCTGCACACCGCGAACTCCTTCGAGCAGGCGGCCGACGAGCTGTGCTTCATGCTGGGCCCGGCGCTCGCCGCCTTCCTGTGCGGCACGTTCTTCCCTGAGGCGGGGACGCTGACCGGGGCGGTGCTCCTGCTCACCGGCATCCTGATCTTCACGGCACAGCGTTCGACGGAGCCCCCGCCGAGACCGGCCCCGAAGGGCGGTCCGCCCCTGCGCGTGCCCGGCATCCCTCCCCTCCTCGCCGGCTTCGTGGCGACGGGCGCGGTGTTCGGTTCGATGGAGGTCGCCACGCTCGCGTACGCGAACGCGACGGGTCACCGTGCGGCGGGCGGTGCGGTGTTGGCACTCCAGGCGGCCGGTTCGTGCGCGGCGGGCCTGCTGTACGGGAGGCTGAGACCGACGGGGGCGCCGGAACTCCGGCTGCGGTGGTGCCTGTTGGCGATGAGCGGCCTGATGACTCTGCCGCTGCTGGCAGCGAGCACGTTGGGCTCACTACCCGCGTTGGCTGCGTCCTTGCTGCCGGCGGGCATGGCAACGGCCCCGACGATGGTCACCGCGATGACCCTCCTCCAACACCGCACGCCGGAAGACCGGTTGAACGAGGGCATGAGCCTGGCGGTGACGAGCTTGCTGCTGGGAATCGCGTGCGGTGCGGCGACGGGCGGCTGGACAGCGGACCACGCTTCACCAATGTCGGCATTCTGGCTGCCGGTTGCGTCAGCAACAACGGCCCTCGTCATCGCAGCACCGACCAGGGCAGTTCCTTGAGGGGCGCGGGGCTGTATCGATGTGCGGCTCCGCCGCGTGGGCGCGACCAGCCCGCACCGACCCGCACCCGACCCACAACTCGTCGAACCGCTTGCGCCAATCTCCGCCTACCCCATTGACGCATCACCACCGCCTACATACGTTCCTTCATCGAAGCGCTTCGACACCCATCCGACTCCCCCGGAGGCCCTGGATGTTGACGACCCGAAAGCGAACGATGACGGCCGCAGTGATCGTGACGGGAGCCCTGCTCCTCACGTCCTGCGGCAACTCGGACAGCGGCAGCTCAGACGGCAAGACCCTGAAGCTCTGGCACTACGAGGGCCCCGACAGTGCGATGGGCGTGGCCTGGAACGAGGCCATCAAGGAGTTCAAGGCCCAACACCCGGGCGTGAAGGTGAAGTTCGAGGAGAAGGGCTTCGAGCAGATCCAGAAGACGGCCCCGATGGTCCTCAACTCCTCCGACGCGCCGGACGTCATGGAGTACAACAAGGGCAACGCGACCGCCGGCCTGCTGTCCAAGCAAGGCCTGCTCACCGATCTCACCGCCGAGGCCAAGGCCCGTGGCTGGGACAAGAAGATCCCCGCGAGCGTCGGCACGACCGACCTGTACGACACCAACGGAGTGATGGGCTCCGGCAAGTGGTACGGCGTGACCGACTACGGCGAGTACACGATGGTCTACTACAACAAGGACCTCTTCAAGAAGTACAAGATCGCCGAGCCGAAGACGTTCGACGAACTCACCGCCGCCATGGACCAGTTCGTGGCGAAGGGCGTCACCCCGCTAGCCAACGCCGGCGCCGAGTACCCGGCCCAGCAGTACCTCTACCAGCTCGCCCTCTCGAAGGCCGACCGCTCCTGGGTCGACAAGTACGAGCTGTACAAGGGGAAGACGGACTTCCACGACCCGGCCTGGACCTACGCGGCGACCACCTTCGCCGACTGGGTGAAGAAGGGCTACATCGCCAAGACCTCCAGCTCCACCAAGGCCGAGGACGCCGGTGTCTCCTGGATCCAGGGCAAGACACCGATCCTGTTCTCCGGCAGCTGGTGGTACGGCCGCTTCCAGACGGAGGCCAAGTTCGACTGGGGCACGACCCTGTGGCCCGGCTCGAACCTCACCCTCGGCTCCGGCGGCAACATCTGGGTCGTCCCCAAGGGCGCCAAGAACAAGCAACTCGCCTACGACTTCATCGACATCACCCTGTCGAAGAAGATCCAGAACCTGATGGGCAACAAGGGCGGCATCCCGGTCGCGGCCGACACCTCCGCGATCACGGACCCCAAGTCCAAGGAGCTCATAGCCAACTTCAACACCCTCACGGCCCGCGACGGCCTCGCCTTCTACCCCGACTGGCCGGTCCCCGGCTTCTACGACGTCCTCGTCTCCGAGACCCAGAAGCTGATCACCAGCAGCGAGAAACCTGACGCCTATCTCAGCAACCTGCAGAAGGCGTACGACAAGGGCGTTCCGTCGACATGACGGTCACCGTCGAGAAGGGCGCGCGGGCCGGCACCAGCCACCACACCACCGGCCCGCGCCGCCCTCGCCCCCGAAACTCGTACGCCCTGTTCCTGCTCCCCGGCGCCCTCGCCGCGCTCGCCGTGATCGTCGTCCCGTTCCTGATGAACACGGTCGTGAGCTTCACCAGTTGGCAGGGCATCGGCGACCCCAAGTGGACCGGCCTCGCCAACTACCGTGACCTGCTGGACGATTCGGAGTTCTGGGCGTCCTTCCGGCACAGCCTGTTCATGGTCGTGGCGATGGCCGCCGTACCGACGATCGTCGGACTCGTCCTGGCCGCCGCCCTGTTCGACTACATCGGCAAGCACTTCGGCAGCCGTATCGCCTCGGTCCTCCGCGCCTGCTTCTACCTCCCGCAGGTGCTCCCGATCGCGGTCGCCGGCATCGTCTGGAGCTGGATCCTCGCCCCCGACAACGGCTCCCTCAACACCCTCCTGAAAGCAGTGGGGTTGGGCTCGTGGCAGCAGGACTGGCTCGGCGACCCCGACATCGCGCTCTACAGCGTCATGGGCGTCATGGTCTGGGTCCAACTCGGCTTCCCACTCGTGGTGTTCATGGCCGGCCTGCAACGCGTCGACCCCCAGCTCTACGAGGCCGCCGAACTGGACGGCGCCGGCTGGTGGCGCCGCTTCTGGCACATCACGCTGCCGCAGATCCGCCCCGAGATCTACGTCGTCCTCACCTGGTGCACGATCGCCGCGCTCAAGGTGTTCGGCGCGGTGTACGTCCTCACGAAGGGCGGCCCGGGCGGCGCGACCGACGTCCCCTCCTACTTTTCCTTCACCACGTTCTTCGAGAAGACCCAGGTCGGCTACGGCGCCGCGATCTCCACGGTGCTGACCGTGATCATCCTGGTGCTCTCCCTCGCCTTCCTCAAACTCCAGACCCGCGCGGAGGAAGGTGACCGCGCATGACGACCGCCCTGCGCCGCTACCCGGTGCTGATCGCCCTGTGCATCGCCGCCCTCTTCATGGTCGTCCCGTTCCTGATCGTCCTGATCAACGCCGTGAAGTCACCGGCCGAGTACTCCGAACACGGCCCGCTCAGCCTCCCCAAGGGCCTCTACCTGGACGGCCTCAAGGACTTCTGGCAGCGCGTCGACTACGGCCAGAAACTCTTCAACTCCGTTCTGATCAGCGGCTCGGTGGCCGTCCTCGCCGCCGTCCTCTCGGTCCTCAACGCCTACGCGATCGGCATCGGCCGTATCCGGGGCCGCACATGGGTCCTGGCCTTCTTCGTCCTCGCCAACATGCTGCCGCAGGAGGCGCTGGTCTACCCGATCTACTACCTCAGCAAGCAAGTCGGCCTGTACGACACGAGGTTGAGCGTCATCATCGTGTTCACGGTGATCCAGGCGGCGTTCGGCACGTATCTGCTCTCGTCCGTGCTCGGCCAGTTCCCCCGCGAGATCATCGAGGCGGCCCGGATCGACGGCGCCAACAAGTGGCAGGTGCTGTGGCGGATCGTGGTCCCGGTCAGCCGCCCCACGATCGGCGTCCTCCTGGTCTTCTTCTTCATCTGGACCTGGAACGAGTTCCTGCTCCCCCTGGTCATGCTGATCTCCAACGACAACCAGACCGTGTCGGTGGCCCTCGGCGTCCTCCAGGGCCAGCGTCTGATGGACGCCACGATGACCAACGCGGCCGCCCTGCTGGGTGTGTTGCCCGCCATCGTCTTCTTCCTCGTCTTCCAGCGGACCCTCACGCGCGGCATCGCCGTAGGTGCCGTCAAGTAGTAAGGGGACCCCCACATGAAGTTCACCGACGGCTACTGGCTGCTGCGCGAGGGCGTCACCGCCGCCCACCCGGTCGAAGTCCTCGATGTCACCGCTCCGGACGGCGCGTTGGAGATCCACGCGCCGACCGTCCCCATCCGCCACCGCGGCGACCTGCTGAAGGGACCGGTCGTGACGATCAGCACCCACGCCCCGATGCCCGACGTCATCGGCGTCACCTTCACCCACTTCGAGGGCGAACAGCCGCGCGGCCCCCAATTCGACGTGCGGACACAGGACTTCGCCGTTCACACGTCCTACGACGACGAGCGCGCGACCCTCACCTCCGGCGCGCTGTCGGTCCAGGTGGCGCGCACCGGGCCCTGGCACGTCGACTTCCTCGCCCACGGCCGGACCCTCACCAGCAGCGGCCCCAAGGGCATGGGCATCATGCGGGACGCGACCGGCGCCCACTACCTCCGCGAGCAGCTGGGGCTCCAAGTGGGCACTTCCGTCTACGGACTCGGCGAACGCTTCGGCCCGCTCGTCAAGAACGGCCAGGTCGTCGACATGTGGAACGCCGACGGCGGCACCGCCACCGAACAGGCCTACAAGAACGTCCCCTTCTATCTCACCGACGCGGGCTACGGCGTCTTCGTCGACCACCCCGGCCGGGTCTCCTTCGAGGTCGGCTCGGAGGCGGTCTCCCGGGTCCAGTTCAGCGTGGAGAGCCAGCAGTTGACGTACTACGTCATCTACGGCCCGACTCCGAAGGACATCCTCCGCAAGTACTCCGCCCTCACCGGCCGCCCGGCGCTCCCGCCCGCCTGGTCGTTCGGCCTGTGGCTGTCGACGTCGTTCACCACCTCCTACGACGAGGAGACGGTGACATCCTTCATCGAGGGCATGCGAGAGCGTGAACTCCCGCTCTCCGTCTTCCACTTCGACTGTTTCTGGATGCGCGAGTTCAACTGGTGCGACTTCCAGTGGGATCCGCGGGTCTTCCCCGACCCGGAGGGCATGCTCGCCCGGCTGAAGGACCGCGGGCTGCACATCTGCGTCTGGATCAACCCGTACATCGCGCAGCGCTCGCCGCTCTTCGCCGAGGGCAAGGCGCTCGGGCATCTGCTGCGCCGGCCGGACGGCAGTGTCTGGCAGTGGGACCTGTGGCAACCGGGCATGGCCCTGGTCGACTTCACCAGTCCGGCCGCCCGCGACTGGTACGCCGGAAAGCTGGAGGCGCTCCTCGCACAGGGCGTCGACTGCTTCAAGACCGACTTCGGCGAGCGGGTCCCCGTCGACGTCGCCTACGCGGACGGCGCGGACCCCGAGCGGATGCACAACTACTACACCTACCTCTACAACCGCACGGTCTTCGACGTCCTGCGCAAGCACCGGGGCGAGGGCGAAGCGGTCGTCTTCGCCCGCTCGGCCACAACGGGCAGCCAGAAGTACCCCGTTCACTGGGGCGGCGACTGCGAGGCGACGTACGAGTCGATGGCCGAGTCCCTGCGCGGCGGGCTGTCGCTCGGCCTGTCCGGCTTCGGCTACTGGAGCCACGACATCGGCGGTTTCGAGGGCACCCCGACCCCCGCCCTCTTCAAACGCTGGCTGGCCTTCGGCCTGTTGTCCTCCCACAGCCGTCTGCACGGCAGCTCCTCCTACCGGGTCCCGTGGCTCTTCGACGAGGAATCCGTGGACGTACTACGGCAGTTCACCCGCCTGAAGCTGAGCCTCATGCCGTATCTCTACGAGACCGCGCGCACCGCCTCCGCCGAGGGCGTGCCGATGATGCGGGCGATGGTGCTGGAGTTCCCGGAGGATCCCGGGTGCGCGCACCTGGAACGGCAGTACATGCTCGGCAGCGATCTGCTGGTCGCGCCCGTGTTCAGCGATGACGGCGACGTCTCGTACTACGTCCCCGAGGGCACCTGGACCCACTACCTCACCGGCCGTACGGTCACCGGGCCGCGCTGGGTGCGCGAGAAGCACGGGTTCGACAGCGTGCCGCTGCTCGTCCGGCCGGGTGCGGTGATCCCGGTCGGCGCGGTGTCCGACCGGCCCGACTACGACTTCGCCGACGGGGTCACCCTGCGGGCGTACGGCCTGGAGCGGGGCGCGCAGGTGACGGTACCGGTCGGCGACGTGACCTTCACCGTCGTACGGGAAGGGGACACGCTGCGGGCGTCGTGCAGCGATCCGTCCGTGGCGTGGGCGCTGGCCGCCGGGGAGCGGTCGAGGTCGGGCAGCGGGTTTCTGACCTTGGAGCTGGGCTGATGGTGAAGATCACCGATGTGGCGCGGCACGCCGGGGTCTCCCCCAGCACCGTGTCGTACGCGCTGAGCGGCAAGCGTCCGATCTCCGAGGAGACCCGGCAGCGCGTCGAGGAGTCCATCCGCGAGCTGGGCTACCGGCCGCACGCCGGTGCCCGCGCCCTGGCCAGCAGCCGTTCCAATGTGCTGGCCCTCGTCATTCCCTTACGCACCGGCATCCATGTGCCCGTGGTCATGCAGTTCGCGATGTCGGTGGCGACCACGGCCCGGCGCCACGACCACGACGTGCTGCTGCTCACCCAGGAGGAGGGCGAGGAGGGGCTGCGGCGGGTCGCGGACACGGCTCTCGTGGACGCGATGATCGTGATGGACGTCCAACTGAACGACCCCCGACTGCCGTTGCTCCGCTCGCTGGACCGGCCGTCCGTGCTGATCGGCTTCCCCGCCGAGGCCGACGGGCTGACCTGCATCGACCTCGACTTCAGGGCGGCCGGTGAGCTGTGCGTGGAGCGGCTCGCGGGGCTCGGGCACCGGGTCGTCGCCCTCGTCGGGTCACCGCCCGAGGTGTACGTCCGCCGAACCGCCTTCGCCCAGCGGGTCGTTCAGGGCTTCACGGCCGCCGCGCACCGCAACGGGCTCATCTCCTGCGTCCACCCGTGCGAGCCTGCGCCCGCCGCGGCAGCCGCCGTGGCCGAACAACTGCTGCGCGAGCAGCCCGCGTTGACCGGAGTCGTCGTCCACAACGAACCGCTCCTGGAACCCCTCGTCGACGCCTTCGAGCAGTTGGGCCTGCGCGTCCCCGGCGATCTCTCGATCACCGCGATCTGCCCCGACGAACTCGCGGAGTCCGTACGGGTCCCGGTCACCTCGGTCGCGCTGCCCGCCGCCGAACTCGGTTCCAGGGCGGTTGAGTTGCTGATGAAGAAGCTGGGCGGCAAGACCGTGCCCGACGCAACGCTGCTCGCACCCCGGCTGACGGAACGCGCGAGCACGGCACCGCGCCACGCGCCCTGACGTTCACAACGCCCGCATGCAAGGCCCTACTTGAAGGAGCCGCGACATGAAAGGCAAGAGAAGAAGTCAAAGAACAGGCCACAGAACAGGCCACAGAACCACGCTCGCCGTGGCGTTCGCCCTGATCGTCGGCCTGGGAGCCACGGTCCCGGCGACGGCCGACACCCCGTACCCCTTCCGCGACCCGACTCTCCCCGTGAACAAGCGCGTTGACGACCTCCTCGGCCGACTGACCCTCGACGAGAAGATCTCCCTCCTCCACCAGTACGAGCCCGCGATCCCGCGCCTCGGAATCCAGTCCTTCCGCACCGGCACCGAGGCGCTGCACGGTGTCGCCTGGCTCGGCAAGGCCACCGTCTTCCCGCAGGCCATCGGGCTCGCCTCCACCTGGGACCCGGCGCTGATGGAACAGGTCGGCTCGGCGGTCGGCGACGAGGCCCGCGGCTTCCAGCAACTACACCCGGACGGCTGGGGGTTGAACCTCTGGGCCCCGGTGGTGAACCTGTTGCGCGACCCGCGCTGGGGCCGCAACGAAGAGGGCTACAGCGAGGACCCCGAACTGACCGGCGCCCTCGCCACGGCCTACGGCGAGGGCCTGACCGGCGGCGACCCGGACCACCTCAAAACCGCCCCCACCCTCAAGCACTACCTCGCCTACAACAACGAGGTCGACCGCGCGACCACCTCCTCCGACCTGCGCCCACGGGTGGAGAAGGAGTACGACGAGGCCGCGTTCAAACCGGCGATCGCGGCGGACGCGGCGACAGGCGTGATGACGTCGTACAACCTGGTCAACGGCCGCCCCGCCACGGTGAATCCGGATCTGGACGCTGTCGTACGGAAGTGGACCGACCAGGATCTGCTGAACGTCACCGACGCCTTCGCCCCCGGCAACATCGTCACGCCCCAGCAGTACTACCCCACGATCGCCGAGGGCGACGCGGCGGCGCTCAAGGCGGGCGTCGACAGTTTCACGGACAACAGCGCCGATCCCGGCCCGACGACTTCCGCGATCAACTCGGCGCTGCAGCAAGGCCTGTTGAAGGTGTCGGACATCGACAAGGCGGCGTCGGACATCCTCTCCGTCCGCGTCCGGCTCGGTGAGTTCGACCCGGGCGGCGGCAAGTACGGCTCGATCGACGCGTCGGTGATCGACAGCCCGGCGCATCGGCGGCTGGCGCGCAAGGCGGCGGCCGAGGGGACGGTACTGCTCAAAAAAAGTGTGTCACTTCCGCTGAAAACGACACAGAAAAATGTGGCAGTGGTCGGCCCCCTCGCCGACACGCTCTACACCGACTGGTACTCGGGCACACTCCCCTACGCCGTCACCCCCGCACAGGGCATCGCCGCGAAGCTGAAAGCCCCCGTGGCCACCAGCGAGGGAGTCGACCGCATCGCCCTGCGCGACACGGCGACCGGCAAGTACGTCACGGCCGGCACCGGCGACACGGGCGCGCCCCTGCAGGAGACAGCCAACACCCCAACAACCACAGCTCAGTTCGACGCCTTCGACTGGGGCTCGGGCATCGTCACCCTGCGCTCGGCCGCCAACGGCAAGTACGTCGGCTACAACTGGTCGAACTTCGTCAACGACCAGACGCAGCCCAACGGTTGGTACGTCCAGCAGCAGTTCAAGCTGGAACAGCAGGACGACGGCACGTACTTGCTGAGATACGCGGGCTACGAGACGTCCGAGTCCTGGTGGTCGAACCCGGTCTACCTCGGCCCGACCGACGCGAACGGCACCCTGGGCCTCGTACCGAAGGACCAGGCGGCGCACTACACGAAGGACGTGGTCCGCAGCGGAGTCGCCGACGCCGTGGCCGCGGTGAAGGGCAAGGACACGGCGGTCGTCGTCATCGGCTCGATGCCGTCGATCAACGGCCGCGAGGCCCACGACCGCACGGACCTCTCCCTCGCCCCCTCGCAGGAAGCCCTGGTCAAGGCGGTCCATCGGGCCAACCCGAAGACGGTCGTGATCGTCGAGAACAGCTACCCGACCACCCTCGGCGCCCTCCAGCAGGAGGTCCCGGCCCTCCTCTGGACCTCCCACGCCGGCCAGGAGACGGGCAACGCCCTCGCCGACGTCCTCTACGGCGACGTCAACCCGTCCGGCCGCCTCACCCAGACCTGGTACCGCTCGGACGCCGACCTCCCGTCGATCCTCGACTACGACATCATCAAGTCCGACCGCACCTACCAGTACTTCCAGGGCACCCCGCTCTACCCCTTCGGCTACGGCCTCTCGTACACGACCTTCCGCTACGGCACCCTGAAACCCGTCGCCGGCGGCTACGAGGTCCCGGTCACCAACACCGGCACCCGCGCGGGCGACGAGGTCGTCCAGCTCTACACGCACCAGCGCACGTCCCGCGACAAGGAACCCCTGAAACAGCTGAAGGCCTTCCAGCGCGTGTCCCTCAACCCCGGCGAGACGAAAACGGTCCGCCTGAAGCTCAAGCAGCAGGATCTGGCCCACTGGGACGTCACCCGTTCGAAATGGGTCGTGGAATCCGGCACGTACGACGTCATGGCCGGAGCGTCCTCCGCCGACATCCGCAGCCGTACGACCTGGCAGGTCCACGGGGAGACCATCCCGCCCCGGAACCTGTCCCGAACGACCCGCGCCGAGAACTTCGACGACTACTCCGCCGTCCACCTCGTCGACGAGTCAAAGGCGAGCGGCACGGCGGTGGGCGCGGCGGCGGACGGCGCGTGGCTGAAGTTCGCGGACACCCAACTGGGCACGGGGGCAACGAAGTTCACGGCTCAGGTGGCGGGAACGGCCGCCGGCTCGATCGAGGTCCGGCTCGGCTCCCCGACGGGAAAGCTCGTGGGGACGGTTCACACGGCGGCGACTTCATCGTCGTACGACTACGAGACGGTGACCGCGGATCTGACCGCTGCGGCGAAGGGCCGTACGGACGTCTGTCTGGTCCTGAGCAACGGCCTGCGCATGTCGACCTTCACTGTTCAGTGACAGGAAAAAGCCCCCACTGCCAAAGCAGCGGGGGCTTTACCCACATGGGATGAGTGGAGATGGCGGGAATCGAACCCGCGTCCACCGGTGCAGAATCAGGGCTTCTCCGTGTGCAGTTCGCTGTGATTTTCTCGGCCCCGGCAATCACGCGAACAAGTCGCCGACGGGCCCAGTCACTGTTTGATTTCCCACCGGACCCCGTGACCGGGCCCGATGGTTTAGTTCCCTAGATTATGCCAGGGTCCGGGTCGGGAACATCCCCGGTCTGACACCCTTTTAGGGTCCTTCAGTCGCTGTTATTAGGCAGCGAGGGCGAAGGACTGGGAATCGCTCTTGGAATTGGCGATTATTGGTTGCGACATATGGTTAACGAGATCATTGCCGCTTCCTCGACACGCTTCACCTGCTTCGACAGCCGCTGTCGAAACCGATCATCCCCATGTTGTTTTTTCAAGTCCCTCCGAGGAGGGGGCGCACCCGCTGTGGGGTGCAGTAGCCATCGTACGTGACCAACGCACGCCGATGCCACCGTATTCCCCGTGGCTACTCGCCCCGCTGCTTCCGCTTCGCGGCGGCGATCGCGCGGTCCGACTCCCGGCGGTCCTGCTTCTCGCGCAGGGTCTGCCGCTTGTCGTACTCCTTCTTGCCTCGCGCGAGCGCGATCTCGGCCTTTGCCCGGCCGTCCTTGAAGTACAGGGCGAGGGGCACGATCGTGTGACCCGTCTCCTCCGACTTCGACGCCAGCTTGTCGATCTCCTCGCGGTGCAGCAGCAGCTTGCGCTTGCGGCGGACCGTGTGGTTCGTCCAGGTGCCCTGGCTGTACTCGGGGATGTGGGCGTTGTGCAGCCACGCCTCACCCCCGTCGATCTGGACGAAGCCGTCCGTCAGCGAGGCGCGCCCCTGGCGCAGCGACTTGACCTCGGTGCCGGTCAGGACGAGCCCGGCCTCGTAGGTGTCGACGATCGCGTAGTCGTGCCGGGCCTTCTTGTTCTGCGCGACGATCTTGCGCTTGCCGTCCTTGGCCTTCGCGGCCCCGCCGCCCTGCTTGGGCTGGGACTCCTTGGGTACGTACATTCCCTTGCTCATAGTGCTGACCATTTTCGCACTACGAGGGGGCGTGAGGGAAAGGCGATTACGGACGGCCGCGGGAAACCCCTACGACGCGTCCCCGAGCCCGCTCAGTACGGTCTCGGCCCGCTCCACGGCGGCCTGTCCCTGCGCGGTGACATCGAGGTCGGGGGTGATGCCCCGGCCGTCGACGGTGTGGCCGGAGGGGGTGCGGTAGTGGCCGACGGTGAGTTCGGCGACGACGCCGTCCGGGAGTTGGCTCGGCATCTGGACCGAGCCCTTGCCGAAGGTCCTGGAGCCCACGACGACCGCGCGGCCGCGGTCCTGGAGGGCGCCGGTGAGCATCTCGGCCGCGCTCATCGTGCCGCCGTCGACGAGCGCGACCAGCGGTCTGGTGGTGTCGCCGCCGGTGGCCGCGTGCAGGACCTGCTGCTCGCCGTCCACGTCGTACGTGGCGACGAGGCCTCCGTCGAGGAAGGCGGAGGCGGTGGTGACGGCCTCGGCGACGAGGCCGCCGGAGTTGCCGCGCAGGTCGAGGATGAAGCCGGAGTCGGCGGGGGCCTGGCGGACGGCGGTGCGGACGATGTCGCCGACGCCCTTGGTGAACGCGGAGATCTTGATGACGGTGACCTCGCCGGCGGGTCTGGTGACGGTCACGGAGTCGGTGGAGAGGCGGGCGCGCCGCACGGTCTCGCTCCACGCGTGCGTGCCGCGTTCCAGGCCGAGGGTGACGGTGGTGCCGGCGGCGGCGTCCTGGGCGTCGCCGCGCAGTAAGGACACGACCTCGGTGACAGGCTGTCCGTCGACGTTCTCGCCGTCCACGGTCCGCAGCCGGTCTCCCTTGCGGACGCCCGCGGTGGCGGCGGGCGACCCGGACTGCACCTTGGTCACCTCGATCCGGCCGTCGCGCTCCCGGCGGGCCCAGAGCCCGACGCCGGTGTACTGGCCGTCGAGGGCCTCCTCGAACTCCTCGTACTCCCCCTGGGAGTACACGGCGCCCCAGCGGTCCCCGCTGCGGCTGACGGCGCGTTCGGCGGCCTCCATGGGCGACTTGCCGTCGGCCTTGGCGTCGGCGGCGGCCTTCGCGACCTCCTCGGTACGGCCGAGGGGCGCCGAACGGGCCGTACCGGACGCCGATTTACGGTCCGGGCTGCCGGGTTCCTCGAACGAGCCGGTCGCCGCGCCGGCGACGAGCACGCTCGCGAACACCAATGTCAGGGCGGCCCCGCGGCGGATGCGGCGGGGCTGACAGAACAGGTCGCGGCCTGACATGGCGGTGAGTCTAGGACAACGGGAAGGGCCGCACGGGCGGTTGCCCGTACGGCCCTCTTGGCATGCGTCACACCTTCAGGTACTTGCGCAGCGCGAAAAACGCTGCCAGCGCGGGCATCAGGAGACTCGTCGCGAGGATGAGCGGGAGCTTCGTCAGGACGGCGTCCCAGCCGATGAAGTTGATCAGATTGAGCTTGTGGGACAGGTCCAGGCCGTGGTCGATGATGAAGTACCGGCCGATCACCAGGAATCCGCAGGCGACCGTGCCGCCGATGAGACCGGCGACGGCGGCCTCCATGATGAACGGCGCCTGGATGTAGAACCCGGACGCGCCGACCAGCCGCATGATGCCGGTCTCACGGCGACGGCTGAACGCCGAGACGCGCACCGTGTTGACGATCAGCATCAGGGCGACGACGAGCATCAGCGCCATGACCGCGCGGGCGGCCCAGTTCATGCCGTTCAGCAGGCCGAAGAGGTTGTCCAGGATGCCCTTCTGGTCCTGCACCGACTGGACACCGCCGCGGCCGTCGAAGGCCGTCGCGATGACCTGGTACTTCTCCGGGTCCTTGAGCTTGATGCGGTACGACTCCTGCATCTGGTCCGGAGTGAGGGAACTGGCCAGCGGGGAGTCGCCGAACTGCTGCTTGTAGTGCTTGTACGCCTCGTCCTGCGACTCGTACGTGACCTTCTGGACGACCGACGACATCTTGTCGAGGTCGGAGACGATCTGCTTCTTCTGGTCGTCGGTCACCGCGCCCTTGGCGCAGTTGGGGTCGGACTCGGCGTCGCTCTTGTTGCAGAGGAAGATCGAGACGTTGACCTTGTCGTACCAGTAGCCCTTCATCGTGGTGACCTGGTCGCTCATCAGGAGCGAGCCGCCGAAGAGGGCCAACGACAGGGCTACGGAGACGACGACCGCGAAGGTCATCGTCAGGTTGCGGCGGAGACCGACACCGATCTCGGACAGTACGAACTGGGCGCGCATGGCGGCTTCTTCAGGCCTTTCCGTGGACGGACTTCAGACGGCGGTCGAACGGCGGTCAGTGCTGGTAGCCGTAGACGCCACGCGCCTGGTCACGGACGAGGCGGCCGCCCTCCAGCTCGATGACGCGCTTGCGCATCTGGTCCACGATGTTCTGGTCGTGCGTCGCCATCACCACGGTGGTGCCCGTCCGGTTGATGCGGTCGAGCAGCTTCATGATGCCGACGGAGGTCTGCGGGTCGAGGTTGCCGGTGGGCTCGTCCGCGATGAGGAGCTTGGGCCGGTTCACGAAGGCTCTCGCGATGGCCACGCGCTGCTGCTCACCACCGGAGAGTTCACCGGGGCGCCGGTCCTCCTTGCCACCAAGCCCGACGAGGTCGAGCACCTGGGGCACGGACTTGCGGATCTCGCCCTTGGACTTGCCGATGACCTCCTGTGCGAAGGCCACGTTCTCGGCGACCGTCTTGTTGGGCAGCAGACGGAAGTCCTGGAAGACGGTCCCCAGCTGGCGGCGCATCTGCGGCACCTTCCAGTTGGAGATGCGGGCGAGGTCCTTGCCCAGCACGTGCACCTGGCCCTGGCTGCACCGCTCCTCGCGGAGGACCAGCCTCAGGAAGGTGGACTTTCCGGAGCCGGAGGACCCCACGAGGAACACGAACTCGCCCTTCTCCACTTCCAGGGAGACGTCCCTGAGAGCGGGGCGGGTCTGCTTGGGGTAGACCTTGGAGACACTGTCGAATCGGATCACGGGAGCACCACGGGTAGCCGGGGGTAGGTGAGCGTGACCATACGCGACCTGGGTGTGCCCGCGCAGTCGCCCTCCAGGGTTGTGCGAGGCTTGCACGTTTTGTCGCGGATCTGAAGGGCTGGAACGCACAAGGTCGGGGCAGGATAAGGCGAGCCGCGCCGAATCCCGCGGAACCTGGCACAGTGGAGGGGAACGTTCGGGAACGTTCTGGCATCCCGGGGCGTTGTGTCTGTGATAGCCGGTGCAAGGAGGGCGAGCGCATGACGTACGACCGGTTGGTGTGCGCGAACTGCGCGGCGCCCGTGAACGAGGGCCGCTGTCCCGTCTGCCGCGCGAACCGCGCGCGGCTGCAGCAGGAGAACCCGTGGGGCAATCTCAACCCCATGGCGTTGATCGCCCTGCTCGCGGTGCTGATCGCGGCGCTGGCGCTGGTGGCGCACCAGACCGCTTAGGCGGCCTGGACGAGGACACAAGGAAGGGCCCGGAGCGACAAGCTCCGGGCCCTTCGTCGTACGACGTGCGTACGGTCCGTACGGGGACGGCTACCGTCAGGCGGCCGTGCCGTTGCGACCGGTCCCGAGGCGCGGGAGGACGCGGAAGGCGATGCCGCCGGCGATCATCGTCGCGGCGCCGATCAGCAGGAACGCGGTCTGGCCCGCACCGGTCTCGGCCAGCTCGTCACCGCTGCCCTGGGCCGAGGTGTCGGAACCGGTGTCGGTGAGGGCGGAGGTGCCGGCCTCCTGGGCGGAGGAGCCGCCGTCGGGGTCGGTGTTGTTGCCGCCGGTGGAGCCGGTGCCGGAGCCGCTGGTGCTGCCGTCCGACGGGCTGTCGGTCGTCGGCTCGTCCGTGGGCTCGGTGGGGTTGTCCGTGGGCTCGGTCGGCTCGTCGGTGGGAGGCGTCGAGGTCGGCGGCTCCTGCGTGGGGGGCTCCGAGGTCGGCGGCTCCTCCGTCGGGGAGTTCGGCGCGGTCGGGAGACCGGTTTCGGTCGGGGCCGGGGTGTCGGTCCCGTCGCCGGGCGCGGGGTCGTCGGCGGTGGTCGCGCTCAGCGTCACACCCAGGTCGAGCGCCGATGCGGCACCCGCGGCGGTCAGCGAGGCGCCGGCGGCGATGATCGCGCCCGCCGCTATGCGCGCGACACGGATCCGCGTCTTCTTCGTCATTAGGTTGCTACCCCCATGTAGCTCGTCGTCAGTGATGCGTCGGTGTCCGGGGCCGTGATCGACAGGGGTAGCGGCTGGCGAAAGCTCGACTCCCCCGGTTCACATGCGCCCCGGAGACACGCATGCCACGCTTTACCCTTCCCATTTTTCACAGCAACGTCAAGGCCGTTGCGAGCGCAATGTCCAACTAAGGGTTCTTTGCTGGGGGATGGAACCTGTGAGTGTGATGTAAAACCCAGACATCCGGATACGCGAAAGGCAACTGCCGCCCGGTGGACGGCAGTTGCCTTGTCGACAAAGTCACTCGAAAGCAACTCGCGGAGCTATGCGCGGAGTTACTTCTCCTGCTGCTTGCGCCAGCGAATTCCGGCCTCCAGGAAGCCGTCGATCTCGCCGTTGAACACGGCCTCGGGGTTACCGACCTCGTACTCCGTACGCAGGTCCTTGACCATCTGGTACGGGTGCAGGACGTACGAACGCATCTGGTTGCCCCAGGAGTTGCCCCCGTCGCCCTTGAGGGCGTCCATCCGGGCCTGCTCCTCCTGGCGGCGGCGCTCCAGCAGCTTGGCCTGGAGCACGTTCATCGCGCTGGCCTTGTTCTGGATCTGCGAGCGCTCGTTCTGGCAGGAGACGACGATGCCGGTGGGCAGGTGGGTGAGGCGGACCGCGGAGTCGGTGGTGTTGACGCCCTGACCACCGGGCCCGGAGGACCGGTAGACATCCACCCGCAGCTCGGACTCGTCGATCTCGATGTGATCGGTCTGCTCGACCACCGGCAGGATCTCGACACCCGCGAACGAGGTCTGACGGCGGCCCTGGTTGTCGAAGGGCGAGATCCGCACCAGCCGGTGGGTGCCCTGCTCGACCGAGAGCGTGCCGTAGGCGTACGGGACGTGCACGGCGAAGGTGGTCGACTTGATGCCGGCCTCTTCGGCGTACGACGTCTCGTAGAGCTCCGTCTTGTAGCCGTGGCGCTCGGCCCAGCGCAGGTACATGCGCTGCAGCTTCTCGGCGAAGTCCGAGGCGTCGACGCCGCCGGCCTCCGCGCGGATGGTGACGACGGCTTCCCGGGAGTCGTACTCGCCGGAAAGAAGAGTCCGGACCTCCATCTCGTCCAGCGCCTTCTTGACGGCGGTCAGCTCGTGCTCCGCCTCGGCGAGGGTGTCCGGGTCGTCCTCCTCCTCGGCCATCTCGAAGAGGACCGAGAGGTCGTCGATCCGGCCGCGCAGGGCCTCGGTCTTGCGGATCTCGGCCTGGAGGTGACTCAGCTTGCTGGTGACCTTCTGCGCCGCCTCCGGGTCGTCCCACAGGGAGGGCGCTGCCGCCTGCTCCTCAAGGACGACGACATCTGCCCTCAGCTTGTCCAGGTCCAGGACGGCCTCGATCGACTCCATGGTCGAGGAGAGGGACTTGAGCTCTTCGGAAACATCGACGACTGCCACGCCTCCAGCGTAACGGCTCCGCCAAGCGGGGAGTGCCGTGGCTGTAACGGGGGCTCTGACTCACCGCCGCCTTGGTGCGGGCGTCCCTGGGGGCTCCGCCCCCAGACCCCCGACCTATGCCCACCCACCACC
>NZ_JAEQAZ010000105.1 GCF_016654115.1 Streptomyces sp. MBT53
CGTCATTGGGAAGTCTCCTGGGCGGTGGTCGATGAGGTGCCTTCGACAGTAGGCGGGGCGCGGACGGGTGGCCAATGAGGAACCGAATGCCCGGCATTGGTTTCCCGACGGTGCGCGCCGGGGCCGGCAGTCACCCGGACGGCCCGGAGCGCTGGTGGGCGGGCGCGGGCGATGGTGCCGTGGGAGCACGCGCCGACATCCGCGCCACGCATCCGCGTCACGCGTCCGCCCCAGGAGGGACCCTCGATGACCCGTTCCCCGGCCCGTGTCCTCCTCCTCGCCTCGGCACTGTCGGCGGGCACCCTGCTCACGGCCGCGGGCTGCGCGAACGAGGCGGCCCTGCACAAGGTGACGAGCGCGCCCTCCCCCTCGGCCGTACGAACCCCCGCGGCACACGCGTCCCCCGCCGCGGCCCCCGTCCTCACCCAGGCACAGGCGCAGACCGCGCTGATCGCGGACACGGACCTGGGCGCCCCCTGGACCCCGACCCAGGGCACGGCGACCTGGCGCGACAGCCTCCTCAAGGCGAAGACCGCCGACCCCGACTGCCAGCGCCTCCTGGACGCGCTCTACGCCGACGAACTCCTCGGCACCCCTGCCACCGCCCAGGCGACGATCGCCCTCGACGACACCGACGACGAGGCCCAACTCCACTACCAGGTGGCCGCGTTCCGCTCCACCGACGTGAACCGCGCCCTGGCCTGGCTGAAGACACTCCCGCAGAAGTGCGCCCAGTTCACAGCGACGACCACCCGCTCCGGCCCCCAGACGGTGACCGTCACAGAGGCCACTCTCCCGAACGTCGGCGACGCCCGCGAGGGCCTCCACGTCACCCTCACCGGCACCACCCCGGAGGGCGACCAGTCCACCCTCACCCTGGACACCGCCGCCGTCCGCATCGGCGACGACACCATCACCCTCACGAACGGGGGCCTGGCGAACGTCCCCCCGGACGCGATGAGCCGAGCACTGGAGATCGGGGCGCAACGGCTTACGGATGTGCAGCGGCAGGGGCGGGTGCAGATCTGACGACCGGCAACGGTCACCGCTTACCGTTTACCGCTTCTCGTACGGGTCAGCCGGCTGCTTCACCTGCGTGACGGTCTTCGCGTCGAGGAGCGGAGGCCACGCCCCGTCCGTGCCGAGTTTGCCCTTGGGGAGCCAGGTGCCGGTGACCGTGACCCAGGTGTCGGTCTGGGGGGCGTCGTCGGACTCGGTGCCCCTGATCTCGACCTTGCTGGTCGTCGCGTCGGCTGCGCAGCAGGTGACGACGAGGCGGGTGACGTACCAGGCGCCGTTCGAGCCGTGGGTGACGAAGCCCGTCATACGGACCGTGCGGCCCTTGAGGGAGTGGCCGGTGTCGTAGATCGCCCGTGAGCTGTACTGGGCCACCGAGATGTCCAGCACCTTGGCGGCGGGCAGCGCGGGGAAGGTGCCCACTCCCTGTGCCGCGAGTTGTGCCTGTTCGCGGCCCGCGCTGTACGAGCCCAGCGCGGGGGGTGGGAAGAGGAGCAGCGCGAGGGCGGGGAGGGTGAGGAGCCAGGCGATGCGGGGGCCGCCATGGGAGTGCGCTTCCTCCTCCTCGTGCTCGCCCTCATGCTCGCCCTCGTGGTCCCCGTGGAGCATGCCCCTGACCGCCGCCACCGCCCCCAACACCATCAGCAGCGCACCGGAGATCACCAGATACGGCCTCAACGCCGCCTGCACATACCGCAGATACAGGTCGCTGAAGAGGGAGATCCGCAGGACCGCCCCGCCCGTCAGCAGGAGGAGGACCGCCGGGCCGTAGCGCCTCACAGCAACCACCAGCCCACGAGCGTGCTGCTCGTCACGGCGACCAGCCACGTCGTCGAGGAGAAGCGGAGGGCGAAGGAACGGCCGAACGTGCCCGCCTGCAGCGCGATCAGCTTCAGGTCGACCATCGGGCCCACCACCATGAACGCCAGTTTCGCGGCTGGTGAGAAGCCGCTCAGCGAGGCGGCGACGAACGCGTCCGCCTCGCTGCATACGCACAGCACCACCGCCAGCAGCGCCAACAGGAGCAGTGACAGCCAGGACGAGCCCGTGAAGATGTCCAGGATCGAGCGCGGGACCGCGATGTTGAAGGTCGCCGCCGCTGCCGCGCCCAGGACCAGGAAGCCGCCCGCGTGGAGGAAGTCGTGCTGCAGGCCCGCGACGAACGCCTTCATACCCGCGGGCGAAGACGCGGCGGTCCGTGTGCGCTTCGGGAGTCGTAGCCACTCCTCCCTGCCGAAGCGCGCCCACAGCCAGCCCATCACCACCGCCGTCGCCAGGGACGCGACCAGGCGGCCCAGCACCATCTTCGGCTGGCCCGGGAACGCGATCGAAGTGGCCACCAGGACAACCGGGTTGATGGCCGGGGCGGAGAGCAAGAACGCCAGCGCCGCGGCCGGAGCCACCCCCCGCCGCATCAGGCTGCTCGCCACCGGTACCGACGCGCACTCACAACCCGGGAGTACGACTCCTGCCGCGCCCGCGATCGGGACGGCCAGCGCCTGGTTGCGGGGGAGGAGGCGGGTGAACACCCGCTCGGGGACGAACGCGCCGATCGCCGCCGACACCACCGTGCCCAGGAGCAAGAAGGGGACGCCCTGTACGGCTACCGCCGTGAAGACCGTCCACCAGGCCGCCACGGGTGGGGTGTAGAGGTCGATCGCCAGCATCGGGCCGAGGACCGACACGACCGTGGCGATCGCTATGAGGGCGGCACCGCCCAGTACCGCGTAGACCATGGCGCGTACGGCCAGGCGCAGGCCGTCTGCCACGGTCCGTTCGTTCTGCACGCGCCTGTCTCATCCCGTTTCGCACGATTACGCCTCGTACTCGTACGTGGCACGGTAACCGTCGGCGCTGTGCGGTATCCCCGGTTTGTCAAAGAGGAGGCTGTGCGGGGGCCGGCCCGAGGGTCGTGGTTCCGGGGGCCGTACGGTGGCCGAGGCCCGTGCGGTAGGCGTCGAGTGCCGCCTCCACCCGGCCGGTACGGCGGAGCAGATCGCCAAGCATCCGGCACAGGTCGGCCAGGTCACCGGCCGCGCCCGCGCGCTCCAGGAGGCTGAGGGCGCGGACGTAGTGTTCCTCGGCCGCGTCCGTGTCGCGGGCGTCCTCCGCGATGATGCCGAGGAGGCGGTGGGCGGCGGCGGAGTGCAGGGCGCCGCGTTCGGAGCTGAGGTCGCTGAGGACGTCGTGGAGGAGGGTGGCGGCC
Organism: Streptomyces sp. MBT53; assembly: GCF_016654115.1. GTDB lineage: Bacteria > Actinomycetota > Actinomycetes > Streptomycetales > Streptomycetaceae > Streptomyces. The sequence continues at coordinate 3,224 of NZ_JAEQAZ010000105.1, forward strand.
TCGTCGGACTTGCCGCGCCGATGGAGGACGTCCGCCAGCTCGACGGCGACCTGACTGCTGTACAGCGCCGCGCGCTTCGCCGTCAGCATGGCCAGCGCCTGCCTCAACTCGACCTCGGCGCGCTCCAGTTCGCCGTCCTGGGCGTAGACGTAGCCGCGCATCCAGTGGCAGTTGGCGAGTTCGGTACGGAACTGGAGCTGGCGGTACAGATCGGCGGCCTTCGCGAGCGAGGCGTCGGCCTCCGCGACCTTGCCCTCCGCTATCAGCGTGCGCGCCACCGAGCGGTGCATGCGGGCCAGCAGCGCCGGGTCCGCGACCTGCGGGGCGAGCGCGAGCGCCAGCTCCGCCGCCTGGGCCGCCCTCGCGTGCGCGCCCATGTCCATGTACGGCCCTATCGCGCTCGCATAGAGGAGCAGGAGCGCGTCGGGGTCGTGCAGGCCGCCGCGGTTCAGCTCGTCGAGCGTGGACTCCAACAGGTAGACGGCGTAACGGAGTTCACCGGTGAGGTAGTGCGCCACGGCGCGGCCGCGCAGGGCGGGGACGCGGGCGGGGAGGGGGTCGTCGGCGAGGCGTTGCTCCGCTCGCTCGAAGTACATGCGGGCCGCGGTCAGGTCGCCGGTGTCGAGGCCGCACTCGCCGAGTCCGAGCAGGGCGATGGCCTCCTCGTCGACCAGTCCGTGCGACTCCGCCTCCGCGAGGAGTTCCGCGTACTGCTCCGCCGCCTCCTCCGACTCCCCTGTCGCCAGGGTGCGTTGGGCGCCGGTCAGCCGTAGCCGAAGTTCGGTGGCGAGGTGGGCGGGGCGGCCGGTGGCCAGTTCGTCGTAGGCGACGCCGAGCCGTTCCGCGAGGTGGCGCAGCGCGTCGTCGGAGGGGCGGACGCGGCCGGCCTCGAGCGTGGAGATGTACGCGGGTGTGTAGGCGGGCTCGGCCAACTGCCGCTGGGTGAGCCCGCGTTCATGTCGCAACTGCTGGACCCTGCGCCCGATGACTTCCGGGTCGTCCCGTCTCACCATGCATTAATCATGCCAGTAAGCCGAGTTACAGACTGGCCGGTAACTCAGTTACATGGAGAGCGAGTTGATGAAGTCCTCGAAGCGGCGACGGGAAACGGTGAGAACGGCTCCGCCAGGGTTCTTCGAGTCACGGATTGCGATGTGGGGGGTGCGGTCAGCGACCTCTACACAATCGCCGCCGTTGCTGCCACTGTAACTGGACTTACGCCACGTCGTCTGTCGCCCGGTCTCCATAACGTTCCTCCATCACGCGCGCGATCAGGTCGGCGAAGTCCTCCACAGAGAGGGCCCCAGCCTGCAAGCGAGCGTATCCGACCGAACGCTCCTTGATGACGTCCGGGTTGGCGGTCATGTGTCCCTGGTCGTAGCCATCTGAGTAGTAGATGTCGGGGTCGTCGTCGAAGCGCAGGAGGTTGAAGGAACCCATCGTCGCGGCGTGCGCTCCCATGGAGAACGGCAACACCTGAATGTTCACCCAGGGGTTGTCGCGATAGCTAACCAGGCGGGCGAGTTGCTTACGCATGACCTCACGGCCGCCGATCTCCCGGAGCAGCACGGCCTCGTCCAGGACGACCCACACGGCGGGCGGTTGCTTCTTCTCCAGAATGCGCTGCCGCTCCATCCGGGCCGCGACCATCTCCTCGATCTTGTCCGGGTAGTCGACGGCCAGTACCGCCGCCGCGTACTCCGGCGTCTGCAGCAGGCCGTGAACCACCTGACACTGATACGTGGAGATGAAGGCGGCCTTCGCCTCCATTTCGGCGTACGGCTGGAACCAGTTCGGCAGTTGGCTTCGGAGCACCATGCCGATCATTCGCGAGAAGACCCCGTCCGTCATGAACGCGGCGTCGAGGCGTTCGGCGAAATTCCGGGTCGGGACCTTCTGGGCCGTCTCGATCTGCCCGATCAGGGAGCCGGTGCAGTAGAGGATCTTGCCGAGGGCCTCCTGCGTGAGGCCCGCCGCTTCCCTCAAGCGACGGCACTCGTAGCCGAAGTAGTCCAACGGGGATGCGCTCGGGTCGAGTTCGCGTACGTGGACCATGCGACGGTCACCTCCGAGTAGTTACGGCCTGTCGCCGAGAGTAACCATTCGACGCCGCCCCGGTGATGAGAATCACGAACTCTCCCTCACACACGTGCCGTACCGTGGAGAAATGTCCCCTTTGGCCAAGATCAGCAGCGCTTACGGGCCCCGCTTCGCGGAGTTCGCCTTCGAGCCTGCCTTCACGGCCGCGGTGGACCAGCACGTGGCGGAGCTGCGGGAACGGCTGTCGGCGGGCGGCCCGGATCTCGCACCGCCCGCTCCGGACCACGCCGACCTCACCGACTACGCGCTCGGATTTCTGGACGCGCTCGCGGAGCTGGACTGGCGGGAGCCGGTCGGGCACGACTACGCGGTGTGCAGGCTGACGGCCATCAGCTGGCTGGTACACCGGCACGGGCTGCTTCCGGAGCAGCGCCGGGGTGACTGAAAACAGGTTTCCGTTGGCTCAACTCCCCCTGAAGCCCTTCCCGTTGCGCACTCCAACCCCTTAAGTTAGGCACGCATTAAGCGTGCTTAACTCTTCGCTGTTGCCGTCGCCGTCACTGTCGTTGCGAGGTTGGTATGTCCGCGCGTTACGTCAGAGGATTCTGCGCCGCCGTCATCGCCGTGGCCGCCCTGATCGGCGCGGCAGCGGCAAGCCCGGCCAAGGCGGCGGACCGCCTGCCGGCCGAGAACCATGCCGCTCGCACCGCTCACTCCGGCGGAAGCATCATGTCCTTGCGCGAGTAGAGCGGCAGACCACTCGTGTCGAGCTTCCAGGTGCCCAGCTCGGTGGTGACGGCGAGCGGGGTCCCGTACGGCTGCTTGTGCAGACGGTTGCCGTAGACGGGGAGCCCGCCGCCAGTGTCGATTTCCCACTGGTACGTCCAGGTGCCGTCCCGAGGGTCCAGGATGAGGTAGTGCGGGATGCCCATCGCCGGGTAGTCACGGCTCTTGACGTCGTAGTCAGTGCCAGGGTTCGACGGGGAAACGATCTCGATGGCCAGAAGGATCTCGCGCGCGTCCAGCGGATCGTCCGTCTCCATGGCCGAGCGGGGGACCACCAGAAGATCGGGAATGCGCAGTGTGCCGTGTGACGCGTCACCCGTGTCCGTGGCCTCCACTGCGATTATTCCGGGCGGTAGCTGTCCGGCCAGTTGATCGCGCACGTCCACGGCTGTGAGCTGGTGCCGGGGACGGGGGCTCATCATCATGACGAACGTCCCGTCGCTGATCTCGGGATAGGTGAAGCCCGGCGGCGGCGTGAAGTGATCCCGCAACTCGCGCAGATGTTGGTAGATGGTCTGCTGGGTCATACCGCCATCTCCTTCGCGACAGTACGACCCAGCGTAGCCGGAACTCTCACATGTCTGACGACCCCGGCATCTCCCTGCCCATGTCCGTCCGCTCCCGCACCGGCTGGTTCCCCATCGCGTCCGCGCGGCCCGCCTGGTACGCCGTGAGGCTGCCCTTCGCGTTGGTCGTCTCGCGCTCCGCCGCCATCAGCATGCGCTCCATGCGCTGCCGCATCGGCGCGATCATGCCGCCGCCGACACCGACGATCAGGATTCCGGCGACGGTCCCGAGCGCCGCGTACAGCACCGGCTGGGTGACCGACGTCGCGATGCCGGCCTGGCCGAGCGCGGCGATCACGCCGAGCGCCATGATGCAGGCCCACACGATGGTCGCGAGCATCCGGCCGTACGACATCGACGACAGCGCGCTGCCGACGATCCCGCGGACCGCGTTGGCGATGGCCATCGCGACGACGATCAGGACCACCGCGACGATGCCGCGCGGCAGCCAGGCGACGATGCCGTTGATCATCGTGGAGACCGGGTTGGAGCCGAAGACGCCGAGCGCGAGCTGGAGGGTGATCAGCATCAGCGCGTAGTACACGATCTTGCAGACGATGCCGGTCATGTCGTACTTGGAGTCCTGCAACATCCTTGCCGTACCCGCCCGTTCGGAGAGCTTCTCCGAGCCGACGCGCCGCAGCACCCGGTCGAGCACGCGGGCGATCATCTTCGACACGAACCAGCCGATGGCCAGGATGACCAGGAAGCCGACGAGCTTGGGCACGAACTGCGCGACCTTCGACCAGGCGTCGTTCAGCCCCTGGGTGAAGTTGATGGCGAGGGTGGATTCAGGGACAGCCATGAGCGGCACTTCCTTCGGTGGGTGTTACCAGCCCCCTGTCACCGACAAGTGGAGCAGCGCGGCGGAAGCGTGGCCGCGTGGGCTGAGCCGTACGGGTGAGGGGCGTCCGGTCGGCCCCTCGCCGTGGGGGCGTGTTCGCCAGTTCGGCGAAATGCCTCCCTCCGTTTCGTAGAAAGCCCTTCCATCGGACTCGCCCCGTCTGCCAATCTCTCTTCGCGCACCCCGGCTGTCATGTCCGGGGCGAGCGTGGACATGGACCGTCGACTGGAGCCCCCGATGTCCCGAACCAGCACCCACCGCCTCGGCCGAGCCGCCGCGGTCGTGGGCAGCGCCGTCGCCCTCACCGTCGCTCTGCCGTTCACCGCCTCCGCCGGCGTGCTGCAGAACCTCCCCGAGAACGCGACCACGTACGAGAAGAACTTCGAGCCGCTGTACGACTACGACACGGACTCCTGCTACCCCGCCGCCGCCATCGACCCCGACGGCAACCTCAACGGCGGTCTGAAGCCGACCGGTTCCGTCACCGGCAGCTGCCGCACCGGCCACCTCGACCACGCCAACACCTACTCGCGCACCAAGTGCAACAACGGCTGGTGCGGAACCATCTACGCCAGCTACTTCGAGAAGGACGAGGCGTCCCCGGGCATCGGCCACCGCCACGACTGGGAATGCATCGTCGTCTGGGTCAAGCAGGGCGACTCCACCCCGTCGTACCTGTCCGCCTCCCAGCACGGCGACTTCGAGACCGAGGCGGTCGCCGACGTACCGATGAGCAGCCAGCGCGTCCAGGTCGTCTACCACAAGGACGGCCTGAGCACCCACGACTTCCGGTTCGCCAAGTGGGGCGAGACCCCGGAGAACGACGACGGCGCCTGGCACCAGGAGAACCTGCTCACCTGGGAGAACATGGCGTCCAACCTCCGCGACATCCTGAACGCCTCCGACTGGGGCAGCGCCAACTTCCCGCTCCAGGACGCGAAGTTCGACGACCACCTCAACAAGGCCCTGCCGAGCGGCATCACCTTCGACCCGTACGCCTGACCGACAGGCCCCTCTCGTAGCACGGGGACCCGCACGGGTCCCCGCCCCCACCGAGCAAGGGAAGACCCCCGCACATGTTCACCGCAGCAAGCACGAGCACCAGGGCCACCCGGACCGCCAGGAGAGCCCGGATCGCCAGGGCCGCCCTGGTGGTCGGCACCGCCACCGCACTCGCCGTCGGCCTGGCCGGCAGCGCCGACGCGGCGATCCTTCCCCCCCTGCCCTGGAACGCGAGCACCTTCCAGAACAAGTACATGCCGGTCTTCGACTACGACTCCGACGGCTGCTTCCCGGCGGCCGCCGTCGACGCGAGCGGCAAGCTCAACGGCGGCCTCAACAACAGCGGGTCGATCACCGGCGGCTGCCGGACCGACCACCTGGGCAAGGCCAACACGTATTCGCAGTCCCTGTGCAAGAACGGCTGGTGCGCGTACGTCTACGGGCTCTACTTCGAGAAGGACCAGACCCTCAACGGCGCCGACGCCTTCGGGCACCGTCACGACTGGGAGTCCGTCGTCGTCTTCCAGAGGCAGGGCGACGAACGGCCCAGCTACCTGGCCGCCTCCCGGCACGGCGGCTACAGCACCCACCCGATCGACGAGGTGCCCATGAGCGGCAACCACGTCGAGATCGTCTACCACAAGGACGGCGCGAGCACCCACGCCTTCCGCTTCGCCAAGTGGGGCGAGACGCCGGTGGCCTGGGGCAACGGCACCTGGGACACACCCGCTCTGGTCACCATGGAGAACATGGCCAAGGCGCCCCGCGACGCCCTGTGGAACTCGACCTGGGGCAAGGCGAACTTCCCGCTCACCAACAACCTGGTGAGCAACATCAACAAGGCCCGTCCGTCGGCGGTCCCGGCGTTCTGACCGCGTCCCGCACCACGGCCGCCCCCAGGCGATCCCTTACGTCATCGCCTGGGGGACGTGCCATGTGATCCCCCTCGCGATCGCCCTACGCTGACGCCATGACGTCTGCCGCCGCGCGCACCGCACTGGACCTCACCGCCGACCTCCCGGTCCCCGACCTGGAGGACTTCTACCGGGACCTGCACCGCCACCCGGAGCTGTCCGGCCGCGAACACCGCACCGCCGCCAAGCTCGCCGAACGCCTCACCAAGGCGGGCTACGACACCGTCGAGGGCATCGGCGGCACCGGCGTCGCCGCGGTGCTGCGCAACGGCGAGGGACCGACCGTGCTGCTGCGCGCCGACATGGACGCGCTGCCGGTGCAGGAGGAGACGGGGCTGCCGTACGCCTCCACCGTGGACGGTGTGATGCACGCCTGCGGGCACGATCTGCACGTGACCTGGCTGACGGGCGCCGCCGAGGCGCTGGCCGCCGGGCGGGACACCTGGTCGGGGACTCTGGTGCTGGTGGGGCAGCCCGCCGAGGAGACGGGCGGGGGCGCGGCGGCGATGGTCGCCGACGGCCTGTACGAGCGCGTGCCGCGGCCGGACGCGGTGCTGGGCCAGCACGCGGCACCGGGCCCCGCCGGGTTCTACCCGCACTCGCCCGGCCTGATCATGTCGGCCTCCACGGACATCGACATCGTGATCCACGGACTCGGCGGCCACGGCTCCCGCCCCGAGTCGACGGTCGACCCGGTGGTCACGGCCGCCTACCTGGTCACCCGTCTCCAGACGGTCGTGTCCCGTGAGATCGCGGCCCGCGACTCCGCGGTCCTGACCGTGGGCCGTATCGAGGCGGGCACCCGGCACAACATCATCCCGACCACCGCCCGGATCTCCCTCAACCTGCGCACCCAGTCCGCCGACGTACGGGAGCGGATGATCGCCGCGATCCGCCGTATCGCGTCCGGCGAGTGCATCGCGGCCGGCTGCCCGCGCGAGCCCGAGGTGACCATCGGGACCAGCATCCCGACGGTGGTCAACGACGCGGACACCGACCGTCGGATCGCCGCCGTGCACACCGAGGTGCTCGGCGCGGGCACGGTCTTCGACCCCGGTCCGGCGACGGGCAGCGAGGACTTCCCCAACCTCGTCCCGGACGGGGTGCCGTACTCCTACTGGTTCGTGACGAGCACCCCGGCGGCCATCTGGGACGCGGCCCCCGGCACCGACCTGATGGAGAAGTTCCACGCCGTCCCCAGCAACCACAGCCCGAACTTCGCGCCGGATCTGGTGACGGTGGTGCCGGGTGTACGGACGCTGGTGTCGGGGGCGCTGGAGATCCTGAGCGTCAACTGACCAGCCCTACGGCTGGAGTTGCAGCAGCTGCTTCCGTACGTGGTCCAGGGCGCCCGCGCGGCGGCCCGGCACCCGGCCTCTCAACTCGGCGAGCGCGAGGCCGAGTTCACGGGCGGTCGCGGGGTCGTGGATCTGTCCCCACTGATGATGGGCGCGGTCGACCGCCGCCTCGACGGCGGGCACACCGGGTGACTGCCCCACGGCCAGCCGCGCGGCCGCCACGGCGAGCCAGGCCCGGCAACTGCGGACCGGGTCCCCCGCCAACATCGCGAGATCGGCCCGCACTTCCGTCCAGTGCAACGCCTGCTCGGACCCCCGACCGTGCGCCCGCACGGCGGCCTGCTCATGCTCGGCGGCAAGCGCGTCGGCGGCGGGGTGACGACCGGCCTGAACGGCGGAGGAGATGGCGGTGTGGGGGTCGTTGTCCTGGTCCTGGCTTGGGGCTGCGCCCTCTTCCTGACTTCGGCCGGTGTCCTTTTGGCTCCGGTCGCCTTCCCGACTCCGGTCATTTTCCGGCCCGTCCGGCGTTTGAGGACGAGGCCCCTTCAGGGCCGACGGGGGTCTGGGGGCGGAGCCCCCAGGGGCGCTCGCACCGGCAAGCCCCGGCGTGGAGAGCAGCACGTCCGCATAGGCTTCCGCGCCCAGGCGGCCCACCGCCAGTTGGTGCAACTGCTCCACCGGCGGGCGGTGTCCGCTTCGCAACACCGTGGCCACCGCCTTCATGTACGTCGGCACAGCCACCCCCCGCCGGGGCGGCGGCGGTGCGATGCGACCGTGAACGGCGTGTGTGCGGCCCGAGTCGAGCGGGTGGGCCCGCAGCCACTGCCAGGTCTCCGCGTCGGCGTGGAGGTCGAGGAGGAGGGTCGTCGTGCCGGGCGCGCGCAGGCGCAGTTCCTCGCGGATCCAGGCCCAGGGGAACGCCGTATAGCGGACCGTCGACGGAGTCGTCCGCGCCAGCGCCAGATGCGGAAGGTGCTGTTTGCGGTCGAGTTGGAGCTGCCCGGTGATGAACACCGTCAGCGGTCCGGAGGCGGTCGCGGCGGCCCGGAGCCGGGTCAGGACCGCCTGCGGCTCCAACGGGTCGGCGAGTTCGACGACGTTGGCCGTCTCCGTGCCGGAGAGGACGGGCGGAGCGACGGCCGCGAGCACCGGGAGCACGGACGCCGCGTCCACCAGGCGCCCCTTGCCGACCGGCGAGGCCGCGAGCAGCAACACCGTTCCTGGCATGTGCCCTCCCCGAACCGTCGATCACTTCGTACCGCAGCACCGTAACCTGCCCAACCTCTGCTGCTGCAAAGGGTGATGCCGGAACCGGCGATCTCAGGACCGCCGTACCGCGAAGATCGTGGTGTCGTCGGCGAGGCGGCCGCCGCAGTGGCGCAGGGTGCCGTCACGGACGTAGGCGACCAGGCGGTGCGGGTCGGCGGTGCCCGGGTCGAGGTGGACGCCCTCGATGACGTCGTCCTTGAGGGGGTAGAACGCGCCTGCGCCGTCGCGGGCCTCGGTGACTCCGTCGGTGACGATGAGGAGGGTCTCGCCGGGGGCGAGGGTGATGCGGAGGGTCGGCGGCGGTCCCTCCAGGCCGGCCAACTCGCCCAGCCCCAGCGGGAGTCCGTGCCCCGGCGGCAGCGACCGTACGCCGAACGGGCCGACCACCAGCGGGGGTTCGTGCCCGAAGTTGACGACCTCGACCGTGCCCGGGTCGCCGGCGGGAAAGCTCAGCAGGACGGCCGTGGCGAAACGGTCGACGTCCTCGCGGCCGAGGGCGGCGAGATGCCGGCCGTGGCGCAGCATCCGGACATCGAGCCGGGCGGCGACGGTCGCGAGGTCCGTCTCGTGGTAGCCGGTCTCGCGGAACGTGCCGAGCAGCGCTGCCGCCGCCTCCACCGCGCCGAGCCCCTTGCCCTGGACGTCGCCGACGAGGGCACGGGTGCCGTGCAGGCCGGGCTGGATGTCGTAGAAGTCGCCGCCGACGCGGGCGACGGCGTCCGCGGCGAGGTAGACGGCCGCGTGGTCGAGGCCGCCGAAGCCGGGCGGCAGCGGGCGCAGCAGGGTGCGGCGGGTGGTCTCGGCGACGTCCCGCATGTGCAGCATGCGGCGTTCGCCGCGGACCCGGACCACGCAGGCCAGCACGGCGAGGACACCGCCCATGCCGACGAGGATGAAGTCGGGCAGGCCGGTCTGGTACTGGCGCGGCCAGGCGTGGTCGGCGACCGCGTAGGTGGCCGTGCAGAGCGCGGCGAACACGGCCGTGCCCCACACCCCGCAGATCGCGGCGGCGATTCCGGGCACGAGCACGATCCAGGAGACGGTCCGGAACTCGCCGCCGGTGTACCAGTCGACCAGCAGGATGGTGACGAGCACGAGCAGCGGCGGCAGCCAGGCGACGCTCCGCCCGCGCACCCGCAGCAGCTGCTGCCGCCGTAGGGCGTCGCTGTCGCCGGAGCCCGAGCCGGACCCGGCCCCGGACCCGGAGCGCACCGGTATGAGTCCACGGCCGCTCACGGCCGTCAGTACGCGACCGACATCCGGGTGCGCGGGTGGGCGTGCTGTTCGAGTTCGTCGACGAAGGCGACCGCGTAGTCCTCGGCGCTGACGAAACTGCGGCCCTGGTCGTCGGTCATGAACGCGTCGCCGCCGACGCGGAAGCGGCCGGTGCGCTTGCCGGGGGCGATCTCGGCGGCGGGGGAGACGTAGGTCCAGTCGGGGTCGTCGAGGGTGCGGTAGTAGGCGAGCGCGTCGCGGTGGGCGAGGGCTTCGGGGAGGTAGGCCTCGGGGAAGCCGGGCTGGTCGCTGAGGGCCTGGCCGGGGGCGACCTCCAGGCCGCCGGCGCCGCCGACCACCAGGAGCCGCCCGACACCGGCCGCGCGGACGCCCGCGACGAGCCCCTCGTTGAGGGCGAGGAAGGGCCCGCGCGGGTCGCTCCCGTCCCGGGGCGGTACACAGGCCGAGGCGACGGCGTCGGCGCCGCGCGCGAGGTCCGCGACCTTCGCCGCGTCCGCCGCGTCGGCCGCCGTCGCGGTGACCCCGGGAACCGGCGACTGGCCGGAACGGCTGACCGCCAGCACCTGGTGTCCGCGGGCCGAGGCCTCGGTGGCGATCCGGCTGCCGACCATGCCGGTGGCGCCGAAGAGTACGAGCTTCATGCGCCCCAGCGAAACATGGGGCAACCGTGCCCGCACCCCGACTTGCCACCGCCTCCCCCGGGGTGTGCATTGGTAGACGGGGGCGAGAGAGAGGAGTGCTCTCATGGCTCATGCGGCACCCACACCCGGCTCCGGCGGATTCACCGCCCCGAGCGGGCTGCCCGACATCTTCGACGCCCGCGTCCACCGCGTGGCGAAGGTCGCGATCCCGGTCGTCCTGGGGCTCGTCTACGGCTACTGGGCGGCGGCCAACCGTCGCAGCGGCGGTCCCATCACGGGCTGGAACATCCTGTTCGGCTTCGTGACGGCGCTGGCGTTCATCGTGCTGTGCCTGGCGGTGGCCCGGTTCGCCCCGCTCCTCAAGCGCGAACTGCACTCGCTGGTGAAGTCCGGCTTCGCGGGCGCCGCGCTCGGCTTCCTCTACAGCCAGACCGGCGAGAGCGTGCTGCGGTCCGCGGCGATCGGCCTCGCCACCACGGCGGGCGTGTTCCTGGTGTTCTTCTACCGCTACTACACGCGCGAGGACGGGGAGGGCAACCGCATCCGCTGACCCGGACGGACCGCGCACAGCTGTGGGCCCCGGCACCAACTCGGTTCCGGGGCCCACGACTTGCCCGCTTTCTACGACTGCTACGGCGCCCAGTTCCAGATGCCGCCGCCGTTCGAGGACCCGGAGGCGCTCCAGCTCCACGAGCCCGAGACGCTCCACGACCCGGAGGCCGAGGTGCTCCACGAGTTGGAGTTGTCGCTCCAGTTGGGGTCGTTGTTCCAGTTCGAGTTGCCGGAGTTGCTGCTGCCGTCCTTCCAGCCCGGACACGGGTCCGAGCAGGACGGCACCCACTGGCCGCCGGTGTCGACGAACGCGGCGCTGGCCCAGCCCTGTGCTCCGGCGAGCCAGTACCAGTCGGAGTTCCCGTTGACGCTCTGTCCCCTGACCACGCATTGGACGCGGTCCTGACTGCCCGGTGAGAGCGTGTCGACGGCGGGGGAACGCGTGGTGGGTGACTGCCGCACGTTCAGATCCGTGCGGGAGACGATCGTGCCCCAGATCGGACTGCCGCCACCGCCACCACCGCCATGTCCTTCGGCGTACGTGGTCGGTGCTGCCGCCGCCGTGGTGCCCGCCGCCGCGACGGCGAGTGTGCCACCGGTCAGCAGGGCCGCGGCCAGAGTCCGCAGGGCCGGAGTGGTGCGCATGTTCGGCCTCCTTCTCCCCGGTTCCAGGAAACACCCGTTCGGGTCAACCCTCCACCCGAGAGCGGAACGGCCAGTTCCGCCAAGGGTTCCGAGGCCAGGGCACCCGTTCGGCTTGACATCGCACCCGAATGCAGCCAAATACCGGCACCCGGCTCGCGCCCCGCACGCCCCGCCCGTGTCCTGGGGAGGTGCCCCCACGACTCCGGAGCGCCCTGTCGGCCGTACTCGTCGCCCTCTCCTGCTTCCTGACGCCCTTCGGCGCGCTGGCGGCCTGGGCGGCGTACGGGCTGACCGACTCCGGCCGCTACGTCACGGCGATGGCACCGCTGGCCGCCGACCCGGCCGTACGGGACGTCGTCGCGGACACCGTCGGCGCGGGCATCATGCGCGGGATCCATGTGGAGGGCATGCGCGGCACGGTGGGCGGGATGCGCGGCACGATGGCCCCCTTCGTGCACGACGCGGTGCGCTCCTTCACCAAGACCGAGGCCTTCCGGCTGGCCTGGGACGAGAGCAACCGGGCCACCCACGACGCCGTCCTGCACGCCCTGCGCGACGAGGACGGCAGCGGCGCCGTCACCGTCGACCTCGCTCCGGTCGCCGCCCACGTCAAGCACCGACTCGCCCACGAGCACGTGCCGTTGGCGGACCGCATCCCCGTCCAGCACACCGAGGTCGCGGTCCTCCCGGCCGGTGAACTGGGCCCGCTCCGGGAGGAGTTCCACGTGCTCGAGGTCGCCGGCTTCTGGCTCCCCGTCACCGCCGCCGTCTTCGCGGTCACCGGCATCGCCGTCGCCGTACGCCGCCGCCGCGCGATCACCGCGACCGCGCTCGGCACGGCCCTCGGCGGCGCACTGCTCGGTCTCGCCCTCGCGATCGGCCGCCAGCTCACGGTCTCCGACCTCCCCGCCGAGGTCTCCCAGGCGGCGGGCGGCGCGATCTACGACGCCCTCACCTCGACCCTGCGCACGGTCGCCTGGCTGCTCCTCGGCCTCGGCCTCACGGTCGCCGCGACGGCCTGGCTCACCCGATACCTGCGCCCGGCACGGGAGTTCGTACGACGCCGGAGAGCGCCCGCGGCGACCGCGGCGGACCGGGCGCAGCAGGCGACGCGGGCCCAGGCGTGACTCCTGGAGGACCGCCCCGAGATTCCTGATTCCCAGGGGAGTTCACAGCACACGTGGGATGATTCGGGCATCCGGCATCTGCGTCCACCGGCGGAAGGTCATCACGTGGGCACCGTGACCTCCGAGTGGACCGCCGCCGACTTCGTGCCCGAACGCCACCGGGGCCGCCACTTCACGGTCTGGTGCGCGGGCCTGCTGTTCACCGCCGTGAGCGTGGTCGTCGGCTGCCGCACGGCCGACACCGACGCGATCACGCCCGTCCCCCAACTCCTCGCCTTCTTCCCGTGGTTGCTGGCTCCGACCGGCCTCGGGCTCCTCTTCTCCCTGCTCGCCCGGTGGCGGCTCGGGCTGGTGTGGGGAGTGGCGCTGCTCGGACTGCTGGCGTGGTTCATCGAGCCGTACGGGAAGAGCGGTGAGCCGGGCGGGCCAGCGATCGCCGAGTTCCGGGTGCTGACCTCGAACGTCGAGTTCGGGCGGGGGACCGGCGCCCTGGTGCCGGTGATCCGGCGGGAGCGACCGGACGTGGTGTTCGTGGAGGAGTGCGAGTACACCTGCCAGGCCACCCTGCGCCGGGACTTCGGCACCCAACTCCCCTACCGCCAGGCCGTGGTGGCGGCCGGCTCGCACGGCTCGATCATCATCAGCCGCTTCCCCCTCCAGGGCACGAAGGGCGTCACCGGCACGATGGGCATGCCCGGCGCGGTGGCGGACGTGGACGGCCATGCCGTCCGCCTCCAACTCGCCCACCCCATGCCCCCGTTGCCGAGGCAGGTCGGCCTGTGGCGCCGCGAGTTGGGCAGGCTGCGCACCTTCGCCGCGACCGACCCCACCACCCCCACCGTCCTCGCCGGAGACTTCAACTCCTCCCAGGACCATGCCGCGTTCCGCCGCATCCTCGACACCGGCCTGCGCGACGCGGCCCGCCTCGCCGGACACCCCCGCACCCCCAGCTGGCCCGAGCGCCTGCTCCCCACCTTCGGCACCCAGATCGACCACGTCCTGCTCTCCCCGGACTTCTCCGCGAACAGCGCCCGCTTCCTCGACCTCGCCGGCACCGACCACCGCGCGCTGCTGGTGGACGTCGCGCTCCACCAGCACGAATAACGTGGGGGGCTGCTGGCTGATGAGGAACCTCCAACCGTTCCTAGTCAGTGGGCAGGAGTGAGTCTTGGACCCACTGCCTGACACTGCGCGCATCCCGAACGGTTTTGGATGCACTGGTTGCCCGCGTTCCTTGTTGTGTCTCCGTTCGGGCACGTGCATCGTGTGCACGCTCCGTGACGGGTGGGCGGGTTCCCTCACGCCCTCGTGCATCTGTTCCGGCCTGGACGGTCCGATGCCCCACACGATCACTCTGGTCGTGTGGGGGCGGTGCCGTCCGTCGCCGGATCGGGTGCCCGAGGGCGCGTCGCCCGATCGCGATGCCGGCGGCATCGTGACGGGTCATCTTGCGTCCTGGGGTGACCAGCGGCTTCTGCCAGTGCTGGCCTCCCCACTGGGAGGTGTAGGCCGGATCGACCGCGACGACCGCCAAGCCCTGCTCGGCGGCCATCGAGACGAGCCGTGCCTTGAGCCTGCCGGTGGGGATGCTGGAGATGAGCCGGCGGAATCTCTTCCGCCGCCCGTGCTTTTCGCGGGTCTTCTCGGCGGTGAAGTCCAGGTCTTCGATCGCGATGGCGGCGACATTGCAGTCCTTGGCCCAGTGCAGCACTTGGGTGATGGCGTGCCGGATCTGCGCGTCACGGTGATCGGCGGTGCCCGCCAGATCGTAGAAGAAGCGGCGCGGGTCGCCGACCGGGTTGCCATGCACGTCGAGCTGGTAGGCGGCGAAGTGATCGGCATTGGTATCGACGCCGATCATGCCCCTGGCCCGTGCCGTATCGAGCGGGATGGTCTTGACAAGAGTGCGCTGCCAGGACGCGGTGAGGTACCAGCGCCCGCGCCGCACGTCGTGGTGGATGCGGTAGGCGACAGCCCGGTTACCGGTGATGCGGTCGGCCCACTCCTGGCCCCGGTGCGCGAACGCCACCTTCGAGGTGAGGATGTACCGGCCATGCCTGCTGTTGGCCAGATCCGCGAGCGGTGCGGGCAGCTTGATACTGACCTCGCCGTCCGGGGCGACGCGGATCGTCTCGTTGCCGAACCTCTTGCCGGATTCGCCATCGGCGGCGAGGAACCAGCGTTCGGCTTCCCAGCGTTCTCGCCACTGCTCCTCGGTGAGCTGGGCGGCTTCGAGGTTGTGCCGGTTGTTGAGAAGCTTCCGGCCGCCGCGCACGACGTGCACGATGCCGTCCTCACGCTCGGCGCGGGCGACGTCGAGACGGTGCTCCAGCACATGCAGGCGCCGGGCCTTTTGGAACCACTCGCTCTTCGAGCGGTAGCCGCCCGCCGCCTTCTTGGTGCCCTTCTCTCCGAGCGGGAGGGACAGCCGATGCATCAAGGTGCGGACACCGGTCTCAAGGCTCTGGATGTGGGCGAGCTGGCAACGCCGGGAGAGCGCCCATTGATCGTGTGTGGCCTTCGTGATCGCCCCGGCCCAGCGGGACGACGAGTCTGCGGTCAGGCTCCTCTTGCGGGCCGCCCACGTGTCCGCGCTGTGGTCGCCCGCGTCCGCGCAGCGGGCCTTGAGGTCCAGCGACGCGAGGTGCCCGAGGTGCTCACCGACCAGGCGCAGTACCTTCTCGTCCGCGGTGGTGAGGTGCTTGAGCCGGTCGCGTATCGCCACACCGGACGGCCCGAGGGCGACGAACGGCACGTCGATGGTCCGGAACTGCTTCTTCTTCGGCTCACCCATCGGCTGCCGCCTGAAGAGCCTTCTGGGCGCGATTCTTCGCAGAGCGACGGCCGTACAGACGGGCGCAGAACGAGGTCAGGACCTCAACCATGTCGCGCACCAGGTCGTCATCGACCTCACCGTCGTCGAGGACGACCAGACGACGCCCGGTCGCGGCGAGAGCGGCCTCGACCAGTTCGACGTTCATCCGCCCAAGCCGGTCCTTGTGCTCCACCACGACAGTGGTCACGTCCGGGTCGGCCAGCAAACGACGCGCCTTCGCACGAGCGCCGTTCATGCCGGAGGCGACCTCGGACTCGATCCGCACCACCCGATGCCCGGCCTTCGCTGCCCACAGGGCAAGCCTGGCGGTCTGCCGTTCCAGGTCCGCCTTCTGATCGTGGGAGGAGACACGGGCGTACAAACCAACACCACCCGTCGCGGCTGGTGAGGAGTTCGCCTCGATGTTGACCAGGATCGTGCGCGGCCCGACCCGCTCAGCAGGGACCGGCAATGTGCCCTCACGGAACCAGCGATACGCGGTCTGCCGATGCACACCGTTCGCTTCCGCCCACTCCGTAAGGTTCATAGGCAAGATCGTAACATCGCTTGAACACTCTAAAACTCACTCAAACGACCTTAAGAGCCAACAGCTGAGCACCCCCGCCCACCGGCCGCCTCGCCGCCGGCTGGCTCCCCCTCGTCGTCGCCGTGGAACGGATCGTCGACGCGACGACGGCGGCGAGGGTCCGGGTGAAACACGGGGCGCCGCCGCCATCCGCGGCGGAGGTGACCCAAGTGGCGCTCCAGCTGCGGGAGTTGGCGGAGGGCGTCCGCGAGTCGGAGGTGCTGGTGGAGGTCCGTACGGATCTGACGGGGCCGGCGGGCAGTGTGCTGGAACCGCTCCGGCAGGAGGTCGCGGCGGCACGGGCGATCGCCTCACCGCACTGAGCGCTGCGCCGAGTTCGGGGCCGGTCGGGCCCGGTCATCAGGCCCGGTCATCAGGTCCAGTCAGGCCAGGCCAGCTCAGGTCAGCTCAGGTCAGCTCAGGTCAGGGAGAAGTCGGGATCGGGCAGGGAGAAGAAGGCCGAGATCGTCTGGACGGTCCGTTCCTCCCTGTACTCCCGGTCGTACTCCGCGTGCGGCCCGATGAACCGCGCGGCGGTGAGAGCGGGCGCCAGCAGATCGGGCTGTTCCCCGACACCACCGGACAGGTTCTCGAAGCTGAACCCGCAGACGAAGCGGCCGTTGCGAAGGTATTCGAAGTCGGGGCCGTGGGCCTTGGCGACGCAGGGTTCCGTGGTGAAGACGGCGAGTTCACCGCCGTCTTCGCACAACGGCCGGTAGTCGGGGCGGTCGTAGTCGTCCTCGTCCCAGCCGAACATGTCATGCATGACCAGCCCCCATTCGCCTTCGGCACCCTTGGCGTAGGCGAGCGGGATGCGCCGTATGGAGAGAAGCCCGCGCGTGAGCGCGTCCAACGACATCCCCCGGAAGAAGACGACGTTGACATCCTCAGGACCGGCGAGCGGGCCGTGGATCCAGTGGGTGCTGTACGTGCGGTGCGTCACGTGTGTCATGGAAGGCACGGTAGGGCGACCCACTGACAGTGCCCGTCGGTCGGTGAAGTGGCAGGTGAACGGGTGAGCGAAGTGGTGGCTGAAACAGGGGGTGTTGACAGATGGCGTCCCACGCGCGTCGCCCCTGCCTAAGATCGCCGTCCGAGGCCGCTAACCTTACGTGTCCGTCCTGGCCAGGGATTGACGGCTTCAACTCACGCGAAGGGTTGCGCACATGGGCATTCTCACTCTCCTGCGGAATGCGTTCGGCAGGTCACGCAAGGAGCGTGCCGCGGAAGCAGAGAGTGCGGAACGCACTCCTTCGCAAGAGCAGCAGACCACGCGGGAACCGGACGCCAAGGTCCCGTCCCCGTCCCCGGAACCCGACCTCACCACCCCGGCCCCCACGGCAGTCGCCCAGGTCCCGGAACCCCGCCCGTCCTCCACCCTGGAGGACGACGAACACGAACTCGTGGCCCTGGCCTTCGACAACGTGACGGTCCCGAAGCCGGCGACGTCGACGGAAGGGACAGAGGGTACGGAGGGCACTGGGGGTGCGGCGACGGCTGAGGTTGAGGCCGAGGTTGAGGTTGCATCGACGGTTGAGGCTGCGGTTGAGCCGACGGTCGAGGCTGCGCCTGTGGTCGAGCCGGTCACGGAGACGGTGACCGAGCCGGTCGCGGAGGCTGCGCCTGTGGTCGAGGCGGCCCCCGAGGCAGAAGCAGCCGCAGAGCCGGTGGCGGAAGAAGCCGAGGCTGCGGCTGCGGCTGAGGTGGCGGCGGAGCCCGAGTCCGAGCCGGTCGCGGAGACCGCCGCGGAAGCTGCGCCCGAGGCGGTCGTCGAGCCCGAGGTGGAGCCGGTCACCGAGGCAGTCGTCGAGGCGACGACAGAGGAAGCTGAGCCTACTGCCGAGGCGGCCCCTGAAACGGAGCCCGTCACCGAGCCTGAGGCGGAGCCGGTCGCGGAGACCGCACCCGAGGCGGAGGCCGAGGCTACGGCCGAGGTGACGCCGGAACTGGTCACCGAGCCTGCGGCCGAGCCCGTCGTAGACACCAAGCCCGAGGCGGAGCCCGTCGCGGAGACCGCACCCGAGGCGGAAGCCGAGGCCACGGCCGAGGTGACGCCGGAGCCCGCTACCGAGCCCGTCACGGAAACCGCGCCCGCCGTGGACCCCGCGCCCGAGGCGGAGCCGGTCGCGGAAGCCGCCGCCCCCGAGCCCGAGGCCGAGCCCGTCGCGGAAGCCGCCGCCCCCGAGGCCGAGCCGGTCGCCGAGGTCGCCCCGGAAGCGGAAGCCGAGCCGGAGCCGGCGGAGGCGGAAGCCGCGCCCGCGGCTGAGCCGGTCGCCGAAGAGGTCGCGCCGGAGGCGGAGCCCCAGCCGGAGCCCGCCGCCGAAACCGTCGCTGAACCCGCCCCGGTCACCGAGCCCGCCCCCGCGCTCGCGCTCGCCGCGGCCGCCGACGGCGAGTCCGCCCCACAGGGGCCACCCGCACCCGACAACGAATCCGTCACGGGCGGTGCGGGTGGGGAAACTATCGAGGCCGAGGGCGTAGCCGAGGCCGTGGGCGGGGACTCCGCCGCCGTCGCACTCGCCAAAGCCACCCTCACCGGTACCCGAGCGAAGACCTACCTCGTCCTCGACCGCTCCGCGAGCATGCGCGCGTACTACAAGGACGGTTCCGCACAGGCCCTCGCCGACCAGACCCTCGCCCTCGCGACCCACCTGGACCCGGACCCCACCCCCTCCGTCCACGTCGTCTTCTTCTCCACCGAAGTGGACGGCACCACGGACCTGACGCCCACCTCCCCCGACAACGCCGTCGACGAGGCCCACGCCGGCCTCGGCCGCATGGGCCGTACCAGCTACCACGCCGCCGTAGAAGCCGTACTCGCGCACTACGACGCGAACGCGACCCCCGGCACCCCCGCCCTCGTCGTCTTCCAGACGGACGGCGCCCCGGACGCGAAGACCCCGGCGACCCAGTCCCTCACGGACGCCGCGAAGTCGCACGCCTCGGTCTTCTTCTCGTTCGTCGCGTTCGGCGACCACGACAACAAGGCCTTCGACTACCTCCGCAAGCTGAAGACCGACAACACGGCCTTCTTCCACGCGGGCCCGACCCCCCTGGAGCTCACGGACGCGGAGCTCTACGACGGCGTACTGATCGACTGGCGCCCGTAGCAGCACCACCTAGAAGAACCCCCGTGCCGCCCGCTTCCCACCCCGTAAAACGGGAGGCGGGCGGCACACCCGTGTCGGCTACGATTTCAAGGTTCGCAACAACAGCAACACACCGACCTGGGAGCAGCCCCCCGATGGCTCGACACCTCATCACCAGCGCCCTTCCGTACATCAACGGGATCAAGCACCTGGGCAACATGGTGGGGTCCATGCTCCCGGCGGACGTCTACTCCCGGTACCTCCGCCAGCGCGGCCACGACGTGCTGTACATCTGCGCGACGGACGAACACGGCACCCCGGCCGAGCTGGCCGCGAAGGAGCAGGGCCTCCCGGTGGCGGAGTTCTGCGCGCAGGCGCACGACGCGCAGAAGGCGGTCTACGACGGCTTCGCGCTGGCCTTCGACTACTTCGGCCGCAGCTCCTCCCCGCAGAACCGCGAGATCACCCAGCACTTCGCCCGCCGCCTGAACGAGAACGGCTTCATCGAAGAGCGCGCGATCCGCCAGGTGTACTCGCCCACGGACGGCCGTTTCCTCCCGGACCGCTATGTCGAGGGCACCTGCCCCCACTGCGGCTACGACAAGGCCCGCGGCGACCAGTGCGAGAACTGCACCCGCGTGCTCGACCCGACCGACCTGATCAACCCGCGCTCGGCGATCTCGGGCTCGACGGACCTGGAGGTGCGCGAGACCAAGCACCTCTTCCTCCTCCAGTCGAAGCTCCAGCACGAGGTCGAGGAGTGGGTCGCCGCCCACGAGGAGGAGTGGCCGCAGCTCGCCTCCTCCATCGCCCGCAAGTGGCTCACCGAGGGCCTGCACGACCGCGCGATCACCCGCGACCTGGACTGGGGCGTCCCGGTCCCCGCCGACACCTGGCCGGAGCTGGCGGCCGAGGGCAAGGTCTTCTACGTCTGGTTCGACGCCCCGATCGAGTACATCGGCGCGACGAAGGAGTGGTCGGACCTCGACCCGGAGAACCGCGACTGGAAGTCCTGGTGGTACGAGTCCGACGCGGGCGAGAACCCCGTCCGCTACACGGAGTTCATGGCGAAGGACAACGTCCCGTTCCACACGGTGATGTTCCCGGCCACCGAGCTGGGCATCCGCGAGCCGTGGAAGAAGGTCGACTACGTCAAGGCCTTCAACTGGCTGACGTACTACGGCGGGAAGTTCTCCACGTCCCAGAAGCGGGGCGTCTTCACCGACCAGGCCCTGAGCATCCTCCCGGCCGACTACTGGCGCTACTTCCTGATCGCCAACGCCCCCGAGTCCGACGACTCGTCCTTCACGTGGGAGCACTTCACCGCCACGGTGAACAAGGACCTGGCGGACACCCTCGGCAACTTCGTGAACCGCGTCCTGTCCTTCTCGAAGAAGCGCTTCGGCGACGAGGTCCCGGCGGGCGCGGAGGCGGGCCCGGCGGAGGCGAAGCTCGGCGAACAGATCGCCGACCTCCTCGCCGAGTACGAGACCCAGATGGAGGCCCTCCAGTTCCGCAAGGCCGCGGCGGCGCTGCGCGCCCTGTGGTCGGCGGGCAACTCCTACCTGGAGGAGAAGGCCCCCTGGCTGGAGATCAAGACCGACCCCGAGGCCGCGGCCCTCACCCTGCGCACGGCGATGAACCTGATCCACCTCTACGCGGTGGTCTCGGAGCCGTTCATCCCGGCCTCCTCGGCGGCGATGCGCGCGGCGTTCGCGCTGAAGGACGACACGGCCACCTGGGTGTCGTCGGACGAGGCGAAGTCCCTCACCACGGTCCCCGCAGGCACCCCCTTCACCGTCCCCCCCGTGCTCTTCGCGAAGCTCACGGAGGAAGACCTGGAGACGTACAAGGAGCGGTTCGGCGGAGACCAGGGGTGACCCGGTGACGTACTACTACGTCACCACGCCCATCTACTACGTCAACGACGCCCCGCACCTCGGCCACGCCTCCACCACCGTCGCCGCCGACGTCCTCGCCCGCTGGCACCGCCGGCGCGGTGAGGACGTCTGGTTCCTCACCGGCACGGACGAGCACGGCCAGAAGATCCTGCGCACGGCGGAGGCGAACGGCGTGCCCCCGCAGGAGTGGGCGGACCGTCTGGTGGAGGAGTCCTGGAAGCCGCTCTGGGACCATCTCGCCATCTCCAACGACGACTTCATCCGCACCACCGAACGCCGGCACACCGACCGCGTCCAGGAGTTCGTGCAGGATCTGCACGACAAGGGCGAGATCTACAAGGGCGGTTACGAGGGCCCGTACTGCGTCTACTGCGAGGAGTACAAGCTCCCCGGCGAGCTGATCGAGGCGGAGGACGGCACCCTGTTGTGCGCCATCCACCGCCGGCCGGTGGAACTCCTCAAGGAGGAGAACTACTTCTTCAGGCTGAGCGAGTACGGCGACCGGCTCCTCGCCCACTACGAAGCCCACCCGGACTTCGTCCAGCCCGCCTCGGCCCGCAACGAGGTGGTGAACTTCGTCCGCCAGGGCCTCCAGGATCTGTCGATCTCCCGCTCGACCTTCGACTGGGGCGTCAAGGTCCCCTGGGACGCGTCACATGTCATCTACGTCTGGGTCGACGCGCTCCTCAACTACGCGACGGCGGTGGGCTACGGCTCGAACCCGGCGAAGTTCGCGGCGACCTTCCCCGCCGACGTCCATCTGGTCGGCAAGGACATCCTCCGCTTCCACGCCGTGATCTGGCCGGCGATGCTCATGGCCAACGGCCTGCCGCTGCCGGGCCGGATCGCCGCCAACGGCTGGCTGCTGGTCGGCGGCGAGAAGATGTCCAAGTCGAACCTGACCGGCATCAGCCCGCAGTCCCTGACCGCGCACTTCGGCGTGGACGCCTACCGCTGGTACTTCCTGCGCGCGATCGCCTTCGGCCAGGACGGCTCCTTCTCCTGGGAGGACTTCACCGCCCGCTACACCAGCGAACTCGCCAACGGTTACGGCAACCTGGCGTCCCGGGTGACCGCGATGACGGCCAGGTACTTCGACGGCGTGCTGCCCGCGCCGGGGGAGGAGACCGAGGCCGAGCGCGCGCTCAAGTCGGGCCTGCTGACGGCGACTTCGGAGGCGGACCGCCGTATCGGCGACCAACTCGACTTCCAGGGCGGCATCCTGGCCGTCTTCGACTTCGTCCGGCAGGTCAACGGCTATCTGACCGACCAGGAACCCTGGAAGGTCGCCAAGTCCGACTCCCCCGGGGCCCGCGCCCGTCTGGCGACGATCCTCTGCACGGCGGCCGACTCCCTCCGCGCGATCGCGATCCTCCTCGCACCGGTCATGCCGGAGACGTCGGAGCGGCTGTGGGACTCCCTGGGCGCGGCGGCGACCCTGGGTCCGCTGTCCGGCCAGCGGATCCGGGACGCCTCGGCCTGGGGTGCGCTTCCGCCCGGCTCCCCGGTGACGAAGGGCGCGGTTCTCTTCCCGCGCCTCGAGGACCGTACGGAGGACTCCTCGAAGGCTTAGCCGAACACGCTGAACGTGTCCTCGGCCCGGTCCCGGCGCGCCACCAACTCCCAGGCGCCGTCGGCGATTTCGTCCGGGTCGAGGGTGCGGTCGCCGACGTTCCCGAACTGCTCGGGGTTCGAGGTGATCAGCCGGTGGATGTCACCGCGCTCGATGAGTCCGCCGATGACGAGGTTCCCGGCGTAGACCCCGGTGTCGGCGAGCGCGGCGTTGAGGGTCAGGGCGTAGTTGCGCAGGGCGGCGGCCGAGACGGCGAGCGCGCCGAGGGTGGGCATCGGCACCACGGCGCTGAGCCCGCCCGCGAACACGAAGGCACCGGCGCCCCGTTCGACCATGCCGGGCAGCACCTTGCCCACCACGTCGACGGCCGGATACATCCAGCTCATCGCCTCCTGGACGTCGGCGGAGGCGGTCTCGGTGATCGGCTCGGGGCGGCTCTTGTCGAGGTCGAGGGCGCCCGGCCCGTAGTAGACGAGGTCGATACGGCCGTAGCGCTCGGCGACGGTGTCGAGAACGGAGCCGAGCTGTTTGGCGTCGCGCACGTCGGCGACGTAGGACCGCGCTTCGACCCCCGCCGCCGTCAGCTGCGCGACATAGCCGGCGTGCCGGACGTCGCTGCGGGACACGAGCACCACGGTGTATCCCTCGCGGCCGAAGCGGTGGGCGACGGACATGCCGAGGCCGGGGCCGACCCCGAGGACGACGGCGATCCTCGGCTGTTGCGATGCGGATGCGGGCATGGCGGAGCCTTCCGGGGCGAATTCACGGACACGGCTAACTTGAGGTTCACCTCAACTTACGTCTCCGACCGTAGCACGGAACCTGAGGCTCATCTCAAGTTCCGTATGATGGCGTCATGCACCAGCCCGCCCCCACCCCCAAGCCCCTGCGGGCCGACGCCGCGCGCAACCGCGACAAGCTGCTCGTGGCCGCCACCGAGGTGTTCGGCGAGCGCGGGCTGGACGCGCCGCTGGAGGAGATCGCCCGGCGGGCCGGGGTCAGCATCGGCACGCTGTACAACCACTTCCCGACCCGGGAGGCGTTCTGGGACGCGATCTTCCCGGAGCGGCTGGCCGCGCTGGAGCGGATCGTCGACTCGGCGCTGGCGGCCCCGGACCCCTGGGACGGGTTCGTCGGGTACCTGGAGGGACTCTTCGCGCTGCAGGCCGAGGACCACGGCCTCAACGACGCGCTGGCGCAGCGGTTCCGGGCGGCGGGGGAGGTCGAACAGGCCTGTCACCGGGGCTTCCGGCGCGCGGAGCAGATCATCGAACGGGCCCGGGACAGCGGGCAGTTGCGCCCCGATTTCGAGCCGGAGGACCTGGTCACCCTGATCTGGGCGATGTCCCAGGTGATCCGCGAGTCGATGGCGACGGCACCCGACGCCTGGCGCCGCTGCCTGGGGTTCTTCCTCGACGGTCTGCGGGCTGGTGCGGCGCGTCCCCTCGCGGTGCCACCATTGACCCCGGGTCAACTCAGCGAGGTCATGCGGGCTCGGTGACGGACCCCGACGTAGACGTGTTCGCGCCAACCCGTAAGGTGCCGCCATGGCAGTCCCCGAGGTCATCCCGATCGCCTACGACCCGAATCAGCGCAGCGGGGCCGTCGGCCGCTACGCGGAGGGTCAGTTCCTGGCGTCGGTCACCTACGCGTTCCCCCAGGGTTTCCGTCCCGCCGACGGCTGGGAAGAGCAGAAACGTCTCTACACGGTGCTCCACACCTTCGACGCCGCGGGCCGCTACCGCGACTCGGAGATCTGGTGCGCCGGCACCTGGGCCGAGCAGCAGCGCGCCCCGCACGGCGACGACTCCGTCCTCTCCCAGGCCCGCATCCACCTGGCGAAACTGCTGCGCGCCCTCCCCCGCCGCAGCTACACCGACATCGCCGTCCGGCCCTTCCAACGCACCGTCGACGGCGTCCTGTTCGGCCTCGTGGTCGAGGAGGACGAGGACGGCGGCTGGGCCGAGCTGTACCCGGACCGGCACGCGTTCGGACCGCCCTGGGACGGCACGTACGACAGCTGAGCCGCAACTTCCCCGCACCAGCAAGGTAGTTGCGGCTCCAGAGCGCGACCGCTACTTGAGCACCCCGGCCCCGGTCGTGGTGGCCAGCTCCGTCGGGAGGTTCTTGGCGGAGGTCTCCAGGCCGGCCGTGAGGGTCGGGGTCCAGTTCACGGTGGTCTTCAGCTTCTTGGAGTTGGCGGCGTTGTAGGCGGCGACGAGGTCGGTGGCGGTGCCGTTGACGAGGTTGCCGCCGCCGGCGATGGACCCGGTGCCGTCACCGCTGAACAGCTTGCCGACCTTCTGACTCGCGGGAATCTTCCAGTAGTTGTCCTCGGCGACGACCTGGGCCTTGGCCCGCGAGTTGACGCTGTACTGGAGCACGTACCCGTTGAGGTTCGTCGTGTCGTAGTAGTTGTTGTAGATGTGGATCTGCCCGATCCGGGCCAGCGGCGCGCGCTGCACGATGCCCTTCCACACGTTGTGGTGGATGGAGACGCGCAGCTTGCCGACGCTGTCGGTGTCGCTGCTGCCGATCAGCATCGTCTTGTCGTGGTTGGTGAACTGGTTGCGCTCGACGGTCACCAGGTCCGAGCCCTTGGTGATGTCGAGGTCGCCGTCGTGGATCTGGTACTGGCGCCCGTAGTACGTCGGGTCGGAGGTGTCGAGCCCCGGCGCGTCGGTGAACGTGTTGTGGTCGGCCCAGACATGCGTGGCACCGCGCAGCGTCACGGCGTCGTACTGCGAGTTCCAGTTCCCGCTGTCCCCGTCCGTCGGGTCCCACTGCGGGAAGCAGTCCTGGGTGGCGGCGAAGGTCAGGTTGCGGACGATGACGTTGTCCACGCCCTGGATCTGCAGCATGCCGCCGGTGATCCCGGCGTTGGTGCCGGGCACGCCTACGACGGTCGTGTTCGCGGGCACCCGGAAGATGACGTTCTTCCCCTGCTTGGCCTGGGCGGCGGCCCGCGCCTTCTCCTGCGTACCGGAGGGCAGCTTCGAGCGGCCGTAGGTGGAGGGGTCGAAGGCCTTGAGATAGGCGGACAGCGAATACCCGGTCCCGGCCGCGTAGTCGGCGCAGCTCAGCTTCTTCCCCGAGTCGTCGGTGTTGGCGTCGATCGTGCCCTTGATCTTGACGATCCGGGGCGTGGTGTCACTGGCGGACCCGAGCGCCTTCACGAGCTGCGCCCGCGTGCTGACGGTGAAGGTGTGCGCGGCATCGGCCTTCGCCCCTCCGGTGGTCCCGGCACCGGACGAGGCCCAGCCGTCCTTGGCCGCGAGGGTCTGGTGATACAGGTCGACGCCGGTACCGGCGGCGTTCGCATTGAGTACGAGGAAGCCCGCACCGATGCCTGCGACGGCTGCGGCAGCGGTGACGACGACGGTGCGGCGCTTGCGGAGGGAGCGGCGGTGGGAAGGGGCGGGGGAAGGCGTGGCCACGGGGGAGTCCTTTGGTGCGGCGAGGGGTTACGACTCCTCAGTGGCCGTCAGGATCAAGAAGGTTGCCGCGTCCCGCCAACTTTCTTGACCCTGAGCACAGTTACGGCCGGCTAGGACGCGGACGCCGACGCCGTCGCGCTCGGCTGGGTGTCCGTGCTGTCGTGGGTCTCGTCCGGGGCGACAGCCATCGTGAGGTGGGCGCGGACCCCCTTGGCGATGTCGGCGGTGCGCTTCTTGCCGTAGTCGAGGAAGAGCAGGCCGCCCTCGTGGCCGTTCTGCGGGTAGATCGTGTCCTCGGTGAGGGTCGTGCGGGTGGTGGTGTTGGTGGAGT
The DNA here is from genome assembly GCF_016654115.1 of Streptomyces sp. MBT53. Taxonomy (GTDB): domain Bacteria; phylum Actinomycetota; class Actinomycetes; order Streptomycetales; family Streptomycetaceae; genus Streptomyces. The sequence continues at coordinate 29,876 of NZ_JAEQAZ010000105.1, forward strand.
ACGGCTCGACCGTCGCCGACGCCAGCACCGACTTCTCGTCGAAGAACAACTGGCCGGTGTGGCAGGTGTGTCCGCCCTCGTAACCGGCGTCCGTCCACTCGCCGTCGACGTGCACCTTGACGTGGATGTGGACGCAACGGCCCTGGTACCACCCCGGGAACACCGATTTGAAGGTGACCTGGCCGCGCTTGTCGGTCTTCCAGGTCCCGCGCAGATAACGCTCGTCGTCGGTCGGCTCGGAGTGGCCGCCGCCGGTTCCGCCGGAGGGGGCGCCGGACGGGGGTTCGCCGGTGGGGGTGCCGGACGGTGTGTCCGTGGGGGTGCCCGAGGGCGCGTCGGTGGGGGCGCCGCCGCCTCCGGCTCCGCCGCTGCCCATCGCCTCGTAGCCGGAGTAGATGCCGAGCGCGCTGCAGTGCCAGATGTCGACGGCCGCGTTCCCGACCGGCTTACAGGTCTCGGCGTCGATCACCTTGAGGGTGAGGGTCAGCGGGATGCCCTCCTCGTCCTCGGTGATGTCCTGGCGGATCTTGTCGGCGTCGATGTAGTACGGCCCCTCGGTGGTCTCCGAGGTGAGCGTGTAGCACGCCTCGGCACCGGTCGCCGTGCTCTTCGGGGACCGGGGGGAGGTCGCCCCGTCCGCGAAGGCGCTCGCGGCGAGCCCTCCGCCCACACCCACCGCGGCGACGGCGGCTCCGCCCGCCACGACGACCTTGCGTCGGGTCAAGTCCCGTTTGTGCGCGGGGGATTGGCTGCGCGGTTGTTCCGGCGACTCGTTCGCTGTTTCGTTTCCCGTCATGCCCGGGACGGTAGGTAAGAGGACTGTAAGAAGCATGGGAGTGGGCTGTGATTTCCCATGAATCCTGAAGGCGTCGAGAGACGGGCCCCCCTCCTGCTCCCCTCCTGCTCCCTTCCGCGTCCTCCGTGAAGGCGCTGGTAAAGTTCGCACACTTGTGCGGAGGGGGCGCATCCTCCTCCGTGGGGAGGGATGAACACGTGGGCAGATACGCCCTTTCGCGGCGCCGGACGGCGCTCGCGATCTCCTCGGTGACGCTCGCCCTGACGGGCGGCACCCTGCTGCCGGTCCTGGCCGCCGGTTCAGCGGCCGCGGCTCCGGTCGCGCCCTGGGCCGCGAGCGCCACCCAGATCACCGGCACCGACGTCGACGCCTCGGTGCTGGATGTCGTCACCGCGTCCGACGGCTCCGCCGTCGCCGTGTGGAACCAGTTCGCGAGCACCAGCAGCAGCGAACGGAAGCTGTACGCCGCCGTACGACCGGCCGGCAGTGACACGTGGGGCACCCCCACGCTGCTCGCCACGACCCCGACCGAGCCCGGCAGCGTCAAGCTGCACGCCTCCGCCGACGGCACGGTGACCGCGTTGTGGGTGGAGTTCCCGGACAAAACCGCCCCGGAATCGGGGGACTTCGACATCCGCCTGGTCAGTTCCGTGCTGGCGGCCGACCACTCCGCCTGGTCCGCGCCCACCGAACTCGTCGGCGCCGACACGGCCTGGTACGACGGCGGTATCGACCTCGCCGAGGCGCCCGACGGGGCGCTCACCGCGGTCTGGGCCACCAGGGCCGCCAGTACGTCGAAGGCCGAGGTCCACGCCGCCACCCGTGGCGCGGACGGCACCTGGTCGGCCCCTGTGCAGCTCAGCACCACGGACACGGACGGCGCCGACGCGGCCTACGCGCCGAGCGTCGTGGTCACCCCCGACGGAACGACCGTCGTCGTGTACAAGCAGACCGTGGGCGAGTCCGCCTCGGTCCGTACGGTGTCCAAGGCACCCGGCGCCACCGAGTGGAGCGCGCCGAGCGCCGCGACGGACTCCTACCAGTCCATCAGCGATCCCGAGGCAACGGCCGCCGCCGACGGGTCCGTGACGATCGCCTACGAGGCCACCGCCACGGACCAGTCCGAGTCCATCCGTACGGCCACCCGCGCCGCGACCGACGGCACATGGTCCGCGCCGGAGTCCGTGACCGCCACGGACGACCTCGTCGACACCCCGGAACCGCTGATCGCACCAGACGGCGACGTGACCCTCGTCTGGGTCGACTACACGAGCACCTTCAGCACCCGCACCGCCACCCGTGACGCGGACACCGGCGCCTGGTCGGCCGTACGGACGCTGTCGACGTCGTACGTCCCCGAGCAGTACGACAGCGCCGTCGGCGACGACGGCACGGTACACACCCTGTGGACCCAGACGGGCGGCGGCGGGCGCGTGCTGATGGAGTCGGTGCGCAGCGACGGCACCTGGACCACCGCCACCCAACTGCCCGGATCGGCCGCCGCGTACGTCCGCGGTCGGATCAGCGTCGGCGACGACGGCGCCGCGACCGCCGTCTGGACGGGCAACAGGACCGGCAGCAGCGTCGGCGTGCTGTACGGCTCGCGGACCGCCTGGCCCACGCTCGCCGTCACCTCCTCCACCGTCCCGGCGACCGCCGCGCTCAAGGGCACCAGCACGTCCAGCAGCGCCTGGGCGCCGACGTGGCAGCTCAGCAGACCCACCTCCGCCTTCACGGTGACCGTCACCGACCGGGCGGGCAGAACCGTCCGCACCCTGACCGGCACGGCCGCCGACCTCAAGGCCACGCTGAGCTGGAACGGCCGTACGACATCCGGGAGTTACGCCCCCAACGGCCCCCTGACCTGGACTCTGAGCGCCACCCAGACGGGCGCGACCACGGCGGTGAAGCTGGCCACGGGTCAGGTCAAGGTCACCGGCGGAGCGGCGGTGACCCACGACTTCGCCGGCACGTCTTCGACTCCGGACGGCACGGGCGACCTCCTCACCCTCAACTCCTCGGGCGCGCTGACGTATCAGCAGGGCACGGGCAAGGGCGGTTTCTCCGCGAAGACCACCGCCACGGGCTGGCCGGCGACCATCAAGCCGATCGCCTTCGGCGACCTGAGCGGCGACCGCTGCAACGACGTCCTGGTCCGCCTGAGCAGCGGCGCACTGCGCCTCTACAAGCCGGCCTGCGGCACGGCAGCGAAACCGTCGACGTCGTACACGTCCCTCGGCACGAGCGGCTGGAACCAGTACGACGTCCTGACATCCCCCGGCGACATCAGCGGTGACGGCCGCCCCGACCTGATCGCGCGCAACACGTCCACCGGGGACGTCTACCTCTACAAGGGCACGAGCGCGGGCAAGCTCGCCGCCCGCGTGAAGCTGTACGCCAACTGGAAGACGTACAAGAAGCTCGTCGGGGTCGGTGACCTCAACGGCGACGGCGTCGGCGACCTGCTGGCGCAGGACAAGGCGAACAACCTGTACCGCTACTACGGCACCGGCCACGGCACGTTCGGGGCACGGGTGAAGCTGTTCGGCGCGTGGGGCAGCTCGTACGACACGGTCGTCGGGGTCGGCGACATCACCGGAGACGGCAAGACCGACCTCGTCTCCCGCGACACCAGCGGCAACCTGTACCGCAACAGCGGTGACGGCAAGGGGTCGTTCGGGGCGCGGGCGAAGCTCTCGAGCGGGTGGGGCGGGTACAAGTCCCTGTCGTAGAACCACCGTTGCCATGGGCGCCTGGGGCTTCAGTGGTCCCGGGCGCCCGCGGGCGGGGCGACGCGGTGGAGGAGGGCGGCGAGACCCGTGGAGGTGACGGGGAGTATTCGGGCGGGGTCGTCGCTCTCTCTGAGCAGCAACTCACCTTCGCCATAAGCAAGTTCCACGCACGAGGAACCGTCCGAGCCGCTTGAGAAGGTCGACTTCTGCCACTCGACCACGGCTACGACTCCTTGGCGAGGCGATGGAGGAAATCCCGCGACGGGGCGGGTTCAAGTGATGCCCACTCCACTGTGTCCTTCTGCACGGTGTCCAGCACAGGCACGCGTCCACCCGCGTACAGCAGGGCGGCACTGGCACCCGCGAACCCGTCGACATCGAACGGGATCACGCGCACGGTGACACCGGGTCGCTCCGACGGCTCCAGGAGCTCGTCGAGTTGCCCCCGCGCCACACGCCGGTCGGACATCCGGGAACGCATCGCCTCCTGCACCGACCTCGACACCCTCACCCTCTGGTTCGACCGGTCCCTGACCGCGTCCACGGCCGAAGACCTGTTCGTCTGGGCCCCTGAGGCTTCCCGGCCCGAATCCGTCACCGACCAGGCCTACGCCGCCGAGTCCGCCAGTACCGGCCCGCTCCCCAGGGCGGCCCGTGCCGTGGCGATGTGGGCGAGGCCCTCCTGGGCCACCCGGGTCGCCTGGGCGTATTCGTCCGCCGTGTGGGCCGCGGACAGTCGGGCGCCGGCCGCTCGGTGGCATTCCGCGGCGGCCGTCAGGGCCCGCGTCGCCGTTTCGCCCGCGCCCGCCCAGATCCTCGCCTCGGGGACGGACAGGCTCGCGCCGAGCCGCAGTACCCAGCCGCTGGCCTCGACCTCCGCGTCCAGGTCGGACACGCCCGGCGGCCGGTGCGAGCGGCGCTGCGCGACGACGGCGAACGCCGCCCCGGCTGTCAACAGCAGTGCGAGTACGACGTATCCCATCGCTTCCTCCCGGCCTTCACGGTCCACGGGCCGGACGGTTCCGGCCTCGTACGTCCATGACACGCCCTGCCTCTGTGCAGGCACATCGATATTCCTGTGCGTCCGCTGCGAGGTTTCCATGGTGGGGGGAGTGGGGGGGCGAGTGGGGCGTACGAGGCCGGTGTTGTCGTAACCCGGTCGTCAGCCTGTCGTGGCCGAGGGTGAGGCGGACGCCGAAGCCGACGGGGCCGGGCCTCCTCCGCCGCCCTCCCCGTCGTTCGTCTCGTCCGGCGTCACCCCGAGCGTCAGATGCCCGTGCACACCCCGCCCGATGTGCCGCTTGTCGTACTTGAGGTACAACAGGCCGCCCTCGTGGCCGTTCTGGGGATAGATCCCGTCCTCCGTGAGTGTCGTGCGGGTCGTCGTGTTCGAGACGTACGGTTCGACCAGCGCCGACGCCAGTACCGACTTCTCGTCGAAGAACAGCTGGCCCGTGAAGCAGGTGTGGCCGCCCTCGTAGCCCGCGTCCGTCCACTCGCCGTCGACGTGGACCTTGACGTGGATGTGGACGCAGCGGCCCTGGTACCACCCCGGGAACACCGTCTTGAAGGTGACCTGGCCGTGGCGGTCGGTGTGCCAGGTGCCGCGCAGGAAGCGGTCGGCGTCGGTGGGTTCCTGGTGGCCTCCGCCGCCACCGGGCGGCGGACCACCCGTCGGGGTGCCGGTCGGGGTGCCCGAGGGCGGTGCGCCCGTGGGGGCCGGGCCGCCACCGCCACCACTGCTCGCCTCGTAGCCCGAGTAGATACCGGTCGCGTTGCAGTGCCAGATGTCCACGGCCGCGTTGCGGAGCGGTCTGCAGGTGTCCGCGTCGATCACCTTCAGGTCCAGGGTGAGCGGGATGCCCTCCTGGTCCTCCGTCACATCGCGGCGGATCTTGTCGGCGTCGATGTAGTACGGGCCCTCGGTCAGCTCGGAGGTGAGCGTGTAGCACGCCTCCCCCGAGGCCGGCGGTGTCCCTTTCGGCGGATGCGGACCGCCGCGCTCCTGCGCCGAGGCGTTCACCGACAGCGCTCCGGCGACGCCCACCGCCGTCACCACCACACCGCCGGCCACCAGGACCGTACGGCGCGCCAACTGGCCTTTGTCCTCAGGGACTTCAGAATCCATGGGGGGTACTGGGGAATCCGTCATGCCCGGGACGCTAGGGGCACCCAACATGACATGAACATGAGAATGCGCTGTGAATCCTGTGCACAGGCGAAAGGGGCTCGAAACCGTCGCCGGTTTCGAGCCCCGGAGCCTCGGCTCCCGTCGGCCGCCTCCTACTTCGGCTGCGGCTTCCGCACCGAGAGATGCAGCTCCCGCAGTCGCGTCTCGTCCAGCTCCGTCGGCGCGCCCATCATCAGGTCCTGGGCGTTGCCGTTGAGCGGGAAGGAGATCGTCTCGCGGATGTTCGGCTCCTCCGCGAGCAGCATGACGATGCGGTCGACGCCGGGGGCGATCCCCCCGTGCGGCGGGGCGCCGAAGCGGAACGCGCGCAGCATGCCGGCGAACTGCTCCTCGACGGTCTCGCGGTCGTAGCCCGCGATCTCGAAGGCCTTGAGCATGATGTCGGGCTCGTGGTTCCGGATCGCGCCGGAGGAGAGCTCGACGCCGTTGCAGACGATGTCGTACTGCCAGCCCAGGATGTCCAGCGGGTCCTGGGTCTCCAGGGCCTCCAGACCGCCCTGGGGCATCGAGAACGGGTTGTGCGAGAAGTCGATCTTCCCGGTCTCCTCGTCCTTCTCGTACATCGGGAAGTCGACGATCCAGCAGAAGCGGAAGACGCCTTCCTCGAAGTGCCCGGCACGCTTCGCGGCTTCCACCCGCACCGCGCCCATGATCTTCGAGACCTCGTCGAACTCGCCCGCGCCGAAGAACACCGCGTGACCGGCGGCCAGCGACAGGCGCTTGGTCAGCTCCGCGACGTTGTCCTCCGTCAGGAACTTCGCGATCGGGCCCGTCAGCGAGCCGTCCTCGGTCACGCGGACCCAGGCCAGGCCCTTCGCTCCGAGGGTGACCGCGAAGTCGCCGAGCTGGTCGAAGAACTTGCGGGACTGCGACGCCACGTCCGGCACCGCCAGCGCGCGCACGTGCTGGCCCCTGAACGCCTTGAAGTCCGAGCCCTCGAACACGTCCGTGATGTCGGTGAGTTCGAGCTTCGCCCGCAGGTCAGGCTTGTCGGAGCCGTACTTCACCATCGACTCGCGGAACGGGATCCGGGGGAACGGGGAGGTGACCGGCTGGCCACCGCCGAACTCCTCGAACAGCTCCGTCATCAGCTTCTCGATCGGCTGGAAGACGTCTTCCTGCTCGACGAAGCTCATCTCGACGTCGAGCTGGTAGAACTCGCCCGGCGAGCGGTCCGCACGCGCGTCCTCGTCGCGGAAGCAGGGCGCGATCTGGAAGTAGCGGTCGAATCCGGAGATCATCAGCAGCTGCTTGAACTGCTGCGGGGCCTGCGGGAGGGCGTAGAACTTGCCCGGGTTCAGACGGGACGGGACCACGAAGTCGCGCGCGCCCTCGGGGGAGGTCGCGGAGAGGATCGGGGTGGCCATCTCGTTGAAGCCGAGGGCGACCATCTTCGAGCGGATCGAGGCGATCACCGAGGACCGCAGCATGATGTTGCGGTGCATGCGCTCGCGGCGCAGGTCCAGGAAGCGGTACTCCAGGCGCCGCTCCTCGTTGACCCCGTCCTCGGTGTTGATCGTGAAGGGGAGCGGGGCGGCGGCACCGAGCAGCTCGACCTCGCCGACCTCGACCTCGACCTCACCGGTCGGCAGGTCCGGGTTCACGTTGTCCGTGCCCCGGGAGACGACCTTGCCGTCGACGCGGACCGTCGACTCCTTGGTGACCTTGTCGAGGGCCTCGTACGCGGGCGTGCCGGGGCGGGCGACGAGCTGCGTGATGCCGTAGTGATCGCGCAGATCGATGAAGAGGATGCCGCCCAGGTCGCGCCGATTGTGCAGCCAGCCACTCAGCCGGACGTCGGTGCCGACGTCAGAGGCGCGGAGCTCGCCGCAGGTGTGGGACCTGTACCGATGCATCGTCGTTCATCCAGCCTTCGCGGATCAGAGTCTGTTTCATGTGTTTCACGTGAAACATCCGGGGCCGGAGCCCGGACCCCCCAAGGGTACCGGCCACCCATGGAGCGCCTCCCCACCATTAGCTCAGGGCTCCCTCGGTGGCAGGGTTCGATCTCCTCTTCTTAGAGTGGGGCAATGCGCACTGGTGAGCCCCTGCCCGCCGTGGGGGAGGTACTCGCCGCCCTCGCGACCGGTCTGTGGCATTGGGACACCGCCTCGGAGCTGGTCACGGTGGACGCCGAGGCCGCACGGCTGCTCGGGCTGCCCGCCGAGCCGACCACCCTCACGGAGGCCCAGACCCGGGCCAGACTTCACCCCGTCGACTGGAACGAGATCGCCGGGGTCGTCGGCCTGGCCGTCGCCGAGGACACCCTCGCCGAGGTCCGGATCCGGATCATGGACGGGCGGGGCCGGGTCATCCGTACCGTCCGCAGCCGTTCCAAGCCGTCCTACGACCCCGAGACCCGGTCGTTCGAGCTGATCGGCACCCTCCAGGAGGTCACCGAGCCCACGCCGGGCACGCCCGCCGGGCGGACGGCGGTCACCGGAGACTGGCGGCGCTCCCGCGAGGCGTTCCTGCTGGACGCGGGCCGGGCGCTCGCCGAGGCACGGTCCACGGCGGAGGTGCTGCGGGTCGCGGCGGGCCTGTCGATGCCGGGCTTCTCACCGGACGGCCTCGCCGTGTTCGGGGTGTCGGGCGACCGGCTCACGATCATCGGGCACCACGGGCACCAGCCCGGGGACGAGGACCCGTTCTCGCACATGTCCACGGTGACCGACTATCCGGCCGCCGAGGTCGTCCGGACCGGCCGTGCCGTGTATCTGTCCACGCCCGAGCAGTACAAGTCCCGCTACCCGGTCACCTGGCCGCTCGCCCAGCACTTCCACCGGCAGTCCTGGGCGTTCCTGCCGCTGACCGTCGCCGGGCGCACGATGGGCGCCTGGATGGCCGCCTTCACCTACCCGGTCGCCTTCACACCGGACGAGCGGTCCGTCCTCACCACGGTCGCCCGGATGCTCGCCCAGGCCCTGTCCCGGGCCGGTGTCGCCGAGTCCGAGCGGGAGCTGACCGACGGACTCCAGCGCTCGATGCTGCCCACGCTGGGCCCGGAGATCCCGGGCATGAGCGTCGCCGCCCGCTACATACCGACCGGCGGCGGCCTCCAGGTCGGCGGCGACTGGTACGACATGATCCCGCTGCCTGGGGGTCCCCCCTCTGGCGGAGGGCGCATCGCCCTGGTCATCGGGGACGTGCAGGGCCATGACGTGCGTGCCGCCGGGCTGATGGGGCAGCTCCGCATCGCCCTGCGCGCCTACGCCTCCGAGGGGCACCGCCCGGACGCGGTACTGTCCCGCGCCTCCCGCTTCCTGCACGGCATCACCAACGGCGGCGCGGAGATCACCGACCCGCGCTTCGCGACCTGCCTGTACGTCGAGGCAGACCCGGAGACCGGCGTGCTGGAGATCGCCCGCGCCGGCCATCCCGACCCCGCGATACGCATGGCGGACGGGACGGTGCTGATGCGGCCCACGGCCGGCGGACTGCCGCTCGGTATCGACCCGGACGCCGACTATCCGACGACCACGCTCGCCCTGGAACCCGGCGAGACCATGCTGATCTGCACCGACGGGCTGATCGAGACCGGCGGCCACGACCTGGAGACCGGCTGGCAGCGCATCCGGACCATCCTGGAGGAGCACAAGGGCGACCTGGAGGAACTGGCCGACGCGCTCGTCCAGGCCGTCCACGGGCCCTCCTCGCACCACACCACCGGCCCGCTCGCCGACCGCCGCGAGGACGACATCGCCGTACTCCTGCTCTCCCGGGAGGGCGAGAGCTGCGGCTGCGGCGACACGGTGGCCGACCCGCCGAAGATCCGCCGCACGGTGCTCACGGTCGCGCAGGCCGAGCCCGAGCGGATCGCGGTGGCCCGGCAGCAGCTGCGCGAGCTCCTCCACGACTGGACCGGCGCCGACCAGGTCGACTCGGCGGTGCTGCTGGTCTCCGAGATGCTCACCAACGTTCTCGTGCACACCGACGCCGACGCCCTGCTGACCGCCGAGGTGGCCGGTGAGCCCGGTGAGCGGCGGATGCGGGTCGAGGTCACGGACGCCGGCGACGACCTCCCGCACAAGCGGCACCCTGGTGAACTGGCGTCCTCCGGGCGCGGGTTGCTGCTGATCGAGCTGCTCGCCGAGACCTGGGGCGTGGACCCGAGGGGCGAGGGCAAGAGCATCTGGTTCGAGCTCTACGAGTCCGACGGCGACGGCGACGGTTCCACGGCGGGGTCAGCCGTGCCGTAGCGCTCCCGCAGTTCGTGGACGACGCCGAAGACGGCGGCGGTGAGCGGGACCGCGAGCAGCATGCCGAGGATGCCGGCCACAGAGGCTCCGGCGGTGATCGCGATCATCACCACCGCCGGGTGCATCTGGACGGTCCGGCTCTGGATCATCGGCTGGAGGACGTGGCCCTCCAGCACCTGCACGGCGAGCACGACCCCGAGGGCCCACAGGGCGATGACGGCACCCCGGTCGGCGAGCGCGACCAGCACGGCGACCGCGCCGGAGAGGAACGCGCCGAGGTAGGGGATGTAGGCGCCGACGAAGACCAGCGCGGCGAGACCCACCGCACCCGGCACGTCCAGCACGAGCAGGCCGATGCCGATGCAGGTGGCGTCGATGAGGGCGATCACGGTGGTCCCGCGCATGAAGCCCTCGACGCCCTCGAAGGCCCGGCGGGCCATGGCCTCGACGAGGTCGGCGGTGCCGTGCGGGGCGAGCGAGCGCAGCAGTCCGGTGGCGAGGTGGGAGTCGCGCAGGAAGAAGAACACGAGCAGCAGCGCCAGCACGGCCATGGCGATCACCTCGCCGACGACACTGACCCCGCTGATCACGTTCGAGGCGGCCGTCCCGCCGAACTTGGTGAGCAGTTCCTTGGCGTTGGAGGCCAGGTCGTCCAGTGAGGTCCCGGCGGCCCCGAAGTGGTCGGATACGGAGGTCGCCGCGTCCTTGAGCGAGGACACGATCTGGTCCCCGGTGTCGATCAGCGCGGCCACCACGATGTAGACGGCCCCGCCGACCGCGGCGACGACGGCGACACAGGTGACGGCGGCGGCCACGGACCGGTTGACCCCGGCCTTCACCAGCCGCCGGTACAGCGGCCCGAGCAGCGCGGTGCCGAGCAGCGCGAGCAGCACGGGCGTGACGGCGGTCCTGAACTCCACACAGAGCCGGATCCCGACGTAGCCGACCCCGGAGACGAGCAGGAGGACGGCGCACCAGGCGGCGAGGCGTCGTACGGGATCCGGGAGGAGCTGCACGGTCCCAGCCGAACACGCGGAAGGCGGGCCGTCCCGTGGGGACGGCCCGCCCGGGTGACGGACTCAGCAGGTGGGGCCCACCGCGTCGATCCGCGTGCCGAAGTTGGTGTCGTAGGCCTGGGCGTAGTCGCCGGAGAGGACCGGCCGCTTCTCCTGCGGGCTCCAGTCGATGAAGCACGCGTTGGCGTTGGCCTTGAAGGAGTACACGTGGTCGTGCAGGTTGGACGGCATGTCGCGGTACCCGGAGCCGGGGGTCCACCGCCAGGGGGTGCCCGAGTAGTTCCTGTCGTGCCAGAAGCAGATCTCCCCCGCCCCGCAGTTCTCGTCCGCGCGGTGCGACGCGGCGCTCGCGGCCTGTCGGGTGGAGGGGGTGGTGGCCTGGGTGGGGCTCGCCGCGCCGGTCAGGGCGAGACAGGTGGCTGCCATGACGACGGCCGGACTCATGCGGATACGCACGGGTGACTTCCTTGCATTCGACGTCCACTTTCAGCCCGTCCCTTTCCATGAGCGGGACCTTCATGCCCAGGCCGGGCCGAGGTCACCCGGACGGAGGACCCGGGCGGAGGACCCGGGCGGGCCGCCGAACCGCATGCCGAAAGCCCCGTCCGGAGGAGGACGGGGCTTCGGGAAGTTCAGCGCTACGAAGGCTCTACGAAGGTTCCAGGAAGGCTTACGCGGCTTACAGGCCGCCCTCGCCCATGCCGTGCACGGCGGGGATGGTGCCCAGCCGGCCCTTCTGGAAGTCCTCGAAGGCCTGCTGGAGTTCCTCACGGGTGTTCATGACGAACGGGCCGTAGTGCGCCATCGGCTCCCGGATGGGCTGGCCGCCGAGGATGACGACCTCCATGTCCGGGGTGTGCGAGTCCTGCTGCTCGTCCGCGCGGACGGTCAGGGAGGAACCGGTGCCGAAGACGGCGGTCTGGCCCAGGTGGATCGGACGGCGGTCGGCGCCGACCGAGCCCTTGCCCGCCATGACGTAGACGAGGCCGTTGAAGTCCTCGCGCCAGGGCAGGGTCAGCTCCGCGCCCGGGGCCACGGTGGCGTGCACCATCGTGATCGGGGTGTGCGTGATGCCGGGGCCCTGGTGACCGTCCAGCTCACCGGCGATGACACGCAGGAGCGCGCCGCCGTCGGGGGTGGTGAGGAGCTGGACCTGGCCGCCGCGGATGTCCTGGTAGCGGGGGGCCATCATCTTGTCCTTGGCCGGGAGGTTCACCCAGAGCTGGAGCCCGTGGAAGAGCCCGCCGGACACGACGAGGGACTCCGGCGGCGCCTCGATGTGCAGCAGGCCCGCGCCCGCCGTCATCCACTGGGTGTCGCCGTTGGTGATGGTGCCGCCGCCGCCGTTGGAGTCCTGGTGGTCGAAGACGCCGTCGATGATGTAGGTGACCGTCTCGAAGCCGCGGTGCGGGTGCCAGGGGGTGCCCTTGGGCTCGCCCGGCGCGTACTCCACCTCGCCCATCTGGTCCATCATGATGAACGGGTCGAGGTGACGGTAGTTGATCCCGGCGAACGCTCGGCGCACCGGGAAGCCCTCACCCTCGAAACCGCCGGGTGCGGTCGTGACGGTGAGCACGGGACGTGCCACGGCGTCGGCCGGCGCGGCCACGCGGGGCAGGGTCAGCGGGTTCTCTACGGTCACTGCAGGCATGTCGGGACCTCCTTGTGCGTCGAGTTTAGTTGAGCGTTGAACTTTCTGCTACCCCACAACAGAAGAAGCCCGGAGGACATTCCCTCCGGGCTTCCACCCGACCCGCCCGCACGGCGGGCACACACAGCGGGCACGTCAGGGGCTCACAGCACGGCGCCCCGAGCCTCCCACAGCTCCGGGAAGAACCGTTCCCCGCTGCGCTCCCGCAGATACGCGGCACCCGAACTGCCCGCCGTACCAGGCCCCTTGCCGATCTGCCGCTCCACGACCCGGACGTGCCGGGCCCGCCACAGCGCCCAGCCCTCGTCGTGGCCGAGCAGCGCGTCCGCGAGTTCCCCGAGCGGGCCCTCACCGAGGAAGGCCGCGGGCCGGCCCGCACGCGGGAGATCCGCCGCCGCCGCGAGGAACCCGTCCCACAGCGTCGGCTCCAGCAGCCGCCGGTCCAGCCGGGCCCGCTCGGCCGCCGTCAGCCAGCGCATCGAGCGGGTGCGGTGGTCCCGGCGCGCCGAGAGCGCCTCCACCTCGTGGAACTGCGCGGACTGCCCGCCGCTGGCCGTGCCGAGCGCATCGCGGAACTCCCGGAAGTCGTCCGGCGCCATGGTGTCCAGCAGCGTCAGCGCGTCGAGCAGCGCCCGCTCTATCTCCCGGCAGCGGCGCAGCCGTCGTACCGCCACGGCGTTCTCGCCCGCCAGCATCCGGTCGCGGGCGTCGGTGAGTTCGACCAGCAGTTGCTTGAACCACAACTCGTGCACCTGGTGCACGGTGATGAAGAGATGCTCGTCGTGCGCGGCGGGGGCGAGGGGCAGCTGCTGGCCGAGGAGCTGCGGGAGCCGCAGGTACGTGCCATAGGTGAGGCTCGTGGTGGTCGGGTTCACGGGGTCTCCTCGTGGCCGTCGCCGAAGCTCTGGCCGTCGCCGAGGCCGTGGGCGGCGAAGTGCTCGCGGGCGCCCGGGAGTTCGAAGACGCCGACGGCCGCGCAGAGTCGTAGCGTCGAGCGGGCGGTGTCGTTGAGGCGGCGGGGGTCGGGGCCGGTCGCGCAGCAGTCGTCGGCGACCTCGCGGGCGGTGTCGGGGTCGAGGCCGGCCAGCCGCAGGGAGGTGCGGACGGGGGCGAGGTCCCAGGTCAGGGCGGCCCGGATCAGTTCGGGCAGGGCGTGGGCGGCGGCCGTCCGGTCGGTGACGAAGAGGTGGGTCCACAGCTCGCGGAAGAGGGCGGAGAAGAAACGGTGGTGGCGGCCCTCGTCCCGGGCGTGGTCGCGCAGCAGGTCGCGGACCACGCCGACCACGGACGCGTCGCCGGGCACCTCGTTCAGCACGGCCGTGATCAGCGTCTCGAACACCACCGCCTGGAGGAGTCCGGCGAGGGCGGGCGCGCCGGGCAGCGCGTGGTGCGCGGAGGCCCGTAGCCGTTCGACGAAGCCGCCGTAGTCCTGGTCCGGTATCGCGATGCCGGTGACGGCGGCGATCTGGTCGGCCAGGTCGAGGCTGTAGAGGGCGTGGTAGCCCTCGTCGCAGTAGACCTTGAAGGCGTCCGGGCGCAGGGCGGCGGGCAGGCCGAGTCCGGTACGGCCGTTGGCGACGGCCTCGGCGGCCGTGTTGACGACCCGGGTCTCCAGGTGGGTCGTCGACAGCAGGAACTGGTACAGGTGCCGCACGGTCAGCTCGCGCAGCCGCTCGGGCGGCAGTTCCCGTACGGCCTCGTGGCGGGCGTACGGCACCAGGGCCACCGGGAAGAAGACCCGGCCGCGCTCGGTCTCCTCGTGGAACATGCGGCGCACGCCGGTGCGGACGCCGGCCTGCTCGTACCAGCGGTCGAGCGGGCCCGGTGGTGTGTCGTGGGCCGTCACGGAGTACCCCCCTTCCGGTTCCGGGCGAGCAGGCGGCCGAGGCGGGTCAGGGCCTCCGTCACAAGGGCCGCGTCGAGCGAGTGGCAGACGCGGAACCAGCCGGGGCGCGGAGCGTGGAAGGCCTCGCCGGGCAGGATGCTGACGTGGGTGCGGTCGAGGATCTCCCGCCACAGCGCGCGTTCGCCGGCGAAGCCGGGGTGGGGCAGACGGTCGCCCAGGTCGGCCCAGATCGAGCAGCCCGCCTGGGCGGGGGCGTACGGGATGCCGAAGGCGTCGAGCAGGGCCGTGGCGCGGTCGTACGAGGCGCCGAGGCGGCGGCGGTTCTCGGCGAGGAACGCGTGCACCCGGGCGGGGTCGGCGAGGAGCGAGGTGAGATGGGCCTGGGTGTGGGTGGAGACGGGGGCGAAGTAGGCGAGGGCGCGGGCGGCGGCGCGGATCTCCGGGTCGGTGGTGTGCAGGACGCCCGCCTTGAAGCCGGGGAGCCCGAAGTCCTTCGCGAAGCCCCACACGGTGTGCACGCGGGCGGGGTCGGCGGCGACCGTGCGCAGGCTGGTGAAGGAGCGCGGCCCGAACACGGAGCCCGCGTAGATCTCGTCGGCGACGACGTCCACGCCATGGTGGGCCGCCACGTCCGCCAAGTCCGTGTCGAAGGCGCCGTAGCAGGGCGTGGGCACGACGATCGCCTCGCCCGGGTCGCACAGGGCCGTGGCGACGACGTCGAGGGCGGCCGTCGCCCCGGCCACCACGACCAGGTCTTCGGGGTCGACGGGGCGTTCCCCCGGGACGGTGAGGTGCCGCGCGAGATGCGCGCGCAGCTCCGGGCTGCCGTACAGGGGCGCGTAACGGGTGTCGCGGGCGGTGAGCGGGCGGGGCGGCTCGGTGTGCAGGTCCTGCACGAGCCGGTTCTCCGCGGTCCCGAGATTCAGCCAGCCGTCGGGCCGCAGCCGTGGGTGGTACGGCGACGCCTCCGCCCGGAAGTGCGCCTCCGCGATGGCGGGGGAACCGGCGACCAGCTGGGCGGCCTGGCGGGAGGCCGGGGTCACGGG
>NZ_JAEQAZ010000106.1 GCF_016654115.1 Streptomyces sp. MBT53
GTGGGGCTGGGGGCGGCGGGGGCGTTCTTCCGCTGGGAGTAAGCCGGGAGGGGTGAGAAGCGGTCTGTTCCGGACCCTCGTGAAAGCGTGCACAAGCACCCCCCTACGATGGACCCCGTGCCAAACGTGACCCGTGCCGACGTCGTAGCCGCCGTGCGCAACCCCCTCGCCTTCATCGCCGCACGCTGGACCCCGGATCCCCGGACGGTTCGGCGGGCGGCTCTCGCCGCGCTCGTGATGTCGGTGGTCATCGTGGTCACCGGCGGTGCCGTGCGGCTGACGGGGTCGGGGCTCGGCTGCCCGACCTGGCCCAAGTGCACGGACGACTCGCTGACCACGACGAGCGCGATGGGCTTCCACGGTGCCATCGAGTTCGGCAACCGGATGCTGACGTACGTGCTGTGTGCCGCCGTCGGCTGGGCGATCATCGCGGCGCGCTCGGAGAAGCCGTACCGCCGCTCCCTCACCCGGCTGGGGTGGGCGCAGTTCTGGATCGTGATGAGCAACGCGATCCTCGGCGGGATCGTGGTGCTGGTCGGTCTGAACCCGTACACGGTCGCGGCCCACTTCCTGCTCTCCTCTGCGCTGATCGCGGTCGCCACGCTGATGTGGCAGCGCAGCCGGGAGGGCGACGCGGAGTCCAAGCCGCTGGTCGGCAAGGCCGTGCAGCAGTTGGTGTGGTTCCTGGTCACCGCCTCCGTGCTGCTGATCGCGGTCGGCACGGTGGTGACCGGCGCGGGTCCGCACGCGGGTGACTCCAAGGAGGTCGACCGGATCCCGATCGACTGGGAGACGGTCGCCAAGCTGCACGCGGTGCTCGCCTGGATCGTGGTCACGCTGACGTTCGCCCTGTGGTTCGTCCTCAAGGCGGTCGACGCCCCGAAGGGCCCGCTGGACCGCACCCGCGAGCTGTTCCTGATCCTGCTCTCCCAGGGCGTCGTCGGCTACGTCCAGTACTTCACCAACCTCCCCGAGGCCCTGGTCGCCGTCCACATGCTCGGCTCCTGCCTGGTGTGGATCGGGGTGCTGCGGGTGCTGCTGTCGCTGCGCGAGCGGCCCGACGTGCTCGCCGACCTGCCGGGGCCCTCGGCCGAGCAGTCGGTGCCCACGCGCGCGTGAGGCATCACCCGTAGCGGGTGACCAACTCGTCGATCGCCGGGCCGAGATAGGCCCGGGTCAGCTCCGCCCGGCGCCGGAGCCAATCGCTCTCTACGGAGGCGGCGGACGGGACCGTATCGTCGTAACGCCTCCGTACGATGTCTTCTACGACCTCCACCGGAGCGCCAAGCCCGGGCAGCAGGTCGAGGGCCTCGCGCTTGGTGATCAGGCGGCCGTCCCGGCGGGTGACGGTCGCGCGGGCGAAGGTGGTCAGGCCCACGTCGATCCAGCCGTTCTCGAGCCAGATCTGCGGCTTGTCGACGGCCGGCCGCCAGAACTCCCGCTGGTCCCGTACGACGAACTCGGCCAGCTCCTGGTCCGTCACCGCCGGCAGCAGTTCCTTCGGTGATCCGCCCTGCAACACCCGCCCGAATTCGTGCAGTTCACGCCGGGTGACGGGCGTGACGGGCCGGCGGGTGACGTGGTCGTGCGCCCAGGTGAGGTGCCGTTGGTTCGGGGCGTCCTGGGTCCCGGGGGCGAGGTAGCTGCAGTGCAGGCGGACGGCGAGGGGGTCGGTGCGCAGGCCGCGGTGGAGGGCGACGAGTTGGCGGGCGGTGCTCGGCTTGAGGGGATGGTCCAGGATGGCTATCAGGTCCAGGTCGCTGCGGCCCTCCTGGTAGTCGCCCCCGGCGAGCGAACCGTGGGCCCACACGGCGACGGGCTTCAGGGGGGCCAGTTCGGTCAGGAAGCGGTCGAGCAACGCGTCGGTCGGCATTGGCCCAGTCTGTACAGCTCACTCCAGCCCGTACACCCGTTTGGCGTTGCCGACCGCGATCAGTCCCGCGACCCGTTGCGCGTCGGCCAGTGACCAGGCGCCCTCGGCGACCCAGTTGCCGAGCACCCGCCCGAGCGCCTCGCGGAACAACCGCGCGCCCACGACGTGCAGTTCGGGCAGTCCGTGGGCCCCGCTGGAGAACAGGATCTTGCCGAAGGGGGCCAGCTCCAGGATCTCGGCGAGCACGGTCGCGGCGCGGGCGCCGGTGCGGACGAGGGCGGCACCGGAGTCGGCGTAGACGTGCGGGAAGACACCGGCCAGGTGGGCCGCGTGCCGGTGGTACGGGTAGCTGTGCAGCAGCACCAGGTCGGTGCCGAGCCCGGCCGTCGCGCGCACGAAGTCGGTGAGCAGGACGGGGTCGGTGCGGTCGATGCGGAGGCCCGGTTCGCCGAGTCCCGCGTGGAGTTGGAGGGGCAGCCCGGAGGCCACGGCGATCCACAGCAGGTGTCGTAGGAGCACGGGATCGCTGAGCGCCCCGCCGACCCTGCGGCCTGCCAGCCAGCGGCCGGCCGCGCCCCGGACCTCGCCCGGGCCGGGAGGTTCCGGCGCGAGCGCGAGGCCGTGCCGTACGCCCGCCACGGAGGTGAAGGCCACCGCGCCGGCGGCGGCGCCGTGCACCGACTCGGCGAGGTTGGCGAGGAAGGACTCGACAGTGCCCGAGGTGTCGGCGACCTGTTCGGCGAGGAGTTCGAGGCGGACGATCTCCCTCGCGTCCGCCTGACCGGCCGTCGCCATCTCGGCGGGTCCTGTGAGGTCGCCGGGCAGGCCCGTGTCGATCAGATACGTCGTGATGCCGCTACCGCGCAGCAGCCTGCGGCCCGCTTCCAGTACGCCGAGTTCACGGCGCCGGGCGAGATAACGGGCGGGCGGGCAGTGCGGTTCCAGGCCGAGGAGGGGCGGGCACCAGCGCCGTACGGCGAATCCGGTCTGGGTGTCGAAGAGGGTGGTGCCGGGGGCGGGTGGGCCCTCGGTGCGGGCGAGTTGGGCCTCGAACGTGCCGAGGCCCAGCTCCGTTCTCAGTACGCCGTGGCAGTACTGGTCCACGAGGGACGGCGTTTCGATCATCCGGGCTCCCCGTGGCAGTGACCGCGTCGCTTGTACGGGGCCTAACGGGTGAACCGGGGGTGAGGTGTTGCTCGTACGCACCCCGTGTGAGGGGGCGCCCGGTCGTCAGCCGTTGCTCGGACCGCCGACCTGGATTCCCGCCATGCGGCTCCATTCGTACCGCCCCGTCGTCACCTTCGACGCGAACTCGCCGTCGAAGGCCTCGTGGACGGTGATGCCGGACTTCTCGACGGCCTGCCGGGCGATCTCGTAGGTCGTGGCGACCAGGTCGCCCCAGCCGCCGTCCTCGCCGACCAGGACGATGCGGGCGCCGCGTTCCCCGATGTACGCGACCTGGCCCTCGGCCCCGCCGTGCGCCTTGGAGAAGGTGCCGATCTGCTTGGCGAGGCGGGCCACCTGGCGCTCGGCCTTCGCGTCAACCTGCTGCGTGTCTGCCATGGCCAGGATGCTACCGACGGGTAGGCCGGACGGCGACGGGCGGGGGGAGTGACTCCTGCCTCAGGAGGAGGCGGTGCGCTACCTGAGGAAGGGGTCCACCGCGATCGCCACGAAGAGGATCGACACGTAGGTGATCGACCAGTGGAAGAGCCGCATCTCCTTGAGCTTGCCGCCGGTCACCTCGGCCTTGGCGCGGTTCTGGAGGCCGTGTGCCTCCCAGAGCCAGAAGCCGCCGGCCAGCAGCGCGACCAGGGTGTAGAACCAGCCGGTGTAGCCGAGGGGGGTGAGGAGGAGGGAGACCGCGACCATGACCCAGCTGTAGATCACGATCTGCCGGGCGACGACCTTGTTGGAGGCGACGACCGGAAGCATCGGAACGCCCACGCGCGCGTAGTCGTCGCGGACCTTCATGGAGAGCGGCCAGTAGTGCGGCGGCGTCCAGAAGAACATGACGAGGAAAAGAATGATGGGGGCCCAGGACATGGAGTCCTTGACCGCCGACCAGCCGATGAGGACCGGGAGGCAGCCGGCGATTCCGCCCCACACGATGTTCTGCGACGTACGTCGTTTGAGGATCATCGTGTAGACGACGACGTAGAAGAGGAGCGCTCCGAGCGCGAGCCACGCGGACAGCCAGTTGACGGTCAGGCCGAAGAGGAGTGTCGAGACGACGGCGAGGGTGATGCCGAAGGCGAGGCACTCGCGGGGGCTGACCATCCCGGTGACGAGAGGGCGCTGCGAGGTGCGGTCCATGAGCGCGTCGATGTCGCGGTCGATGTACATGTTGAGCGCGTTCGCGCCACCGGCGGAGAGATAGCCGCCGAGGCAGGTGAGAAGGACCAGCTTGAGGTCGGGCACACCCTGCTGGGCCAGGAACATCACCGGAACGGTGGTGATCAGCAGCAGCTCGATGATCCGCGGCTTCGTCAGCGCCACGAACGCCATGACCCGGGCCCCGATCGGCCGCCGGCTCGGGCTCTGACTCGCCCCGACAATCCCCGCTGGACGGGATTCAACGGCCGTCACGCACACCCCTGACAGAGACATCCCAGCAAGCCTCCGGGTGTGAACTCCCCGTAAAGGCTCGCGCGTACCACGCCACTGTAGACGTTGCCCAGACCCGGACATTCGCGGGGGTGGGGTCGTGTTGGGCAGCGCCTCCGGAAGAGCTGATCAGCACTCTGTTGAGCACTCGAACGAGCACCTCCGTATTCAGTTGCCGAATGCGGAACGGACCGGTCGGGAGGCGGATCCCCGAGAGTCCCGGCAGTCTGGAATGACTCGAAAAAATGCACGTTCTTACGGGGGTAGGCTCGACAACGGCCGGTGGGCGCCGCGTGCACCGGCATTCGACATGCGTGACATGTGGAGAGGAGCCCTGACCCAGGGTGAGCACCAAGCCGACCACAACAGACCTCGACTGGACCGAGTTGGACCAGCGCGCCGTGGACACCGCGCGCGTCCTGGCAGCCGATGCCGTACAGAAGGTCGGTAACGGCCATCCCGGTACGGCGATGAGCCTGGCCCCGGCCGCGTACACCCTCTTCCAGAAGGTGATGCGCCACGACCCCGCCGACGCCGACTGGGTGGGACGCGACCGGTTCGTCCTGTCCGCCGGTCACTCGTCCCTGACCCTCTACACACAGCTCTACCTGGCCGGTTTCGGCCTGGAGCTGGCCGACCTCGAAGCGTTCCGCACCTGGGGCTCCAAGACTCCGGGGCACCCCGAGTACGGGCACACCACCGGTGTGGAGACGACGACCGGCCCGCTGGGCCAGGGTGTCGCCAACGCCGTCGGCATGGCCATGGCCGCCCGCTACGAGCGCGGCCTGTTCGACCCGGACGCCCCGCAGGGCGAGTCGCCGTTCGACCACTTCATCTACGCGATCGCCGGTGACGGCTGTCTCCAGGAGGGCATCTCCGGTGAGGCGTCCTCGCTCGCCGGCCACCAGGAGCTCGGCAACCTGATCCTCCTGTGGGACGACAACCACATCTCCATCGAGGGCGACACCGAGACAGCTGTCTCCGAGGACACCGTCAAGCGCTACGAGGCCTACGGCTGGCACGTCCAGCGCGTCGCCCCGAAGCCGGACGGCGACCTGGACCCGCACGCCATCTACAACGCCATCGAGGCCGCGAAGAAGGTGACGAACAAGCCGTCGTTCATCGCGATGCGCTCGATCATCGCCTGGCCGGCGCCGAACGCGCAGAACACCGAGGCCGCGCACGGCTCGGCGCTCGGCGCCGACGAGGTCGCGGCCACCAAGCGTGTCCTCGGCTTCGACCCGGAGAAGTCCTTCGACGTCTCCGACGACGTCCTCAAGCACACCCGTCAGGCGCTGGAGCGGGGCCGCGAGGCGAAGGCCGCGTGGGAGCCGTCGTACCAGGAATGGCGCACCAACAACCCGGAGCGCGCCGCCGAGTACGACCGCATCGCCGCGGGTGAGCTGCCGGTCGGCTGGGAGGACGCCCTTCCGGTGTTCGAGGCGGGCAAGGGTGTCGCCACCCGGGCCGCGTCCGGCAAGGTGCTGCAGGCGCTCGGCGCGGTCATCCCGGAGCTGTGGGGCGGCTCGGCCGACCTCGCGGGCTCCAACAACACGACGATCGACAAGACCTCGTCGTTCCTCCCGGCGGACAACCCGCTGCCGGAGGCGAATCCGTACGGCCGCACGATCCACTTCGGTATCCGCGAGCACTCCATGGCCGCGGAGATGAACGGCATCACGCTGCACGGCAACACCCGTGTCTACGGCGGTACGTTCCTCGTCTTCTCCGACTACATGCGCAACGCGGTCCGTCTCTCCGCGCTGATGCACGTACCGGTGACGTACGTGTGGACGCACGACTCCATCGGCCTCGGCGAGGACGGCCCCACGCACCAGCCGGTCGAGCACCTGGCCTCGCTGCGCGCGATCCCGGGTCTGAACGTGATCCGCCCGGCCGACGCCAACGAGACGGCGATCGCCTGGCGCGAGGTTCTGCGCCGCTACACCAAGGTCTACGGCAAGGGTGCCCCGCACGGCTTCGCGCTGACGCGTCAGGGTGTGCCGACGTACGAGGCCAACGAGGACACCGCCAAGGGCGGTTACGTCCTGTTCGAGGCGTCCACGGGTACGCCCGAGGTGATCCTCATCGGTACCGGTTCCGAGGTGCACCTGGCCGTCGAGGCGCGCGAGCAGCTGGAGGCCTCCGGCGTGCCGACGCGGGTCGTGTCCATGCCGTGCGTGGAGTGGTTCGAGGCGCAGGACAAGGAGTACCGCGACAGCGTGCTGCCGCCGTCGGTCAAGGCGCGGGTCGCGGTCGAGGCCGGGATCGGTCTGACCTGGTACCGGTTCGTCGGGGACGCCGGCCGCATCGTTTCCCTGGAGCACTTCGGGGCTTCCGCCGACGGCAAGGTGCTCTTCCAGGAGTTCGGTTTCACTGCCGAGAACGTGGCCGCCAAGGCCCGGGAATCCCTCGCCGCCGCCCAGAGCTGACGCTGACAAACGACACGTAGGAGATGCATTTTCCATGACAGACGCACTCAAGCGCCTCTCTGAAGAAGGCGTCGCGATCTGGCTGGACGACCTGTCGCGCAAGCGGATCACGTCCGGCAACCTCGCCGAACTGATCGACCAGCAGCACGTCGTGGGCGTCACCACCAACCCGTCGATCTTCCAGAAGGCCATCTCGTCGGGCGACGGTTACGAGCAGCAGCTCACCGACCTCGCCGCCCGCAAGGTGACCGTCGAGGAAGCCATCCGCATGATCACGACGGCGGACGTCCGTGACGCCGCCGACATCCTGCGCCCGGTCTACGACGCGAGCGGCGGCCAGGACGGCCGGGTCTCCATCGAGGTCGACCCGCGCCTGGCGCACAACACGGCGGCGACGATCGCCGAGGCCAAGCAGCTCGCGTGGCTGGTGGACCGCCCGAACACCCTGATCAAGATCCCGGCCACCCGGGCGGGTCTCCCGGCGATCACCGAGGTCATCGGCCTCGGCATCAGCGTCAACGTCACGCTGATCTTCTCGCTGGCGCGCTACCGCGAGGTCATGGACGCGTTCATCGCGGGCCTGGAGAAGGCCAAGGAGCGCGGCCTGGACCTCGCAAAGATCCACTCGGTGGCGTCCTTCTTCGTGTCCCGCGTGGACACCGAGATCGACAAGCGGATCGACGCGCTGGGCACCGACGAGGCCAAGGCCGCCCGCGGCAAGGCCGGTCTCGCCAACGCGCGGCTCGCCTACGAGGCGTACGAAGAGGTCTTCTCCACGCCGCGCTGGGCCGCCCTCGACAAGGCGCAGGCCAATAAGCAGCGTCCGCTGTGGGCCTCGACCGGCGTCAAGGACAAGGCGTACAAGGACACCCTGTACGTGGACGACCTGGTGGCGCCGAACACGGTGAACACCATGCCGGAGGCCACCCTCGAGGCCACCGACGACCACGGCCAGATCACCGGGAACACCATCTCCGGCACGTACGAGCAGTCGCGCGCCGAGATCGCCGCCGTAGAGGCGCTCGGCATCTCCTACGACGAGGTCGTGCAGCTGCTGGAGGACGAGGGCGTCGAGAAGTTCGAGGCTTCCTGGACCGACCTGCTCAAGTCGACCGAGGCGGAGCTTGCGCGCCTCGCCCCCTCGGAGGGCTGAGACCTTGGCTCCTCATTCCGGTTCCGGGGCGAATCCGCTTCGTGACCCCGCCGACCGACGGCTCCCGCGTATCGCGGGGCCGTCGGGCCTGGTCATCTTCGGCGTCACAGGCGATTTGTCACGCAAAAAGCTGATGCCCGCCGTGTACGACCTCGCCAACCGGGGTCTGCTGCCGCCGGGCTTCTCGCTCGTCGGCTTCGCCCGGCGCGAGTGGGCCCACGAGGACTTCGCGCAGGAGGTCCACGACGCGGTCAAGGAGCACTCCCGTACGCCGTTCCGTGAGGAGGTCTGGCAGCAGCTCGTCCAGGGGATGCGCTTCGTCCAGGGCACCTTCGACGACGACGACGCCTTCGAGCGGCTGCGCGACACGATCGACGAACTGGACAAGGCACAGGGCACGGGCGGCAACTTCGCCTTCTACCTGTCGGTGCCGCCGCGTTCCTTCCCGGTCGTCATCCAGCAGCTGAAGAAGCACGGTCTCGCCGACCAGGAGAAGGGTTCCTGGCGCCGCGCGGTCATCGAGAAGCCCTTCGGCCACGACCTCAAGTCGGCCGAGGACCTCAACAAGGTCGTGCACGAGGTGTTCGCCGCGGACCAGGTCTTCCGCATCGACCACTACCTCGGCAAGGAGACCGTCCAGAACATCCTGGCGCTCCGCTTCGCCAACACGATGTTCGAGCCGATCTGGAACCGGTCCTTCGTGGACCACGTGCAGATCACCATGGCCGAGGACATCGGCATCGGCGGCCGGGCCGGCTACTACGACGGCATCGGCGCCGCCCGTGACGTCATCCAGAACCACCTTCTGCAGCTGATGGCGCTGACCGCGATGGAGGAGCCGTCCTCCTTCTCCGCCGACGCGCTGGCCGCCGAGAAGGAGAAGGTGCTCGGCGCGGTACGGCTGCCGAAGGACCTGGGGAAGAACACGGTCCGCGGGCAGTACGCCGAGGGCTGGCAGGGCGGCGAGAAGGCCGTCGGCTACCTCCAGGAAGACGGCATCGACCCGCAGTCGAAGACCGACACCTACGCGGCCATCAAGGTCGAGGTCGACAACCGCCGCTGGGCGGGCGTCCCCTTCTACCTGCGCACCGGCAAGCGCCTGGGCCGCCGCGTCACCGAGATCGCGGTCGTCTTCCAGCGCGCCCCGCACTCCCCCTTCGACCAGACGGCGACGGAGGAGCTGGGCCAGAACGCGATCGTCTTCCGCGTCCAGCCCGACGAGGGCGTCACGGTCCGCTTCGGCTCCAAGGTGCCCGGCACCTCGATGGAGATCCGGGACGTCTCCATGGACTTCGCCTACGGCGAGTCGTTCACGGAGTCCAGCCCCGAGGCGTACGAGCGGCTGATCCTCGACGTCCTCCTGGGCGACTCGAACCTCTTCCCGCGCACCGAGGAGGTCGAGCTGTCCTGGAAGATCCTCGACCCGATCGAGCGGTACTGGGACAAGCACGGCAAGCCCGCGCAGTACCAGTCCGGGACCTGGGGTCCGGTCGAGGCGGACGAAATGCTCGCACGAGAGGGACGGAGCTGGCGCCGGCCATGAAGATAGACCTCACCGACACCACTGCCAGCAAGATCAACAAGGGGCTGGTGAAAGCCCGCCGCGCCATCGGCACCCCGGCCGTCGGCGTGGTGCTCACCCTCGTCGTCGTCACGGACGAGGAGAACGCCTACGACGCCCTGAAGGCCGCCAGCGACGCGTCGCACGAGCACCCCTCCCGCAAGCTCGTCGTCATCAAGCGCGTCTCCCGCTCCCCCCGGGACCGCACCCAGTCCCGCCTCGACGCCGAGGTACGGGTGGGCGCGGACGCGGGCAGCGGCGAGACGGTCGTCCTGCGGCTGTACGGCGAGGTCTCCGACCACGCCCAGTCCGTGGTGCTGCCGTTGCTGCTGCCGGACGCGCCGGTGGTCGTCTGGTGGTCGGTGGACGCGCCGCGCGACCCGTCGGCCGACCCGCTGGGCGCCCTCAGCCAGCGCCGGGTCACCGACAGCTACGCGGCGGAGAAGCCCGTCGAGGAGCTCCGGTCCCGCGCCGAGAGCTACCAGCCGGGCGACACCGACCTGGCCTGGGCCCGGATCACGCCCTGGCGTTCGATGCTGGCCGCCGCGCTCGACCAGGTCTCCACGGAGATCGTCTCCGTCGAGGTGGCGGGCGAGGAGTCCAACCCGAGCGTCGAACTGCTCGCGATGTGGCTCGCCGACCGGCTCCATGTGCATGTCCGGCGGGCGGTCTCCGCCGGTCCCGGTCTGACCCAGGTCCGCCTGGAGACGACCGGCGGTCCCATCACGCTGCACCGGTCGGACGGGGCGATGGCCACCCTGGCACTGCCCGGCCAGCCGGACCGCGCGGTGGCGCTCAAGCGCCGCGAGACGTCCGAACTCCTCGCGGAGGAGCTGCGCCGGCTCGACCCGGACGACACGTACGCGTCCGCGCTGCGCTTCGGCGTGGACCGGCTGGGCGGTATCCAGTCGGCGGCGGAGCGGGCGGAAGCGGCGGCCGACCAGCCGGTACCGGCGCTGCCGGTCCGCGCGGTACCGGAGGCGACGCCCGCGTCGGCTCCGGCGGCATCGGCATCGGCTGCTACGTCGGCTCCGGCATCGACGTCCGCTTCGGCCTCCGCTTCGGCGGGCGAGGGTGACGCCGAGCGGCCGACCCCCGCGAAGATGCCCCCGGTCAAGAAGCAAGAAGGCTGATCCGCAGTGAGCACTCCCCAGCTCGTCGTCCACCGCGACAAGGAACTGATGGCCCAGGCCGCCGCGGCCCGGCTGATCACGAAGATCGTGGACGCGCAGGCCTCGCGCGGCTACGCCTCGATCGTGCTCACCGGCGGTCGCAACGGCAACGGTCTGCTGGCAGCCCTGGCGGGACAGCCCGCCCGCGACGCCATCGACTGGGGCCGCCTCGACCTGTGGTGGGGCGACGAGCGGTTCCTGCCCGAGGGCGACCCGGAGCGGAATGTCACCCAGGCCCGCGAGGCGCTGCTCGACGCGGTGCCGCTGGACCCGAAGCGCGTGCACGCCATGCCCGCGTCGGACGGTCTCTACGGCGCCGATGTGGAAGCGGCGGCGGCGGGCTACGCCGAGGAGCTCGCCCGGTCGGCCGGTCCCGAGAACCATGGCTCCGTCCCGACCTTCGACGTCCTGATGCTGGGCGTCGGCCCGGACACCCATGTGGCGTCGCTCTTCCCGGAGTTGCCCGCCGTACGGGAGACCGAGCGCACGGTCGTCGGCGTCCACGGCGCGCCCAAGCCGCCGCCGACCCGGGTCACCCTGACCCTGCCGGCGATCCGCTCCGCGCGTGAGGTGTGGCTGCTCGCGGCGGGCGCGGACAAGGCGGAGGCCGCAGCCATCGCGCTGTCCGGCGCGGGCGAGATCCAGGCACCGGCGGCCGGCGCCCAGGGCCGCTCCCGCACCCTGTGGCTGCTGGACGCGGCGGCGGCCTCACAGCTGCCGCGCGCACTGTATCCGCCGGCTTCGGCCTGACACCTGCGTGC
Organism: Streptomyces sp. MBT53; assembly: GCF_016654115.1. Classification (GTDB taxonomy): domain Bacteria; phylum Actinomycetota; class Actinomycetes; order Streptomycetales; family Streptomycetaceae; genus Streptomyces. The sequence continues at coordinate 11,560 of NZ_JAEQAZ010000106.1, forward strand.
TGCTGAAGAGCCCGTACGACGACGTCATGTCCGTCGTACGGGCTCTTCCGTGTCTCAACGCCCGCGCAGCTCGCGGTACTTGGCGACCAGGGCCGTCGTCGAGGCGTCCAGGCCGGGCACGTCGGCGCCTTCGGTGAGGGCGGGTTCGACGCGCTTGGCGAGAACCTTGCCCAGCTCGACGCCCCACTGGTCGAAGGAGTCGATGTTCCAGACCGCGCCCTGCACGAACACCTTGTGCTCGTAGAGCGCGATGAGCTGGCCGAGCACGGAGGGGGTCAGCTCGCGGGCCAGGATGGTGGTCGTGGGGTGGTTGCCCTTGAAGGTCTTGTGCGGCACGAGTTCTTCGGGGACGCCCTCCGCGCGCACCTCGTCGGGCGTCTTGCCGAACGCCAACGCCTGTGTCTGCGCGAAGAAGTTGGCCATCAGCAGGTCGTGCTGCGCCTTCAGCCCGTCGCTCAGCTCGGCCACCGGCTCGGCGAAGCCGATGAAGTCCGCCGGGATCAACTTCGTGCCCTGGTGGATGAGTTGGTAGTACGCGTGCTGCCCGTTCGTACCCGGCGTGCCCCACACCACAGGCCCGGTCTGCCAGTCGACCTCCTGGCCGTCCCGCCCCACGTACTTGCCGTTCGACTCCATGTCCAACTGCTGCAGATACGCGGTGAACTTGGAGAGGTAGTGGCTGTACGGCAGGACCGCGTGGGACTGGGCGTCGTGGAAGTTGCCGTACCAGACGCCCAACAGGCCCAGCAGCAAAGGCACGTTGGACTCGGCGGGCGCGGTGCGGAAGTGCTCGTCGACGAGGTGGAAACCGTCGAGCATCTCGCGGAAGCGGTCCGGGCCGATGGCGATCATCAGGGAGAGCCCGATCGCGGAGTCGAAGGAGTAACGCCCGCCGACCCAGTCCCAGAACTCGAACATGTTGGCCGTGTCGATGCCGAACTCGCTCACCTTGCCGGCGTTCGTCGACAGCGCCACGAAGTGCTTGGCGACGGCGTCCTGACCGGCCTTCAGCTCGGTGAGCAGCCAGTCGCGGGCGGAGGTCGCGTTGGTGATCGTCTCGATGGTGGTGAAGGTCTTCGAGGCGATGATGAACAGCGTCTCCGCCGGGTCGAGGTCGCGGGTCGCCTCGTGCAGGTCGGCGCCGTCGACGTTCGACACGAAGCGGACCGTCAGATCGCGGTCGGTGAAGCTGCGCAGCACCTCGTAGGCCATCGCCGGGCCGAGGTCGGAGCCGCCGATGCCGATGTTGACGATGTTCTTGATGCGCTTGCCGGTGTGGCCGGTCCACTCGCCGGAGCGGACCCGGTCGGCGAAGCCGGCCATCTTGTCGAGGACCGCGTGCACCTGCGGGACGACGTTCTCGCCGTCGACCTCGATCACCGCGTCGCGCGGGGCGCGCAGCGCGGTGTGCAGGACCGCGCGGTCCTCGGTGACGTTGATCTTCTCGCCGCGGAACATGGCGTCCCGCAGGCCGAACACGTCCGTGGCGGCGGCCAGCGCGTGCAGCAGCCGCAGGGTCTCGTCGGTGACGAGGTGCTTCGAGTAGTCGAGGTGCAGGTCACCGACCTTGAGCGTGTAGCCGGTGCCGCGTCCGGGATCGGCGGCGAACAGCTCCCGCAGCTGCACCTCGCCGAGCTCCTCGCGGTGCTTGGCGAGAGCGGTCCACTCGGGCGTCTGGTTGAGCCTGGTACGGCCGTCTGCGTTCATTGCGACTTCAGCCTTCTTTCCTACCGACCTGGGGGCCGGTTCCAACCTAATTGATCAGCCCGTGGCGTGAGCCGTCGTCGCGCCGTCCTGCGGGGCAACAACAGGTACGTCCGGCTTGACCCCAGGTATCAGTGCGATGACCGACAGGACGAAGAAGGCGGCGGTGACCAGGGCGGGGGTGTTCAGTCCCCAGGCCTCGGCGGCTCCACCGCCGAGGAGGGCGCCCAGCGGGGCTCCGACGGTGGCCAGGGTGCGGAAGGCGGAGCTGACCCGGCCCAGCATGTCGGCAGGCGTGCGCTGCTGCATCAGCGTGGTCGTGTTGACGTTCCACAGCATGCTCATGAAGCCGAAGACGCCGAGTGCCGCCACCACCGCGATCAGGCTGCGCACGGAGCCCATGACGACAAGGGCGCCGGTCTGCACCAGGCCCGCGAGCAGCACGCTCCGCATCGGGCCGAGGCGGGTGGTGATCCGTCGGGTCATCGCTCCCCCGGCCAGACCTCCGACGGTGAACGCGGTGGTCGCCGCCGCGTATCCGGTGGTGCCGGCGTCCAGCCAGCCGGTCACCAGGACGACCAGGGTGGCGATCAGGGCGCCCATGCCGATGTTGCACAGGGCCGTCGCGGCGCACAGCCCGCGCAGGGGCCGGTCGCGCCACAGGGTGCGCAGCCCGTCGGCGATCTCCCCGCGCAATGTGCCGCCCGCCGGTCTCGGCGCTCGCTCGGGTGCCCCGGTGCGCAGGGAGGCGACCAGTGCGGCGGCCAGCAGGAAGGTCCCGGCGTCGGCCACGAAGGGAACCGCGGCGCCCGCGGCGATCAGCAGGGGCACCACGGGCGCTCCCATCAGCCCGCTCGCGATCTTCTGCCCGGTCATCAGCCGGGCGTTGGCGCTGCCGAGTGCCGCGCGGTCCACCAGGGCCGGCAGCAGGGCCGTAGAGGCGTTGTCGAAGAGTGTCTGGAGTGTGGTCAGTGCGAAGGCCAGCGCGATGAGCAGGAGGATCGAGGCGTGGCCGAGCGCGACGGCCGTGGCGAAGGCGGCGACGAGCAGTCCGCGGGCGGTGTCCACCGTCCACATCGCGCGCCGTTGGTCCACCCGGTCGGCGACCGCGCCGCCGAGCAGTCCGAAGACGATCCAGGGCAGATAGCCGCAGGCGGTCACGGAGGCGATGAGCAGGGGCCGGTCGGTGAGCGATACGGCGAGCAGCGGCAGGGCCGCACCTCGCAGCGCGTCCCCGAACCGGGAGATCACGGCGGCGCTCCACAGCCGCCCGAACCCCCCACGCCACGCGGGCACATGACTGCCCGTCACCTCGACCGTCGTCACCACTCCCCCTCACGGTCCGCCGATGCACAAACCGTAGAGGGTGCCACTGACAATCGGTCCGGGGCCGGTCGGCCGCCGGGGTGGGAAACAGCTCCGGCCAGACACCTTGTGGGCGTCCGGCCGGTTCAACTCCTAGATTTCTCCCCGCAGTTTGGCGAGTGCCTCGGCGAGGATCGCCTCGCCGTCCGCATCACTGCGCCGCTCCCGTACATACGCGAGGTGCGTCTTGTAGGGCTCGGTGCGCGGCGGGTCCGGCGGGTTGTCCCGGTCCTGTCCGGCGGGAAAGCCGCAGCGCGGGCAGTCCCAGGTGTCGGGGACCTGCGCGTCGCTGGCGAAGCTGGGCTGCGTCTCGTGCCCGTTGGAGCACCAGAAGGAGATGCGCAGCCGGGGCGCGGACTCGCCACGCTCGGCCTCACCCATCGGCCCCGCCCCGACCCGGCTTCCACGGATCGCGTTGCCACTTGCCACGGTCGTAACTCCCTGCGTGATGGTGCCGCGAAGCGAGTCGGCGTTTTCGCTCCGTTGCGAGCGCCTCAGTCTACGTAAGGCCCAACGCGCGTCCAGTGGTTGGAGTTACAGCCCCTACACCTAGACGCAAGCCCCATGATAGGCCGCGCTCAGCTGCGCGTACCGAACATGGGGCCTTACGTACGGAATGTGCGAAGGAACGTGCGGTCAGCTCGTCTTCATCAGCAGGCCGAGCACGACGATGCAGGTGAACCACAGAAGACCGAGCCCCACGGTGATGCGGTCGAGGTTGCGCTCGGCGACCGAAGAACCACCGACGGACGACGACATGCCGCCACCGAACATGTCGGAGAGACCGCCGCCCTTCCCCTTGTGCATCAGCACCAGCAGCATCAGCAGCAGGCTGAAGACGATCAGGGCAATCGAGAACCCCAAAACCACGGCTGGACCAACTTCCTCGGATTCGGACGGACGACGGGGACATGGCTGTGGAGCCATGTCCCCGCAAGGGTACGACGGATCGTCGCTACGGCCTACTCACGGTCTCACTGGTCGCGGAAGCGCACGATCTTGACGAACTCGTCGGCGTCCAGCGAGGCACCGCCGACCAGGGCGCCGTCGACGTCGGGCTTGGCCATGATCTCGGCGACGTTGCCGGACTTGACGGAGCCGCCGTACTGGATGCGGACCTGGTCGGCCAGCTCCTGGGTGTACAGCTCGGCGAGCTTGCCGCGGATGGCCTGGCAGACCTCCTGGGCGTCGTCGGCGCCGCAGACCTTGCCGGTGCCGATGGCCCAGACAGGCTCGTAGGCGATGACGACCGACTCGGCCTGCTCGGCCGGGACGTCCTTGAGACCGCCGACGACCTGGGAGAGCGTGTGGGCGATGTGGTTGCCCACCTCGCGGATCTCCAGTTCCTCGCCGACGCACAGGATCGGGGTGAGGCCGTGCTTGTAGGCGGCCTTGATCTTGGTGTTGACGACGTCGTCGGTCTCGGCGTGGTACTGGCGGCGCTCGGAGTGGCCAACGGCCACGTAGGTGCACTTCAGCTTGGCCAGCATGGCTCCGGAGATCTCGCCGGTGTAGGCGCCGGAGTCGTGGGCCGAGATGTCCTGGGCACCGTACTTGATCTTGAGCTTGTCGCCGTCGACCAGGGTCTGCACGGAGCGCAGGTCGGTGAAGGGCGGCAGGACGGCGACCTCGACGGCCTCGTAGTCCTTGTCCGCGAGGGCGAAGGCGAGCTTCTGGACGTGGGCGATGGCCTCGAGGTGGTTGAGGTTCATCTTCCAGTTGCCCGCCATGATCGGCGTGCGCGTGCTCATTAAGGTCAGTCCTCCAGTGCGGCGAGGCCGGGGAGCGTCTTGCCCTCGAGGTATTCGAGGGAGGCGCCGCCGCCGGTCGAGATGTGGCCGAATGCCGTCTCGTCGAAGCCCAGGATGCGGACGGCGGCGGCGGAGTCGCCACCGCCGACGACGGTGAAGGCCTGGGAGTCGACGAGGGCCTGGGCGACCGCCTTGGTGCCCTCGGCGTAGTCGGGGTGCTCGAAGACGCCCATCGGGCCGTTCCAGAAGATGGTGGCCGCGTCGGCGAGCTTCGAGGCGTACAGGGCACCGGTCTCGGGACCGATGTCGAGACCCATGTGGTCGGCCGGGATGGCGTCCGCGGCGACGGTGACGGGGTGGGAGGGGGCCTTCGTCTTCAGGTCCGGGAAGGCGGTCGCGGCCACGACGTCGACGGGGACGACGAGTTCGACGCCGTTCTTCGCGGCGCGCTCGACGTACTCGGTGACGGCGGGCAGCTGGTCGTCCTGGACCAGGGAGGCGCCGATCTCGTAGCCCTGGGCCTTGAGGAAGGTGAAGGCCATGCCGCCGCCGATGAGGATGCGGTCGGCCTTGCCGAGGAGCTGGTCGATGACGGCGAGCTTGTCGGAGACCTTGGAGCCGCCGAGGGCGACGACGTAGGGCCGCTTGACGTCCTCGGTGAGCTTCTTCAGGACGCCGACCTCGGTGGCGATGAGGTAGCCGGCGTAGTGCGGCAGCCGGGCCGGGAGGTCGTACACGGAGGCGTGCTTGCGGTGCACGGCACCGAAACCGTCGCCTACGTAGACATCGGCAAGGGCGGCGAGCTGGTCGGCGAACTCGCCGCGCTCGGTGTCGTCCTTGGCGGTCTCGCCCGCGTTGAAGCGCAGGTTCTCGATGACCGCGACCTGGCCGGGCTCCAGGCCGCGCACCGCGTCGTGGGCGGCGGGGCCGATCGTGTCCTGGGCGAACGCGACGGGCGCGCCGAGGAGTTCGGCGAGCCGCTCGGCGGGCTGCAGCAGGGAGAAGGCCGGGTCCGGGGCGCCCTTGGGGCGGCCCAGGTGCGAGGCCACGATCACCTTGGCGCCCGCCTCGACGAGTGCCTTGATCGTGGGCAGGACGGCGCGGATGCGGCCGTCGTCGGTGATGAGGCCGTCGGCGAGCGGGACGTTGAGGTCGGCGCGGACGAAGACCCGCTTGCCGTCCACGCCTTCGGCGAGAAGTTCGTCGATCGTCTTCATGAATGGGGCTCCTAGGGAAGGCTCTTCAAGCTCTTCGGGCTCTTCGGATCCGAGAGGGCTGATCGATCACCACGTGGCGCAGGGCCCGGACAGCGCGGCGTGCGCTGCCCGGGCCCTGGCTCACATCGAGTTGCCTGCTCCGGGGGTCAGAGCTGGCCGCCGACGAAGACCGTGAGGTCGACGAGGCGGTTGGAGTAGCCCCACTCGTTGTCGTACCAGCCGAGGATCTTCACCGACGTGCCGTCCTGGACCATGGTCAGGAGGGAGTCGAAGGTGCAGGAGGCCTGGTCGCCGACGATGTCCGAGGAGACGATCGGGTCCTCGGTGTACGTCAGGTAGCCCTTGAGGTCGCCGTCCTCGGAGGCCTTCTTGAACGCGGCGTTGACCTCGTCCTTGGTGACCTCGCGCTGGAGCTGCACGACCAGGTCGGTGGCCGAGCCGGTCGGGACCGGGACGCGCATCGCGATGCCGTCGAGCTTGCCCTTGAGCTGCGGGAGAACCAGGGCGGTGGCCTTGGCGGCACCGGTGGTGGTCGGGATGATGTTCTCGGCGGCGGCACGCGCGCGGCGCAGGTCCGAGTGCGGGAAGTCCAGGATGCGCTGGTCGTTCGTGTACGCGTGCACCGTGGTCATCAGGCCCTTGACGATGCCGAAGTTCTCGTCGAGAACCTTGGCCATCGGCGCCACGCAGTTGGTGGTGCAGGAGGCGTTCGAGATGACGTGGTGCTGGGCCGCGTCGTACTTGTCCTGGTTGACGCCCATCACGATGGTGATGTCCTCGTCCTTGGCCGGAGCCGAGATGAGGACCTTCTTGGCGCCGCCGGCGATGTGCTTCTCGGCGTCGGCCTTCTTCGTGAAGATGCCGGTCGACTCGATGACGATGTCGACGCCCAGCTCGCCCCACGGGATGTCGGCGGGGTTGCGCTCGGACAGGACCTTGATCGTGTGCCCGTCGACGGTGATCGTGTCGGCGGTGTGCGACACCTCGGCCTGCAGGCGGCCCAGGATGGTGTCGTACTTGAGCAGGTGAGCGGTGGTCGCGGTGTCACCCAGGTCGTTGACAGCCACGATCTCGATGTCAGCACCCTGCTTCAGCAGCGCGCGGAAGTAGTTACGACCGATGCGGCCAAAGCCGTTGATGCCTACGCGGATCGTCACGAACCGATCTCCTCGTTGGTACGCCGGCTCAGTGCCGGCGAGTTGTATGGGATGTCCCCGACCGCCTACGACCCTACCTCCCTGAGCCCCCCGTGGTGACATCGAGATGCCCCATACACCGCAGGGCGGTCCGTACCCGCCAGTAGGGGTACGGACCGCCCTCGATGTTCATGACATCGTCACACCGAGTCAGCTCTTCAGAGCCGCCAGTGCCTTCTTGAGCAGGGCCGCGCGGTCGGTCGCCGAGGTGACCTGTTCCAGACCGAAGCCCAGCAGCACGGTGCGGTCGGTGGTGATCCCGCCGTACGTCTGGAACAGGGCTCCGGTGCGCGTCCAGTCCTTCAGGACCGCCGGGCTGCCCGGGGGCGGTCCGGTCACGCTCCAGGCGCCCAGGGAGGTCTCGAAGCCCTCGGTCTGGGTGGCCGTGCCGCCGACGACGAGCGAGGCGTCGTCGGCGAGGACGCCGTGGCCGCCGGAGCCCGGGTCGGTGATGTAACTGAGCGACACCTCGACGGACTTGCCGGCGTAGGCGCTCAGGTCGAAGTTGACCTGCTGCCAGCCGTTGGAGGCGCCGGTGAAGCTGTTCCACGAACCGGTGGAGCCGGTCGCGGTGCAGCCGGTGGTGGCGAACGTCAGGTAGTGCTTGAGCCACGGGTGTTCGGCGACCAGGAACCCGGCCTCGCACTCCGAGGGCAGCGCGGTGCTGGTGGCGCCGCCCGCCTCCGGGAGCGTGGTCCAGTCGTCGGCGCCGGTGGTGTGGATCTCGACGACGGCGTGGTCGTAGCCGGGCTCGGTGTCCCACAGCAGCTCGCTGCGCAGCGTGGGCTTGTCGGCCGCGCTCACCCCGGTGAGGTCGATGGTGCGGGTGAGGCGCTTGTAGGCGTCGTCGGTGTGGACGGCGGCGGCCATGTAGGAGCCCGCGTAGGGCCCGTACGGGTTGACGGTCCCGGCGAACTGGCCCGCGCCGGCGCTCGCGAACTGCGGGTACGTGGCCGGGGACAGCGAGTCGGAGGTGACGCTGTAACTGCCCGCCCGGTCCAGCGGGTTGCCGGGCGCGCCGCTGAGGGCGCCCGAGAAGCCGGCCAGCTTGCCGGAGCCGTTGAAGCCGGTGGCCCCGGGGAGGGACGTACGGGAGTAGGCGCCCAGGTAGTACTGGCTGAAGTCGTTCGAGGGGGTGCCGTCGGCGAGGGCGACGAAGCCGCCCGCCTGTTCGCCGGCCTCGATCAGCTTGCCGCCCTCGTTGAGGAAGGCGCGCAGCTGGAGCTGGGTGTCGTTGCCGGGGCCCGCCGGGCCCGAGTAGTGGACGACCGTCTTGAAGTGGTCGAGCACGGCGAGCGCGTCGGGCGCGCCCTGCGTGGCGACGTCCCAGACGACCGCCTTGCGGCCGTTGGCCTTCAGCGCGTCGACGTAGGCCTGCGTCTGGGTGGCGGCGGCGCCCTCCTCGGCGACCACGAGGGTGTCGGCGGCAGGTCGTTGGGCGACCGTGTACGTGAAGTGGGCGCTGGAGGTGGGCTTCCCGGCCTTCGTCCGGCCGGTGAACCACACCTCGACCTTGTCGCCCGGGTCGGCGCCCTTGACCTTGGCCCGGTACTCGTCGAAGTACAGGTTGTCGTCCCCGCCGTAGGTCTGGCCGCCCTTCCAGGGCTTGAGCGCCACGTCCTGCGTACGGCCGCCGTCGACGCGGTACTTGAGCTCCTTGTCGCGCACGGACTTCCGTACGACGACGGAGACCGTCTGGTCGGCGCCGCGCGCGTACGACGTGGAGAAGCTGGCCGGGGTGAAGTCGGCGGCGCTCAGGCCGACCGACGAGGTCGGCTGATCGGGGTGGACGGCCGTCTCGGCGACGGAGAGCGCGAAGGGGATGTTCTTGGCGAACTCGTCCTGGATCAGCTTCTCGTCGTCGGGGAAGTTGAAGACGGACTGGCAGTCGGCCGCGTTCCAGGCGTCGTTGGGGTCGATGTTCGACGCGGTCTGGCAGGTCGACATCTCGGGGGTGAACATCGACATGCCGTTGACGTTCGACGCGTGGCCGTCCGCCTCGCCGTTGGTCGTGTACAGCTCCGAGGAGACCTGCGAGTGGTAGCCGGGGATCGCGGGGTTGTCGGGCGTACCCGCGAGCGCCTTGTAGAGCACGTCGTCCGGAGTGGGCGTCGCGACCTGCCAGCCGACTCCGTAGAGGAGGAGTTCGGCGGCCGAGTGGTAGTTGATGCCGTAGCTGAAGCCGACCCGCTTCTCGAAGGTGTCGAGTGCCTGCGTCTCGGGCTCGGAGGCGGGGGCGGTGCCGCGGTAGGTCTCACTGGTGGGGTTCGGGGACGAACCCTCGTCGTCGTAGCCCCACTTGTAGGCGAAGTTGCGGTTGAGGTCGACGCCGTCGCCGGTGGAGATGGTGCCGTCGCCGTTGACGTCCCGCAGGTTCTTGCGCCACAGGCGGGTGTCGGTGTCCTTGAAGGTGTAGTCGTAGCCGTCCGGGTTGGCGGAGAGCACGAACCACAGTTCCGTGGAGTCGACGATCTTCTTGATGCGCTTGTCGGTCTTGTAGTTGTCCAGGTAGTAGTGCATCAGCCGGCGGGTCATTTCCGGTGTGATCCACTCGCGCGCGTGCTGGTTGGACACGTACAGCACCGAGGGCTTGGAGCCGTCCTTGGTCTTCTTCGCGTTCTTGGTCAGTTTGAGCGCGAGGATGTCCTGGCCGTTGATCGTCTTGCCGATGGACTCGACCTTGGTGAGACCGGGGTTGGCCTGCCCGGTCTTCATGATCTCCTCTTTCAGACCGCCGCTTCCGCTGTACGGCCGGAACACGCCCTGCGCCGCGTCCTCGACGCGGGTCTCGGCCTTCGCCGAGAGGGTGTGCTCGGTGAGGTCGACGCCCTGCTTCTCCAGCTTCTGGGCCTGCTGGTCGGTGAGGTAGACCTCGACGGCGGTCTTGCCGGCGGCCGAGAACTTGTTGTCGCCGAGTTCGTGCGCGTCCTGTCCGGCCTTCAGGAGCAGGGGTATCTGCTTCTGGGTGACGTCGGCGTGGAAGACCTTGACCTCGTCGGGGTCGGCCTTCGTGGAACTCCCGCCCTGCGCCTGGGCGATCGGCGCGATGCTCGCCCCGGCGATCAGGAGTGCACCGACAGCGAGGATCGATCTCGCTCTGTGTCTCATGAATCCCCCTAGCAACTGTCCGCCACAGCAGCGAACTGTTGCCAGGCTCATGACACTTCATGATCGAGTCAAGGGGGCGCATCGGGACGGTCAAGCGCCGGGTGGGGTCCAAGTGGGCGTCCGGACCGGGGCGTTGGAGCGGCGCCGGGCGGTCCGCGAGACCTGGGGGAGGGCGGGGACACCCATCCGAAAAAGCGTGACACCCCTCTCGGGAATGTCACGCTTTCTCAACTCCACCTGGCCCCGACCCACTCTGAGGGTTCGTCAGCCGACCATGTTGTCGGCCATCTCCTCGGTGATGCTGGACTCCGTGCCCGGGATGCCGAGATCCTGGGCCCGCTTGTCGGCCATCGCCAGCAGACGGCGGATACGGCCCGCCACGGCGTCCTTCGTCAGCGGCGGGTCGGCCAGCGCGCCCAGCTCCTCCAGGGAGGCCTGCTTGTGGTCCATCCGCAGCCGGCCCGCGGCGGCGAGGTGCTCGGGGACCTCGTCGGCGAGGATCTCCAGCGCGCGCTGGACCCGGGCGCCGGCGGCGACGGCCGCGCGGGCCGAGCGGCGCAGGTTGGCGTCGTCGAAGTTGGCGAGACGGTTCGCCGTGGCGCGCACCTCGCGGCGCATCCGGCGCTCCTCCCAGGCCAGCACCGACTCGTGCGCGCCCAGTCGGGTGAGCAGGGCGCCGATCGCGTCGCCGTCACGGACGACCACCCGGTCCACGCCCCGTACCTCGCGCGCCTTCGCCGCGATCGACAGCCGGCGGGCGGCGCCGACCAGCGCGAGCGCGGCCTCGGGACCCGGGCAGGTCACCTCCAGGGAGGAGGACCGGCCGGGCTCGGTCAGCGAGCCGTGGGCCAGGAACGCGCCGCGCCAGGCCGCCTCGGCGTCACAGGTCGCCCCGGAGACCACCTGCGGCGGCAGGCCCCGGATGGGGCGTCCGCGGCCGTCCACGAGGCCCGTCTGGCGGGCCAGCTGATCGCCGCCCGCGACCACCCGGACGACGTAACGGGAGCCGCGGCGCAGTCCGCCGGGCGCCATCACGATCAGTTCGGAGCTGTGGCCGAAGATCTCCAGGATGTCCCGCTTGAGCCGGCGCGCCGCCATCGCGGTGTCCAGCTCCGCCTCGATCACGATGCGCCCGCTCACCAGGTGGAGGCCTCCGGCGAACCGCAGAATGGCGGAGACCTCCGCCTTCCTGCAGCAGGTACGGGTGACGGGGAGCCGGGAGATCTCATCCTTCACCGCTGCCGTCATCGCCATGGGCCGATCCTTCCATGCATCCGAAAAATACGGTCGTACGCGGCGGCCAACAGCTCCGGGTCGTGCCTTGGAGTTCCGTCGGTCCGGGCCACCGGCGCCAGCTCGACCGCGGCGTCCAGCCGCTTGGCGGCTTCGGTGAGCGACGCGCGATCGGGCACGGCGGCCTCGTCGGCCAGCACCACGTCCAGGGCGAGTTTAGGGGCGTGTCGTCCCAAAACCTCCAAATGACGCTGCGGGGAGAAGCCATCGGTTTCTCCGGGCTGCGGAGCGAGGTTCAGGGAGAGTACCCGGCGCGCCTTCGTCTCGGTGAGCGCGTCGAGCAGTTCCGGCACCAGCAGATGCGGGATCACCGACGAGAACCAGGAGCCGGGACCGAGCACCACCCAGTCCGCGTCGAGCACGGCGGCGACCGCCTCGGGCACGGCCGGCGGGTCGTGCGGCACCAGGTGCACGGACTGCACCTCGCCGGGCGTCAGCGCCACGGTCGCCTGTCCCCGCACGGTGTCGACGTCGTCGGGCCGCGCCGGGTCGTGCCCCTTGACGAGGGCCTGGAGCTCCAGCGGTACGGCGGACATGGGCAGCACGCGCCCGTGTGCGCCGAGCAGCTTGCCGACCAGGTCGAGGGCCTGCACATGGTCGCCGAGCTGCTCCCACAGGGCGACGATCAGCAGATTGCCGACCGCGTGCTCGTGCAGATCGCCCTTGGACTGGAAGCGGTGCTGGATGACCCGGGCCCAGGTCTGGCCCCAGTCGTCGTCGCCGCACAGCGCGGCGAGGGCCTTGCGCAGGTCGCCCGGGGGCAGCACGCCGAGTTCGTCGCGCAGACGGCCGCTGGAGCCGCCGTCGTCGGCCACGGTGACGACGGCGGTGAGGTCGCCGGTGATCCGGCGCAGCGCGGTGAGCGAGGCGGACAGGCCCATGCCGCCGCCGAGGGCGACCACCTTGGGCTGGGTGCCGCGTCGGCGCGGCTTCCCGCCGCGGGCCTCCACGGGCCTGGTCGTCCGTCCCTCGGGCACCACTCGGCGCAGCCTGCCCAGCCGTGGGCTACGTCCCGTCATTCCCGTCCCATGTCCCGGTGTACGACCACCGTCTCGACGCCCTCGGCCACGAGCCGCGCGGCGAGCTTCTCCGCCGTGGCGACCGAGCGGTGCTTGCCGCCGGTGCAGCCGATCGCGATCGTCACGTACCGCTTGCCCTCGCGGCGGTAGCCGGCCGCGATGAGGCGCAGCAGCTCGGCGTACCGGTCGAGGAACTCCTTGGCGCCGGGCTGGTTGAAGACGTACGCCGAGACCTCTTCGTTGAGGCCGTTGAAGGGGCGCAGCTCCGGGATCCAGTGCGGGTTGGGCAGGAAGCGCATGTCGGCGACGAGGTCGGCGTCCACCGGGAGGCCGTACTTGAAGCCGAAGGACATGACGGTGGCCCGCAGTTCGGGCTCCTCCTCGCCGGCGAACTGGGCGTCCATCTTGGCGCGCAGTTCGTGGACGTTGAGGCTGGAGGTGTCGATGACGAGGTCGGCGTCCCCGCGCAGTTCGCGCAGGAGTTCGCGCTCGGCGTCGATGCCGTCGACGATGCGGCCGTCGCCCTGGAGGGGGTGGGGGCGGCGCACGGACTCGAAGCGGCGCACCAGGGCGTCGTCGGAGGACTCCAGGAAGACGATCCGCCGGGTGACGTTCTTCGACTCCAGGTCGGCGAGGGACTCGCGGAGGTTGTCGAAGAAGCGCCGGCCGCGTACGTCGACGACGACCGCGATCCGCGCCACGTTGCCCTGGGAGCGGGCACCGAGCTCCACCATGGTGGGGATCAGGGCGGGCGGGAGGTTGTCGACGACGAACCAGCCGAGGTCCTCCAGACACTTGGCGGCCGTGGACCGCCCGGCCCCGGACATGCCGGAGATGATCACCAGCTCGGGGATCGCCGTCTCGGGCACCCCGCCGGCTGTCGTGCTGTCCGTGCTCACCTGTGCTCCGTCGTCCTGGACCTCTTGCTGCGAAGCCTGATCCTCGCCCGATTCCTTGTGCGTCCGATCTCGGTCCGCTGTGGGCTGCTTCTCTTGTTCGCTCATGTCTCCTGCCCCCGTCGCTCGTCCGGGGCGCCCGCGGGTACGGGCTCCCCCGGCGCACCCGCCGTCGTCACGGGTGCACCGTCTTCCATGTCATCCATGATCTCTCCAGTCGCCGTGTTGACGGCGGGTGCGGCCGGGGCCGCCTGGGCGAGGGCCACCGCGATGGTCTCGGCGGTCTTGCGACCTATGCCGGGAACCTCGCAGATCTGGTCGATTGTCGCGGATCGCAGCTTCTTCACCGAACCGAAGTGCTTGATGAGCGCCTGTTTGCGGGTCTCGCCGAGTCCGGGTACGTCGTCCAGGGGGCTCGCCCGGAACCGCTTGGCCCGCTTGGCGCGCTGGTAGGTGATCGCGAAGCGGTGGGCCTCGTCGCGGACGCGCTGGAGGAGGTAGAGGCCCTCGCTGGTGCGGGGCAGCACCACGGGGTCGTCCTCGTCGGGCAGCCAGACCTCCTCCAGGCGCTTGGCGAGACCGCACACGGCGATGTCGTCGATGCCCAGCTCGTCGAGGGCCTTCTTTGCCGCGGCGACCTGCGGCTGCCCGCCGTCGACCACCACGAGCTGCGGCGGATAGGCGAACCGCTTGGGACGGCCCTCCTCGTCCTTCAGGTCCGTCAGCTCGTCGCCGTCCGCCCACTCCCCCGTCTTCTCCTTCTCGGCGAGATAGCGCCGGAAGCGACGGGTGATCACCTCGTGCATGGAGCGGACGTCGTCCTGCCCCTCGAAGCCCTTGATCTGGAAGCGGCGGTACTCGCTCTTGCGCGACAGCCCGTCCTCGAAGACGACCATGGACGCCACGACGTCGTCGCCCTGGAGGTGCGAGATGTCGTAGCACTCGATTCTCAGGGGGGCGCTGTCCAGATCGAGGGCCTCGGAGATCTCCTCCAGGGCGCGCGAGCGGGTGGTGAGGTCGGAGGCGCGCTTGGTCTTGTGGAGGATCAGGGACTGCTGGGCGTTGCGCGCGACGGTCTCCATGAGGGACTTCTTGTCGCCACGCTGCGGGATGCGCAGCGACACGTTCGAACCGCGCCGGTCCGTCAGCCACTGCTGGACCGGCTCCACCGGGTCGGGCAGGGCCGGGACGAGGACCTCCTTGGGGACGGAGTCCCCGGTCTCCTCGCCGTAGAGCTGCTGGAGTGCGTGCTCGACGAGGGCCGCGGTGGTGACGTCCTCGACCTTGTCGGTGACCCAGCCGCGCTGGCCGCGGACGCGTCCGCCGCGGACGTGGAAGATCTGGACGGCCGCCTCCAGCTCGTCCTCGGCGACCGCGATCAGGTCGGCGTCGGTCGCGTCGGCGAGGACGACCGCGCTCTTCTCCATGGCCTTGCGCAGGGCCTCGATGTCGTCGCGCAGGCGGGCCGCCCGCTCGTACTCCATCTCCTCGGCGGCCTCCGTCATCCGCTGCTCCAGGCGGCGGATGTACGTGCCGGTGCGGCCGGCCATGAAGTCGCAGAATTCCTCGGCCAGTTCGCGGTGTTCTTCCTCGGAGACGCGGCCGACGCAGGGCGCGGAGCACTTGCCGATGTAACCGAGCAGACAGGGGCGGCCGGTGCGGGTGGCGTTCTTGAAGACGCCGGCCGAGCAGGTGCGGACGGGGAACACGCGCAGCAGGAGGTCCACGGTGTCGCGGATCGCCCACGCGTGTCCGTACGGCCCGAAGTAGCGGACGCCCTTCTTCTTGTGACCGCGCATCACCTGCACGCGCGGGTACTCCTCGTTCATCGTCACCGCGAGGTACGGGTAGCTCTTGTCGTCGCGGTACTTGACGTTGAACCGGGGGTCGAACTCCTTGATCCAGGAGTACTCCAGCTGGAGGGCCTCGACCTCCGTGGACACGACCGTCCACTCCACCGACGCGGCCGTGGTGACCATCGTGCGCGTGCGCGGGTGGAGTCCGGCCAGGTCCTGGAAGTAGTTCGCCAGGCGCTGGCGCAGGCTCTTCGCCTTTCCGACGTAGATCACCCGGCGGTGCTCGTCGCGGAACTTGTAGACCCCGGGCGAGTCCGGGATCTCTCCCGGCCTGGGGCGGTAGCTGGAGGGATCGGCCATGTTTCACACCCTACTGGCGCGGAGTGACAGCGCGGCGGGGCTGTGGACAACGCCGGGGCCCGCCCGGCGGAACTCCGGACGGAACTCCTCGCGACTCCTACCGCGACTCCAGAAAGGTGAGAACCGCCAGGACACGGCGGTGGTCGTCGGCGGCCTCCGGAAGGCGGAGTTTGCCCAGGATGCTGCGGACGTGTTTCTCGACGGTGCCCTCGGTGACCCACAGCCTGCGGCCGATGCCGGCGTTGGAACGGCCCTCCGCCATCAGCGCCAGGACCTCGCGCTCTCGGTTGCTGAGGACGGACAGCGGGTCGTCGCGGCGCTGCGCCGAGAACAGCTCGTGCACCAGGGAGGGGTCGACGACCGAGCCGCCCTTGTGGATGCGGTCGAGGGCCTCGATGAAGTCGTCGACGACCGTGACCCGGCTCTTGAGGAGATATCCGATCCGGTGCCCGCCGGCCAGCAGCTCCAGTGCCTCCTCGACCTCGACGTACGCCGAGAGGACGAGGATGCCGGTGCCGGGGTGGCGCTCGCGGATCGTACGGGCCGCTTTGAGGCCCTCGGTGGAGTGGTCCGGGGGCATCCTGATGTCGACGATCGCGAGGTCGGGCCGCTCGGTGTCGACCAGTTCCAGGAGCCGTTCCGCGTCACCGGCCTGGCCGGCCACCTCGTAGCCCAAGCGTTCGCACAGGCTCGCCAGGCCCTCTCTGAGCAGGACGTCGTCGTCCGCGAGAACGACCCGTCCGCGCTCGGTCCACTGCGATGCATCCATCGTCCAGGCTCCCCTTGCCCAACCGCTGCGTTGCGCCACGGACAGCCTGCCGGACCTGGCCGGTTACTGCTAGCGGGTATGGAAATTGGGGGGTGCCCGTGACGACAGGGGGCCGCGTACGAGCGATTCTGGTGACAGTGCAGACGCGAGCGGACCGGTCGCCCCGGGCGAGAGGTGACAGGGCCCGGGTCGCAAGGGCTGCGGGAGACACGGCGGACACGGGCGGGCAGACGACGGCGGTCGGTCCGTGTCCGCCCGAACACCGAGCACCTGCGTGCGGGCCCTTCGGAGCACCCCTGAGGCCGGACGGCTGCCTCTCCGTCCGAGCAGACCGCCCGACGCGTACGCAACGTCACCGAGTCCACGCTCCCCCCGGCCTGGACCCCGTCGCGTACGCGTCGGGCGGTCACAACTCCGTCCGGGGCAGCGGGAGCCGTACGGTGAGTGTCGTGCCCTCCCCCGGTGGGCTGTCGACGCGCAGCTTGCCGCCGATCGCCTCCACCCGGTCGACAAGTCCGATGACCCCGGAGCCGTGCCCGGGGTCGGCGCCGCCCACTCCGTCGTCGGCGATCGTCACCTCCAGGACGTCGTCCTCGGCCCGCGCCGTCACCTGCACGAAGCTCGCGCGCGCGTGCTTGGCGGCATTGGTGAAGGACTCGGAGGTCACGTAGTAGACGGCGACCTCCGTCTGTTCCGGGAGGCGGCCGGCGGGCAGGCTCAGGTCCAGTTCCACGGGGACGACGGAGCGGCGGGCCAGCGCCCGCAGAGCCGGACCCAGACCGCCCCTGGAGAGGATCGCGGGGTGGATGCCCCGCGCGATCTGCAACAGTTCCGCGAAGGCGTCGTCCAGCCCTGTGGCGATGTGGTCCAGCTGCTGGGCGAGTTCCTCGGGCTGCTCCGCCAGCATCGACTGGGCCATTCTGACATCGAGTTGGAGCGAGACGAGCCGCTGCTGGACACCATCGTGCAGATCGCGTTCGATACGGCGTTTGGAGGCGTCCCCGGCGGCCACCACACGCGCGCGTGACGCCGTGAGTTTCTCCCGGCTGTCGGCGTTGGCGAGGGCGGTGGCAACGAGTTCGGTGACGTCGGCGAGCCGAAACTCGATGCCCAGGGGCAGCGGTTCAGGTCCGGCGACAGCCGCGACGACGGCACCCCACAACCGGTCGTCGACGACGATCGGGGCGCCGACCGAGCGGCCCACGCGCGCGGGACGGGCGGTTCGCGCCACCTCCGCCGCCGCCGGCGCCTCGGCCTCCACGGCGGGGCTGTGGGCGGAACCCACTACGGTGGCGACTCCGTCGGCGCCGTAGCGCAGGACCGCGGCGGAGCCGCTGCTCAGCACGGTCCCTACCTGGTGGGCGACTTCGGAGAACACCTCGTGCGGCGGGACCCCGCGCGCGACGAGGGTGGCGACCTCTCGCAGCGCGGTCTGTTCCCGGGCGGCGCGGCGGCTCTCGGTGACATCACGCGCAGCGGCGTAGATCAGGCCCTCTCCGGTGACCGGTCGGGCACTCCACTGGAGCCAGCGTTCGGTGCCGTCGTCCCGGAGGAAGCGGTTCTCGAACTCGCCCAGTTCGACGCCGCTCGCCAGCCGGTCGAGGGCGGCACGCGTGTGTGCCCGGTCCTCCGGGTGCACGAACTCCAGCCATGGTCTGTCCAGCAGCGTCTCGGCGGAGTGGCCGAGGGTCCGCTCGAAGGCGGGGTTGACGCGCCGGAAGCGGCCGTCGAGTCCCACGATGCACAGCAGGTCGAGCGAGAGGTGGAAGATGCCAGCCAGCTCCCGCTCGGCCTTGTCGCGCCGCACCAGGGCCGCCGTGAAGGACTCCATGGTGTCGTTCATGCCGGCGAGCAACTGTGCCCACGTCCCCTCGAAGGCGGCGACGTCCGCGCGGTGGCCCAGCCGGTTGTCGTCGATCGCCGTACTCATGCTGTTGATCTCGGCGGCGAGCCGTCCGGTGGTCACCCTCAGTTCGCGGAACGTGTCGGCGACGGCGCCGAGTTCGTCCCGGCCGCCGTATCGGATGTCGTACGACAGATCGCCCTCGGAGAGCGCCCGGGCGCCTGAGGCCACCTCGCTGAGCGGCCGGGTGATCGACAGGCGCAGGGCCAGCGAGAGGACGGTGACGGCGGTCAGTACGGCCAGTGAGACGCCGAGGTCGCGGGTCCTCCGCGCCCGCGCGGTGTCGAGGTCGCTCGTGGCGTCCCGGCCCAGTTGGGCGGCGACCCGGTGCTGGATACCGCGCAGCGCCTCGATGCGCTGGGTGGAGGCGGTCAGCCAACTGTCGTACGTGGGCCAGGCGTTGCGCTGGGCGTGCGGGTCGGCGAGGGTCTCGCGGGTCTTGCGGACGACGAGGCCGGGGTGCTGGAGGAGGACGACGTACAGCCTGCCCTTGAGGCCGGCGGGCGCGGTCTGGTCGAAGTCGTCCAGGAGTGCCTTCTCCAGCGCGGACCAGCGGTCCGTGGCGATGGGGTGGGGGGCGTCGGGGGCGGCGAACAGGACGGCCAGTTCGGTGCGTTCGCGTTCGGCGGCCTCGATGGCGTTCAGGAGCGCGACGTGGGCGTCGGCGGCCTGGCCCGACGTGCGGGTCGGGCGACCGGACTCCAGCGTGGCGGCCAGCTCCAGGAGGTCGTGCTCGATCGTGTCGTACTGGTCGGCGAGTCGGGGCGCGGTGAGGGAGCCGGTCCCGGTCTGCAGCCGCAGGGCGCGGAGTTGACGGCTGCGGGCGTCGAGGCGGCCCGGCACGTCGAGCGGTCCGGTCCAGTCGGCGGCGTCGAGGAGGGCCGCGCGCAGGGCTCCGTCGGTGGCGTGCTGCGCCCCGGCGCGTTCCTTCAGGGTCGCGGGTCCCGGACGCAGCCGGGCCTTCACGGCGGCGATGCGTTCCCTGGCGAGCGCGTCGGTCAGCGCGGTGGTCCGGAACGACAGCTCGGTCGCCGTACGGAAGTCCCGCAGGGTCTGGGCGTCGTGCCACTGGGAGACGGCGCCGAACGCGGTGAACGCCATCATGCCGGTCACCGGGAGCAGCACCAGGAGCATCAGCTTGCGCCCTCCGCATCCCCTTCCTCGCCCGGCTGCGCGTCGGGCGCAAGCTGATGCTCCTG
>NZ_JAEQAZ010000107.1 GCF_016654115.1 Streptomyces sp. MBT53
GTTCCCGACCCCTGGCAGCGCTGCGACCCCTGGGCGCCCGCACCGCTGATCGCCCCCCTCCAACACACCGGCGCCGCAACGCCCACCCACCAGCAGCGTCGCAACCGCACCCGGAGACTCCTTCTCGTCTCCGGGCTCGTGCTCGCGCTGGTCTCCGGGGGCGTCGGCGGTGTCGTAGGGGCGTATCTGGAGCGGGACGGTGTCGGTGGGGACGTCGCGTTGCCGCAGGCCGGAGTGGAGAGTGGCGGGCGGGCGGTCGGGAGTGTGGCCGGGATCGCCGCTCGGGCGCTGCCCAGTGTGGTGACCCTGCATGTGACCGGCGACGAGGAGTCGGGGACCGGCACCGGCATCGTGCTGGACACGCGGGGGCACATCCTCACCAACAACCATGTCGTGCAGCCCGCGGGCAGTGACGGCGAGATATCCGTGAGCTTCAGCGGGGGACGGACCGCCAGGGCGAAGGTCGTCGGACACGACACCGGGTACGACCTCGCCGTGGTGCGGGTGAGCGGTGTGCGCGGGCTCAGGCCGATGCCCCTCGGCAACTCCGACAATGTGCGGGTCGGCGACCCCGTCGTGGCGATCGGTGCGCCCTTCGGCCTCGACAACACCGTGACCTCCGGGATCATCAGCGCCAAGGACCGGCCCATCACGGCCGGCGGCGACGCGGCGGACGGCAGCGACGTCTCGTACGTCGACGCCCTGCAGACCGACGCGCCCATCAACCCGGGCAACTCCGGCGGGCCGCTGCTCGACGCCCAGGGGAGGGTCGTGGGGATCAACTCGGCGATCCGGTCCGCCGACGACGGGACCGACACGGGCGACGGTCAGGCCGGTTCCATCGGGCTCGGCTTCGCCATCCCCGTCAACCAGGCCAAGCGGGTCGCCGAGGAACTGATCAACACCGGGAAGGCCACCCACCCGGTCATCGGCGTCACCCTCGACATGGACTACACCGGGGACGGCGCCCGCATCGCGACCAAGGGCGGTGACGGGGATCCCGCCGTCACCGCGGGCGGCCCCGGTGCCCAGGCCGGCCTCAGGGCGGGCGACGTCATCACCGAGGTCGACGGCGAGCGTGTCCACTCCGGCGACGAACTCATCGTCAGGACCCGCGCGCACCGCCCCGGCGACCGTCTGCGGCTGACGCTCCGGCGGGACGGCAAGGACTTGACCGTGTCGCTCGTCCTCGGCTCCTCTGCCCGTGATTGACAGAAACGTCACAGGTGAGAGCCCCGCAGCCCGTCCCACTAGGCAAACAACCCGGAAAACCGGTCCCGTACACCCACTCGTAGCCCACGGGACAGTACCGGTCGGGTGGGATCGCCGGGTACCGTGGACCCGGCCCGGACCACGGAAGACGCGCACCGACCACCGAGGGCCGCGGACCGAGGATCGCAAGGAGCTTCAGGTGTTCAATGACATAGGACCGCTAGAGCTGGTGACGATCATTGTCCTCGCCGTGCTCGTCTTCGGTCCGGACAAGCTCCCGAAGGTCATCCAGGACGTCATGCGGACGATCCGGAAGATCCGAGAGTTCTCGGAGAGCGCCAAGGCGGACATCCGGGAGGAACTGGGCCCGGACTTCAAGGACTTCGACTTCGAGGACCTGAACCCCAAGACGTTCCTGCGCAAGCAGCTGGACAACGACGAGCTGGGGCTCAAGGAGATCCGCAACGGCTTCGACCTCAAGAAGGAGATGGCCGAGGTCACGGAGGCGGTGCAGAGCGCCGACACCCCGAGTTCCCCGCCCGCTTCCGGTGGTCGTCTCGACATGACCAAGAAGCCCGAGGACCCCGAGAAGGACGAGCGCCCGCCCTTCGACGCGGACGCCACCTGATCCTCCCGCGCGGCTCCCGAAGTGCTTCCCACGTGACGCGTTTCATACCTCCGCCACGCCCTCGTACGGCCTGAACACGGCCTCCGGGCGCCTCACGCGCCGGGCGCTTTCCGGGCTGCCTCCCACGAGGTGGCTATGCTGCCGAGTTGTTGTGCGGACCGGGCGAGTCGCCCGAAGGGGGGCGGGCCGCCCCGGTCCGACGAGAGCGAGGAGGCGTCCGGCATGGAGACGACGAGTCGGGTAGGCGCGCAGGCGCCGGCCGCGGAGGGTGGACAACAGGTCCCCTCCGTCCGGCGCACGGTCGACGGCTATCTGCTGGCGCCCTTCCCGTGGTACGGCCTCGACGAGGCCTTCACGGGGCCGCGCTGGCTGATGCAGGTGGGCATGGCGGCGGACGGTGCCGTCGAGCACGGTTCGATCGGGCACGGCGACGAGCCCTCCGTACGCAACGAAGGCACGGAGGACAAGGAGAAGTTCGCGGTGGTCGTCACCGTCGCGGGCAACCCCGCGCGCCGCACCGCGGACGGCACGGGTCTCCTGGAGGCCACGTCGGTGTCCTCGGCGGCCTGGCTCGCCGGGGTCGGACTGCTGTCCTTCACCTGGCCCGGCCAGATGGACCACACCCTGCGCGACGACTGGCTGGAGCAGCAGACGGAGACGGCGTGGGTGCTGGCGGACGACCTCGTCGGCGACGACTGGTCGACGCTGTCCCTCCCCGTGGACGGCGTCCCGACGCCCTTCCACTACCGCGAGTCCGAGTTCGGCTGGGTGCTCGCCGGTTCGACTCAGGCGGGGGTCCACGTGGGGGCGTACGGCCGGGGCATGAGCGCGTACGGGCTCGGCTTCGCCATGATTAAGGACATCGCGGCGTACGCGCAGTAGCTCCTACGACGATGGGGGCGCCGTCCGACCGGACGGCGCCCCCATCGTCGTAGGAAGAGCTCTAGAACTTGTTCTTGGGCGTGATTCCCAGCGACAGTCCCGAAAGACCCCGCTGCCGCCCGCCCAGCTTGCCCGCGATCGCCCGCAGGGCCGCGCCCGCCGGGGAGTCGGGGTCGCTGAGCACCACCGGCTTGCCCTCGTCGCCGCCCTCGCGGAGGCGGACGTCGATCGGGATGGAGCCGAGGACGGGGACCGAGGCGCCGGTCGTGCGGGTCAGGCCGTCCGCGACGGACTGGCCGCCGCCCGTGCCGAAGACGTCGACCATCTCGCCGCAGTGCGGGCACGGCAGGCCCGCCATGTTCTCGACGACTCCGACGATCTTCTGGTGGGTCTGTACGGCGATGGAGCCGGCGCGCTCGGCGACCTCGGCCGCCGCCTGCTGAGGGGTCGTCACGACGAGGATCTCGGCGTTCGGGACGAGCTGCGCGACCGAGATCGCGATGTCGCCCGTGCCCGGCGGGAGGTCGAGGAGCAGGACGTCCAGGTCGCCCCAGTACACGTCCGCCAGGAACTGCTGGAGTGCGCGGTGGAGCATCGGGCCGCGCCACACGACCGGGGCGTTGCCCGGGGTGAACATGCCGATGGAGATGACCTTCACGCCGTGCGCGGACGGCGGCATGATCATGTTCTCGACCTGGGTGGGAGTGCCGTCGGCGCCCAGCATGCGCGGCACGGAGTGGCCGTAGATGTCGGCGTCGACGACCCCGACCTTGAGGCCGTCGGCGGCCATCGCGGCCGCGAGGTTCACCGTCACCGAGGACTTGCCGACGCCGCCCTTGCCGGAGGCGACCGCGTACACGCGGGTGAGGGAGCCGGGCTGTGCGAAGGGGACCTCGCGCTCGGCCTTGCCACCGCGCAGGGCGGTCGCGAGTTCCTTGCGCTGCTCGTCGCTCATCACGTCCAGGGTCACCTCGACGCCGGTGACACCTTCGACGCCCGAGACCGCCTCCGTCACGCGCTGCGTGATCGTCTCGCGCATGGGGCAGCCGGAGACCGTCAGGTACACGGTGACCGCGACCGCTCCGTCCGCACCGATCTCCACGGACTTGACCATCCCCAGTTCGGTGATGGGTCGGTGGATCTCGGGGTCGTTCACCGTCGACAGCGCTTCACGCACCGCGTCTTCCGTAGCCATGGGTCGATGGTACGGCGCCGACCGGTCCCTTCGGCCAGCCCCTCAGCGGTCGTCTGCGTCACGCACGGAAGACCGTTCTGCCGGGAATACGACATGCCCGTCGTGCCGTACGTCCAGCTCCTTGACGAGGTCCTGCAGCTCGGAGCGGATCCAGTCCCGGGTCGCCACCTCGCCGAGACCGATGCGCAGGGCGGCGATCTCGCGGGTGAGGTACTCGGTGTCGGCGATCGACCGCTCGTTCTGCTTGCGGTCCTGTTCGAGGTTGACCCGGTCGCGGTCGTCCTGCCGGTTCTGCGCGAGCAGGATCAGCGGGGCGGCGTAGGAGGCCTGGAGGGACAGCATCAGGGTGAGGAAGATGAACGGGTAGTTGTCGAAGCGCACATCGCGCGGGGCGAAGATGTTCCACAGCACCCACGCGATGATGACGATCGTCATCCAGACGATGAACCGGCCGGTGCCCAGGAAGCGGGCGATCCGTTCCGACAGCCGTCCGAAGGCCTCGGGGTCGTACTCGGGCAGGAGCCGGCGCCGGGGCGGGCGCGGCTGGTCGAGCCGGTTCCGCGAACGGGTGGTGGCGGTCGCGCCCGCCGGTGTCCGCTCACGCGTGGTCTCGCGCTCAGGAGTCATGAGCCGCCACCTCCTCTGTCTCTGCGTCGGCCTCGGTCTCGTCCTCGTCCAGGTGGAATTCCGTCTCGCGCCAGTCCTCCGGCAGCATGTGGTCCAGTACGTCGTCGACGGTCACCGCGCCGAGCAGCGACCCGGTCTCGTCGACCACGGGCGCCGCGACCATGTCGTACGTCGCGAAGAACCCGGCGATGAGCTGCAACGAGGCGTCCGGGTCCAGGGGTTGGAGGTCGCCGTCGATGATCGCGCTGACCAGGGTGTACGGCGGGTCGCGCAGCAGCCGCTGGAAGTGGACCGTGCCGAGGTACTTGCCGGTCGGGGTGTCGTCGGGCGGGCGGCAGACGTAGACCTGGGCGGCGAGGGCGGGGGAGAGGTCGGCGTTGCGGATCCGGGCGAGCGCGTCGGCGACGGTCGCGTCGGGCCGCAGGACGATCGGTTCGGTCGTCATCAGGCCGCCGGCCGTGTGCTCCTCGTAGGACATCAGGCGGCGGACGTCGGCCGCTTCGGAGGGCTCCATCAGGTTCAGCAGCCGCTCCTGGTCCTCCTCCGGGAGTTCGCCGAGCAGGTCGGCCGCGTCGTCCGGGTCCATCGCCTCCAGGACGTCCGCCGCGCGCTCCTCCTTCAGCTTGCCGAGGATCTCGATCTGGTCGTCCTCCGGCAGCTCTTCGAGGACGTCGGCGAGACGGTCGTCGTCGAGGGCGGCGGCGACCTCGGCCCGCCGCTTGGGGGAGAGATGGTGCAGGACGTTGGCGAGGTCGGCGGGGCGCAGCTGCTCGAAGGTGGCCAGGAGGCTCTCCGCGCCCTGTCCCTGCTCCTCCAGGGAGAAACCGGTGACGGCGGACCACTCCACGGTCAGCGTCTCGCCCTTGGCCCTTCTGAAGGCTCCGCCGGTCCTGCCCTTGCGGACGAAGATCCGGTCGATCTCCCAGTCGCGGCGGGCGGGCAGCTGCTGCACCGACAGGTCGAGGACGGTGACCTCCTCGTCGGTCTCCACGAGGGTGACGCGCCGGTCGAGGAGTTCGCCGAACACCAGCCGCTCGGTGGGCCGTTGCTCGAAGCGGCGGACGTTGAGCACGCCGGTGGTGACGACCTGGCCGGACTCGATGCCGGTGACCCGGGTCATGGGGAGGAAGATGCGGCGGCGGGTGGAGAGTTCGACGACCAGGCCGAGCAGGCGCGGGGGCCGTTGGCCGACGCGGAGCATGGCGACGAGATCGCGGACGCGGCCCACCTGGTCGCCGTTGGGATCGAAGACGGCGACACCGGAGAGGTGCGATACGTAGACCCTGGGGGCGCCCCCTGCCATGGCTGCACCTCCCTTTCTTTTCCTGGTTTCCGGATGTTCCGATTTGCCCGCTCGGACGGGCTTCAGGCTAGCCCGTACGTATGCGATCCGCGCAGGTGGGCGGTCCGGACGGACTGGCTCCGCCGCGCTCCGGGGACCCCGGTACGCTGCCGTACGCCATCGCCCCCCGCCGCACGAAAGGCACCCCACCTGTGACTGCGATTCCCCAGGTCCGAAACCGTCGTGCGGCGCTGCTCGGCGCGGTCTGCGTGCTGGCTCTGGCGGGCTGCAGCGAGGATCCGGACGCGGGGACCAACGGGGTCGGCAAGCTGGCCGCCGACAAGATCCAGTCGAAGTCGGTGACGGCCGCGGGTGCCGCCGCAGCGGTACGGCTGTCGGGGACCGTCGTCACCAGCGGGCGGACGTACAAGCTCGACATGCGGCTGAAGTCCGACGGCGGCAGCGGCTCGGTCACCTCCCAGGGGTCGACGTTCGGGCTGCTGCGGGTCGGCGAACAGCTGTACCTGAAGGCCGACGCGGACTTCTGGAACAGCAACGGGGACTCGGGCGTCGGCGACTCGCTGCACGGCAAGTACGTGAAGGTGCCGCAGGGCGACCCCTCGTACAAGAAGTTCAGTGGTTTCACGGACAAGGACGTCCTCCTCTCCAGTCTGCTGACCCTGCACGGCTCACTCGCGACGGACGGACACCACGACCAGAACGGCGTCCGTACGATCCGCATCACCGGCGACGACGGATCCGGCGGCACCCTCGACGTCTCCCTTGAGGGCAAGCCGTATCCGCTCCGGCTGGTCCGTGCGGGCGGCGCGGGCACGCTGACCTTCTCGGACTGGGGCAAGAGCTTCGCCGTGACGGAACCCGCGGACGACGACACTGTCGACTACGGCAAGCAACTGCCGTCTTCCTGACGGCATTTGATGGCGGTTACCGGCGTTTGCGTTTCTTCAGCAGCAGGCGCGGCAGCGCGGCCGGGGCCGGCTGACGGGTCGTCGCGGGCGACGGCAGCGGCGGCCGCGCCAGCGAATCCTCCGTCAACTCGGCTGTCGCGCCCGTTGGTTCGAGCCGCAGCACCCGGCACTCGCGCGCCCAGCGCTCCGTCATCGCCTCGCCGTCGGGCGCGTTGAGCCGCTTGCCCTTCAGCTCGCCGACGGCCGCGGTCCAGGCCTCGGAGCCCGGCGCCAGTTCCACGACCTTCGCCGTCCATACGACCAGCCGGCCGCCCTTGTCCTTGCTGCGGACCGTGACCTCGGCGGCGCCGCCGTCGACCAGCCCCGGCAGCGGCTGCTCGCCGGGACCGTCGCCGATCAGACAGGCCGCGCCCTCGTGCCAGACGTGCCACAGGGCCCGGGCCGGCACGCCCGGACCGTTGACCCAGACAAGGCCGGACTTCTTCGTGGCCTCCTCGACGAGGGCCTGGTCGAGCAGCTCGCTGCTAGTCATGGCGCTCAGCCTATCCAGGCCGCTCACAGCCAGCCGTTGCGCTTCAGCGTGCGGTGGATCGCCAGACAGACGGTCACCGTGAAGGCGAGCACCACCGGATACCCGTACCGCGCGTGCAGCTCCGGCATGTGCTCGAAGTTCATGCCGTACACGCCCGTCACCATCGTCGGTACGGCGATGATCGCGGCCCACGCGGTGATCTTCCGCATGTCCTCGTTCTGCGCGACGGACGCCTGCGCCAGGTTGGCCTGGAGGATCGAGTTCAGCAGCTCGTCGAAGCCGATGACCTGCTCGTGGACCCGGGCGAGGTGGTCGGCGACGTCCCGGAAGTACTTCTGGATGTCGGGGTCGATCAACCGCATCGGCCGCTCGCTCAGCAGCTGCATGGGACGCAGCAGCGGCGACACCGCACGCTTGAACTCCAGTACCTCGCGCTTGAGTTGGTAGATCCGCGCCGAGTCGACACCGCGCGAGACCCCGCCCTTGCGGCCCGGCGTGAACACCTCGGTCTCGACCTCGTCGATGTCGTCCTGCACCGCGTCCGCGACCGCGACATAGCCGTCGACGACATGGTCGGCGATCGCGTGCAGCACCGCCGAGGGACCGCGCGCGAGCAGCTCGGGGTCGTCCTGCAGCCGGTGCCGCAGCGCCCGCAGCGAGCCCTGCCCGCCGTGCCGGACGGTGATGAAGAAGTCCCGCCCGGTGAAGCACATGACCTCGCCGGTCTCGACCACCTCGCTGTTGGCGGTGAGTTGGTCGTGCTCGACGTAGTGGATGGTCTTGAAGACGGTGAAGAGCGAGTCGTCGTAGCGCTCCAGCTTGGGGCGCTGGTGGGCCTGCACGGCGTCCTCGACGGCGAGCGGGTGGAGTCCGAACTCCCGGGCGATACCGGCGAATTCGGCCTCGGTCGGCTCGTGCAGCCCGATCCACACGAAGCCGCCGTCGCGCCGCACCTGGCGCATCGCCTCGTGCGGGGTCAGCGGCTTGCCGGTGTCGACGCGGGCACCGTCGCGGTAGACGGCGCAGTCGACGACGGCCGACGGGGTGCCGGGGTCACGCGTGGTGTCGTACGCGCCGCCGTCCTTGCGGAGGGAGGGGCGGGACGGGCGGACCACGGCACGCAGGTCGCGGATCATCGACATGGCGGGCTCCTTCGCGACGAGCAACGAAAGGCGCCGACGACGGTTGGAACTGCCCGGAATGGGGACGTCCTGTGTACGGATGTTTGGCACGTCCACAAAGCGGGGAGCACCGCACCGTCGCGGTGGCGAGTTTCGCTACTGATACAGGCACTGACTTCGGAACAGACAGATCGGTCGGATCGGAAACACCGGACAGATCAGGCAGATCAGGAAAAAGAAACGAAGTGCTCTTCCGCGACAGTGAAGAAGTGCGAGAGGCGGCAGCCGCCTGGAGGGGCTAGAGCCAGAACGACGACATCAGCGGGAAGAGCGGGTGGTACTGCCAGGCCGACTTCGGTCCATTGCAGCCCCACCTCCTCCGGCCGGTCCCCCTTGAGGGAGTCTCAACGGCGTCGGGACTTGATCGCGACGCTTCTGCGTGCTGCCCGAACGACCGGCCCAGACTATCAGCAGGCCGAAGTGTCAAGGCGCTGCTTTGCCCGGTACTGACGAGTTCTATGCTCCCCGCATGGTTGATGTTCTTGCTCTGGTCGAGGCACGGTTGCGCACCGCGCTGGGCGAACCGGACGCGCGCGCGGCGGTCACCTTCCTGGGCACGGACCGCGTCGAGGTACTCCGTTTCCACGACACCGGCCAGGACGGCGGCATCGTCCGCTACGCCACGCTCGGCATGTCCGCACAGCCCATGAGCGACCCCACCGCGATGCTCGCCGACCCGGTCTCCGGCCCCCGCGCCGAGCTGGTCCTCTCCGTGCGCGGCGGCCTCGCCGACACCGACAAGGTGCTCCGTCCGCTCGCCGTTCTCGCCGCGTCCCCGCAGGTGGAGGGCGTGGTGGTGGCCCCCGGCGCCTCGCTCGACGTCGGCGAACCGCTGTGGCCCGGCGCCCCCTTCACCTCGGTGCTGGTCGCCGAACCGGGCGGCCTGATCGAGGACCTGGACCTCGACGCGCCCCTCGACCCGGTCCGCTTCCTCCCGCTCCTCCCCATGACCCCGAACGAGGCCGCCTGGAAACGCGTCCACGGCGCCCAGGCCCTCCAGGAGCGCTGGCTGACGAACGGGACGGACCTACGGGATCCCTCCCGCAAGTCCGTCCCGCTGGAGTGACCGGGCCGAGTGACCGATCTCACCAAACCCCGGCCGGAATCGGCTAGTTGGCGAACACCGCGACACTGTCCTCGGCCGCGTGCTTCGGCTCCAGCACCTCCGCGTCGTGCGTCAGCGCGTTCCGTCGTACGACGACCACCAGCGCGCCCAGTGCCGCGGTGACCGCCGCGACCACGAACGGGATGTGGATGTTGGTCCAGCCCTCGATCTTCGGCGCGAAGAACGGGGCGGCGGCCGCGGCGAACCAGCGGACGAAGTTGTAGCCCGCGCTCGCCACCGGGCGCGGCGCGTCCGAGACGCCCAGGGCAAGCTCGGTGTACACGGTGTTGTTCACGCCGATGAAGGCGCCGGACAGGATCGTGCAGACGACGGCGGTGGTGTGGTTGCCGTAGCCGAGGACGAGCACGTCGACGGCGAGCAGCACCAGGGAACCGCCGAGCACCTTCAGGGAGCCGAAACGGGACTGCAGGCGCGGGGCGACGAACACCGAGAAGACGGCGAGCAGCACACCCCAGGCGAAGAACACGGCACCCGACTTGTAGGGGGTCATGTTCAGCACGAACGGGGTGAAGGCCAGCACGGTGAAGAACGTGTAGTTGTAGAAGAAGGACGAGATCGCGGCGGAGGCGAGTCCCCCGTGGCCGAGCGCCTTGAGCGGGTCCAGCAGTGAGGTCTTCCGGGCGGGCTTCGGCTGTTCCTTCAGGAACACCGTGATGCACAGGAAGCCGATCGCCATCAGGAACGCGGTGCCGAAGAAGGGGTAGCGCCAGCTCTGGTTGCCCAGCAGGGCGCCGACCAGCGGGCCGCAGGCCATGCCGAGGCCGAGGGCGGACTCGTAGAGCAGGATCGCGGCGGCGCTGCCGCCGGCCGCCGCGCCGACGATCACCGCGAGGGCCGTCGAGACGAAGAGCGCGTTGCCGAGGCCCCAGCCGGCCCGGAAGCCGACGAGTTCGCCGACCGAGCCCGAGGTGCCGGCGAGACCGGCGAAGACGACGACGAGGGCGAGGCCGAGCAGCAGGGTCTTCTTGCCGCCGATCCGGCTGGAGACGAAGCCGGTCACCAGCATCGCCACGGCGGTGATCAGGAAGTACGAGGTGAAGAGCAGGGAGACCTGGCCGGCGGTGGCGTCCAGGCCCTTGGCGATCGACGGCAGGATCGGGTCGACGAGCCCGATGCCCATGAAGGCGACGACCGAGGCGCCGGCGGTGGCCCATACGGCCTTCGGCTGCCGCAGCAGACTGCCGGCGCCGGAGCCGGCTCCCGTGTCGAAGGGGTCGTCCGTCCCGTCCGTCCCGTCCATGCTTCCTCCCAAGTAGTTGGTGTATGCACATAGTAAGTTAGGCAAGGTAATAAATGCAAGGTGCATCTAGTTTCGTTCCGTGAGTGGTCCCTGCCGGACGGGTGATCGTCCTTGACGTGGGGGTGCGAGGGTAGGACCGTGGGGCCCTATGAGGGGCGAACCCAGTTGCCCGAAGTGTGGTGGCCGGGTCAGGGCTCCCGGACTCTTCGCCGATTCCTGGCAGTGCGATGTCCACGGCACGGTGCATCCGGTACAGCCCGTGATCCCGCCCAGCGTCGAGGCCCTCAGCGTCGTCGTGCATCGCACGCAGGTACCCGTGTGGATGCCGTGGCCCCTGCCGGTCGGCTGGCTGTTCACGGGCGTGGCGTGCGCGGGGGACGACCGGAGCGGGGGTCGTGCGACGGCTGTCGCGTGTTCCGGGCCCGGGCCGCTCGGTGGGATGGGTGAGCTGATCCTCGTCGCGGAGGAGCTCGGTGTCGGGCTCGGGGCGCGGTACGCGGGGATCGACGGGCCGGATCCCGGGCCGTACATGAGCGTCGAGAAGCCGCCGCAGGCGAAGCTGCTTGCGGCCGGGCGGCCTACGCCTTTGTGGCATGTGGCTACGGCGCCGGATGACCGGGCCGTTTTCGCCGGGGAGGCGTTGGGGTTGTGGCTGTGGGCTGTTGTCTGGCCCGAGCAGTCGGGGTTGTTGATGTACGACGAGTTGGTGCTGACGGATTTGCGGGATGCGGGGGCGGAAGTGGACCTGGTGCCCTGTGGTGCTTTGTCGCCGCGGTTGTTGGAGCCGTAGCGGTTCGGTCAGTGGGTCGGTGCGGGTTCGTTGTGGCTGGTCGCGCCCACGCGGCGGAGCCGCATATCGACACAGCCCCGCGCCCCTGAGGTGGGTGCGCCTCGGGCGTGTTTCTAGAGGTCCCGGGGTTGCCGTTACCCTTGTGTGGTCCTGTCCTGCCTGCGCCTGGAGTCTTGTCGTGCGTATCGATCTGCACACCCACTCCACGGCCTCCGACGGTACGGACTCTCCCGCTGAGCTGGTGCGGAATGCCGCTGCCGCCGGGCTGGACGTCGTCGGGCTGACCGATCATGACACCAGCCGTGGGTACGGCGAGGCGATCGATGCGCTGCCCTCGGGGCTCACGCTCGTCACCGGGGCCGAGATGTCCTGTCGGATCGACGGGATCTCGATGCACATGCTGGCCTATCTCTTCGATCCCGAGGAGCCGGCGCTGCTCGCCGAGCGGGAGCTGGTGCGGGACGACCGGGTGCCCCGGGCCCGGGCCATGGTGGAGCGGCTGCGGGAGCTGGGCGTGCCGGTGACCTGGGAGCAGGTCGCGCGGATCGCCGGCGAGGGGTCGGTCGGGCGGCCGCATGTCGCCACCGCGCTGGTCGAGCTGGGTGTCGTACCGACCGTGAACGACGCCTTCACCGCGGACTGGCTGGGTGACGGCGGCCGGGCCCATGTGGCGAAGCACGAGACCGATCCGTTCGAGGCGATCCGGCTGGTCAAGGCCGCGGGGGGCGTGACCGTGTTCGCGCACCCGGGGGCCAGCAAGCGCGGGCGTACCGTGCCCGAGTCCGCCATCGCCGAGATGGCCGCGGTCGGGCTCGACGGCATCGAGGTCGACCACATGGACCACGACGCCGAGACGCGGGTGCGGCTGCGGGGGCTCGCGAAGGAGCTCGGGCTGCTCGTCACCGGTTCCAGCGACTATCACGGGAGCCGCAAGTCCGTGCAGCTCGGTGAGTACACGACCGATCCCGAGGTCTACGGCGAGATCACGCGGCGCGCGACCGGTGCGTTCCCGGTGCCGGGGGCCGGCGGAGTCTGATCCCGCCCGCGTCCTCCCCGTTCATCACCTCTTCTCTACAAGGCTTGTGGCTCACCCGTGTTCGACGTCGCCGTCTTCGGCTCCCTCTTCCTGACCCTTTTCGTCATCATGGATCCCCCCGGGATCACCCCGATCTTCCTCGCGCTGACCGCCGGACGGCCCGCCAAGGTGCAGAAGCGGATGGCCTTCCAGGCCGTGTGTGTCGCGGGCGGGGTCATCACCGTCTTCGGGCTGCTCGGGCACCAGATCCTCGACTATCTGCATGTCTCCGTGCCCGCGCTGATGATCGCGGGCGGGCTGCTGCTCCTGCTGATCGCGCTCGACCTGCTCACCGGCAAGACCGACGAGCCGAAGCAGACCAAGGACGTCAACGTCGCCCTCGTACCGCTGGGCATGCCGCTGCTCGCCGGGCCCGGTGCGATCGTGTCCGTCATCCTTGCCGTGCAGAAGGCCGACAGTGTGGCCACGCAGGTGTCGGTGTGGGCGGCGATCCTCGCCATTCACGCCGTGCTGTGGGTGGTGATGCGGTACTCGCTGCTGATCATCCGGGTCATCAAGGACGGCGGGGTCGTCCTCGTCACGCGGCTCGCGGGGATGATGCTGTCGGCCATCGCCGTGCAGCAGATCATCAACGGGATCACCCAGGTGATCCGGGCGAGCTGAGGCCCGTGAACGCAGAACCCCCGTACGGCGTCGGTGCCGTACGGGGGTTGCTGAAGTGTGGTCGCGATCCGTCTTCGGTACGCGGGCAAATGTCGTAGGTGTTACGAGGCTTTGGTCTCGGCGGGGCGGATCCACAGTCGCTGTCCTATGGCGGCGGCCTGTTGCACGATCCGGTTGACGGAGGCGGCGTCCACGACGGTGCTGTCCACGGTGGTGCCGTCGACCTCGTCAAGACGCATGATTTCGAAGCGCATCGGCTTCTCCCTTCGTCTGGTCATCCTCCTGAGGAGAACTACTTGGTTACTGGTGTAGTCAACGGGATGCGTGTTACAAACATTCCCTACGCTAAGGAAATTTTTCGAACGCCTAATTACTGACCGGTAAGAGATCGGCACGAGACTGACCGGGACCGGTTGTGTTCGCAGCGTGACCGCCGGGACAATGGAGGCGATGAACGACGACCTCGCGGCCCTCAGCGCCCGCATCGACCGCACGAACGAGCTGCTGCAGCGCATGCTCGCCGAAGTGGCGAAGACGCCCTCGACGCATGCGATCTTCGTCGACGCCGGGTATTTGTATGCAGCCGCGGGCCGGCTCGTCTCCGGGACCGAGGACCGGCGCACCTTCGACCTCGACACCGAGGGCCTCATCGAGGCGCTCATCGACAAGGCCCGCACGATCTTCGCGGACAGCCGACTGCTGCGCGTCTACTGGTACGACGGCGCCCGCCGCCGCATCCACACCGCCGAACAGCAGGCCATCGCCGAACTCCCGGACGTGAAGGTCAGGTTGGGCAATCTCAACGCCAACAACCAGCAGAAGGGCGTCGATTCACTCATCCGCTCCGACCTGGAATCCCTCGCCCGGCACCGCGCCATCAGCGACGCGGCCCTCATCGGCGGCGACGAGGACCTGGTCTCGGCGGTCGAGGCGGCCCAAGGGTACGGCGCCCGCGTCCACTTGTGGGGCATCGAGGCCCCCGAGGGACGCAACCAGGCCGAGCCGCTCCTCTGGGAGGTCGACAGCCAGCGCACCTTCGACCTCGACTTCTTCAAGCCGTACGTCTCCCGGCGCACCGCCGCCGTCTACGAGGCCGCAGCCACCCGGCCCACCCGCGACGACGTCCGCTTCGTGGGCGCGCAGATCGCCGCGAAGTGGCTCTCCGCGCGGGGGCGGGAGGCGCTGGTGGAGCTGCTGCCCGGACATCCGTATCTGCCCGGGTCGGTCGACCAGGATCTGCTGGTGGAGGCGGAGGGCCTGCTGCAGTACTCCCTGCGCGGGCAGTCCGATCTGCGGCGGGCGCTGCGGGACGGGTTCTGGGAGCACCTGCAGACGCAGTACTGACCCCCTCCTACGGGGCTGCCATGTCCCAGAAGTCGGCGATGGCCTTCGCCGTCGCGGCCGGCTGGTCCGTGTTCGGCGAGTGCTCGGCCCGCGCGACGACGGTCCGCCGCGCCTTCAGCCGTACGGCCATGTCGTCGAGGAGCGGCACCGGCCAGGTGTCGTCGCGTGAACCCGACAGGACGTGGAACGGGAGCGGGAGGGCGGCCAGTTCCGCGACCCGGTCCGGCTCGACGCACAACTGGCGTCCCGTGGCGATGAGTTGGGCCGGCTTCGTGCCCATCCAACGGCGCCGCAGATCCTCCCGGTCGTCGAGCCCCTCGTCCAGCGCACCGCCGGTCTCGGTCTCCTCGGGCGTCTCCATCGCCTGGACCGCCTCCCACACCTCGGCCATCGACATCACGGCGAGCGCGTCCCGCAGCAGCTTCACCCGGTCCTGCTGGGACGTGGAGATCTGCGCGGGCCCCGACGCCATGAGCGTCAGCGACAGGAACGGCGCGTGGTCCAGGAGTACGGCGGCACGCGCGATCTGTCCGCCGAGGGAGTGCCCGAGCAACTGCACCGGCGCGCCGACGGCCTCCGTCAGCGCGAGCACGTCACGCGCCAACTCGTCCTGGGCGTAAGGGGATTCGTCGTGCTCGGGCCCGTCCGTCTCGTACTGCCCCCGCCCGTCCACGGCGACCGTCCGATAGCCGCGCGCACCGAGCGGCACATGCAAGGGGTTGAAGTCCTCCTTGCTCCCGGTGAATCCCGGCAGCAGCAGGGCGACCCCCTTCGGCTCGACACCGTCGGCCACGGGCGCGTCCACGACGGCGAACTCACCGCGACCGGTCCGCAGCGGGTACGCGCGAGCGCCGGGGGGCGGGACGAAGGAGGGGGGCCTACTCATGGCCCGAGGTTATCCGGCGAAGCTGAGCGAGGTGGGGACGGGAGGGTGTAACCGGGGTTAACGGGGGAGCGGCGAGCGGCGGGGGAACGCCGACGGCCCGGCCCACGTGGAGTGGGACGGGCCGTTCGGTGGTGTGACCTGCGGGGGCAGGGCCGATCAGCTCTCGCCGACCTCCGCTGCCGCGGCCTTGCGGGGACGTCGCACCCTCGGCTTCGCCTCGGCTGCCTCCGTCTCCGCCACGACCGGGGCCTCGGCGGCCTTGCGGGTGGTACGGCGACGGGGCTTGGCCTCCGCCTCCTCGGCGACCTGGGCCGGGATGTCGGCGACGGCCTTGCGGGCCGTGGCGCGACGGCGCGGCTTGGCTTCAGCCTCCTCGGCCACGGTTTCGGCGGCGACGGCCGCGGTCTTCCGGGTCCGGGTGGTGCGCGGCTTGGTCTCGACGGCTTCCGGCGCCTCGGTGGCCACCGCGGCGGCAGCCGTCTTGCGCGTCCGACGCGGCTTGACCTCGGCGGCCTCCGGTACCTCGACGGCTACCGGAGCGGCGGCGGCCTTGCGGGTGCGGCGCGGCTTGGTCTCGACGGCCTCGACCGTGTCCAGGACGGCTTCGGCGGCCTCGGTGGCAACCGCGGCCTTCCGGGTCCGGGTGGTGCGCGGCTTGGCCTCGACGGCTTCCGGCGCCTCGGTGGCCACCGGAGCGGCGGCGGCCTTGCGGGTCCGACGCGGCTTGGTCTCGACGGCCTCGGCCGTGTCCAGGACGGCCTCGGCGGCGACCGCGGCCTTCCGGGTCCGGCGCGGCTTGGCCTCCGCGGCGACCGTCTCGTCCGCCGCGACCGGGGCCTCGGCGACCTTGCGGGTCGTACGGCGAGGCTTGACCTCGGACTCCTCGGCGACCTGGGCCGGGATGTCGGCGACGGCCTTGCGGGTCGTGGCGCGACGGCTCGGCTTGGCCTCCGTGCCCTCGGCCGTGTCGACGGCGACTACCTCGGCCGGAGCCGCGGTCTTCCGGGTCCGGGTGCGCCGCGGCTTGGCCTCGACGGCCTCGGCCGTGTCGACCGCGGCTACGGCGGCGGCCTCCGCCACGGCCTCGACCGGCTCCGTGGCCGCTACGGCCTTACGGGTCCGGCGGCGCGGCTTCGTCTCCTCGGCGACCGGGGCCTCGGCCACCGGCGTCTCGGCGACCACGGTCTCGGCCGTCGCGATCGCCGGCTCCGCGGACTTGCGGGTCCGGCGGCGGCGCGACGGCGCGGGGGCGTCGAGGGCCGGGCCCTCGGCCGTGGCCACGGCGTTCTCCGCGGCCTCGGGTGCGGCTGCGGAGGCGACCGCCGTGGCCGGCAGCTGCTCTCCCGTCGCTCCGGTACGGGTGCGGCGACGGCGGCGCGGAGTGCGGCCCGCGGTCTCCTCGGAGGCGGCCAGTGCGGTCTCCTCCGACGTGGGCGTCACGGCCGTAGCGGCCGAAGTCCCTTCCATCGGGGCGCCGTTGCGCGTGCGACGGCGGCGGCGCGGGGTGCGTGCCGGGCGCTCGGCGTCGACGGGACCGGCGCTGGAGCGGGACTCGTTCCGGTTGTCCCGGCCGGCGTCACGTCCGCCTCGGCCGCTGTCACGACCGCCACGGCCGGCGTCACGACCGCCACGGCCACGCGGGCCGCCGCGACCGCCGGTCTCGCCGAGGTCCTCGACCTCCTCCGCGGCCAGCCCGGCACGCGTGCGCTCCGAGCGGGGCAGGACACCCTTGGTGCCCGCGGGGATGTTCATCTCCTCGAAGAAGTGCGGGGAGGTGGAGTACGTCTCCGGCGGGTCGTTGAACTTGAGGTCCAGCGCCTTGTTGATGAGCTGCCAGCGCGGGATGTCGTCCCAGTCGACGAGGGTGACCGCGATGCCCTTGGCGCCCGCGCGGCCCGTACGGCCGATGCGGTGCAGGTAGGTCTTCTCGTCCTCGGGGGACTGGTAGTTGATGACGTGCGTGACGCCCTCGACGTCGATACCGCGGGCGGCGACGTCGGTGCAGACGAGCACGTCGACCTTGCCGTTGCGGAACGCGCGCAGTGCCTGCTCGCGGGCGCCCTGGCCGAGGTCGCCGTGGACCGCGCCGGACGCGAAGCCGCGCTGCTGGAGCTGGTCGGCGAGGTCGGCCGCGGTGCGCTTGGTGCGGCAGAAGACCATGACCAGGCCCCGGCCCTCGGCCTGCAGGATGCGGGCGACCAGCTCGGGCTTGTCCATGTTGTGCGCGCGGTAGACGAACTGCTTGGTGTTCGCGACCGTCTTGCCCTCGTCGTCCGGCGCGGTGGCGCGGATGTGCGTGGGCTGCGACATGTAGCGGCGCGCGAGACCGATGACCGCGCCCGGCATGGTCGCCGAGAACAGCATCGTCTGGCGGCGGGCCGGCAGGAAGTTGATGATCTTCTCGACGTCGGGCAGGAAGCCCAGGTCGAGCATCTCGTCGGCCTCGTCGAGGACGAGCGACTTGATGTGCTTCAGGTCGAGCTTCTTCTGACCGGCGAGGTCGAGCAGCCGGCCCGGGGTGCCGACGACGACGTCGACGCCCTTGCGGAGCGCCTCGACCTGCGGCTCGTAGGCCCGGCCGCCGTAGATGGCGAGGACGCGTACGTTGCGCACCTTGCCGGCGGTCAGCAGGTCGTTGGTGACCTGCGTGCACAGCTCGCGCGTGGGGACGACGACGAGTGCCTGCGGGGCGTCGGTCAGCTGCTCGGGCTTGGCGCGTCCGGCCTCGACATCGGCGGGGACGGTGACGCGCTCCAGGAGCGGGAGGCCGAAGCCCAGCGTCTTGCCGGTGCCGGTCTTGGCCTGGCCGATCACGTCCGTGCCGGTGAGGGCGACGGGGAGGGTCATCTCCTGGATCGGGAAGGGGGAGACGATACCGACGGCCTCAAGGGCCTCAGCGGTCTCGGGAAGGATTCCGAGCTCTCGGAAAGTAGTCAGGGTGCTGCCTCTTCTGTGTGCGCGGTGCGAGGCGAGCGCGGGGGTCGTGTCAGGACCGTGCCGGGACGTCGGCTGCCAATACGGCAAGCCGTAAAG
Organism: Streptomyces sp. MBT53; assembly: GCF_016654115.1. Taxonomy (GTDB): domain Bacteria; phylum Actinomycetota; class Actinomycetes; order Streptomycetales; family Streptomycetaceae; genus Streptomyces. Next base: position 18,587 of record NZ_JAEQAZ010000107.1, read on the forward strand.
ACACGGGACAACTGCCGACGCTCTAGCGCTCGAACCGCTGAGGGTCCCCCTCCGAACTTCGTACGCAAAGTGCCGTACGGGTGAGGAGGGCTGTCGGGTCGGAGCCGATCGGGCCACCGACCGGGCATCCTCATTCGTGCGGCCCGGCGAATATTCGGCGGGCGCATTACCACCATACCCCGGAATCACGCACATGCGTTGGCCGATTTGGTCACGTAGTCGTCGTCACACTGACTGACCAGGGCCTTCCGCCGTGCGGTGGGCGGGCTATTGTGCGCTTCATGACGACCGCTGACAACGCCTCCGACGCACCCGCCGAACCCACCGGAGTCGCCGCCCAGGAGTGGGCCACGGCCTCCGCCGACCCGCAGTACCGCAACGCGGTCGTGGACCTGCTCGGCGCGCTCGCGTACGGCGAGCTGGCGGCGTTCGAGCGGCTCGCGGAGGACGCCAAGCTGGCGCCGACGCTCGCGGACAAGGCGGAGCTGGCGAAGATGGCGTCGGCCGAGTTCCACCACTTCGAGCAGCTCAGGGACCGGCTCACGGAGATCGGGGCCGAGCCGACCGAGGCGATGCAGCCGTTCGTCGCCGCGCTCGACGGCTTCCACAGGCAGACGGCCCCGTCGGACTGGCTGGAGGGGCTCGTCAAGGCGTACGTCGGCGACTCGATCGCCAGCGACTTCTACCGCGAGGTCGCGGCCCGCCTCGACAAGGACTCCCGCTCGCTGGTGCTCGGCGTCCTCGACGACACCGGGCACGCCAGTTTCGCCGTGGAAAAGGTACGCGCGGCGATCGACGCGGACCCGCGCGTGGGGGGCCGACTCGCCCTGTGGGCACGGCGGTTGATGGGTGAGGCGCTGTCGCAGTCCCAGCGAGTGGTCGCCGACCGGGACGCGCTGTCGACGATGCTCGTGGGCGGAGTCGCGGACGGCTTCGACCTCGCGGAGGTGGGCCGGATGTTCTCCCGGATCACCGAGGCGCACACCAAGCGGATGGCCGCGCTGGGGCTTGCTGCCTAGCCATACCGGCTGACCTGGGGCGGTCGTCGCCCAGCTGCGGTTACGCGGGGGCGGATCGCCCCCGGAGTCGTCTCGACGGTCGAAGCAGCAGGGAGAGCGAGGCGGCCGAGACGACCGCCGCGCCGAGCAGGCTCGGCAGGCCGCTGCCGGGGCCCAGCGCGCTGTGCGTGACGAAGTCGCCGAAAAGCGCTCCGGCGAAACCGGTGGAGAAGACCAGCGTGCGGGCCGGAAGACGGTCCGCGAGACGGTGGGTGGCCGCCCAGGCGAGCAGCAGACCCAGCACGGCGGAGCCGAGCGCTTCCAGGATCATCACGGGGGTCCCTCCCACGGTCGGCCTGCGTACTGCTGTCACAGCCGGTCATACCCGTGACCTGCGGAATGCAATCCTCCCCTGTGGGCGACTTGTGCTCCATCTGTGATGGAAACGCGAGGGGGCCCGGCGACCTTCCGGTCGCCGGGCCCCCTCGCTGTTCGCTCGTGACTACAGCGCGCCGAAGCCCACCTTGCGCGGGGCCGCCTCGCCGAGCTCGACATAGGCGAGCCGGTCGGCGGGGACGAGAACCTTGCGGCCGTGCTCGTCCACGAGGCTCAGCAGCGGAGCCTTCCCGGTCAGTGCCTCGGCCACGGCCTGCTCGACCTCCTCGGCGCTCTGACCGGTCTCCAGAACGATCTCGCGAGGCGTGTGCAGCACGCCGATCTTGACCTCCACGCTATGTCCCTCCGACGGTCAGCAAAGTGCGCGATCTTCCGCGCCGTACGCAGCACACACTAGCCCGGTGAGAGGACGTAGATGTTCCGCGCCGGGAACGCCAGGAGCGAACACCGGACGGGAACAAAAAGGGAGCCCGGCGGTCAGTGGTGCTGTTCGCTCCCGTGCAGCGGGAAACCGGCGATGCCCCGCCAGGCCAGCGAGGCCAGCAGCTGGACCGCCTGGTCGCGCGGGACACTGCGGTCGCTGTGCAGCCAGGAACGGGCGACGACCTGGGCGAGACCGCCCAGACCGGAGGCCAGGAGCATCGACTCGGCCCGCGAGAGGCCGGTGTCCTCGGCGATGACGTCACAGATCGCCACGGCGCACTCGTTCGTCACCTTGTCGACGCGCTCGCGCACGGCGGGCTCGTTCGTCAGGTCCGACTCGAAGACCAGCCGGAAGGCGCCGCCGTCGTCCTCGACGTAGGCGAAGTACGCGTCCATCGTGGCGCGGACGCGCTGCTTGTTGTCGGACGTCGACGCGAGCGCGGTCTGCACCGCCTGGATCAGCGACTCGCAGTGCTGGTCGAGGAGGGCCAGGTAGAGGTCGAGTTTGCCGGGGAAGTGCTGGTAGAGCACCGGCTTGCTGACGCCGGCGCGCTCGGCGATGTCGTCCATCGCGGCCGCGTGGTACCCCTGCGCGACGAAGACCTCCTGGGCGGCGCCCAGCAACTGGTTCCGTCGGGCACGGCGCGGCAGGCGGGTGCCCCGCGGGCGCGCCGCCTCTGTCTGCTCGATGGCTGTCACGCCGCCTCCCAATGTCGTCCTCATGCGGTGAGCGCCGCGCGGCCATCGTACTTTTCGGTAACCCTGGTGTGCGCGCTGCGAGCGCAGAATTTCACGGACCGGACGGTGACGGAAGTCGCGCAAAGTTTTTCGAAACGGGATGGAGCGGGCATGGGGGCGCGGTTCGGTGCGCGCTCCCGGGGGAGGCGGGGGACGGTGGTGACTGTGGGGCGGTCAGCGATAGTCGTCCTCGTTGATGGCCACGACCCGGGCCTGTTCGATGACGTCGGCCTCGTTCGCGGAGTCCGGATCCACCTCGGTCAGCGGGTCGTCGCGGTCCGTCGTCACCTCGGTCGACTGCTCGGCGGCGTCGCCCTCCGGGGCTTCGACGTCGAGTTCGGCGGCGCCGCTCTCGTCCTCGAAGGTCTCGGGATCGGTGGGATCGACGGCCATGGCGGGCTCCCTTCCTAGTACGTCCCTGTACGTCTCCGACGAAGCAGGGGGCCACATACGGGTGCCCTGTCTCTACGAGCCTAGGAGACTCCCGATCCGGACGCCATGCGATGGGCTGGGCGGCCGTCCGGCTTGCCCGCCCACCCGCGCGCGGGTGGGCCGTCGGCGGTCCGCCGACGACCCGTTCGCTGTCTGTGACGGCGAACACATGAACCACAGCGTGATCGTCTCGTAACATTGCCGCATGTCTTCGACAGAGCTGCCCTCCGTGTCGGTCGCCGCCGTGCTCCCGAAAGTGGCGCCCGTCAGAGTCGGCGACGGCGAGCGGCTCCGGTCGGTCGGCCTGCCGGGGATGACCCTCACGGTGCGGTCGAGGCCACCGGTCCGCGAAGGACTCCCGCCCGCGCTCTACGTCCACGGGCTCGGCGGTTCCTCGCAGAACTGGTCGCTGCTCATGGCCGAACTCGACGGCGTGGTCGACAGCGAGGCCCTTGACCTGCCGGGCTTCGGCGACTCCCCGCCACCGGACGACGGCGACTACTCCGTCACGGGGCACGCGCGCGCGGTCATCCGCTACCTCGACGCGGCCGGCCGCGGCCCGGTGCACCTCCTCGGCAACTCCCTGGGCGGCGCGATCACGACCCGCGTGGCCGCGGTGCGCCCGGACCTCGTCCGCACGCTCACCCTCGTCTCCCCGGCCCTCCCGGAGCTCCGCGTCCAGCGCACGGCGGTCCCGACGGCGCTGCTCGGCGTACCGGGAGTGGCCTCCCTGTTCACCCGCGTCAGCAGGGAATGGACGGCCGAACAGCGCGTCCGCGGCGTCATGGCCCTCTGCTACGGCGATCCCGGCCAGGTGACGCCCGAGGAGTTCCGCTACGCCGTCGAGGAACTCGAACGGCGGCTCCAACTGCCGTACTTCTGGGACGTGATGGCCCGTTCCTCCCGGGGCGTCGTGAACGCGTACACGCTCGGCGGCCAACACGGCCTGTGGCGCCAGGCCGAGCGCGTCCTCGCCCCGACCCTCCTCGTCTACGGCCGCCGGGACCAACTGGTCGGCTACCGCATGGCCCAGCGGGCGGCCCGCGCCTTCCGCGACTCCCGACTGCTGTCCCTGCCGGACGCGGGGCATGTCGCGATGATGGAGTACCCGGAGGTCGTGGCCGGGGCGTTCCGTGAACTGCTCGCGGATGCGGGGGAGTTGGGGACGGATGTTGGTGCCGGCATCGGTGGGGGAGCGGTCGCGCTGACGGGGCGTCGGACGGTTGACGCGGAAGCGGTGGGCCGCGGTGGGCAGGGTGGCCGAGGGGGTCAGAGCGGCAGGGGTGGTGCGCGGGGGGTCCGTGACGGCGGTTCGGTGAGTACGGTGAGCGAGAGCGGCGGTGCGGGGGCGGGTGCCGGTTCCGGCGCCGCGGGTGACGCCAACGACGATACGAACGCGGGGAGTTGAGGAGGCGACGTGGGACGCCATAGTCGCCGTAAATCCAACTCCAAGGGTGACTCCGCGGACGGAGACATAGGCGCGGGGGCCGGTGCCGGTACTGACGTCAATGCCAACGCCGGTACTGGCAAAGGTAGTTGGGCGCCTCTGGGACGTCAGCGGGCTCAAGGGCCTCAGGCGGGTGGGCCGGGTCAAGCGAGCCAGGCGGGCAGGCCGGGCCGGGCGGGCCAAGCAGGCCCGGCGGGCCAGGGGGCTCGGCCGGGGGCGCCGCGTTCCGGGGACGGGAACCCGGGTCGTGGAGAGCCGCGTTTCGCGGACGGGACCCCTGCGCACGGCTTCCCGAGGCTTCCCGACGGCACTCCCGCGCACGGCTTTCCGAGACTTCCCGACGGCACTCCGGCGCGCGGTGTTCCGCGCCTGCCCGACGGGACCCCTGCGCACGGCATGCCGCGCTTTTCTGATGGCACGCCTGCGCATGGCACGCCCCGCTTCCCCGACGGCACTCCCGCGCGCGGTGTTCCGCAGGCCCGTGCCGGGCACCCCGAGCAGGCTGAATCCGGTGGTGGTTGGGGCGAGTTGAGGGGCCGGGACGGGCGGGCCGGCGTGGGACAGGGCGGCCCGCGCGGATATTTCGGCGTTCCTCAGGGTGGCTCCGGTGCGCCTCAAGGGCCTCAAGGTTCTGTTACCGGTGTGTCCGGTGTGGCCGGTCGTCCGCACGCTCCCGAGGCCGGTGGATCCGGCCGGTCTCGGCCGGCGGCCGGTGGCATCCCCGGGGTCCCGGGTGCGGGCATGTCCGGCCCCCCGGTGGCTGGCCCGGTGCTTCCCATTCCCCGGCAGCGGCAGGCGCCGCAAACCGGGGCGCGGCGAGGTGGGCAGCGCGGTCGTGGTCCCCGGCAGGACTACGTCGACGCCTTCGACGGAGACAGCGACGGCGACGGCGACGTCTTCGCACCCCGTACCGGCGTCGCCGCGCACCGCTCCGACCCGTACGCCTCCGTCACCGACTGGCCGTCCGAGAGCGACACCGACAACCACAGCCCTACGGAGGGCGGCCTCGGCAGTGCGGGCGCGCCGCCCGTCGACCGTGACCTGCCCGGCGTCGGCGCCGGTCGTGCCAAGAGCGGCAAGGGGCGCGCCTACACCGGTATCGCCGCCGCGGCCGTCACCACCGTGCTGGCCGTCGTCGTCGCCGGGCAGGTCGCGAGCGACGGTGACAACGGTGGTGTGCGGTCGGAGGCGGCCACCGACCAGGCCCGGGACGTCAGGGGTACCGGCGCCGCCTCGGCGCAGCCCAGCGCGTCCGCCACTCCACGGGTGGCGACCCTGACGTATGCCCAGAAGATGGACAAGAAGTACCCGCTCGGTGCCACGCTCAAGGGGCCGGACAAGTTCGACGCGGTGCCCGGTGTCGACAAGGCGCCCGGCAAGGGGCGCAAGTACACGTACCGCGTGGACGTCGAGCAGGGGCTCGGGCTCGACGGCACGCTCTTCGCCGAGGCCGTGCAGAAGACGCTCAACGACAACAGGAGTTGGGCCCACAACGGGGCCCGTACCTTCGAGCGCATCTACTCCGGCAAGCCGGACTTCGTGATCACTCTCGCGAGCCCTGGTACTACGGCCAAGTGGTGCGCCAAGTCGGGGCTCGACACCACCGAGGACAACGTGTCGTGCGACTCGGCGGCCACCGAACGTGTGTTGATCAATGCGTATCGATGGGCGCAGGGGTCGTCAACATATGGGGACAAGATGTACGCGTATCGACAGATGTTGATCAACCATGAGGTCGGTCATCGTCTCGGCTACGGGCACGTCACCTGCGACAAGGACGGCGAGTTGGCCCCGGTCATGCAGCAGCAGACCAAGTTCCTCGACCATGACGGGATCCACTGTCTGGCGAACCCCTGGCCGTACCCGGGCAGTTGACAGGCGACGCTTATGTCACATTGACACGAGCCGCAACTTCCTTCATATTTTTTGGCATGTGGTCTAGTCATGTCGCGAATCGCGCCGCCATCGAGCTGGCGCTCATCGGCGTGACCCCGCTCTGCGTGGCCGACATTCTCTGTCGCTGAACACCGCCCCTGGCGTCCGTGTCGCGACCCGCACCACCTCGCCCTTGCCCGTGATGTTGGCAGGGCATTTTCCGACGACCTGACGCCGGGGCAGACGCCTGTTCACTTCCGTCTCACTCCTCGTCCATCTGTCTCACTATTCGGGAAACCCCATGAGAATTCCCGAGCATCCCCCCCGAGAGGTCGTCATTCCGATGCGTCAACCGTCCGTCATAGCCCGGCGCGTGGCCGTGGCATCCGTCAGCCTGGCCGTGGCAGCGGGCGCCGCCGCCTGCGGGCCGAAGGACAACGATGCCAAGGCCTCCGGCGGCGACTCCACGCCGCACAAGGGAGGCACGCTCACGGTCCTGAACTCCAACCCCCAGGAGGACTTCGACCCGGCGCGCCTGTACACCTCCGGCGGCGGCAACGTCCCCTCCCTTGTCTTCCGCACCCTTACCACTCGCAACCGTGAGAACGGCGCGGCCGGCGCCAAGGTCGTCCCGGACCTCGCCACGGACACCGGGCGCCCCAACAAGGACGCGACCGTCTGGACGTACACCCTGAAGACGGGCCTCAAGTACGAGGACGGCACCGCGATCACCTCGGCCGACATCAAGTACGGCATCGAGCGCTCCTTCGCCCCCGAACTCTCCGGCGGCGCGCCCTACTTGCGGGACTGGCTGGTCGGCGCGGCCGACTACCAGGGGCCGTACAAGGACAAGAAGGGGCTCTCCGCGATCGAGACGCCGGACAGCCGGACGATCGTGTTCCACCTGAACAAGCCCGAGGGCGAGTTCCCCTACCTCGCCACGCAGACGCAGTTCACGCCCGTCCCGGAGGCGAAGGACACGGGGACCAAGTACGAGCAGCACCCGATCTCCTCGGGGCCGTACAAGGTCGTCAGCAACCAGAACGACGGTGAGACGCTCGTCCTGGAGCGCAACAAGTACTGGTCCACCGCCACGGACGCCGAGCGCAAGGCCTACCCGGACAGGATCGACGTCAAGTCGGGGCTCGACTCGTCCGTGATCAACCAGCGGCTGTCGTCGTCCCAGGGAGCGGACGCCACCGCCGTCACGACCGACACCAACCTCGGTCCTGCCGAACTCGCCAAGGTCACCGGCGACAAGGAACTCGCGGCGCGCGTCGGCACCGGGCACTTCGGTTACACGAACTACATCGCGTTCAACCCCACGGTCGCGCCGTTCGACAACGTCAAGGTGCGCCAGGCGATCTCGTACGCCATCGACCGGTCGTCCGTGGTCAACGCGGCGGGCGGTTCCTCGCTGGCCGAGGCCGCGACCACCTTCCTGCCGAACCAGAAGTCCTTCGGGTACGACCCCTACGACCTCTTCCCGGCGGGCGCGTCCGGCAACGCGGCCAAGGCCAAGGAACTACTGAAGGAGGCCGGTTACCCGAAGGGGATCACCGTCACCCTGACGCACTCCAACGACAAGGACTTCGAGACCAGCCCGGAGATCGCGACCGCGATCCAGGACGCGCTCAAGAAGGCCGGCATCACCGTCAAGCTGCAGGGCCTGGAGATCAACGACTACAAGGACAAGATCCACAGCGTCAAGACCGAGCCGGGCTTCTTCCTCGCCCACTGGGGTGCCGACTGGCCCTCCGGCGGTCCCTTCCTCGCCCCGATCTTCGACGGTCGCCAGATCGTCAAGGACGGCGCGAACTTCAACACCGGCCTGCTCAATGACAAGTCGGTCAATGCCGAGATTGATTCGATCAACAAGTTGACGAATCTTGACGAGGCCGCCAAGCGGTGGGGTGCACTGGACAAGAAGATCGGCGAGCAGGCCCTGACCGTGCCGCTGTTCCACCCCGTCTACAAGCGACTGGTCGGCAAGGACATCAAGAACGTCGTGATCAGCGACTGGACCGGCGTCCTGGACATCTCCCAGGTCGCGGTCAAGTAACCCCATGAGCGAGGCACTTGTCGCCTCCCAGGCCGCCGGGACGGACGTCACCGTCCCGGCGGCCTCGGGGGCCCGTCAGTTCTGGCGGCGGCTGCGCGCGCAGCGCGCCGCCCTCGTCGCGGCGGCCGTCGTCGCCCTGCTCGTCCTGGTCGCGCTCGCCGCGCCGCTGCTCACGGCGATCGAGGGCCAGGACCCCTTCACCTACCACCCGTCGCTCATCGACTCCGCTCGCGGAGGCGTACCGACCGGCTCCTTCGGAGGCATCAGCGGCGACCACTGGCTCGGCATCGAACCGCAGACCGGCCGCGACCTGTTCGCCCGCCTCGTCTACGGTGCACGGGTCTCACTCGGTGTCGCGCTGGGGGCGACCGTCGTGCAGGTCCTCATCGGTGTCGTGGTCGGTGTCGCCGCCGCGCTGGGCAATCGGTGGATCGATCAACTGTTGAGCCGGTGCACCGAGATCATCATCGCGATGCCGTTGATGATCATGTCGTTGGCGCTGCTGGCGATCGTGCCCAGCAGCTTCCCGCGGCCCCTGCTGGTCGCCCTGATCATCGGCCTGATCGCCTGGGGCACCGTCGCGAAGATCGTCCGCGCCCAGACGCTCACCCTGAAGCAACTCGACTACGTCTCCGCGGCCCGGCTCAGCGGCTGGGGCACCTGGCGCATCGCTCGCCGCGAACTGCTGCCGGGACTCGCCGCGCCCGTCATCACCTACGCGGCGCTCCTCGTCCCGACCAACATCAGTGTCGAGGCCGCGCTGTCCTTCCTCGGCGTCGGCGTGAAGCCACCGACGCCTTCCTGGGGACAGATGCTCACCGCGGCCGACGTCTGGTACCAGGCCGCCCCGCAGTACCTGCTGCTGCCCGCCGGCGCCCTCTTCGTCACCGTCCTGGCGCTCACCGTCCTGGGCGACGGCATCCGCACGGCCCTCGACCCGCGCGCGGCCTCCCGCCTGCGCATCGGCACCGGCCGCAAGCGCGAGGCCAAGGCGGACGCGGGCACCAAGGGAGCGAGCGGCAAGGACGCGGGCACCAAAGGCGACGCCGACACCAAGAGCGCCACTACGAAGAGTGCCACTACGAAGAGCGCAAGTTCCAAGGAGGCCACCTCATGAGCGGCTTCGGAGGATTCGTCCTGCGCCGCGGTATCGGCACCGTGATCACCCTGCTCGCGATCTCGGTGATCGTCTACGTGGTCTTCTTCGTCACCCCCGGGAACGTCGCCCAGATCACCTGCGGCCCGCGCTGCTCCCCGGAGCAAGTGCACCAGGTCGCCCAGCAGTTGAGGCTCGACGACCCGTTGTACCTCCGCTACTGGCACTTCCTCCAGGGCATCCTCGTCGGCCAGGACTACTCCACGGGCACCTCCGTGGAGCACTGCTCGGCGCCCTGCCTCGGACTGTCGTACCAGGGCGACCAGCAGGTCACCCAGCTGATCCTGGCCAAGCTGCCGGTGAGCCTGTCCCTCGTGTTCGGCGCGATGGTGCTGTGGCTGATCCTCGGGGTCGGCACGGGCGTCCTGTCCGCGTGGCGGCGCGGCCGGTTCACCGAGCGCCTGCTGACCGGCATCACCCTCGCGGGCGTCGCCACCCCGGTGTTCGTGATCGGCCTGGTGCTGATGATCGTCGTCTGCGGACAGCTCCAACTGCTGCCCTTCCCGCAGTACGTCGGTCTCACCGACGACCCCGAACAGTGGGCCTGGAACCTGCTGTTGCCCTGGCTCTCGCTGGCCCTCATCGAGGCCGCCGCGTTCGCCCGGCTCACCCGGGCGTCGATGCTGGAGACCCTCGCCGAGGACCACATCCGCACGTTCCGCGCGTACGGCGTCGGCGAGCGGTCGATCATCGGGCGGCACGCGCTGCGCGGGGCGTTCGCGCCGATCATCGCGCTCAACGCCAACAACGTCGGCTCGGCGGTCGGCGGCGCGGTGCTCACCGAGACGCTCTTCGGACTGCCCGGCATCGGACAGGAACTCGTCCACGCCGTCAATGTCGTCGACCTTCCCGTGGTCGTCGGCATGGTCCTGGTCATCGGCTTCTTCGTGGTCATCGCCAACGCCGTCGCGGACGTGCTGTACGCGGTGGCCGACCGACGGGTGGTGCTCGTATGAGTTCGGTGGACGGCGTGGAGGTCGGCCAGGTGGACGTCCTGGTGGAAGTCACCGACCTGACGGTCGGGTTCGGATCGCTGCGGGCCGTCGACGGCCTGTCCTTCCGGCTGGAGAAGGGCGCCGCGCTGGGGCTGGTCGGCGAGTCCGGCTCCGGCAAGTCCACGGTCGCCTCGGCCCTGTTGGGGCTGCACCGCGGCACGGGAGCCGAGGTGGGCGGCTCGGTGCGCGTGGCCGGCATCGACGTACAGGAGGCGTCCGACGCGGCCCTGGGGCGGCTGCGCGGCGGCAGGGCCGCGATGGTCTTCCAGGACCCGCTGTCGTCCCTGGACCCGTACTACGCGATCGGCGACCAGATAGCCGAGGTCTATCGCGTCCACGCGCGCGTGTCGCGTCGGGCCGCACGCGCGCGTGCCGTCGAAGTCCTGGAGCGCGTCGGAATTCCGGACGCGGTACGACGGTCCCGTTCCCGCCCGCACGAGTTCAGCGGCGGTATGCGCCAACGCGCCCTGATCGCCATGGCGTTGGCCTGCGAGCCGGACCTGCTGATCGCCGACGAGCCCACGACCGCGCTCGACGTCACCGTCCAGGCGCAGATCCTCGACCTGCTGCACACGCTCCGCCAGGAGACCGGCATGGGCCTGCTCCTGGTCACGCACGACGTGGGTGTCGCCGCCGAGAGCGTCGACGAGATCCTGGTCATGCGACACGGACGGGCCGTCGAACACGGTCCGGTGGGCGCCGTCCTCGGGGCACCGACCGCGCAGTACACGCAGGACCTGCTCGGCGCGGTTCCGCGCGTGGACGCGCGGCGCGCACTCTCTGAAGCGTCCTCCACGGCGCTCTCTGCGGCCTCGTCCAAGGCTTCGTCCGAGACCTCCTCCGAGGCCTCTTCGGCGGCCCCGGAGGTCGTCCTGGAGGCCGCGGGCCTGCGGCGCGAATTCGGGCGCGGGAAGCGGGCGTTCGCGGCCGTGGACGACGTGTCGCTGACCGTCCACCGGGGCGAGACCCTCGGCATCGTGGGCGAGAGCGGCAGCGGCAAGACGACGCTGGGCCGGATGCTGGTCGGGCTGCTCAGGCCCACGGCGGGCGAGATCAAGCCCGGCGGAGGCGTACGCCCCGACGTCCAGATGGTCTTCCAGGACCCCGTCTCCTCCCTCAACCCCCGCCGCAGCGTGGGCGAATCGATCGCCGACCCGCTCCGCGCGCGTGGCGAAAGGGACGAGGAGCGCATCCGGGGGCGCGTACGCGAACTCCTGGAGCGCGTCGGGCTCGAAGGGGCGCACTACGACCGCTATCCGCACGAGTTCAGCGGCGGTCAGCGCCAGCGTGTGGGCATCGCGCGGGCGCTCGCGGCCGACCCGCGCGTGATCGTGTGCGACGAGCCCGTCTCCGCACTCGACGTCACCACTCAGGCCCAGGTCGTCGCCCTGCTCGGCGAACTCCAGCGCGAACTCGGCCTCGCGCTCGTGTTCGTGGCCCACGACCTCGCCGTCGTACGTCAGGTCAGCGACCGGGTCGCGGTGATGCGACGCGGGAGGATCGTTGAACAAGGCCCCGCCGACGAGGTCTACGACTCACCGCAGGACCCGTACACAAAGCAGCTGTTGGCCGCCGTACCGGCCCTCGATCCGGAGGTGGCGGCCCAGCGGAGGGCGGCCCGGCGGGAGTTGGCGACGGCTTGAGGATCGTAGAACGATCTGCCCCCGGGTGATCCCTTAGCGCGAGCGAACGCGAACCGCACGGGAAAGTTACGACCGTTCACCCCTTTTGGTGGCGCGATGGACAACCGTCCGTCGCGCCACCGTCATGTCCGCATACGTTCGTCCCGCTGCGAGCCGCCGGGTCAACGGTGGCTCCCCACAAGGGAGATCGGGGGTGTGGTCGTGCGCATAGGACTGGTTACGGAGGGTGGCTATCCATATGTGAGCGGTGACGCCAGACTCTGGTGCGACCGGCTCGTACGCGGGCTCGGGCAGCACGAGTTCGACGTCTACGCGCTCAGCCGCAGCCAACGCCAGGAGGATGAGGGCTGGCTCGAACTGCCGCCCCAGGTCCAGCGAGTACGTACCGCGCCGCTGTGGAGCACCGAGGACGACGGACCGGCGCTCGGCCGCCGCGCACGCCGGCGGTTCCGCGAGCACTACGAGGAGCTGGCCGCTGTGCTGTGCGCGGGGGATGCGCCGGTGCACGGGCCGACCGTGTCGGGCGCGTCGACTCCGGGGTCGCTCGGGTCGGCGCCGGCCGTGTCCGAGGCGGTTGTGTCCGAGGCGGTTGTGCCGGAGGCGCTCGGCTCCGCGCGGCCGACGGAGTTCTCGGAGGCCCTTGCCGCGGCGCCTTCCGCGCTCTCCGGAGAGGCTTCCGCCGTTGTGGCGGACCGTTTCGCCAACGCGTTGTACGGGCTCGCGGAACTCGCCCGCGACGAGGGCGGACTCGTGTCCGCGCTGCGCTCCGAGAGCGCTGTGCGTGCCCTCGAACGCGCCTGTCGTGCGCCCGGCGCACTCCGCACGGCACGCGAGGCGCGCGTACCCGATCTCCTCACCGTCGCCGCGCACGTCGAACGCGCCCTGCGCCCCCTCTCGCTCGACTGGTACGAGGACGACGCCCTCGGCTCCGTGGACCTCTGCCACGCGACGGCCGGCGGCACCGCGGCCCTGCCCGGACTGCTGGCCCACCACTTCGCCGGCGTACCACTGCTGGTGACCGAGTACGGCGTCCAACTGCGCACGCACTACCTGGCCTCGGCGGACGCCCCGCCCGCCGTACGGGCCCTGTTCGCCGCCTTCCACGGCAGGCTGGCCGCCGAGGTGTACCGCCGGGCCGCGCTGATCACCCCCGGCAACACCCACACCCGCCGCTGGCAGGAACGCTGCGGCGCCGACCGTGCGAAGCTGCGCACGGTCCACCCCGGCATGGAGGCGTCCCGTTTCGCGGAGGTGGGCGAGGCGCCCGACCGCGCCGACCCGGACACGCTGGTGTGGGTCGGCCGTATCGAACCGGCCAAGGACCTGATCTCCCTGCTCCACGCCTTCGCGGAGATCCGCAAGGAGGAGCCCAAGGCGCGGCTGCGGATCGTCGGCGCGCCCGCCGGCGCCGAGGGCGCGGCCTACCTGGGCCACTGCCGGGCGCTGGCCGCACAGCTCTTCCCCGACGAGGCCGAGGGCGTGCACGCGGTCGGCGACAACCCGGTGTCCTTCGAGGAGATCGGCGGCCCGGAAGCCCCCACACTCCCCGAGGCGTACGCGTCCGGCACGGTGATCGTCCTGTCGAGCGTCGTCGAAGGCTTCCCGATCGGCCTGGTCGAGGCCATGTTCTGCGGCCGGGCGACCGTGTCCACGGATGTCGGCGCGGTGGTCGAGGTCATCGGCGGCACGGGACTCGTCGTGCCCCCGCGCAATCCACGGGCGCTCGCCGAGGCCTGCGTGACCCTGTTGCGCGACCCCGCGCGCCGTGAGCGCCTGGGCGCCGCCGCCCGCGCCCGCGCCCTCGAACTGTTCACCGTCGAGCAGAACATCGCGGCATTTCACGGCATTTACCTGGAAGTGGTTTCGCACTCCCCGGTCCGCCGCGTCGTCCTCGACGACACCGGCGAACCCCTCCCGTTCGCCGCCCCCGCGGAGTCCCACGTCCCCGGCCGCTGGACCGGCCCCACGGCGGGCCCGGCAACAGGTTCCATGGCAGGCCTGGCAACGGGCTTCGCGGCGGGCCCGTCGGCTGTCCCCGCAGCAGCCCGTGTCGTGGCTCGCGGCGGCCCGCGCTGGGCGGCGGGAGCACCGGTACGCGCCACGACTCCGCTGCCGACGACGGAGGCGGCCCGATGAGCGGCCTCGGCGAACTCGACCGCCCCGGAACGCCCGGCAGCGCGGAGGCATGGGACGCGCAGTCGGAGGAGTGGCTCGGAGGACACGGGGAGTCGGAGACGGGGGCGGAGTCCGAGGC
>NZ_JAEQAZ010000108.1 GCF_016654115.1 Streptomyces sp. MBT53
CAGGCCGCCCCCGACGACGCCCGCTCCACCGCCCTCGCGCTGCGCCTCACCGGCAACCGGCTCGGCCAGGTCGCCGCGCCCGCCGCCGCCGGTCTCGTCGCCGGAGTCGCGGGCGTGGCCGCCCCGTTCGTGATGCTCGGCGCGCTGCTGGTGCTCTCGGCGGGCGTCGCACTGCGCTCACCTGCGCGTACGTCCCGCGAGCGGGCCGGAGCACCCGACACCCCGAAGGCGCGCAACCGGGTCCGGTGAAGCGGGGCGCCCGCTGAACGCGATCGTCCGTTTTCTCACCTCCCGGACCGACCCGCCCGATCCCGTCCGGTCTCTTCCCCCCGGCGCGCACAATCCGTTAACTTCCGTGACTCACAAGCCTCGTACGACCCGTACGCGGTGATCCGATCGCGGAGCCCCCGGGGGCACTCGTCATGACACGCGCCATCTCCCTGCACGACGTGAGCAAGGCCTATGCGCGCGGCCCCCGCGTGGTGGACCGGTTGTCGCTGGACATCGCGCCGGGGGAGTTCCTCGTCCTGCTCGGGCCGTCCGGGTGCGGCAAGTCGACCGTGCTGCGCATGATCGCGGTCCTGCGCGGCGGGGTCCTCCAGCAGGTCGGCAGCCCCCGCTCGGTGTACGCGCTGCCCCGCAACGTCTTCGTCGCCGCCTTCATCGGCACCCCGCGCATCAACCTCCTGCGGGGCCTGGTCCGGGCCCCGTTGGACGGCGCGATGACCATCAGCCTCGGCAAGCAGTATCTGCGCCTGCCCGAACCCCTGTGCCTGGACCACCAGTTGCTCCGCGTCCAGCAGGGCCGCGAGGTCATCGTCGGCCTGCGCTCCGAGGCGATCCGTATCGCGAAGCCCGCCTCCGCCCGCCCCGGCGAGGTGGCGATCAGCGGCCTGGTCGAGCATGTGGAGTTCCAGGGCCACGAGGTCCTCGTCCACTTCAACACCGGCTCCCGGCCCGCCGTGGTACCGGAGTTGGAGGCCCCGCGCCCCACCCGCCCGGCCCGGCGCCGCCGACGCGAGGGCGGAGTCCTGGGCCGACTGCGGGAGCGAACAGGAGTGCTGCGCGCGGGCCCGGTCGTCGTACTCGACCACGCGGCGGACACGGAACCCGACCTCATCCCGCCCGAGGGCCGCCTCCCCGGCGACCTCGTCGTCCGCACCACCCCCGACATCCAGCTCCGCCACGGCATGCAGGTCCCGCTCCTCGTCGACATCGCCCACCTGTTCGTCTTCGACCAGCACGGCGAACGGATCTCCCCGGCTCCGGCGCGGCTGCCCGACCTGGACGAGTGACGACCGGTACGGATAGGTGCATGAACGTGCACCTCACCCGAAACCGGGCAGCCCTCGCGATCGCCGGCCTCCTCCTGGCCGCGGCAGCCCCGACCGCCTACGCCGGCCTCGACACGGAGACCTCTCCCGCGATCGCCCCCGCGCCGACGCGCGGAACGCCGTACGTCGAGACACAGCTCTTCTTCGGCACGGACCGGCCGGACGGCGGACCGGCCGTCACCGACCGGCAGTTCATGGCCTTCGTCGACAAGGAGGTCACCCCGGACTTCCCGGACGGGCTCACCGTGCAGAGCGGGCGCGGCCAGTGGCGGGACACGAACGGGAGGATCGAGAAGGAGCGGTCGTACGAGCTGATCCTGTTGTATCCGGTGACCGCGGCGGGGGCGGGCGACCGGAAGATCGAGGAGATCCGGCGGGCGTACGAGAAGGCCTTCGGGCAGGAGTCGGTGGGTCGGGTGGACGACCGGACCCGGGCCGATTTCTGACCCGGCCACGCACCCGTGACCGGGGGTCTCTGGCGCCGGAAAACTAACACCGCTAGTTTGTGAGGCGGACGACGCAGCCACACCCGGGAGGCAGCACGATGAAGGCACACGACGGCATGTACATCGACGGCGCCTGGCGCCCCGCCGCGAGCGGGGAGACCATCGACGTGGTGAACCCGGTCGACGAGCAGGTGATCGACCGCGTCCCGGCCGGCAACGCCGAGGACGTCGACACCGCCGTACGGGCCGCGCGTGCCGCCCTCCCGGGCTGGGCCGCCACCCCGCCCGCGCAACGCGCCGCGTTCCTGGGGGCGTTGAAGGACGTGCTCGTCTCCCGCAAGGACGAGATCGCCGAGACGGTCACCGCCGAACTGGGTTCCCCGCTCGCCTTCTCCCAGGCCGTCCACGCGGCCGTGCCGATCGCGGTCGCAGGCTCCTACGCCGAACTCGCCGCGACCCACGCCTTCGAGGAGAAGGTCGGCAACTCGACCGTCCACCAGGAGCCGATCGGCGTGGTCGGCGCGATCACCCCCTGGAACTACCCCCTCCACCAGATCGTCGCCAAGGTCGCCCCGGCGCTCGCGGCAGGCTGCACCGTCGTGCTCAAGCCCGCCGAAGACACCCCGCTCACCGCCCAGTTGTTCGCCGAGGCGGTCGACGAGGCGGGCATCCCGGCGGGCGTCCTCAACCTCGTCACCGGCCTCGGCCCGGTCGCGGGACAGGCCCTCGCCGAGCACCCGGGCGTCGACCTGGTCTCCTTCACCGGTTCCACGGCGGTGGGCCGCCAGATCGCCGCCACTGCGGGCGCCGCGATCAAGAAGGTCGCCCTCGAACTCGGCGGCAAGTCCGCCAACGTCATCCTCCCGAGCGCCGACCTCGCCAAGGCCGTCAACGTAGGCGTCGCCAACGTGATGTCCAACTCCGGCCAGACGTGCAGTGCTTGGACCCGCATGCTCGTCCACCGCGACCAGTACGACGAGGCGGTGCGGCTGGCCGCGACGGCCGCCGCGAAGTACGGCGACCGTATCGGCCCGGTCGTGAACGCCAAGCAGCAGGCAAGGGTGCGGAGTTACATCGAGAAGGGAGTGGCGGAGGGCGCGCGACTGGTGGCGGGCGGACTGGAACACCCGTCCCCGCAGGGCTACTTCGTCGCCCCGACCGTCTTCGCCGACGTGACCCCCGACATGACGATCGCGCAGGAGGAGATCTTCGGCCCGGTCCTGTCGATCCTCCCCTACGACGACGAGGACGACGCCGTGCGCATCGCCAACGGCACGGTCTACGGGCTGGCCGGTGCGGTGTGGGCCGGTGAGGAGGCGGAAGCGGTCGCGTTCGCGCGGAGGCTGGAGACCGGGCAGGTGGACATCAACGGCGGACGGTTCAACCCCCGTGCCCCGTTCGGGGGTTACAAGCAGTCGGGGGTGGGCCGGGAACTCGGCGCGCACGGGCTGGCCGAGTACCTCCAGACCAAGTCCCTTCAGTTCTGATCCCGTTGACCCGCTAGGAGGCCTCGCATGGTTCGCGCCGCCGTACTGCCCGCCGTGGGCGCTCCGCTGGAGATCGCCGAGATCGACCTCCCTGACCCCGGACCCGGCCAGGTCCGTGTCCGCCTCGCGGCCGCCGGGGTCTGCCACTCCGACCTGTCCCTGACCAACGGCACCATGCGCGTGCCGGTCCCGGCGGTCCTCGGCCACGAGGGCGCGGGCACGGTACTGGCCGTGGGGAAGGACGTCACCCACATCTCACCCGGTGACCCCGTAGTCCTCAACTGGGCCCCGTCCTGCGGCACCTGCCACGCCTGCACGCTCGGCGAGGTATGGCTCTGCGCCAACGCCCTCAACGGCGCCGCCGACGTCTACGCTCACCGCGCCTCCGACGGCAGCGACCTCCACCCCGGCCTGAACGTAGCCGCGTTCGCCGAGGAGACGGTCGTATCCGCAGCGTGCGTCCTGCCCCTCCCGGACGGAATCCCGCTGACGGACGCGGCACTTCTGGGCTGTGCCGTCCTCACCGGCTACGGCGCGGTGCACCACTCGGCGCAGGTGCGGGAGGGCGAGACGGTCGCGGTGTTCGGCGTCGGCGGAGTGGGTCTGTCGACGCTCCAGGCGGCCCGGATCGCGGGCGCCACGAAAATCGTCGCCGTCGATGTCTCCCCGGAGAAGGAGGAGTTGGCGCGCGCGGCCGGAGCGACGGACTACGTGGTCGCCTCCGAGAACACGGCCCGCGAGATCCGCGCCCTCACCGGAAAACAGGGCGTCGACGTCGCCGTGGAGTGCGTCGGCCGCGCGGTCACCATCCGCACCGCCTGGGAGTCCACCCGCCGGGGCGGCCGCACCACGGTCGTCGGCATCGGCGGCAAGGACCAGCAGGTCACCTTCAACGCCCTCGAACTCTTCCACTGGGGACGGACGTTGAGCGGCTGCGTCTACGGCAACTCCGACCCGGCGAAGGACCTGCCGGTACTCGCCGAACACGTGCGGGCCGGACGCCTCGACCTGGGAGCGCTGGTGACGGAACGGATCGGGCTGGAGGGGATTCCGGCCGCGTTCGAGAACATGATGGCGGGGAAGGGCGGCCGGGCGCTGGTGGTGTTCTGAACTGCCTTGCCCACGGGACCTGTTCGGACTTACGGGACCTGTTCGGGCTCCGGGTCGGTGGCGGTGGCGGCCGCCTGCTCCACCTGCGTCCTCGCGCGCGGGCGGGACCGCGACACCGCCACACCCGCGAGACACAGCACCCCGCCCGCCAGCGTGAGCAGCCCCGGGACCTCGCCGAGCGCGAGCCACGACATCAGGACGACCAGTGCGGGCACGGCGTACGTCGTCGCGCCCATGCGGCTGGCGGTCGTACGGGCGAGGGCGTAGGCCCAGGTGGTGAAGGCGAGGGCGGTCGGGAAGACGCCCAGGTAGACCATGTTGAGCGTGGCGGAGACGGGTGCGTCGGCCGCGTCCTGGACGAGCTGCCCCGCGAACGGCAGGCACAGCACCGCCCCGATCAGGCACCCGAACGTCGTCACCTGGAGCGCGCTGGCCCGGCCGAGGGCCGGCTTCTGGGCGACGACACCACCGGCGTACGCGACCGCCGCGAGCAGACACAGCACCACACCGAGCACGGACGAACCGCCCTCGCCCGACATCGACAGCCCCACGGTCACCGCACCGGCGAACGACACCGCCATGCCCGCGAGCAGCCGTGGCGGCATCGCGTCACCGAGCAGCCGTGAGCCGAGGAGGGCGATGAGGATCGGCCCGATGTTCACGACCAGGGCGGCCGTACCGGCGTCGACCTGCTGCTCGCCCCAGTTCAGGACGACCATGTAGAAGCCGAACCACAGCGCGCCCGAGATCGCGATCCCTCGCCACGCGGACCGGGGCGGCAGCCCTTCCCGCCGTACGAGACAGATCACGCTCAGCGTCAGCGCCCCGCTCGCCAGCCGCCCCAGGGCCAGGGCCCCCGGTGAGTAGGCGGCTCCGGCGCTTCGGATGGACACGAAGGCGGAGGCCCACAGCACGACGGTGACGACAGCGGCTGCGGCGGCGGTCGCTTCGGCGGGGCGGAGGGGTTTCTTCATGCCCCGAGGCTAGGTGGGGCGGGGAGGCGATGCTAGCGGAAATCGGACGGCAGGCTCGGGGTGCGGGCGTGATGCCTGTGAGGTCAGATTTATTGCCTGCGAGGCTTGACGTCGACTCGGTCGGAGGGGCAGAGTCCGGCACAAGTGCCGACAGGTGAGGACGGTCAGATGAGCCACCACCCCGTACCGAAGCGCGTGCATCGCCTGTGGTCGACCGAGCACGAACCCGTGCTGGAGGTCGAGGACGGCGACACCGTGTCGTTCGACCTCACCGAGGCGACGGACGGCCAGTTCGACCCGACGTCGACCGTCGACGCGGTCGCGGGCTTCGACTGGGACCGGGTCTATCCGCTGGCCGGGCCCATCGTGGTCAGGGACGCCGAACCGGGCGACGTACTGGAGGTGGAGTTTCTCGAACTGCGGTCGGTGGACTGGGGTTGGACGGCCGTACTCCCCGGACTCGGCCTGCTCAGCGAGGACTTCCCCGACGCGCATCTGCACCTGTGGGACCTGAGCGGGGGAGCCACGGCCAACTTCCTCGACGTGGCCGACATCCCAATCCGCCCTTTCTGCGGGGTAGTTGGGGTCTGCCCGGACACGACCGAGCCCCAAAGCGTCCTGCCCCCGGGCCACTTCGGCGGCAACGTGGACTGCAAGGATCTGGTCGTAGGCACCAAGCTCTACCTCCCGGTCCAGGTACCCGGCGCCCGCCTCAGCCTCGGCGACCCCCACGCGGCCCAGGGCGACGGGGAGTTGTGCGTGAGCGCGATCGAGGCGTCCCTGTCGGGTGCGGCCCGCATCCGCCTCCACAAGGGCCGCCGCATCGCGGCCCCCCAGTTCGAAACGGCGGGCCCTCTCCGCACCGACACCGACCGCGCCGGCCACTACGCCACGATGGGTGTCGCTCCGGATCTCATGAGGGCGGCCCAGGACGCGACCCGCGCCATGATCGACCACCTCGGCACCCGCTACGGCCTCGCCCCGATCGACGCATACGTCCTGTGCAGCGTGGCGGTGGACCTGAGGATCACAGAGGTGGTGGACGCTCCCAACTGGGTGGTGTCGGCGTACCTGCCGAAGGCGATCCTGCGAGCTTCTTGAGAAGCATTGCCTTTCAGGGGCGCGGGGCTGTATCGATGTGCGGCTCCGCCGCGTGGGCGCGACCAGCCCCAACGCACCCGCACCCGGCAAACCGCGAAACCCTACCTACCTGTCACTTCCGAGAACTGCCCCGCCAACCCGTCCAGCAACGCGGCCAACCCCACCTCGAAAGCCCGCTCATCAACCTTCTCCTGCTGCTCAGCGAGAAGATGCGCTTGCCCAAGATGCGGATAGTCGGCAGGGTCGTACGCACTCTCGTCGTCCACGAACCCCCCGGCGAACGACCCCAACGCCGACCCCATGATGAAGTACCGCATCAACGCCCCGATCGACGTGGCCTGCGCAGGCGGCCACCCCGCCTCCACCATCCCGCCGTACACCGCGTCGGCGAGCCGCAACCCCGCCGGCCGCCGCCCCGGCCCGGTCGCGAGCACCGGCACGATGTTCGGGTGGTCCCGCAGCGCGGACCGATAGGACACGGCCCAGTCGTGCAGCGCGGTACGCCAGTCGCGGCCGTCCTCGAACATCGACAGGTCGACCTGCGCGCTCACCGAGTCCGCGACCGCCTCCAGGATCTGGTCCTTCGTGCGGAAGTGGTTGTAGAGCGAGGGCCCGCTCACCCCCAGCTCGGCGGCGAGCCGGCGCGTGGAGACGGCCGCCAGCCCTTCCGAGTCCACCAGCATGCGAGCCGTCTCGACGATCCGGTCGGTACTGAGGAGGGGCTTGCGCGGTCGGGCCATGGCGCACATAGTAGGGCTGCGAGAGTCAAACTAGCAGTGCTAATTTAAATGTGCAGTAGTCAATGTGCAGCAGTCGGTGTACGGCCTTCCACTTGGGGTGACGCGCGATGGACCTGGGACTGAGCGAGGAGCAGGAAGCCGTACGGCGGCTCGCCAAGGACTTCGTGGACCGCGAGATCGCCCCGCACGTCATCGCCTGGGACCGGGCCGAGGAGGTCGACCGGTCGATCGTGAAGAAGCTCGGCGGGGTCGGCTTCCTGGGGCTGACCATCGACGAGGAGTACGGCGGCTCGGGCGGCGACCACCTCGCGTACTGCCTGGTCACCGAGGAACTCGGCCGCGGCGACTCCTCCGTGCGCGGCATCGTCTCCGTGTCGCTGGGGCTCGTCGCCAAGTCGATCGCGGCCTGGGGGAGCGAGGAGCAGAAGCGGCGCTGGCTGCCGGGGCTCACCTCCGGCGAGTACGTCGGCTGCTTCGGTCTCACCGAACCCGGCACCGGTTCCGACGCCGGCAACCTCACCACTCGCGCGGTCCGCGACGGCGACGACTACGTCGTCAACGGCACCAAGATGTTCATCACGAACGGCAGTTGGGCCGATGTGGTGCTGCTCTTCGCCCGCTCGACCGACGCCCCCGGCCACAAGGGCGTCTCCGCCTTCCTCGTGCCCACCGACACCCCCGGCCTGACCCGCCGCACCATCCACGGCAAGCTCGGCCTGCGCGGCCAGGCCACCGCCGAGCTGGTCCTCGACAACGTCCGTGTCCCCGCCTCCGCGATGCTCGCCCCCGAGGGCAAGGGCTTCTCCGTCGCGATGTCCGCGCTGGCCAAGGGGCGGATGTCGGTCGCGGCGGGCTGCGTCGGCATCGCCCAGGCCGCGCTCGACGTGGCGGTCCGCTACGCCGGTGAGCGCGAGCAGTTCGGCAAGCCCATCGCCCACCACCAGCTCGTCCAGGAACTCATCAGCGACATCGCCGTGGACGTCGACGCGGCCCGGCTGCTGACCTGGCGGGTCGCCGACCTCATCGACCGAGGCCTCCCTTTCGCCACCGAGTCCTCCAAGGCCAAGCTCTTCGCCTCGGAGGCGGCCGTGCGCGCCGCCAACAACGCGCTCCAGGTCTTCGGCGGCTACGGCTACATCGACGAGTACCCGGCCGGGAAGCTGCTGCGCGACGCCCGTGTGATGACCCTCTACGAGGGCACCAGCCAGATCCAGAAACTGCTCATCGGGCGTGCGCTGACGGGTGTTTCGGCTTTCTGAGTACGGGAGTTGAGTATCCGTACGGATACCGGGACGGCCGTAGGAGCGGACGCTTGTCCCCATGAGCGAAGCATCGGGCAAACCGCAGAACACGGCCGCCTTCTACGGCCAGGCCGTCGCGTCCTTCTCCGTCGCCATCGCGGCGACCGCCATCGGCATCTTCAAGCTGCAGGCCGACGCCTGGGTGCGGGCCTTCCTCGCGATCGCCGTCCTGTATCTGGTCACCTCCTCGTTCACCCTCGCCAAGGTGATCCGGGATCGGCAGGAGGGGGCGCGCGGCACCTACAACCCGTTCGAAAAGCTCTGAGCGGGGAGACTAAGCGCTCGCTCAGGTTCGGCGGTATGGTGGAGCCCTTGTCATCGAGAGGGGCTTACGAGCGATGAGTACGGCGGAGGAGACGACCGCGGGCGACCCGCAGGCCTGGGCAGAGGTCACGCCCGACGCGGCCCGGCGGCTGCTGATCGCCGCCGTGGAGGCCTTCGCCGAGCGCGGCTACCATGCGACGACCACCCGGGACATCGCGGGCCGCGCCGGGATGAGCCCGGCCGCGCTCTACATCCACTACAAGACCAAGGAAGAGCTGCTCCACCGGATCAGCAGGATCGGCCACGAGAAGGCCCTCGACATCCTGCGGACGGCGGCGGCGCGCGAGGGCAGCGCCGCCGAGCGGCTCGCGGACGCGGTGAGCTCGTTCGTGCGCTGGCACGCGGGCGGTCGTACCACCGCGCGGGTCGTGCAGTACGAACTCGACTCGCTCGGGCCGGACGCCCGCGCCGAGATCCTCGCGCTGCGCCGGCAGGTCGACGCCGAGGTGCGCGGGATCGTCGAGGACGGGGTCGCGGACGGCTCCTTCGACGTGCCGGACGTGAAGGGCACGACCCTCGCGATCCTGTCGCTGTGCATCGACGTGGCGCGCTGGTTCAGCCTCGACGGACCCCGGACGCCCGACGAGGTCGGCGCGCTGTACGCCGACCTCGTGCTGCGGATGGTGGGGGCCGACTAGCCGTCGTAGCGCGGGAGTTGGCCGCTCAGGGGTGGTTCAGAGGTAGTAGCGCGACACCGACTCGGCGACGCACACCGGCTTGTCGCCGCCCTCGCGCTCCACGGTGAAGGCGACGGTGACCTGGACGCCGCCCGGGACGTCGTCGACACCGGTGATCGTCGCGGTGGCGCGCAGCCGGGAGCCGACCGGGACCGGGGCGGGGAAACGGACCTTGTTCGTCCCGTAGTTGACGCCCATCTTCACGTCCTCGACCTTGATCAGCTGCGGTCCGAAGAGGGGGAGCAGCGACAGGGTGAGGTAGCCGTGCGCGATGGTCGTCCTGAAGGGACCGGCCGCCGCCCTCTCCGGGTCCACGTGGATCCACTGATGGTCGCCCGTCGCGTCCGCGAACAGGTCGATCCGCTTCTGGTCCACCTCCACCCAGTCGGTGTACCCCAACTGCTCGCCGACCGCCGCCCGCAGGTCGTCGACGGAGGTGAAGATCCTCGGCTCTGCCATGTCCCGGCCTCTCACGTCATCCAGCTCATGTGTTTCGCCATGTCTAAGCAACTGCTTAGCATGGTCGTATGCCGGGCCGCTGTCAACGGAACACCTGTGCCGGTGGATGGGTAGGGTTCGAGGGGTGCCCCAGATTCCCGAGAAGATCCACGAGCTGACCGTCGGCCAACTCGCCGCGCGCAGCGGTGCCGCCGTCTCCGCCCTGCACTTCTACGAGGCCAAGGGTCTGATCAGCAGCCGCCGCACCACGGGCAACCAGCGCCGGTACACCCGTGACACCCTGCGCCGGGTCGCTTTCGTGCGGGCCGCCCAGCGCGTCGGCATCCCGCTGGCCACCATCCGCGAGGCGCTCGCCGAACTCCCCGAGGAGCGCACCCCGACCCGCGAGGACTGGGCCCACCTCTCCGAGGCTTGGCGCTCCGAACTCGACGAACGCATCAAGCAGCTCAACCGCCTCCGCGACCACCTCACCGACTGCATCGCCTGCGGCTGCCTCTCCCTGGCCACCTGCGTCCTGTCCAACCCGGACGACGTGATCGGCGAACGGGGCGCGGGTTCCCGCCTGATGCCGGAACCGGGCACACGCAGGCCTCGGGGCGGGGCGACGGGGCCCGGCCCCGGGGAGCGCGACTGACCGGCGCGTGCACCGGCCGGCCCGCGCACGGCGACGAACGAACGGTTCGCGCGCCGGCCGCCATGCGCACCGCGCCGAGGGGTGTGTGCGCTAGCTGTCACATGCACCGCGCCGAGGGTTTCGTGCGTCGGCCGTCGCCCCGGCAGTGCGCCGAGGGCCCGGAGCGCCGGCCGCTGCACGCACCGAGCGAAGGCCTCCCGCGCAGGCGTCACCTGTGCCGCGCCGGGCGTCTCGGGCGCCGACCTTCACGCGCACCGCGCCGGGGGCTTCGCCCGCCGCCGTGTGACCCGTATCGTGCCGAGGGTTTCGCAGTTCGGCCGCCACGCACACCATGCCGGGGCCTGAGCGTGCCGAGGCGACGGCCGTATCGGGCCGGGGTTTCGCGTGTCGGGCTGTCACCCGTACCCCGGCTGGGGCTTTGCGTGTCGGGCTGTCACCCGTACCCCGGCTGGGGTTTCGCGTGTCGGGCTGTCACCCGTACCCCGGCCGGGGCTTTGCGCGTCGGGCTGTCACCCGTACCCCCGCTGGGGCTTTGCGTGTCGGTTGTCACGCGCACCCCGGCGGGGGTTTTACGCGTCGGTGTCCTGCGCACCCCGCCGGGGTCGCGCCCAGGCGTCACTCGTACTCCGTGCCGCCCTTCCGTGTCAGGTACGCGGCGCTCACAGCCTTGGCGATCGCCCGGCCGCCGGTCACCTGGCTGTAGCGTTCCACGGTCGGGCGGATCACGACGCCCTCCCGCAGGTGCAGTTCCCGGCCGGACACGGTCTCCCGGCCGGTCGCGATCTTCAGCACCTGCCCGATGTCGTACGGTCCCTCGTGCAGTCGGGGCACCAACGGCAGCTCTCCGTCAAGGAGTTCGGCCGTGTTCAGCCAGCGCACCGTTCCGTCGATCTCGGCGGAGACGTCGAACACGGCGTATCCGAGCGTGGCGCGTCGGCCGTCGGCGCCGTAGGTGAGGTCCTGCACGCCCGCGCCGTAGACCTCGCCGAAGATTCCGATCCGGCGCGCGCCGAGCCGTTCGGCGAGGCGGGCGGCGGCTTCGGGGACGGAGTGGCCGCGGATCGCCCGCCAGTACAGGTTGCGTGGATCCTCCTTCAGGGCAAGGGACTTGGCGCCGAAGCCCTTCGAGGAGACCTGGACGCGGCCGTCCTCGGCGAAGTAGGTGAGGAGGCAGGCCGAGCCGTGCAGTTTCTCGGTCAGGACCACAGCCTCGCCCGGTTCGAATATCCCGGGAAACCGCTGGATGTTCTCGATGTCCACCCAGGGCAGCAGATCGGGCGCGGACTCGACCTCTCCGGACATGGTGGGCGGGATCGGCGGTACCCACTTGGTGATGCCGAGCAGTTCCGCGAAGTCGGTGCCGTCCAGGGCGGCCCGGGCCAGATCCACGTCCGCGAGAGCCTGGGGTCGGCACACGATGCCCTGCGAGAGCTCGCCGCGCAGGCGTACCGCCTTGACCCGGTCGGCGTTGCTCCCCGCGAGGCGTCCGGTCAGCCCCAACTCCTCGATCAGCGTGGCCGGGAGCACGGACTGCTCGGGGATGTAGACGGCGGTGTCGCCGGTGCGGTACGCGCCCTTGGCGACGACGGCCCGGTACAGACCGACCTGGGCCAGTTCGAGGGCGTCGGCGTTCGGGTGTTCGTGGACGGTCAGCACTTCGGCGGTGACGCGCAGCGTCGACATCGGGACTCCTCGGGGTTCCTCAGCTGTGTTTCATCGCTCCCAACTGTCCTCAATACGAAACGGGTTGAGCGAGGGGAATATCGGCTGCTACGGCCGGCGTCGAACCAACGCCTCGGCGACCAACTGGGCGTTGGACAGCGCCCGTTCGCCGTCCGGCAGGAACAGGGTGTCCTCCAGGCCGATCCGGGTCGCGAGTCCCAGCCGTCCCGCGAGCCGGAGCACGGGCCAGGTGCCGCCCTCCTCACCGTGCAGCAGAATCGGGCGGCCGTGGTCGGTGGCCAGCCCGGCGAGGAGGGCCTGCGCGGACGCCTCCGCCGTGTCCGCGTCCGGGTCGGTCACCTCCGCGAGGACCCGCAGCACCTTCGAGCGGAGCGGTGAGGCGGCGAAGCGGGCGGCGCCGTCCGTGCCGGACCAGATCCCGGCCTCCACGCCGACACCCCGGTCCAGCAGTACCGCCGCGACCTCCTCGGCGCCCGGCTCGTGCCAGTTGACCGAGGCGTGGTCGGGCAGCACGGTCCAGCCGCGCACCCGCTCCAGCCGGGCGGCGGGGTCCGGCTCGGCCCAGGCGCCGGTGGTCACCCCGACCGGCACGGTCACCCGTGCCCGTATCGCGTCCAGCGTCACCGCGAGGACGCGCGGCGACAACGTGTCGTCCCCGCAAGGGGACTTGGGGTGGAGGTGGACATCAGTGGCCCCCGCCGCGACGGCCTCCACCGCGGCATCGGCCAACGCCCCGGGCGAGACCGGCACCATCCAGCCGTCGGCGGCCCCTCGGGCCCCGTTGAGACAGACCTGCACCATGCCTCGATGGTGCCACCCACCACTGACAACGCCTGCCCGTCGGCCAGAGGTCCCCTCCCCCTCAGTCCCACACCCACCGGATCCCGACCCGGCAGGGCCCCACGCCCAACGCCACCGCGTGCACCGACCCGGACGCGTCCACCCGTAGCCGTTGCTCCCTGGGCCGCGCGGTGCCGGCGTGGGAGTCGAGGCCGTTCGTTCGGAACGAGTAGCACGCGCGCGGGAGTGCCCCCTTCGCGAACCGGACCTCCAGGAGGTGTTCGCGCATCGGCACGTGAATGGTCGTCTCGGCGCGCAGGGAGTACGGGGGCGGGTTCCGGTGCTCCACCGTGTAGTCGACGATCACGGTCTCGCCGCGGGCCAGCGGGCGGTCGAAGAGCAACTCGGCCGCGACCAGCCCCTCGGCGGGCAGTTCGACGACCGTGCCCAGCCGGGCCGGGGCCGCCAGGCGGAACCGCGGCAACGGGCCGGGCGCGTCGAGGCGGTACAGGGCGATCCAGCGGTCCGCGCCGTCCGCCTCGGCGCGCAGCAGCCGGCGGCTGGTCATGGAGCGGACGCTGCGGTCGGCGGCCACGTCGACCCGGTTGTGGCAGCTGAGCCGGGTCAGGCTGTCGTCCCAGCGGGTGTCGAGCGCGGCGAGGGTGGCGGTGAGGTCGCGGTGGTCCGACCAGACCCGGGCCAGATCCGGGTGGTCGCCGACCGGTGGCAGCCAGCGGCCCCGGGGCCGGGGTGGGCCGAGCAGTCCGGTGAGCGCACCGGGCGGCAGCCGTAGGACATCTTCCAGGACGGTCAGGGCCGCCAACGACCGTTGGCGTTCGGGCTGGTAGCGCCCGGACTGCCAGGAGCTGAGCGTCGCCGAGGCCACCGGTGTACCGCGGCGCAGCAGCCGGTCCTGGATGCGGTCCAGGCTCAGCCCGCTGGCCGCGATGGCCGCGCGCAAGGCCTCGTGGAACGGCATCGCCCCGGTTCGGGACGTCGCGTACTCCGGTCTGGAAGTCACGTACTCCAGCTCAAGTCAGGGCTGTCGTGGGGCGGAAGACCGTTTCCCTGAAGTTTGGTCAGTCTTGCCCGGTGATTGATCAAATTTGAATGAACCTGTCAGATTTCTCAGTTGTTGCGCCGTCAATTCCCTCAAGACTGAAGAGGCTTGACCGTCTTGCCATGTTCATGAGGCCTCGCGGAAGCTGCTGTTCACTGCCGTCACGGCAGCCCCCCACCCCCTCGAATGACGGAGAGTCATGTCCCCGAGATCTTCCGCCGGGTTCGTTCTCGTCACCGCCGCAGCCCTCACCGCCGCCCTGGCCACGCCCTCGCTGGCGGCCTCGAACACCCCCGCCCAGCTCACCCAGGCCATAGCGAGCCACGAGAGTCACACCCTGCGCGGGCTCGCGCAGCCCGGCAAGGTCAATGCCACCGTCTCGTCCACCAACTGGTCCGGCTACGCGGCCACCGGCTCGACCGGCGCCTACACATCGGTGACCTCGGCGTGGACCCAGCCGACCGTCACCTGCGGCTCGGCCACCACGTACTCGTCGTTCTGGGTCGGCCTCGACGGGTACAGCAACTCCGCGCTGGAGCAGACCGGTACGGAAGCCGACTGCATCGGCGGCAAGGCCACCTACGGCGCCTGGTGGGAGGTGCTGCCCGCCTCCGAGAGCGCGTACTCCGGTGTCACCGTCAAGGGCGGCGACAAGTTCACCGCGACCGTGACCTACACCGGCTCCACCTTCACCATGACCCTCGCCGACTCCACCGAGGGCTGGACCAAGACCACCACGCACGCGGGCTCGTCCGGCTTCAAGAACGCCTCCGCCGAGGTCATCGCCGAGGCCCCCGAGGTCGGCGGCTCGGTCGCGAGCCTCGCGAACTTCGGCACCGTGACCTTCACCGGCGCCAAGACGAACGGCAGCAACCTGGACACCTACTCGCCGAACGAGATCGTCATGACGAAGAGCAGCAGCTCCGCCGTACGGGCGCAGCCGGGCTCGATCTCCGGCGGAAGTTTCGCCGACGTCTGGAAGGCCAGCTGACGTCGGCCGACACCTGCGGCGCACCACTTCGGGGCTGTCGACGGATCGCCGTCGGCAGCCTCGGCCGTTGCGGGAGCAAGGGCAAACCGGCTTGCTCAAAAGGGGGTGCGGCATCCCCGGCGCACCCCTGGCGCCCTTCTTCGTTCGCCCCGGTTCAGGCCGACATGAGCAGCCGTCCGCGCCTGGCGTAGGCCAGGGCCTCGGGCGTGAGCACCGGACGCGGGACGACGATGCCGCAGTCCGTGCAGACCGGGCCCGAGGAGGGTTCGTGGGCCAGGTCGTACTTCCACAGGAGGCGCTCCCCGGCGCACACCGGGCACACGGAACCCGGTTCGCGCTCCAGGGCGGCGATCAGCCGTCGCAGCACCTCGGCCAGTGGTTCATGGGGGTGGAGTCGGGGGTCGTCGCACCAGGCGACACCGAAGCCGCCCCAGGTCAGCCGGTGCCAGTCGTCCACGGTACCCGGGCGGCGGAGCCCGTCGTGCTTCTCCTTCTTGCGGCGTTCGGCGAACCCGACCTCATAGGCGAGCCAGACCTTGCGCGCTTCCTCCAGCTCGTCCAGTGCGGCCACGAGCCGCGCCGGGTCGGGGGAGCGGTCCTCGGGTCCGAACCCGGCCCGGGAGCTCAAGTGGTCCCAGGTCGCCCTGTGCCCATAAGGGGCGAACCGCTCAAGGCACTTGCGCAGCGAGTAGCGCCGCAGCGCCAGATCGCATCGAGGGTCTCGCACCTGTCTCGCCAGACTCCGGAAACCGGCCATCGCCCTGCACCTCCGTCACACCTGCACCTGTACTTCGGTCACCTCGGCGTCGTCGTACGGACGTCGCCGAATAGACGTATCGACAAGCGATTTGGCTCCATCCGATTTCCGATGGCCCCCATAAGCCGCTCCTGCTCATCCAAAACTTGACGCATGTTCATCTTCAATCCCGGGGATACCGGCGGTAACGTCCGGCCACACCCCCGTCGGTAGGAGCCGCCATGCCTCGGCGCACCCCACGTAACTTGCTCGACAGACTGAGAACTCCCGGCAGATTCCCCGGGTTCCTGAAGGCCGCATCCGTATGCGCCCTCATTGCCGCCCTTTTGTCTCCTCTTGCCCAGGGAACGGCGACCGCCGCGACCGCCTCGAACGACTACTGCGGCGGCCAGTGCTCGGACATCCTCCCGGCCGGCGAGAACGGCAACGCGACCCTTGCCCAGATCCTCCTGAACCAGGCCTTCGGTTCCCAGCCCGCGCACGCCGAGGATCAGCTCGGCCCCTACGCCAACCTGGCCACGGGCGCCTCCACGCTGACCGACGCGAAGATCAACACCTTCTTCAACGACGCCTCGTTCGGGGTCCCCGCCGCCAACGTCGCCTCGACCGAGAGCCCCAGTGGCCGCACCGATGTGACCATCGTCCGCGACAAGGCGACCGGTGTGCCGCACATCACAGGCACCACGCGCTACGGCACCGAGTACGGCGCCGGATACGCGGCGGCCGAGGACCGGCTGTGGCTGATGGACGTCTTCCGGCACGTGGGACGCGGCCAGCTCACCACCTTCGCGGGCGGCGTCGCCTCCAACCAGGGTCTTGAGCAGGAGTTCTACCGCAACGCCCCCTACACCGAGGCCGAGCTGCAGTCCCAGATCGACAACGCCGTCGCCAACAACGGCGCCCGCGGCCAGCAGGCACTCGCCGACGCCAACGCCTATCTGGCCGGCATCAACGCCTACATCGACGCCTCGGACAGCGGCCGTTACTTCCCCGGCGAGTACGTCCTCACCGGCCACAAGGACTCGATCACCAACGCCGGCACGATCGACCACTTCAAGATCACCGACCTGGTCGCGCTGGCCTCCGTCATCGGCACCCTGTTCGGCTCCGGCGGCGGCGGCGAGGTCAACAACGCCATGTCGCTGCTCGCCGCCCAGGAGAAGTACGGCGTGGAACAGGGCACCAAGGTCTGGGAGTCCTTCCGCGAACGCAACGACCCCGAGGCCGTGCTCACCGTCCACAACGGCGAGAGCTTCCCCTACGGCACCAAGCCCACCACCGCCGCGGGCGAGGCCCTGCCGGACGCCGGTTCGGTGACGACCGAGCCACTCGTCTACGACGCCACGGGCACCGGAGCCGACCAGAGCGCCACCGCCGCCTCCGCCGCGGCGACCGCCACCGCCCTCAGCTCCGCCAAGCGCGGGATGTCCAACGCCCTTGTGGTGAGCGGCAAATACACCGCGAGCGGCCACCCCATAGCCGTCTTCGGACCCCAAACGGGCTACTTCGCACCCCAGTTGCTCATGCTCCAGGAGATCCAGGGCCCGGGCATCAGCGCCCGCGGCGCCTCCTTCGCCGGTCTGAGCATGTACGTCGAACTCGGCCGCGGCCAGGACTACTCGTGGTCCGCGACCACCTCCGGCCAGGACATCATCGACACCTACGCCGTCGAACTCTGCCAGGACGACTACCACTACCTGTTCCACGGCACCTGCACCGCCATGGAAGAGGTCCAGCAGACGAACTCCTGGAAGCCCACCACGGCCGACGGCACCGCCGCCGGGTCGTACACCATGAAGGTGTGGAAGACCGAGTACGGACCCGTCGAGTACCGGGCGACCGTCGGCGGCAAAAAGGTCGCCTACACCACCCTGCGCTCGTCCTACATGCACGAGGCCGACTCGATCATCGGCTTCCAGATGCTGAACGACCCCGACTACGTGAAGAGTCCTCAGACCTTCCAGACGGCCGTGCAGCACATCAACTACACGTTCAACTGGTTCTACGCCGACTCCCAGCACACCGCGTACTACAACAGCGGCAACAACCCGGTGCGGGCCAGCGGTGTCGATCCCGAGTTCCCGGTCTGGGCGCAGGCCGCCTACGAGTGGCAGAACTGGGACCCCACCACCAACACCTCCGACTACACCCCGGCCTCCGCGCACCCCAACTCCATCGACCAGGACTACTACATCTCCTGGAACAACAAACAGGCCCTCAACTACACGACGGCCAGCTGGGGCGACGGGTCCGTCCACCGGGGCAACCTCCTCGACGACCGGGTGAAGAAACTCATCGCGGCCGGCGGGGTGACCAGATCCTCGCTGGTGAAGGCCATGTCGGACGCCTCGCTCACCGACCTGCGGGCCGAGGACGTGCTGCCCGACCTGCTGAAGGTCGTCACCAGCAGTACGGTCACCGACACCACCGCGGCGGCGGCCGTCACCAAGCTGCAGACCTGGCTGACCGCGGGCGGCAAGCGCACCGAGACCTCGGCCGGGTCCAAGACCTACGCCAACGCCGACGCCATCCGGATCCTGGATGCCTGGTGGCCGCTGCTGGTGAAGGCCGAGTTCCAACCCGGCCTCGGTGACGACCTGTACACGGCCTTCACCAAGAACCTGTACATCGACGAGACCCCGTCCGCCGCCCACGGCCCGACCGGGTCGCACGCCGGCAGCTCCTTCCAGTACGGCTGGTGGAGCTACGTCGACAAGGACATCCGGTCGGTGCTCGGACAGACCGTGTCGGGACCGCTCGCCGAGCAGTACTGCGGCGGCGGCAGCCTCAGCGCCTGCCGGGACATCCTCATCAGCACCCTGAAGACGGCGGCCGGCACCACCGCGGCCACCGTCTACCCCGGGGACTCCCTGTGCTCGGCGGGCGACCAGTGGTGCGCCGACTCGATCGTCCAGCGCACCCTGGGCGGCATCAAGCACTACAACATCAGTTGGCAGAACCGGCCCACCTTCCAGCAAGTGGTGGAGTACACGTCACACCGGTGACGCCGTAGCGGCGGTGGGCCGGCCGATCCGGCCCGCCGCCAGCACCACCCGGGCCAGTTCAGGGTGCACGATGTCGCTGTGTGCTCCCATAGGAGCGCCGCCGTGACACACCACCGCACAGGCGTCGACGTTCACACAACCCGACGTCGGCAGCGGTGAGTCGAGCGCCTCGGCCAGCGTCAGCGCCTGGGTGCCGGGCACCGCCCGCACCCCGTCGTGACCCATCGCGCCCCACTTCTCGCCCAGCACCCGGTCGATCTCGAACGCGGCGAACGAGCAGTCGTCGTCCGCCATCCGCGAGGCCAGCGGGTAGATCGTGCCGAGCGCCGAGTCGAAGTGCGAGTAGCAGCACACCAACGGCCCGTCCACGCGGTTCTGTTGACCTTGCAGCACGCCCCCGGTGCGCGGGTCGTCCGGCAGCCGGGACGCGAACGCGTAGTGCGAGAAGGCCCCTTGGAGCAGCGTCACCGACTTGACCGAATGCACCCCCTCGGGCAGACCCCGTAGCGCGAACGACACCAGGCGCCCGCCGAAACTGTGCCCCACGAGATGCACCCGCACCTCCGGCGCCACCCCCGCGAGCCGCCCGATCGCCGGACCGAGTCCCCGCTCGCCGACCGTGCCCGCACGCCGCTTCATCGCGTAGTACGCCGCCTGCCGCAGCAGCTCCCGCGCCCCCTTCCACGGGTTAGGCAGCGTGAACTCCGCGGTGGCACCCGGTGGTTGGGGCGACGCGAGATGCTCCAGGGCCTGCGCGAACTGGTCGCAGACCTCGGCCGTGCAGCCGACGGCGAGCATCCGCGGCCCGTCCTGCGGCGACCCCTCCGCGAGCGTGTCCGCGCCGAACTGCGCCTGCGGCCCGGGCGGCACCACCTCCACGAGGGTGCGTACCAGCCGCCCGAACTCCTCCAACTCGGCGTCCTGGGCGGGCTGTTGGTCCAGCATGCGGGCGATCTGGTCGATCAGCGTCGCGTTGCCCGGGAAGGCGTCGAGGAGCGTGTGCCGGGTGGCGTCGTCGAGCACCGGAGCCGCCGGGAGCGCCGTCGGCGCGGCCACGGCGGCCGGTGTGTGCGGGAAGTTCGGGATCGGCTGGTCCGGGAACTCCATCGATGGCCAGATCACGCCCACGTACCCGATGCGGGCCTTCGGCGCGAGCTTCGGAATCGGTGCGAAGAAGCGGCTGTAGAGCTTCGTGGCACCGGCGCGTTGACTGTTCCAGCCGTGCGAGAACACGATCAGGTCACCGACCCCGCGCTGCCGCACCTCGCGCAGCAGCCGATCGCGTTCCCCCTGGTCGACGTCTCCGTCGGCGTCGAAGGTCAACTCCCAGTACGGGCTCACACTCATCGCCGGATCCGCCATGACCGGCCTCCTCGTCCCCCGGAGTGGCTCAATGTGGGCGCATCGTCCCGCTACCGGTGAAGATTGGCCATACGTCACGAGTCACTTGTAGAGGAGATATTCAGTTCGAATCCCCCGGAACACCCTCAACTCCTCCTGCCACTGCGCCACCACGTCGTCGGTGCCCGCGCCCGCGTCGATTGCCGTACGCACCCGCGCGGACCCGGTGAGGTCGTCGATCCAGTGGTCCGAGCGCCAACGGAAGCCGCTCCAGACCTTCTTGGCGGTCACCAGCAGCGCGATCCCGGTGCGCACGGGGTCGAACACGGCCCGGTCGTGCACATGGATCTGCACACCACCGACCGTCTTCCCCTGGAACTTGGAGAACGTCGGCGCGAAGTAGGCCTCCCTGAAGTGCACGCCGGGCAGGGCGAGTTGATTCACCGCAGCCGCCCAACGGCCGTCGACGCCCTCCGCGCCGAGCAGTTCGAAGGGGTGGGTGGTGCCGCGCCCCTCGGACAGGTTCGTCCCCTCGAAGAGACACGTCCCCGAGTACACGAGGGCGGTGTCCGGTGTCGGCATGTTGGGGCTCGGCGGCACCCACGGCAGCGACCAGGCGTCGTAGAACTCCGACCGCTTCCAGCCGGTCATCAGTACGGTCTCCAGGGGTACCGGTTTCGTGAGGTACTCCCCGTTGAACAGCCGGGCCAGCTCCGCCACCGTCATCCCGTGCGCCTGCGCGATCGGCTGCCGGCCGACGAAGGTCGCGAACTCCCGGTGCAGGACCGGGCCTTGGGCAGCACGGCCGGTCACCGGGTTCGGGCGGTCGAGCACGACGAAGCGTTTGCCGGCGAGCCGGGCCGCCTCCATGCAGTCGTACAGGGTCCAGATGTAGGTGTAGAAGCGGGCGCCCACGTCCTGGATGTCGAAGACGACGGTGTCGACGGCGGAGGTCTTGAAGATGTCGGCGAGTTGCCGACCGCTCTTCGAGTACGTGTCGTAGACGGGGAGTTCGGTGGCCGGGTCGGTGGGGCGGCCTTCGGAGCCGCCTGCCTGCGCGGTGCCTCGGAAGCCGTGTTCGGGGCCGAAGACCGCGGTGAGGTTCACGTGGGGGCTGGCGTGCATGACGTCGACGATGTGGTGGGTGTCTCTGGTGACGCCGGTGGGGTTGGTGACGATCCCGATGCGTTGGCCGCCGAGCTGGGCGTAGTCGTGTGCGGTGAGTTGTTCGAAGCCGGTGCGCAGTGCGGTTTTCTTGGGTGGTGCCGGAGTGAGGGTTGCCGCCGGGGTTGCTGCCAGGAGGGTTCTTCTGGTGAGGGGCATGTCGGCACGTTATGGGCTATTGCGTGTGGTTTGTCGGCTGCGGGCTGTGTGTGCTTGCTCGCGCCGTTCCCCGCGCCCCTAAGAGAATCCGCCCTTCCGGTGTTACATACCGACCGGTTAGTCTGGCTGGGCAGTGGAGCCGCAGTCGAAGGAGACCGATGGTGGAAGCCGTTCAGGGTGCCGGGGTAGTCGTCACGGGGGCCGGGGGTGGCATCGGTGCTGCGCTCGCGCGGCGGTTCGCCGCCGAGGGGGCTCGGGTCGTCGTCAACGACCTGGACGGTGATCGTGCGAAAGCCGTCGCCGACGAGATCGGCGGGATCGCCGTGCCGGGGGACGCCTCCGCCGTTGTCGGTGAGGCCCGGGACGCGCTCGGTGGCACCGTCGACATCTACTGCGCCAACGCCGGGCTCGGCTCCGGTGGGTCCGAAGCCGCCGGTGAGCAGGTGTGGGCGCAGGCCTGGGACGTCAACGTGATGGCCCATGTGCGGGCGGCGGAGGCGTTGATTCCGGGGTGGCTGGAGCGGGGGAGCGGGCGGTTCGTGTCCACCGTGTCGGCCGCGGGGCTGCTCACCATGATCGGAGCCGCGCCCTACAGCGTGACCAAGCACGGTGCGTACGCCTTCGCCGAGTGGCTGTCGCTGACGTACCGGCACCGTGGGATCAAGGTCCACGCCATCTGTCCGCAGGGCGTCCGTACCGACATGCTGGCCGCCACCGGCACTGCGGGCGACCTGGTGCTGAAGCCGACCGCGATCGAGCCCGACGCCGTGGCGGACGCGCTGATGGCGGGGATCGAGGAGGACCGCTTCCTGATCCTGCCGCACCCCGAGGTCGCCGGGTACTACCAGCACAGGGCCACCGAACCGGACCGCTGGCTGACCACCATGAACCACATCCAGCAGAAGTGGGAGGCCGGCGAGTGACCGACTCCCGCTATGCCGCCCGGCCCTGGGTCGGCCTGCTCAACGAGGCCCAGCGAGGGCCGATCACTCCCGACGACTCGCTGGTGCACGCCCTGCGACGCGTTGTCGCCGAGACGCCCGACCGCACCTTCCTCACCTACTTCGACGGCCGGCTCAGCTATCGCGAGGTCGACGAGCTGAGCGACTCCGTCGCCGGGTACCTGGCCGCGCGGGGGCTTGAGCACGGTGACCGGGTCGCGATCCTGCTCCAGAACTCGCCGCACTTCGTGCTCGCTCTGCTCGGTGCCTGGAAGGCGGGCGCGATCGTCGTGCCCGTCAACCCTATGTACAAGTCGGGGGAGGTCGGTCACGTCCTGCGGGACGGCGAGGTCGCCGCGCTGATCTGTTCCGATCGCGCGTGGGAGTCCTATCTGCGCGAGACCGCGGCTGCCGCCGAGGAGAGCGGGTCGCCGGTACGGACCGTGCTCACTGCGTGTGAGTTGGATTTCCAGACTCGCGACGACGCGCGCGTGCTCACCTTCGAGCGGCTTCCGCAGGCCGAGGACGCGGCCGATCTCGTGGTCGTCGCCAAGGAGGGGCGCACGGCGCCCGACGTGCCCGCCCCGGTGCCCTCCGACATCGCGCTGATCAGCTACACCTCGGGGACGAGCGGTACCCCGAAGGGCGCCACCAACACCCACGGCAACATTCTCTACAACGCCGAACGGCAGCGCACCGGGCTGGGACTGCCTGACCCGCCCGTGTACTTCGCGATGGCGCCGCTGTTCCACATCACCGGGATGGTGTGCCAGCTCGGTGCCTCGCTCGTCAGCGGGGGCTCGCTGGTGCTGGCGTACCGCTTCGAGGGCGGAGTCGTGCTCGACGCGTTCGCCGAGCACAAGCCGCACTACACGGTCGGCCCGTCCACCGCCTTCATGGCGCTCGCCGCGCACCCGGCCGTCACCCGCGAGCACTTCGCGTCCTTCCGGAACATCTCCTCCGGCGGCGCGCCGGTACCGCCCGCCCTGGTCGAGAAGTTCCGGGCCGGCTTCGGGCCGTACATCCGCAACGGCTACGGCCTCACCGAGTGCACCGCGCCCTGCGCCTCCGTGCCGCCCCAGCTGGAGGCGCCCGTCGACCCCGCGTCCGGGACGCTGGCCGTTGGCGTACCGGGACCCGACACCGTCGTACGGATCCTCGACGACCAGGGCGACGAGGTCCCCTTCGGGGAGCAGGGCGAGATCGTCGTACGCGGGCCGCAGGTCGTGCCCGGGTACTGGCGGCGCCCCGAGGCCACCGCCGAGACCTTCCCGGACGGTGAACTGCGCACCGGCGACATCGGGTTCATGGACACCGAGGGCTGGCTGTACGTCGTCGACCGCAAGAAGGACATGATCAACGCGTCCGGCTTCAAGGTGTGGCCGCGCGAGGTTGAGGACGTGCTGTACACCCACCCGGCGGTGCGCGAGGCGGCCGTCGTCGGGGTGCCCGACGGGTACCGGGGCGAGACAGTGAAGGCGTACATCAGTCTCCGTCCGGGCGCCGAAACCGACCCCGATGAATTCGCCGTGTACTGCAAGGAGAGACTGGCCGCCTACAAATACCCGCGCCAGGTGGAGATCCTGCCCGAGCTGCCGAAGACGGCAAGTGGGAAGATCCTCCGGCGGGAACTGCGTTCCCGGTCGCACGACAGCGAGTGAACACCTAGGAAAGGCAGGTGGCGGCAGTGCCCAGGACGACCGACGGAGACGGGGCTCCCGTCCCGCAGCGGCTGCTGGCCGCCGCCACCCGGCTCTTCGCCGAGCAGGGCTACGACCGCACCTCGGTGCAGGAGATCGTCGAGGCCGCGGGGGTCACCAAGGGGGCGCTCTACCACTACTTCGGCTCCAAGGACGACCTCCTGCACGAGGTGTACGCGCGCGTGCTGCGCGTTCAGATGGAGCGCCTGGAGGTGTTCGCGGGCGCCGACGAGCCGGTCGAGAAGCGACTGCGGGCGGCTGCGGCCGACGTCGTGGTGACGACCATCGACAACCTCGACGACGCGTCGATCTTCTTCCGGTCCATGCACCATCTGAGCCCGGAGAAGAACAAACAGGTGCGCGCCGAGCGCCGCCGCTACCACGAGCGCTTCCGCGCGCTCGTCGAGGAGGGCCAGCGCGAGGGCGTCTTCTCCACGGCGACCCCGGCGGACCTCGTCGTCGACTACCACTTCGGCTCGGTCCACCACCTGTCGACGTGGTACCGGCCGGGCGGTCCGCTCAGCCCGCAGGAAGTCGCCGACCACCTCGCGGATCTGCTGCTGCGGGCACTGCGCCCCTGACACGCGTTCACGTGTCCGGTGGGCGGCCCAGTCCCGCCTCCCGGGCCCAGGCCGCCGCCCCCGCGCGGTCCGCGACGCCCAGTTTGGCCAGGACCGCCGACATGTGGTTGCTGACCGTCTTGGGGGACAGACCCAGCCGGGTGGCCACCGTCGAGTTGGGCTCGCCGTCGGCGATCAGGGCGAGTACGTCCCGTTCGCGCGGGGTGAGTGTCGGGCACGGGTCGGGCCGGTCGGGCGGTCTGCTGAGCTGGCCGAGCACGCGCCGGGCCACACCGGGGCCGAAGATGGCCTCACCGGCGGCCACCGCGCGGATCGCCCGGACGATCTCGTCCTGGCCCGCGCCCTTGAGGACATAGCCGAGGGCGCCCGCCCGCATCGCGGCGAACACCGAGTCGTCCTCCTCGACCATGGTGAGCATCAGCACCGCCACCCGGGGCGCGACCCGGCCGATCTCGCGGGTCGCCTCGATGCCGTTGAGGTCCGGCATCCGGATGTCCATCACCATGACGTGCGGACGCAGGGTCACCGCCGCCCGCACCGCCTCCCGCCCGCTCGCCGCGACCCCGACGACCCGCACCCGCGGGGTTCCGTCCCGCACGGACTCCAGCAGCGCGGCCAGCCCGGTGCGGACCACGGGATGATCGTCGGCGAGTACGACCCGCAGCGTGTCGGTGTCCTCCTCGTCGCCGGGTTCCCGATCCGTCACAGCGCCCCTCCCAGCGGCAGCGTCGCCACCACCCGTCCCTGCCCCGCCACGCACCGGCCGCCCAGCTCCGCAGCGCGTTCCTGCATCGACGTGATGCCCACGCCCGGGGTCCACGTGGTCTCCTCGCCCGTCGGCGAACCGTCGTCGCACACCTCCAGGCGCAGGCCGTCGCCGATCTCGATGTACAGGTCGACGCGGGAGGCGCGGGCGTGCCGGGCCGCGTTGGTCAGCGCCTCGATCGCGATGCGGTAGGCGGCCACCTCGACCGCGGCGGGCAGTGCCGGCAGCCGCTCGGGTGCCTGGACCCGCACCTGGAGCGGGATGCCGTCCGCGCGCCAGGACAGCCGTACCGCACGTTCGCGCAGTGCGCCCAGCAGCCCCAACTGGTCGAGATCAGGGGGCCGTAGGCCGTCCACCAGGCGGCGTACCTCCGCGACCGCGCCGCCGACCTCGGACCGCAGTTCTGCCAGCAGCAGCGCGGCTCGTTCCGGATCGAACGTCAGCAGATTGCGGACGGCGTCCGCCTGGAAGGCCGCTCCGGCGAGGGTCGGTCCGAGGCCGTCGTGCAGATCGCGGCGGATCCGCCGCCGTTCCTCCTCGCGCGCGGCCACGATGCGTTCGCGGGAGTGCTGCAACTGCCGGGTGAGGTCGGTGGCGTGGAGCGCGGCGGCCAGCGGTACGGCGAGCAGTTCGAGCACGGCCAGGTCGGCGGGCGTTGGCTGTTGTTCGCCGGGGCGCAGTCCGATCACCAGCGCGCCTACGGTCCGGCCGTCGTAGTCGAGCGGTATGGCGTGGATGCGTTCGCCCGGTTCGCCCCAACTGCCGTCCGTCACCCCGGACTTCGACTCCACGCAGACGTACGGCAGCCGCAGTGCCTCGCCGACCGCCTCGGGGATCGCGTTCACTCCGGTGCCGGCCAGCCGTTCGCCGATGCGGGAGACCGCGCGCACCGGGTCGTGCCGGTCGCCGTACAGGGCGTGGTCGACCATGCGTTGGAGGAGGCGGCGGGCGGGGGCGAAGGCGAGGGCCAGGGTGACGGTGATCAACGCCGGGCCGAGGAGGGCGGGGTCGGGGTTGAGGAGGGCCTGCACGGAGGTGACGAGGCCCACGTAGGTGACGATCACGCCGACCGTGAGGGTGCCGTAGAGGAGGCTGCGGGAGACGACGAGGCGGATGTCGAGGAGTTCCTCGCGGACCACGGCGATCATGATGGCGGTCGGCAGGAACAGGGTGCAGCACGAGGTGTAGACGGCCGGGAAACCGAGGATCTGCAGGGCCACGCTCAGGGCCAGCGGCAACATTCCCGCGATGAGCCACAGGAGTCGGCGGCGGTCCTGTTCGCCGCCGCGCCGGTGGCGGACGGCCATGACGGCGAACACGGCGGCCAGCACCAGGCAGGCCTTGGCGGTCTCGACGTCCCGCAGGACGGGCATCCAGCCGGCCGGCACCGGGAGGTAGGAGGGCTGGGCCGGTGTGCCGCGGAACAGGCCCCAGTCGTCCCGCGCCCAGATCGCGAAGTCCAGGGGGGAGGAGAGGAGTTGGGCGGCCAGCGCCCAGCGCCAGCGGCGGTCGGGCAGCCGACCGT
This sequence comes from Streptomyces sp. MBT53, assembly GCF_016654115.1. GTDB lineage: Bacteria > Actinomycetota > Actinomycetes > Streptomycetales > Streptomycetaceae > Streptomyces. The sequence continues at coordinate 27,041 of NZ_JAEQAZ010000108.1, forward strand.
CGGGGAAGAGGAAGAAGACCAGTACGAACGCCGTGGAGCTGCCGAGGATCCAGCTGTGGCGGCCTACGGTCGTCACCGCGTGCAGTACGTCCGGCGGCCAGCCCAACCGCAGTCCCTCGACGCCCAGTCCGATCGACATGCCCGTGAAGGCGTGGCCCAGACCGTAGGCGATCAGCAGCCAGCCGATGGGGTTGCGGGGGCGGTGCAGGGCGATCACCGTGCCGCAGACCGGGTAGGCGAGGCCCACCGCGAGGTCGACGACCATGTCGTAGTGGACCAGGTCGGCGAGGGAGACATCTGCTGCCGCCAACGCGACCGTCCCGACCGCCACTTGGAGTGCCGCCATCCCCAACAGCGTGTACGCGGCGGCCGAGTGGGGCCGGGTGCGCCCGTCGCGGTCTTCCATGCGTCCCATCGTGGGGGCCCGGCACCCGGGTGTCATGGGAACGCTTCCCGGACCACCCGGGAGAGGTCCCCGGCGCTGCCCGGGGGCTTCCCCTCAACTCCCGGCCCCCGTCGCCGTGATGCTCGTAGCAGCGGAACGGCGGGCGCACCGCCGGGCCGACCGACAGGAACCAACGGGGGAACACCATGCTGTCAACGAAGCGGCGCCTGACGGGCGTTGTGCTGGGCTCCGTGCTCGCTCTCGGCGGTACGGCGGCGGTGCCGGCCGCCGCGCAGACGCCGGCGCGGGCCGGGTGCGGTATCGCGGTGAACGAGGCGCACATCTATCAGCGGTGGAGCGCGCTCGGCGGGGCCGGTGGGTGGCTGGGTTGTCCGACCAGCTACACCAAGGACGTGTACCTGAACGGTGCCTACGCCGGGAAGCGCCAGTACTTCACCTACGGCACCGCCACCTGGTCGCCGCGCCAGGGCCCGAACATGGTCGTCGCCGCGTGGGAGGACCGCGGCTACGCCTACTTCAACTGGGGTACGACGGCTCCGTACCGCTACGACTCGTTCCTGGTCCGCTGGACGAGCGCCTCCGACCCCGGGGGGACCCAGCGGGAGTTCGGCGGGGGGACGGGCGGTCGGATCCGGGTGCGGGAGCAGAACACCGGCGCGTATGTCTTCGTCGTCGAGGGCTGTGACATCGGGACCTTCGGGCACACCTGCCGGCAGGGCTGGACCCTTAAGGCGAGTACGCCCAACTGACCATCACCTCGGGGGGAATGGGCTGGAGGGGGTATCAATACCTCTTCCAGCCCATTCGTTCTGCTACAGGTACTTCTTCAACTCCCGGCGGGCGAGAGATCGTTGGTGCACCTCGTCCGGGCCGTCGGCCAGCATCAGAGTGCGGGCGCTCGCGTACAGCTCCGCCAGCGGGAAGTCCTGGCTCACCCCGCCCGCGCCGTGCAGCTGGATCGCCTTGTCGAGGATGCCCACCACCGTGCGGGGCGTGGCGATCTTGATGGCCTGGATCTCGGCGTGGGCGCCCTTGTTGCCCACGGTGTCCATCATCCATGCCGTCTTCAGGACCAGCAGGCGTAGTTGCTCCACGGCCACCCGGGCGTCCGCGATCCAGTTGTGGACTACGCCCTGTTGCGCGAGTGCCTTGCCGAACGCGACGCGAGAGACGGCGCGTTGGCACATCAGCTCGATCGCCCGCTCGGCCATCCCGATCAGTCGCATGCAGTGGTGGATGCGGCCGGGGCCCAGGCGTGCCTGGGCGATGGCGAAGCCGCCGCCCTCCTCGCCGATCAGGTTCGTCGCCGGCACGCGCGCGTGGTCGAAGATCACCTCGGCGTGGCCGCCATGGGAGTGGTCCTCGTAGCCGAAGACCTGCATCGCGCGCTTGACCGTGACGCCGGGGGTGTCGCGGGGCACGAGGATCATCGACTGCTGGCGGCGGATGTCGGCGCCTGTCGGGTCCGTTTTGCCCATCACGATGAAGATCTTGCAGTCCGGGTTCATCGCCCCGGAGATGTACCACTTGCGGCCCGTGATGACGTAGTCGTCGCCGTCCCGCTCGATGAGGGTCGTGATGTTGGTGGCGTCCGAGGAGGCCACCTCTGGTTCTGTCATCGCGAACGCCGAGCGGATCTCGCCTGCCAGCAGCGGCTCCAGCCACTGCTTCTTCTGTTGTTCGTCGCCGAACTGCGCGAGTACCTCCATGTTGCCGGTGTCCGGTGCCGCGCAGTTCAGGGCGGTGGGGGCCAAGTGGGGGGAGCGGCCGGTGATTTCGGCGAGGGGGGCGTACTGGAGGTTGGTCAGGCCGGCGCCGTACTCGGCGTCCGGGAGGAAGAGGTTCCAGAGGCCTTGGCTGCGGGCCTCTTCCTTCAACTCCCCTACTACGGCCGGGGTGTCCCAGGGGGAGGGGAGTTGGGCGCGCTGGTCTTCCGCCACGGCTTCGGCCGGGTAGACGTGCTCGTCCATGAAGGCCAGGAGCTTGGCGCGCAGTTCCTCGGTGCGTGCGTCGAACGCGAAGTCCATGGTGGATCAGCCTTCCTGAAGGGTGGTCAGGCCGTGCTCGATGAAGACCGGTACCAGTTCGCCGATGCGGTCGAAGCCGCGGCCGACGGTCTGGCCCAGGGTGTAGCGGTAGTGGATGCCCTCCAGGATCACGGCGAGCTTGAACCACGCGAACGCCGTGTACCAGGCGACCGACGACACGTCGCGCCCCGAGCGCTCGGCGTATCGCTCGATCAGCTCGGCCGGTGCGGGGTGGCCGGGGGCCGAAGCGGTCGTGGAGATGGGGGAGTTGGGCAGTTCCAGCGGGATGCTGTACATCACCAGCAGGCCCAGGTCCGTGAGTGGGTCGCCGAGTGTCGACATCTCCCAGTCGAGGATCGCCTTGATCTTGTCGTCCTTGCCGATGAGGACGTTGTCCAGGCGGTAGTCGCCGTGTACGACCGTGGGGGTGGAGGAGGTGGGGAGGCGGCGGCCCAGCGCTGCGTGCAGCTCCTCCACCCCGGGCAGTTCGCGGTTTCGGGACGCTGCCAACTGCTTGCCCCAGCGGCGCAGTTGGCGGTCCAGGAAGCCTTCGGGGCGGCCGAAGTCCGCGAGGCCGACCTCGGCGGGGTCCACCGCGTGCAACTCGACCAGGGTGTCGACCAGTTCGAGGACGGCGCCCCTGGTGCGGTCCGGGCCGAGTGGGAGCAGTTCGTCGGCCGTGCGGTACGGGGTGCCTTCTACGAACTCCATGACGTAGAAGGGTGCGCCCAGTACGTCGTCGTCCTCGCAGAGGAGCACGGGGTTCGGTACCGGTACGTCGGTGGGGTGCAGCGCGCTGATTACCCGGTGCTCGCGCTTCATGTCGTGCGCGGTCGCCAGGACGTGGCCCAGCGGGGGGCGTCGTACGACCCACTTGGTGGTGGAGTCGGTGACCGCGTAGGTGAGGTTCGACCGTCCGCCCTCGATCAGCCGGCCGGACAGGGGGGCGGTGACCAGACCGGGCCGCTCGCGGTCGAGCAGACCGCGCAGCCGGTCGAGATCGAGTCCGGGCGGGTGGTCGGGGCTCATACATCACTCCTGTGAATGGACGAACAGGTCTTGCACCATCATGCCGACCGGTCGGTATGTAGTCCAGTGGAGGAGTGAAACGTGACCGGGGCCACGATAGGCCGACAGCTCCCCGTGTGGGGAGCTGCCGTTCCTTGTCTGTTGGTTCAGTGGTCGTCCCAGTGGCCGTTGTGCTCGGCGTGGCGGTGGCCGTCGTGGACGTAGTCGATGTGGTCGCCGTGCAGCACGCTCTCGTGGCCGCAGTCCTGGCCGTGCTGGTGTGCGTGCTCCTGGTGGGAGACGTGGCCCCCCGGCTCGCACTCGTCCCAGTGGCCGCCGTGCTCGCGGTGCAGGTGGCCGTCGTGCGCGTAGTCGACGTGGTCGCCGTGCGGGACGGGGGCGTGGCCGCAGTCCGGGCCGTGGGTGTGGGTGTGTGCGGAGTGCTCCAGGTGCAGGGTGGTCATGGTGCTCACCTTCGGGAGTGCGGGCGATGACGACGGACAGGCTGCCATGCGAACCGCACATATCGGGGCATCCCGGCCGTGTGGCGCCGGGGGTGGGTGTCGGGGGCGTGGCGGTACGGCGAGCCCGCCGCGGTCGTGCCCCTCTGGTGTTGCCACAGTCGAACGAGTGGGGACCAGCTAAGCGGCGGGCTCGCCGTACCGCCACGCCCCGCT
>NZ_JAEQAZ010000109.1 GCF_016654115.1 Streptomyces sp. MBT53
GGGAGCGCGGGACCGTTGTTGCCGCCCCCTCCTCCCCCTCCTCCGCCGGGAGTGCGGCGGCGGCGGGGAAGGGAGATCGGCGGGCGAGGAATACCGGAGCCGCCTCGGCCCCGGCCGCCGCCTCCGCCACGGCTGAGGAGCTTGGTCAACATCGCGCCGGCAACCATGCCGTTGGTGGTGCCGCGGACTCCGAAGATCTGCGCAATCACGCCTCGGAAGTTGAGGCCGACGACGGCCGCGGCGATCGACAGGCCGGAGGAGGGCAGCCAACCGTACTGCTCGAAGATCTGCATGGTGGCGGCCTGCAACGACAGGACCGCGCCGAGGACCATGGTCGCGATGGTCGACTCAAGGGAACGCGCGAGGAGTTGATCGAACCAGGCCAGGCCCCACTGTCGTGGGCGGCCGGGAATCACCCAGAGGCACGCGAAGATGACGCCGGTCAACAGGAGCATCAAGGCGCCGAGGAGGCTCGCCAGGCTGGTGAAGGCGAGGACCAGGACGAGACCGGCGAACAGAATGATGGAGATCAGCGACGGGACGGTGACCATGATTCGCCCGACGGGGCTGTGTCCCTGACGCCAGGTCGTACTAGCGTCGCCGACCGACTCGTCTGTGACATTTTCTTGCAGCCACTTTTTCCGCTTGTCCTTGTCCGCTCCCTGGTCGAGGAGGTCTTTCCCGTACTTCTTGCACGCCTCGAAACTTCCGAATTCCGCGACACACCAGGGAGTTGATACGTAGGCGCGCCACACGGTGTCAGACGATTTGCGGAGCATGTCGTCTCGACCGTTGCCGCTGAATTTCGGCTCGTGGTCGAGCTTGAACGGGAAGTCTCCCGATCCGTCGCCGATTCCCTGCGATGTGGCGTTCAGGCTGACGGATGCTCCGACTTGGCGCACCGAGTCGACGCCGGAAATCCAGGTCGAGGGGCTGGTGAGGAGGGAGACCGCCACCACGCCGGAGATGCCCACCCAGGCGATTTGCGACATGGCTCCGCCGCCGCCACCGCGCTTGTGCTGGACGAACGCGACGAGGCCGCCCACCGCGAGGGCGCTCGGGAGGAGGGTCTCCGTGAGTCCCTTCGCGGCTCCGCCGATGCTGTCGGACATGGCTTTTTCGAGCGGCGGGATAGTGGTCAGTTGGAAAATCCACGTGACGATGACGACGCACGCCTGACCGATCACGGCAATGAACGCCATGGTGATGTCAGCGACGAATTCGGCCATCGGGTCGAGGATGTCCCATTTACCGAAATCTGAGTCGAGCATCCACAGGTTCGGGTTTTGGTAGGTCTCGTAAAGGGTCCCTTGCCCCTTGGGAATGCTGCTGTCGGGTGACGGCATGAGGTCGCCGATTCCGACGGGGTCAATGTCTGCGGCGCTTGCGTGTCCGGCGCACACCATCAAGGTGGTGAGCGCGAACAGAATCGGAATGACCACGTTCCGCAGGCGCGGAACCTGATAGACGAGCACTTTTACCCCCCGGAAAGGGCGGTGCGGACCGGCGAGCCGTGCCCTTCGTCGCCCTCTTGAATGTCTTCGTGCTGGTCGACGAGCCACGTCCCGCGCTCGACGACCAGGCGCAGCGCGCGGCGGGTCGTGGTCGACTCCTTGCCGGGCCACGTGACGGTGTAGGAGACGAGGACGCCGTACCCGGACGGGTGGGCGCCGCTGGCCGGGACCTCGACGAGGTCCGAGACCTTGACGGGGCCGGTGTCGGCGCGGTCGGGCCCGCTGGGCGTGCTGGACGCGATCGTGTTCGGCGTGGAGCCGTCGGCGTACGTCGGCGGCGAGTACGACGGCGAGGGGCTCGACGAGTCGGCGGCCGTCGGTGTCGAGTCCGGGGTGTTGCGCGCGGCGCACTCCTCGACCGTGCCGTCACGCATGGCCTTGGTACTCAGGCGGCAAGCGGCAGTCCAGTCAAGGGCGTTGGCGGCCTTCTGGTAGGCGCTGGCGGCCTTGAGGACGGCGTCCGTCGGGTCCTTCTTCCCGCTGCTGCCCTTGGTGTCGCCGTCGTCCGACGAGGACGAGCACCCGGCCACGGCGAGGATGCCGACGGCGAGGATGCCCGCGGCCGTCGCCGTCTTGCGGTTCATACGTCCACCTTTTCCATGACGGGGCCGTTGCCGGGGAGCTGCGTCGCCTTCGGGCTGGTGTCGAGGAGGTCGAGGAGTTCGAGAGAGGGCACGTCCCACTGCACGGTGGCGCACCGGAAACGGTGGTCCCGGATGACGCAGTGCCCGTGCCTGATCTCGCCGTCCGGCAACAGGCCCACCGAGTGGATGAGCGCCCTCGTGTGCGCGTCCTTGGGTAGTCCGAGGAGCTGCGCCAACGCGTCTTGTTGCTCCGGGGTGGTCAACTGGAATCCCGCAACCGTGCTGAGCTGTTCGAGGACGCCGACGAGACGAACGAGGCTCTCCGGGTCCTGCGTGTCGAGCAAGAGCGCGGTGTGCAGGGCCCTACCCACACGGGCGATGTAGTCGAGGAACTTCGCGCCCTGCTCGGTTTGGGTCAGGACGTGGACCTCCGGCACGGTCACGACCTTGCGCAGGCCGCGCAGGTCCCGGCGGCCCGCGGTGGTGATGCCGAAGGCGAGCATCGAGTGCATGAGGGCGACGCTCAGCCGCTCGGCGGGGTTCCACTCCTTGCGGGACGAGCCGGGCCCGGGCAGGGAGAGGCCCGGCATCTGCACGACCCAGATCCCCGGTTCGGGTGTGATCGGCGGGGCGCTGGTGGTCGGGCGGCCCATGAACGGGGCGCCCAAAGTGTTCTGCGCTAAGTCGTAGAGGGCCTCGCCGGTCTCGCGGCCGAGGTCGTCATCCATCCGCCGCAGGTGCTCAATCACCTTCCAGGTGGCGGGCTGGCCCTCGTTGATGACCGCGTTCACCGCGCGCGTGATCGGGATTTCGGCGCCCCGCTCGCGCAGCCACTCGGGCGTGGCCATGCTGAGCTGTGTGGGCACTTCACCGCGGGCGACGTCGACACCCTCCTCGGCCAGGAGGGTGAACAGGTCCGCGGTGCCGGCGAATCGCTGCCCGGTCTCCACCAAGTGGGCGTTGAGGCCGTAGCGCTGCGCGGCCGAGACGACGCCGCCCAAGTCGCCCTTGAAGTCCAACCCCAGGACGAACGCGCCGCGGTGTGCCGCGTCGAGCATGGCGAGCATGGCCGCCGTGGTCTTGCCGCGGCCACTTCGCCCGACGATTGCTGTTGTCGTCGCGTCGCCGCGGTCACTGCCGGCGGTGATGTCCAGGCGGAAGACGCCGGGGGTGCTGCCGGTGAGGTAGCCGACGATGGGGCCCTCGTCGGCGCCGACCTTGGCGCCGCCCCACCACCAGGAGCCGGACAAGGCGGTGACGTCGCGGACGTGGCCGAGGTCGGGCACACGGAGTTGGTCGCCGGGCTGGCACTCCAACCACATCTCACGCTGTTCGTCCTCGGCGACAACGACCTCGATCCCCATCCCACCGAAGTGGGTGACCACGGCGTCGACCCGGGCCCGGAGGTCGTCGAGGGAGGTCTCGGACGTGACGATCAGCCGCGGGTGATCTTCTACAAGCGTGATGTCCTCGCGGGTCAGATCCCGCTTGAGCCGGGACATGGCGCTCTCGGTCTCCTCGATGTCCTCGCCGGGGTCTTCGGCGCTGCCTTTCTCGGCGCTGTGTCGCTGTTCCTTTGCCGAGCGCCTCACGTCGTCGACCTTCTTCCGCGCCTCCCGCTTGGGCTGCACGCGGAATCTCACGCTCGCCTCGGGGCTGACGGGAAGGATGAGGTCGGCCGCTTCGTCGAGCTCCTCCTCGTCGTCTATGTCCGGCACATAGTTGATCTCGGAGAGGACTCTCAACCACTCGCCGTTGCCGGGGGATTCGAGGTGCTCGGGGAATCCGGGCATGGCGAGCACCGACACCCAGGCCGCCACGTCGCCGTGGGCGTCGACCACCCGAAGGTGGTCCGGGTACGGCAGGAGCCTGCCGCGGGTCAGGGCGGCCACCTTGGCGCCGCTGATGACTCCGGCATTCGCAGCCGGGAGCGGCGCGGCGCGGTGCTGTTCGCGGGAGATCATCCACGCGAGCATTTCCACGCTCGCGGGCTGCGCCTTCCACGGGGAGGACTCAAGGCGGCGGTGAAGGCGGCGCATCTGCGCGTCGAGGCGGGCGAGTTCGCGCGAGGTGACGTTCGAGGAGAGACCGAGTCCCTCTTGAATGCCCTTGCGGCTGAGCTTGGCAGCCTGCCCGGCCCGGTCGGTCAGCCGGACACCGAGCAGAAGGTGACGGGTCGGCAGGCTGATCTGTTCGAGGCGGCGGATGCGCAGGCTTGCCCACTCGTCCCAGGCCCCCGCGTTGAAGAGCTCTTCAGCCTCGGCCGCGTAGTCCTCGGCGTGCAGCGGGGACCACAGAACCCGCAAGTGGCACTCGTAGCCGACCAGAATCCGCGCGAGCGCTGAATCGGCCTGGTCGAGCTCGGCGTCGCGGGCGGTCTCGCTCATCAAGTCGGTGTTGGACGAGGCGAGGACGTACCACGCTTCGGTGTGGTCGTCAGTGACCACGAGTCCATCACTCAGGGCGACGTACTGGGGGGCGGCGGCCGAGCGGTCGCTCCCCACGCCGACGAAACTCCCGAGCCTGCGAAGCACCTTCACAACTTCCCCCTTTGTTCCATTGCCTTGCGTCCGTACGCCTTGACCACGGCATCGGGCCCGAAGAGGCGGGGACGGGCGGCGAGCCGGATCGGCGCGCCGGCACCCTGCGGGATGGACTCCTCATCACCGAGCCACCGCTCGATGGGCCCGCCGAGGGGCGAGTCGACGAGGAATTCGAGGCGGGTCCCCCACCGGGCGCGGCGGTTCATCCACTCGCTTCGGGTGGCGGCGCGTCGGCCGCCGCTGACGATCGGCCGGTGACCGAGGACGAGATAGCGGATGCCGATCGCCCATTGAGTGATCTTCCATCGCCGGTCGATGGATGCTCGCTGCGCGCCGTAGACGGTGACGATCAGCGGCGGCAGGAAGTAGGCCGTAAACGAGGGCTTGCTCGGGGCGCCGAAGACCAACAGCATGACCGCCCACCACACGCCATTGAGGACCAGGCCCATCACGAGCGGGCGGCGCGGCGCCCCTTCCCCCAGGTCGATACCGAGAATCTCGTGTTGCTTCGTCTCCAGCGCGAAATGTTGGGTGTACGTGTTACCCACTCGCATCAGGCGGACCCCGAGACCTTCCCCCAGATGCCCGTCAAGACGTCTTGGACGGTGTCGGGGGCCCAGACGTAGGCACCGACGAAGACGGCCGCCACGCCCATGGTGACCATCTCGCCCCATTCCTTTTTCATGAAGTGGCCCACGCCGCGGACGGCGATGATCGCCGTCAGGATGTTCCCGGCGACGAGGAGAACCCAGTCCTTCAACTCGCCGCCGGTGGTGAGCCCTGCGGCGAGGACGACACCGGTTGTGGCGTCGGCCCGGTAGGCGTGCGGACTGGTGGCGCTCGTCGCCCACAGGGCGAGTCGCACTCTGACGGCGGACAGCGCGGCCGGGGCCGCGCGGCGGAGGTATGGCAACACGGGTTCGGTTCCCCCTTGGTGAAGTGGTGCGCTGACCGGGGCGCATGACAGCGGCTCATGTTTTATGAGCTGGGGACATACGGTCACAGCGAGCCCCCGTGAACGTCGGCGACTTGCCACCGCGCGGCGTCGCTGGACGACACGCGCGTGAGGGTGACGCGGTAGGTCTGCTCGACGGTGGCCCCGCCGAGAGTCCAGGAGACGACCGCGGTCCCGGTGCGGTCGCTGCCACTGCCGTCATCGACCGACCAGGACGACAGATCCTTGTACGTGATGCCGGAGGGCAGGGCCGGGACGCTCGCGCCGGGGGCGGTGACGGTGTCCGTGTCGCCCGAGGCGTAGGCCCCGAAGAACTTCTCAACGACGCTTTGCGTCTGTGTGCTCAGCTCCGTGTCGGCGTGCGCCGTCGACAGGTCGGGGGCCTTGGGGCCGTGCGCCGGGATGCCGACGAGGCCGGGGGCCCCGGTGACGATGACCCGGCCGGAGGTCTCGACAACGGGCACGTCGAGGCCGACCCATCGGGCGGCCTCCTCGGTGGTGGTCTTCTTCCCCTTGGTGGTGGTGACCGTCTCGGGACGGATCAGCACCTCGACCCGTACGCGGGCCTGTTCCTGTTTGCCGTGGGTCACGGCTCCCGGCTGGACGGCTAGCACGGCCTGGTTGCCGTGGCCGTCCCATCCCATGGTGGTGTCGGAGTCCGCCGGCAGGACGGAGGCGAGGAGCTCCGCCCGCCCGTCCGGCTGGTCCTCGTCGAACGTGAGGTACGCGCGGGCGAACCGGGCGGCCACGGCTTGCGCCTCCTCGTCCGGGTAGGCCGCGGCTTGGGTCGTGGTCGCCTTGGGGGCGGGCGCCGTCGTCTTCGCGGGGAAGAACCATTGCCGCACTCCGGTGATGGCCGCGAGCACGACGACGAACCACAGCAGACCGCGGCCGAAGCGTCGGGCGAACGCGGCGCCGGACTTCTCCTCTTGCGGCACCCAGGGCGTGACCGGCTTCGCGGCGCGCACGGGCGGCGGCGAGGGCGGAGCGGTCACGGTCGCGCCTGCCTGTTGTTGGCGCAGTCGGTTACCTGCGGACTCCCACGGGTTCGCGGGCCCGGTGGCCGGTTCGCTCTGCTGAGGGACACCCGCCTTCGCGGGCTCGCCGGTCTTCGCTGGTTCCGGCAGACCCGCAATCTTCCGCAGGACGCTCCCAAACGACGGCACCGCGCAACCTCCCCCAGAATCAACCAACTTTCCCCGCACAGGTGATCGACCCTATGTCGGGAGTGATCAAAGCGTCAAAGAAGTTCGTAACCAAGCTGCGCATGCTGTGCCCAACCTGTGACACGTGCCCAGCGGCGATGATCAAGGGCCGCTAGAGTGCCGCCCCGAACCGACAACGAACGGGAGACACAGAGGGGTGCGCATACGCCGGGGACGTCTGCGAAAGCTGCGACTTTCACGCGGCTGGACACAAGGTGAATTGGCCGTACAGGTGGGTTGTTCTCGCAGTGCCGTTTCCACTTGGGAGACGACCGGCCGCCCTCCTCGACCGAACCGACTGCAACGCCTTGCCCGCGTTTTCGGGGTTCCGGTTGGATACCTTATCGAGTCCGGCCACTCTTCGATTCTTCGTCGCCTGCGTACGTCGGCGGGACTGCTGCAAAGGGACGTCGCGCGCCTATTGAAAGTGTGCGCTTCGACGTATTGCGACGTCGAGACCGGACGCCAGGAGGTACCGGAAAGATGGGTTCCTATCCTGAGTGAGCGGTACGACGTCGCGCCGGACATAATCCGGGGATTACCGGTGAGGGATGAGAGCAATAACGGCGGCGGGGGTACGGGTTCGTGATCCGTACCCCCGCCGGAGTCTTTCCGGACGTTCCTACTTCAGCCCCTCGTAATGCTCTTTCCAGAGATCGGCGCATCGCCGGTTAATGAGGTCGACGGATGTTCCGGCACCTCCGTACAGAATGACGCCGAGAGGTTCCTCGCGTATGGCCGACTTCCCGAAGAGGTTTGCCGCTGAATCGGCAACATCGTTCAGGAGTTGGTTTGCCCGGTCGTTGTCGACAGGCGGGATAGACCATCTCATGTGCCAGCCCGAGCCGACGAGAGCGGGCGCGGTCTCGGCGTACTCGTCGCCGGAGTATGCGCGCATACGTCCGTGAACCAGATCAATGGAGAGGAACGCCCGGCTCCCGCTTTCGAGGTCGTTCCCCCCTCGGGTGAGATAGTCACGTGCGATCTCTTGACCGGCGGCCTTTTCAGGCACTCGGCGCCCCCTCGTCTTCCTTGTCCCCTGCGTTCTTGCGAGGGGTGGTGTTGTTCTTCTCCTGCCATGCCACCCATTCCGCATGCCACGACTTGAGTTCCTCCTCGCTGTAATAGGAGGTCTGGCCGTCGCTCACGCCTTCGGGAGCCTTGATTCCGCGTGCTTCGCCGCGCTTGAAATAGGTTCGAGTGGTCGATGCCTTCCACGGGAGAATGCCGAGTTGGAACGCGTCGGCGAGGCTGTACGTCTCGGGGAGCTCCTCCTCCTGGTCCTCGACCTTGGCGAGCTCCAGCCCGCCGCCGGCACCTGTCGTGCCCCCTGTCGCGTCGGCTGTCGTGAGGACTGCTGTCGTGTGCTGTGAGCTGGGCGTACTCCCTGTGATCCCCAGTGCTCCCGTGAGCACGACAGCGGGGAGGCTGGCCGGGCCGTACTTGCCGCCGGGAAGGAACGCGGCCGTGGCCGCGGTGGCATTCACCTCGTCCAGGAGCTCGGGGGTGATCCAGGGCGCCATATGCCCGGCGTCGAACCACTCCGGTGCCGGTGCGCACTGGGCGAGGAGTTCCCGAACCTGCGGTGTGATGTATGAGGGCTGAATCTCTCGGACGTAGACGTAATCCGCCTCCGGGTCTTTCCGCTGGTCCGAGTAGGCGCCACGTCCCGCGATCTCAGTATCGTATGGAATAACGGGCGTGCTCTGGCCGAATGCGACACTCCACGAAATACGATCCTGCTGGCCGACAGCGATTTTTGTTCCGATCTGTGCACGCTCCATCGTGCCACCGAAATAGGTGTTGGCGAATTGCTGCGTCCCGACCACGACGCGATGGTTTGAGGAGCGGCCTTGCAGCAGAATGATTGATAGCCAGTCAAGGAAAGGCGGGGTTCCCTTTCCTTTGAGACCGTAGCGCCACCACGTATAAGCGAACTTGATCAAGGTCGGAAGTTCGTCAACGACAAGAATCCGGGGAACGAGTTGGGAACGAAGCGCCGGATCGGCCCCCCTTCCAACGGCAGCTTCGGCCGCCATCATGGAAGTGAGGAACTCAGCGAACGCCGCGACACATTCGCGCACAGTTTTGTGAATCCGTACGCCAGAGAATCCCTCGGCCTCGGCGAGAGAATTTCTTTTGGTGTCGAGGATGTCGATAAGCTCGCCATACTGGCGGCCGTGGATCACCGGAATGTAAAGGACCGTGGACTTACCGGAGCCTGTGGAACCGGCTACGCCCCAATGCGGCGTGGCGGTGCTGGTTCGAACCTCCGCTTCGACGATCCGGTCACCCTCGATGGCGAGGCCGACGAAGACACGGCGGGGATCACCTGTCGACTTCCAGGGGACAAAGTCAGGGAGGACGGGCTTGGGCACGGGCTTGGGCTTGGGCGTCCACCGGACGTAATGCTCTTTTCCGGTCCGCTTCCACTCCGGCACCCATTCACCGGGTACGCGCTGCTCGATAACCCGCTCAATCGCGGAAACACCTTCGGGGCCGCCCACCCAACTCACGGGCAGGCGGAGGATGATTTCGGCGCCGTCGGCGGTCATGTCGTCAGGGATCGACAGCCATCTCGCCCGACGTTCCCTGTCCTCCATTCGGAGGACTTGCCGGACGGCCGCCCACACGCCGGGACCGTAGATTTGTCTATCTGTCCACACCGGCTGTACGCGCCACAACCCGAGCCCCGAGGGTCCGGTGAACGCTGCCAGATACGCCGTCACGGCGACTGCGATAAGGGCGAGTTGAGTCTCGCCGGGGTAGCGCCAAAGGCCCCACGCGATCGGCAGAGGCGCCAGGCGGACCGCTGCACGCGCGCCGTACGGCCATCGGTGCCAGAGACGCAGGACGCGCCACAAACCCGCCACGGCGCCGAACAGGGCCCGGACGGGGGCGAGTACGGCGCGGGCAACGCTGCGGGGCCGGTCGGGCTTGTCGAGGGAGACACCGAAGCTGTTGAGGCGGTCGTCTTTGCCGAGCTGGTCGACGGGCGTCTCGGTGGCCTGGTCGTCCGGCAGCGGGGCGCCGGCATGCCACCACGTGGCCTCGCTGCGCGGCTCGGCGACGAGCTCGCGCCCGCCGACGTACCGGCCGATGCCCGCGGCCAGTGAGCCGAAGAACCGTTCAATGCTGCGGTTGAACTCCTTACGGTCCGCGGGCGTGCCCTGGTTGGCCAGGACCGCGACCACGACCAGGGCGCCGAGGGCGAGGCCGCCGAGGCTGAATCCGCCGCCCGGGAGCCCGTCCACGAGGTCCGGGAGGTCCGGAAGGGCTTCCACTGTTCCCCCTTTCTGTCCGCACGCCCGACGAGGGGTGCCCCTTGATCCTCGCGCACAGCTCTGACACGACGCGGCCGGGTTTCCCACAGGCAAGCGCGCCCGGCCCCTGGGGCCGGGCGCGCGGACGGCGATGGGTCGGGGGTAGCGACGGGGGGCATCGAGAGCGAGCTCCCCGAGGCCGGTCAGTCGACGGTCACGGACCAAGCACCGCGCGAGATGGTCAGCGTGCCGTCCGGGGTGATCCGTACCGGAGCCCCGTACACCGGCAACATGCCCTCGCGGTTGAGCCGGTTACGGACCCGTTCCAGTTCGCCCCACAGGCGGCGGGGGCCGCCCTGGTGGACGGTCGGACCGTCGAGGAACCCGGACGCCTGAGCGCGGGCCCAGGAGCCGTCAGCGTGCAGCATCCACATCGTCCGCGCGTCCCCCTCGTCGGCCTTGCGGTAGTCGATGCCGGGAACGGCGAGTTCGAGCATCGACCACACGTCCCACGCGTCCGGCGGGTACAGCAGCGGGTACCGGGATGCTGTCACCTCCTCGCCGTCCGCGTCTTTGACCTTCTCCCACAGGTCGTCTGTCGGGCGGGGCGGGTAGTCGTCGCCGTGCCGGGTGCGCATGAACCCGGCACCGTCGTATGCGATGCGGCCCACCGCGCTGCCGTCGTCAGTCTTGTCCGCGGTGACGATCAGCCCGGTTCCGGCGATCGTGGTGACCAGTCGACCGCCAGGCTTGAGGGAGGCCAACCACGAGGCCGGTACGGGCCGCACGGACACCGTGGACACGATGCGGTCGTACTCGCCGGGGAGGGGGCCGGTGATGTCGCAGACGGCCGTGTGCGGGTGCAGCCCGATGGCGTCGAGCCGCTGCGTGGCAGTCGTCACCAAGTTCGGGTCCACGTCCACGCTCGTCACCAGCTCGTCGCCGAGCCGCCGGCACACGAGGGCGGTTCCGTATCCGGTGCCCGTGGTCACCAGCACGCGCGAGCCGTCGGCGATCATCGCGTGCCGGTACATCGAGACGACCAGGCCCGGCAAGGTGCTGGACGAGGTGGGCTGTCCTTCGGCGATGGTGCCGGGCTCGGCGTGGTCGGCGTGCAACGGCCCCACCCGGGTCACAAGGGTGCGGTCCGCGTACGCCGCGCGCATCCACGCCTCGGGGTCCGTCTCGCCGTCCCGCAGTACCCATCGGCCGCCGTCGTTCTCCCACCAGCGCGGCACGAGCAGATGCCGGGGTGTGGTGGCGAGGGGTGCGTACCAGCGCGACTCAGGCCGGACCGTATCGGCCGCCAGGCGCCGCGCGTGCGTCTCCCAATCCATAGGGGCCGTCTCCTAGTAGGCGGGGTCACAAGCTTCGGTGTTGGACGGGTCGCAGTCGTTCGAGTCCGCCGGGGTGCACGCTCCCAGCGGATTCGCCCCGGGTGAAGGCATGCACGAGTCCTCGTCCGGGGTACAGCCGCGCCGAGTGCGGGGCGGGATCATCGCCGCCACCTGCGCCCACCTGTCCCCGGCGAACACGGCCGCCAGCCCCTCAACGCGCACGTTCCCCGCCGGGAGGAACCGGCCCAGCACGCACGGGGTGACCTGCCCGTCCGGCATGACCGCCGCCCGTCCCCGGGTGCAGTTCCCGCACAGCTCCGACACGGACGGGATCACCACCTTCGCGGCGTTGCCGACACCGCGAACCCGGTCGGTGTTGATGGCGGTTACGCCGAGCGTTTCGAGGTCGGCGCGCGCCTGGTCGACGCGCTGTCCCTCGTGCACGGCGACGATGCCCACCTGCACGTGGATGCCCCGCCGCAGGGCCTCGATGATGTTCGCGCGGGTCGCAGCGTGGGAGCCCTTGCGGCCGGTCACCCGCTCGTGGTCGGCGGGCACATCCGAGTAGTACGACGTCGCCAGGCTCACACGCGGGTGCTCGAACAGCTCCCACAGCGTGAGCGGAACCCGGTACAAGTTGCTGTAGACCTGGACGCCGAGCCCCACGGCCAGGGCGTACCGGAGGAGTTCGGCGAAGTCGGGGTGCTGGGTGGCTTCCCCTCCGATGAACTGGACCTTTTCGACGCCGAGCGCGGCGGCGTCGCTGATGACCGTCTTCCAGTCGTCGCCGGTCATGGTGCCGTGACCCTTCGTGGGTCCCGCCTTCGCGTAGCACAGGGACGGGCAGGTGAGCTGACACTTCTGCGTGATCTCCAGCTCAAGGAACGTGGGAACTACGGGTGTTGCGGGTGCCTCGGGAGTGATCGTCATGGACCTGTTTCCCTTCGGGTCGTCGTGCAACGGTGCCCGGCCGCGCCCCTCACGGGAAGAGCGCGGCCGGGGGCTTGTGGGGCGCCGTGTGACGGCGTCAGTGGCTGGCCGTCAGCTCCTCGGCGGTCTTGGCCAGAAGCGCCGCGGAGGCGTCGGTGTCGTGGCTGAGGACCAGCGAGCGGCGCGGCAGCCGGGCCAGGTGCTCGGTCAGAGCCTCGGTGCCGGTCGTGGTGGTGGGGGTCAGGCCGAAGATGTCGGGGTAACGGTCCTCGGTCTTGTCATCGAAGATGTCCGCCTCGGTCAGCCGCCGGTCGCTGCCGACGGGGGCCGGTGTCGCCCCCGGGTCCATGGTGGGGAAGAGCAGCCCGGCCACGTTCGCGCTGATGCTGAGGGTGAGGCCGAGCCACGTGGAGAGTTGGTCGGGGAAGAACTGGGGCTTCAGTTCCTTGCCGGTGTCCTTCCACAGGGGTTCGCGGCGGCCGTCCATGAGGGCCTGGGTGACGGTGGGGTGCTGGGTGGGGTGGAGCTGTCCGCCGGCGAGCACCTTTTCGCGTACCTGGTCGTACAGGCCGGTCGCATCGAGTAGGCCGAGGCCGAGCGCGGCGGCGGACGGCCACGGCAGCACCCGCACCCGGCCGTCCGGCTCGGGTCGGACGAACACGCGGTCGTTGGCCAGCAGTCCCCATCCGGCGCGGGCGAGGAGGAGGGCGCTGGTGGTCTTGCCCGCGCCCTTGTCGCCCAGGGTCAGGACCGCGTCCCCGTTCTGGGTGGCGGCGGAGGCGTGCAGCACGGTCCAGCCCTCGGCGAGGAGCTGGCCGCGCACGAGTTCGCGGGCCAGGCGGGCGGCGGCCACCGCTACCGGCTCGGGCTCGTCGCCGACGATGACCAGGCGGCGGCCGTTGGCCTGGTAGCCGATCCGCTCATCCGGCTGCACCGCGTACGTGATCCCGTCGTGGCGGGCAACGAGGGTGCGGGCGTTGGCGTAAACGGTCTCGTCGTGGCCGTAGTCGCGGACCAGGGTGGCAATGTCGTCCACGCGGCCGGGGTCGGTGTCGGCGAGGACCAGGCCGCCGCTATCGGCGATGCGGTCCGGGGCCGGGGCGTCGATGGTTCCGGCGTTCCACCAGGGGCCGAAGTACCGGCGCGACCAGTCGGCCACGGCCGGGGTGAGGCTGGCGACCGTGACGGTCGCGGTGTCCGCCGCGATACGGGTTGCGGTCAGGGGCACGTGGGGGCTCCTTGCTGCTCGTGATGGATGATCGTTTGGTAGGTGGCTTCGAGTTTCGTGCGGGCCGTGAGCAGGTCCGCTGTCTCGTGCGCGTCCAGCTCCGGGGGCTGAACAGTCGGCTGACCGGCGCGGATGTGCAACCGGATTCCGAGCCACACGCCCGCGCGGTTAACGGACAGGGCATCGGTGCCGTCCTCCTGGTCCAGGAGCTTGCGCAGGGCGGACAGGACGGCGGCGGCCGGGCCGTGCCGGGTGCGTCCGATCCCGGCGTTGATCCGGCGAGGGCGCCCGGCGAGTTCGGCGCGCACGAAGTCGAGGGGCACGGTGCACGGGGCGCCGTGGATGGTGGTGGTTGAGGCGCAGATGACCGCGCCGTCTCCGTGCTCGCCGATCACGAACCCGTTCACCGCTTCGACCGGCACCCGATGGTGGGCGGCGAGCGCGGCGCGGTAGCGGGCGGTGTCAATCGCCGAGCCGATCCCGTACACGGCCGCGCCGCTGACGGCCGCGAACAACCGGGACAGGACATCAACAGGGTTGGTGACCATCACCACGGGCCCGCTGTAGCCGCTGAAGGAGCGGGCGAGTTCCGCGATCAGCGGGGCGTTCGCGGCGAGTCCGGCCATGCGCACGTTGCGGGTAGCCGTGTTGGTGAACGTGGCGCGGGGACAGATCACCAGCGCGTCCGCCTGGTCCAGCTCGGCAACGCCCGCGCAGGCGCGCGCCTGAGTGCCGGTGCGGGCGAGGTTGGCCATGTCATCCAGATCGGTGACCAGTCCGGCGGCACTTTCGGCGGTGCGGGAGGCGATCAGCAGCCGATCGCACCAGGGTTCGCCGACGAGGAGCGCGGCGACGGTCTGACCGACGGCGCCGGCGCCGACGATGCCCACCGTGCGGCCGGTCACCGGGCCGCCGCCTTCACCACGGCGCGCAGCGCGAGCCGCCACGCCGCATCCGGATCGGTCGAGGCCGCAAGCTGGGCGCTGACCTGGTCCAGGAGCGTGCACAACGCCTCGGTCTGGTCGACAACAGCTTGGGCGTGCTCGGGCAGCGGCAGGGAGGCCGGGGCGGTGAGATAGGTGGACAGGATGTTGACCGTGTCCATCAGCCACGTCACGAGCAGACGCCGCAGCCACAGGCCGCGCAGGGCGCCGCGCAACGGGCGGGTCTGCTCGGCCACGAACGCGGCGATCCCGTCCACCACGGCGGACGCCGGGGCGTCCACGGGCGGGGCAGCGATCAGCGCGAGGAACGTGCGGGAGACCAGCTTTGCGGCGTCGTGGTGGACGGGCCCGCGGGCTAGGCCCGGATCGATGAACACCGGCTGTTCGTCCGGCCCGTCGGGGAACAGGACATGTTCCGGCTTCAGATCGCCATAGACGATCACGGTCGGACTGATCGGCGGGGCGAGACGGAGTTTCAGCAACCGGGCGACGACCGCGCCGACCACGGCAGCGACGCCCTGACGGGTGCGCTCGTCCAACCGGTCAAGGCCGAGGCGTGCGATGTAGAGGCGGCCGGATACGCCGTTGAACTTCCGGCGGAACGTGCTGTCGATGCTCCGCTCCGGGATCGGCGCAGCGTCGACCTGGGCGGCCACCTGCGGGTGCTGAAGGCCTTGAAGGCCGGTCACGGCCACGCTGAGCAAGTCCCCCGTCCGGGCCGGTTCCTTGGCGATCAGATCGGCGAGGGACGGGCCGGTGACGGGCTCGGTAAACAGCACCCCGGCCGCGTAGCCGGCACATCGGGCGACCCGCACCCCGGCCGCGTCCAGGGTGCGCAACTGTGCGGCTTCCCGCGCGAGCAGAGAGGCGGGTGAGGTGGCGTAGGCGGCCTGCGCCGCACGGACCCTGTCCCGGTCCCCCGCGAGGCCACGCAGCACGGAGACGAGGGACAGGCCAAGGATGGAGTCCTTCGCGAACACATCCCGGCCGCCGACTCGGGCGCGGTGCACATAGCCAGTGACCGAGGGGACGTGATCGCCCAGGGCCAGCGGTTCGTCAGGCCACAGGTCGGCTGCGGCGCGGTGTATCCGGTCGGTGCTGAGCGCGAACAGGTCGGCGGGCTGCGGTAAGGCGGTGCCGTTCAAGGTGCCTCCTCGGCGATCAGCGGGAGCAAGGCCCGGCCGGGGCGGGTGGAGCAACCAGACGCCCCGGCCGGGGACTTCGTGTGGCCGCCCGCCCCGAGGGGAGAAGGGAACAGGGCGGGCGGCCAGTGGCCCGGAGGCGACGGGGGCGTCCCCGCGCGGCCGGTCTTGCCTGGCCATTAACGCGCAGGGGCCGGGCGTGGATTGGGGCCTCGGGACGGGACAGAGCTTGGACCGGCGGCCGGGCGGGACCGTCACGCACACCGCCCGGCCGCCGGAGATCAGGTGTGGCCGTAGGCGAGCACCGCGGCGACGAAGGCCGCGACCGCGACGACGAACAGGAGCTGGGCGGTCACCTGCCGCCAGCCGATCCGGGTCCGCCGCCGGCGCGGCGGCCGGGCGGCCCCCTCCAGCGCTTCCAGCACCTTGTCTAAGCCGTCGAGGGGCATCACGGGTCACGGGCCGACCTTGAGCTCTGCCCAGCACCGTTTGCCCCACGGGCGGCGGTGCGGGCCCACAAGGTCGTAGCCCCACTGGTCGGAGAGGGCGTCGACCAGGACCAGGCCCCGGCCGGACACGTCGCCCTCGCCCGGCGTGCCCAGCTCGGGCGTGCAGTGCGGGGAACGGTCCACCACGGCCACATACACCCGGTCATCGCGCGGCCGGTCCACGATGACCCGTACGGACGGGCCCCAGGCGTGCCGGACCGCGTTGGAGGCCAGCTCCGACACCACCAGGGCCGCCGTCTCCGTCACGTCATCCGGGAGCGCCCACGTGGCGCATGCGGCACGCGCCAGACGGCGCGCTATGGCCGCCGTCCCCTCCGTGCGAGGGTGGGTTTCTGAGTAGCCCTGGTGTCCGGTGGGCCGTGGTCGTGTTGCTGCGCGCGTGGTCATCGCCGCCGCCCTACGTCTACTCGACTGTGGGGAGAGCACGCGGCCATCCCCCACGGGGGCAGGGGACGACCACAGCCCGAACAGGCGTGCAACTACGTCGAGTTGAGCACCGCCGACGTAACGTCACCGCCGATGGCAGAATGCATCCTGCGCAACCCAACTGGCAACCTTGGCACCGGAATTCGCAAGAGAAAGAACCTACGTTCGATGTTCTTGCGCACCTACGGGGTGCCAAGCTGCACCCGGCCCTTCAACTACTGCACCTTGGAGGTGTGGAATAGCACCATGCCGAATGTGCGAGCAGTCCCCACGCTCCGCCGGCGCCGACTCGGCGAGGCGCTGCGTCACTACCGGAACCACGCAGGCCCCGACGGCACGAGCGTCAGCCTGGAGAAGGCCGCTGCACTGATGGGCTGGGACGAGTCCAAGATGTCCCGCATCGAGAACGCGCGGGCGAGAATGCCCCCGCAAGACGTGAGCCGCCTGCTGGGGCTCTATAAGGTCACAGACCCCGCCATCGTCACCGCCCTTGAGGCACTGGCCCGGGACGCCGGGAAACAGGGCTGGTGGCAGCCGTACGGCGATCTCGTCGCCAGCAGCTACAAAGACTTCATCTCACTGGAGTCAGACGCGGAGTCGGTACACCTCTACACCCCCAACCTCATCCCCGGACTCCTTCAGACCGGCGCCTACGCACGGGAGATCATCACCGCAACTGCGATCACCCGCAGCTCAGAGGAGGTGACCGCGCTCGCCGAGGTACGCAAGACCCGCCAGGCCATCCTCACCACACGGGCAGAAGGCCCGCTGAAGCTCTGGGCGATCATCCACGCTGCTGCGTTGCACCAGCGCTTCGCCGCAGCACCCAGCCTCATGCGTGACCAGCTCCGGCACCTGATCGACATGGCAGACGTTCCCACCGTCACCATTCAGGTCATGCCGATGGACGCCACCCCACACCCCGGACTCTTGGGGCTCTTCGAGGTCGTACGCTTCCCGCGCCCATGGCCCACCGTGGTCCACCTGGAAAACCTCCGCGGAAGTTCCTTCGTCGAGGGAACCGACGACGTGAAGGTCTTCGAGGCCGCATTCGAACGGGTCACCGCAGCCGCACTCTCCGTGGACGACTCACGGGAGGCGATCAAGGAAATCATGGAAAGGAACGGAACGTGAATACCGACCGAAAGGGCGTCCTGTACGCAGGGGACATCCCCGGGGCCGTGTGGCGCAAGGCGTCATACAGCAACGGTGGCGAGAGCTGCGTTGAGGTCGCGGACGTCCGCACATCCATCCCCGGGACCATCGCAGTACGAGACAGTAAGGACCCTGATGGGCCCGCGCTGACCTTCCCCGTCGCCGCATTCACCGCCTTCGTGGACGGCACAGCCGCCGACGACTTCAGCGCTCGCTGAGCCGTCCCGCACCAGCACGCGAGGCCCGTCCCCAGGAGAGTTGGGGGCGGGCCTCGCTCGTTCGTACGAGGGGAACCTACCCACCAGCACCAGCAGGCACCCCGCTATCCGAGGACCCCTCACCGCCCCCAGAACCCCGCGCCTTGACTCCGGGAGCGGACACTCCGACGGTCTCCGTAGGGACCGGCTCATGCACGGGCTGCCCGGCCAGGGCCAGAGCCCGAACCTGACGGATCAGCAGCGGCACCACTGCGGCAAGCACGATCACCAGGGCGCCGCCCGCGAGGGTGCCGCGGACTCCGACGGCGCGCGAGACCGGGCCCGCCAGGAGGTAGCCGAACGGTACCGGGACGAGCTGCCCGAGCGTCGAGTACGACAGTGCCCGGCTCAGCCGGTCGGCCGGGATGCGTTCCTGTACCAGGCCGGACCATACGGTCATGCTGACGGCGAGACCGGTTCCGGCCGCCGCCGTCGCAGCGACGAGCACCGGCAGCGGGGCGGCGGCGGCCATCGCGGCGAGCGGCAGCGCGAGCGACCCGGTACCCACGCACACCACCCGGCCGACCATCCGGGGCCGCCACATCAGCGCGACCGCGGCCCCGGCCACCAACCCGGCCGTGAACCCGGAGACGACCAGGCCCCACAGTCCGGCGCCGCCGAGGAACCGCTCGCCGTAGACCGGGCCGAGGAGCTGGTACCCGACCAGCCACACCGGCACGACGAATGCACCTTGTACGACCATCACCCACAGCCAGCGGCAGGAGCGGAAGTCGGTCCAGCCGTCCCGCAGATCGGCCAGGCACCCCGTTTTCACCTTCACCGCGCCCGGCTTGAGGTCGATCCGGGCGAACAGGAGGGCCGAGGCCGCGAAGGTGGCCGCGTCCCATCCAATGGCCCAGGCCGACCCGAACGCGGCGACGAGGAGACCACCGAGGGCCGGCCCGCTGACCTTGACGAGGTTCTGCGCGATCTTCAGGAGCGCGTTCGCCGCGTGCCGGGCTTCGGCCGGCACCACTTCCTTCACGATGCCGCCCGCGGCCGGGTTGAAGAACGCCGCCGCCGCGCCACAGATCCCGGACATGAACACCAGCTGCCACACCCGGGCCGTCCCGAGCCACAGCAGCACCGCGGCCAGGCCCTCGAAGAACGCGCACACAATGTTGGACCACAGCATGACCCGGGCGCGCGGGACCCGGTCGGCGACGACTCCGCCCACCAGGAGTAGAAGGATCTGCGGCGCGACGCTCGCCGCGAGGACCAGGCCGAGCGCGCCCGCTCCCCCGCCGATGTGCAGTACCGCGAAGGCGAGGGCGATCGGCGAGACCGCCGATCCGGTCCACGACAGCACGCGGGCGGTGAAGTGCAGCCGGTACGGGCGGACCGCGAGGGGCGCCCCCGCTTCCCGGACGCGGGCCGCCCAACCAATCCGGGGGCCAGCCCCCGCCGTCCAGTTCAGCAGCCGCGCTTTCCGCAAGATCCAACTCCCCCCAGGAACAACGAAATCCCGGCGGCGAGACGCCACCGGGAAGACTGCCCCGACTCTAGAGCGCACGAAAGATCATCTGCCGCAGACGCAACAGCCCGCCCCCGAAGAACTCCAGTCCAGCCGAATCCCGTTCTCAAGGTGCAGCGTCGCCGGTCGCAGACGACCGATGAGAGAGCCGAAGGAGACAGCATCCGCCGTCAGCGTTCAGAGCGTGGGCAGACGGTTGAGTGCCTGTGTCTGAACCTCGGGTCTGGAGACTGCTTGAAGCGTCGTGCTGACGTGGGTGGTTGACGCGGGCGTGACTGCGCTGGATTTTGGGCGTTGGGCAAGGTGACATGCGTGCATCGGAATGTCGTGCGGTCCCAGTTCTCGCCGGCGTGGGGTTGGGAACCGCTGGGTCTGGTGACCGCCCTGTCATGGCAGGTGGCCCCTGGTCTTCCCCCTCGAAGGCCGGGGGCTATCGACGTTCGGGGGGTGAACGCCCGCACCAACACCGAAGCAGCACGGATGAGCACACGCTGAGAGTCATTCCGGCAGGCGCCGCGCCCGGCTCCCCAGAAGTCGGGCGCTGGCGGTGGGTCAGGATGCCGGCGGGAGGGCGTCGAGGGCGAGCTCCCACGGGTAGGCGTCGAGGTTGCCGCGGCCGGGCGGGTGGGGGGCGTACCCGGGCCCGCTCTGGCCGTCGTCGAGGAGCACGGTCACGCCTGCCTCGCGCAGCTCGGCGACGCTGCGCCGGACGGCCGGGTGCCGGTCCTGGGCATCGTTCCAGTGCGGGAGGGCAACGATGTGCAGCCCCTTGCCGATGCCCTCGGTGATCAGGCCGAGGGCGAGCGTGTCACTGATGCCGGCGGCCCACTTGTTGAGGCTGTTCGAAGTGAGCGGGGCGACGAGGAGCGCATCCGGCGCGGGCAGGACATCAGGCTCCGAGGGGAGCTTGTAGGAGTGCCGGACGGGGTGGCCGGTCAGCTCGCGGAGTTCGTCGAGGTTGCCCTCGGCGTCCTCCGCCATCCATCGATGGGCGTCCGGGGTGAGGATGAGGCAGACGTCCCAGCCCGATTTTTGCGCGGCGCGAATGGGGATGGTGAGGCGTCGGGCGGGCGGGGCGGCGCAGGCGATCACGTACAGAGTTTTCACGTGGGCAGTCCACAGCGTGCGGCGAGCGCCCGCAAGCGGCCCTCAGCCGAACCGGCGCCCAAGAGTCGTAAGTCGTCGACGAGTTGCCGGGTTCGGGGTCGACACCGGACCTCTTCCTCTGCCTCCTGCTCGGCGTCGAGGAGGGCGTCGACCGCCTCGACGCGGCGTCCGGCCTGCGTGAGTCCGTGGGCGAGATCGGTAAGGAGGTGGGCGCGGCGTTCCTTGGGCAGCGCGGCGCGGCGCGGGTTGGGGATGGCGTGGGCGACGGCGACGGCGTCCGCGCCTGCGCTGAGCTGGACGTGTGCGGCGACGCGGTACAACTTCGAGTTGGTGGGACCGAACGCGGTCCACAGGCTGTTGCCGTCGAACCCGAGCTCGTCGGCGTGCTGGTCGGCCTGGTCGAGGAGGTCGGGGACCGCGCGGGCCGCCGCGGCGGCCCGTTTGTCGTCGAGTGCGGCGGCCGTGGCCTGCGCCATGGCGGCCTTGAGGTACAGCATGCCCAACACTGAGGTGCCGTCCTCGCCGCGAGTGCGCAAGTGGGGTCCGAGGCGGGCCGCGGCGCTGATGGCGAACTCGGCGGCGGCGTGGGGTTGGCCGTGCATGGTCATGGCGTCGGCGAGGTGACGCGCGGCCGATGCCATGTTGACGGGGTCCTCGGACCGCTCGGCGGCGGTCACGGCGCGGTGTCCGGACACGAGCGCGAGGTCGGTATCGCCGTACTTGATCGCCGCGCCCTCGATGAGTTCGAGGGTGAAGGAGAGGAGCCGGAAGGCTTCGAGCTGGTCCTCGTGCTGGTGGCGGGCGGCGGCGCGGTTGGTGTCGACGAGGAGCTCGGGGACGAGCCGCCCGAGAGACGCGAAATGCCCCGCTTGAAAGGCGGATCTGGCATGGTCGAGGCGGCCGTGCAGGACCGTGACGGGGAGCGGATCGGTGCCGTCGTCCTCCACCGCTCCCGTGATCACGTCGTGCCGTTGCAGGGTCCGGCGGATCACGTCGAGCTCGAACGAGTCCAGGCATTTGACCGCCGGAGCGGTGGAGAGGAACACTCCGACGTCGACTTGCAGCACGCGGGCCGCGCGCTCGACCACGGAGAGGTTGGGGTCGCGCTGCCGTTCGCCTCGCTCGACATCTTGGGCCCATCTGCGGGACTGTCCCATCAGGCGGCCGAAGGTCTCTTGCGTCATGCGGCGACGGTCTCGCCAGTAGGCGACACGACGCCCGAACTCCTGCGCGTCCATGGACATTGCTCCGGGCCGGAATCACGATGCACGCACTTTGCGTGCCTACAGTCCGTTGTACGCCCTCTACCGTCCAGATATGGCCGAGTCCCAGGAAACCGCTTGTAAGTGGGCCGCGTTCGTCTCCCCCAACGACGCGACCGCCGTCGAGCTGCGCTTGGCCGAGAGCTCTGCAATGAGGTTCGCGCCCTGCGGCATTCACTGGGATGCCGTCGTGATCGCTCCTCTTGAGCGCGGCCTCGCCGCCCTCGATGTTCTCGGCCTACCGCAGGACGAGGGGCATCCCCTGTTCGCCGACTACTGCAAACAAGAGCTGATCGTGCAGGTTCGAGCCGGGACCGCGGCCGATCAGTTCGAGGACGTCCAAGGCGTCCGCCCGCTCTCGCGCGGAGGGTGGGTCATGGTCCCCGACAAGGGGGCGGGAACGACGCATGCCGCATGGATCAGCCGTCCAACTTCCTGGGGAGTGCGCTACGTTGACGCCACCGCGTTGCGCGAGGCACTCCTCACGGCCGACAGACTCGGCGCGCCTGCGCGCTGCTGAACTCCTCGGACAGCTCCCCCCGTGGCTGTCCGAGGTCCCCTCACCGCCCCCGGAGCCTCCGCGCCTTGGCTCCGGGGGCGGCCCCTTTCCCAGGGGTGCCGGCCGTCCTGCAGAACGGCTGGCACCCGGAAAAGGACTCCGTATCCTGGGGGCGGGCCTCCGGTGATTTGAGCACCGGGGGCCCGCCATCGTTCCCGGCCCCACCAGCCCCGCCATTCGCTCGGCTCATCCTTTATGAGCTGGGGACATATGGCGTAGACCGACAAGGCACGCACATTGCGTGCCATCCTCGGGCCCGGCTGCCCTTACCGTCCCGTCATGGCGCATGTACCCAACGGCACACCGCACCCCGAAGGGGGCGGTTCCGTGCATCTTCCAGTCGTACGCGGCTCCACCGAGTCCGCGGTCGAGTCGCCCCGGATCGGCGGCAGGCCGCCGCTGTTCGCTACGGATCTCGTTCGCACCCTCGATGTGGCCCGAGACGTCGTGAGCGAGCTCGGCGACGAGGAGACGAGCGACGTCTCGGTGTCCGCCCTTACAGCCCTGGTGTGCACGGGCGCGACTCCGGCCGACGCGCTCCAAGCGGCGGCCGATGCCGCTCGGCGCGCCCCCACTCTTGAGCCCCACGGTCTCTCGCTCGCCCGCACACCCGGGCCGGTCGAGGGCATGTGGGAGTACACGCTCACCATGACCGTCAGCACGCGCGACCCGCTGACCGGCGAGTACGGCGGCCACACCCACCACGGCGACCCGCCGAGGAGCAAGCCGTGAGTTCGGCGGCCCGCACGTACCGGCTCCGGGAATTCGACGTCACCACTCAACCCGGCGTCAACGCGGACGAGTTGGCCTATCCCGAGTTTCAGGCGGTGTGCATCACGGGGGACAACGCTGCGTGCGGCCAGACGTCCGGCCTGGTCGAGGACGTTGCCGAGGTCACCGAATGGATGGCGAGGCACACGCGGGACACCGGACATCAGCAGTTCCGGCACGCGTATTGGGTGTACGTCACGGTCGAGCCGGGGGCGTGGAAGTGATGGTGACCGAGGAGCGACGGGCGGAGTTGTGGGAGCGCGCCGAGCGAATACGGATGGGGTTCGACGCGGTCCGCCTGACGCGCGAGGCCCTCGCCCGGGAGCGCGAGCAGCAGCTCGCGGCGAGCGCGCCCCCCACGTAAACCCGCCCCACCACATGCCAGCGCCCGGCTCCCTATCGACGGTCAGGGAGTCGGGCGCCTTTGTCTGCGCGAGCGGGTCAGTCTCCGCCGCCTCGGCCGTCGTCCGTCTCGGACCGGTCGGCGCTCTTGCCGAGTCGGACACCGGCGAGTCCAAGGCCCCCTTGCAGAAGGGCCGTTACGAGGATCGCCACGGCCCAACCGCCGTAGAACAGGCCGCACAGGAGGCCGCCGAGGGTGAGGACGACGAGGAGGGCAGCGAGGACCGAGGCGTACGACGGTGCGGAGTGCCAGCCTCGCAGAGCGACCATGCCGCCGCTCCCGACGATCACGGCCAGCACGCACAAGGCGGTGCGGAGCAATGCGAATCGAAGTGCCGTCCAGGCGTCCCGTACGGTGCGCCCGTCCCCCCGTGTGGTCATGTCAAAGCCTCCCTGTTCCGTCGCAAGCCTAGATCGGCGTCGCTCGGCGGTGCGGTCGGGAGCGGCTAGTCCTGCTCGACTGCGGGGCGCACTCCGCGAACAGAGCGCCCGCCCCGTGCAGGGCGGGCGCTCGAACGCCCGGGTGGGTCAGGCGCGGTCGATGGACGGTGCTCCGTGGCCGTCGACCACCCAGGCCGCTTGATCCCACACCGGCTCGGTGCCGTCGGCGATCCGATGGAGGAGCTCGACCAGGCCGCGGCCGTCGTCGTCGGCTGCGGTCGACCGGGACCACGGGAGGGTGCCGTCCCACGGCATATCGGGGTGGCCCGAGGTGGGGTGGCTGGTCCACGCGTACCAGGCGCGCCACAGGCTGGCGACGTAGACGGTTGCCACCGCGGCCCACGGGTGCACTCGGCGGAACTCCTCCGAAGGAGCGTTGAAGTGCGGCGGCTGGTCGGCCGGGGCCAAGAGCCGGGTGGGGTACCTGTTGACCGGGGCGCGGTCGCTCTCCCATACGACGGCCGCGCCGGTCGTCAGTTCGTCGAGCTGGTCGAGGACGGCGGCGCGCTCGGCACTGCCCGCGGTCCCGGCCGGGGCCGCGTACAACACGTGCCGGTCGTGGAGCCGGACGACGGCCACCGATGCCGGCGGGGCGTCGCGGTCGGCTTCGGCGGCCACGACGACCAGCAGGGCCGAGGGGTTCGCGATGAGCTCGCGGGCGGCGCGCTGCGCGGTGTCATGCTCGGTCCACAGCCGTACGGCGAGGCGGCAGGGGTCGCAGTGTCGACCGCGGCCGAGCGGTTCCTTCTCGCGGGTGTCGCAGCGTCGGCAGATGTGTTGCAGCTCGCGGGCGCGGTCGAGGGCGGCCCGCTGCGCCGGGGTGGCCTTGCGCCTAGGGACGGCGGCGGCCTTCTCGAACAAGGGCGCGTAACTGTTGCCGTGGTAGAGGACTTGGGCGACCGGTTCACCACCGGGTTTGAGCGGTGGGTCCATCTGGGCGAGTTGGGTCTTTGTGGCGAGCGTGTCCGGTACCTGGTCCCATCCGGTGTAGCGCTGGAGATCCGGCAGGGCTGGAATGGCGGCGGGCAAGTGAGTTCCTCCTGTCGGCGAGTCTGGGCTCGCGTGGGGTGTAACGAGTTCGGCGTACGCGCCGAACTGCGGAGCACCCCGCCCCCATGATGAGCGGGCGGGGTGCTTGGTCTGGGAATTGAGGCGGGCGTGGCGGCCAGGGTTGACACGGCGCCGGCATGTGCGGGACGCGCCCCACTGCGACGACTCGGCGCATCGGGCGGCGGGCGGCCGGGGCCTCTGTGTGCGGCCCCGGCGCCGGTCAGCCGGTGACGGGTTCGGGGCCCGCGCCGTACATGCCCCGCACCTCCTTGCCGTCCTTCTTCTGCCGGTGGATCTTGTCGGCCTTCACCAGCTTGGAAAGTGCGTTGTTGAGGGTCGAGCCCTCCAGTCCGGCGGCCTCGCCGATGGCGTCCTTGTGCAGGTAGATGACTTCCAGTTCGAGCGGGTCGGCGTGCTCGGCGAGGACGGCCACAACCTTGTCGTCAGCGGACGGTTCACGGCTGGCAGCGACAGTGATCTCGCCGACGGACCAGTTACCTTCCTCGTCCTCCAAGACGCAGACGAGGGCGAGCTCCTCGCGGTCGTCCCAGTTCGGCATGTCGACTGGGGCGGCGATCTGGCCGTGATCGATGTACGGAGAAGCGTCTTCCAGAATCCAGACGCGCATCATCTCGGGGTGTCCGCCGGGTCCGGCGATGTAGCCCAGGCCGAACGTGCGGCGGGGGTCGTCCTCGGGCATGTCCGGGTCGAAGATGATCCCGCGTTCCTCACGCCAGACGGCCGGGATGTCGGCGGGGTTGCAGCCCTCGAAGTGGTCGGGCAGGTCGACCAGGTTCTTTTGGCTGGAGTCGGAGCGCAGCAGGATCAGCGCGCCGCCATAGATGATGTTGTCCCGGATCGAGGAGAGTCCGCCGAGCTGGTCGAGCTGAAGAATCTGGTTGATCAGCACGAGTTGCACACCGAGGCTGCGGCCCTGTGTGGCGATGGCGTCCACGATGAACGCCGCTTCCTTCCTGTCGGGCGCCTCCTCGCCCAGGAGCCGCGACGCCTCGTCCAGAATGACGGTGACCTGGGGGCGCTCCTTCGTGGCGGCGAAGTTCTTCTGACCCTTTTCGGCGCTCTCGGCGATTCGGTGCTGAAGCAGGTTGTAGGCCACGCGGAGAGCGCCGAGGGCGCCCTTAAGGCCAGTGCCGGAGTGCGCGGCCAGCTCCTCTACAGCCGGGTTGCTGGAGCCCTTGGGGTCGGCGTAGATGACGGCGTGACCGTTGGCGTGGGCGGAGAGGGCCACGAGCTGACCGGCGCCGCCTTTGCCGGAGCCGGTGACGCCACAGATGCAGATGTGCTGCGCGCCCAGCTTGGGGTCAGCCATCTGCACCCGGGCCGGGTGCCCACTGATCCCCTGCCCGAGCACGACGTACCCGTTCGCGTTGGTCTTCAGCACGTGCGGGCCGGGGAAGGCCCGCCCCTCTTCGAGGGGGTTGGTGTGCATGATGCGGATCACGCCCTCACGCGGGTTGAGTCGCGGCTCGTATGAGATCAGCAGCGGGTTCGTCCGCAGCGCGCCGGCAAGTTCCATACGGTCGGGTGAGGGCAGCTTGGAAATGTTCTCGTCGGCGACGACGAGCGCGGCCTTTCCTCCGGTGTTGGGGTCGTCCTGGACGCCTTCAAGGTGGGTGTGCGGCATGGGGCCGCTCTTGCGGGCCACGCGCAACAGCCATGCGCCCTCAAGGGTGTTGGGGTCCATCTCCGGCGGCGGCACCAGGTGCACGGTGATCAGCTTCTCGCCGGGGTGGGTGCCGGGGGTGATGGTCACCTGGTCTGCGGGGACCTCGTAGAGGGCGCCTACGGTCTCCCGGGTGACGTTGACCGGCTGGGGCAT
The DNA here is from genome assembly GCF_016654115.1 of Streptomyces sp. MBT53. Lineage (GTDB taxonomy): Bacteria > Actinomycetota > Actinomycetes > Streptomycetales > Streptomycetaceae > Streptomyces. Next base: position 26,899 of record NZ_JAEQAZ010000109.1, read on the forward strand.
GGGGGCGCGGATGACGCCGCGCCACGAGTCGACCGACACCCCGCGTACGGTCAGCTCCTGGTAAGGGTTGGTGCCCTCCTCACCGCTGATGAACTCCGCCCATTTGCGGTAGATGTCGGCGACGGCACCCGATGTCTGCACCGTCTTGGTGGCGGCCTGCGCGGAGGGTGCGGCCTTGGCCTTGCTCGGCTTCTTTGAGCTGAACACGGCGCGGAGCTTGAGCGGGACCAGGGCGACGCCGCCCCACCACGCGAGGGAGACCAGCGCGGGCACCGAGGGGAAGGCCAGGAAGCCGAAGGCGAGGTTGTCCGCGCCAGTCCCGCCGCCGAGGGCGCCGACGGCGAGGGCCGCCGAGGACGTCACCGACGACAGAAAGAGGGTCGAGCGGTGGGCGCGGATGATTTCGTTCCCGGGGATCTGTTCCATTACGGAGTTCGGGACGCGGTTCATGTAGTTAGCCGCGGCGAAGGCCCCGGCACCGCCGACGACCAGTCCGGCGAGACCGGCGGCGCCGGATTCGAGCAACGGGGCGCCGGCGCCGATGATGACGGGGGCCGCGGTGGTGGCGTAGGCGATGCGGCGCTCGGTGGCGGTGTTCATCGGGGGTAGGGTCCTTCCTGGTTCTCAGCACTGATGGGGCCATGGGCGGGGCGCGCTGCCGGGCATTGGAAGCGCGCCCCGTTCGCGTGTCCGGCTATTCCTGCCGGTACCAGCGGTGATCCTTGGCGTGGTCGGGGCTGCGGCCCACGGCGGTGTTGATGCCGTCGTGGGAGGCTTTCGCCTGGGCGTCGGCAGCTTCGGCGGCCTTCCCCGTGGTGTCCGTGCTGGTCGAATACGTCAGGATCGCTTTCGACGTTCCGTCCATGATCTTGGCCAGGTCGGCGGTTTCGGCGATGGTGGCCTGAGCGACTCCCATACGGCCGATGGACTCGGCAACCCGACCGGTGTCCTTCGCAGCGGCCTCCATCGCCTTGGCGCGCTGTCGGACCTGTTCGCCGCCCTTGCGGACGTTCTTCGCGAGTGCCTGCACCTCAGTGCGGAGCTGCTTGTACGTGATCTTGACAGCCATTACGCGGTCTCCTGGTAGAACGCCATTTCGGCGGGCATCGTCTCGGGGCTGTCCACCACGGCTTTGTAGATCAGGCCGTCGCGCTTCTCGACGTTGGCGAGGAGCACCTTTACGGACTCGGCGGCACGTACGGCCTGCTTGTGCGCCTCCTCGGCCGCCGCCGCCTCCTGCTTCGCCGCCTCGGCCATCCGCAGAAGCTTCGGGATCAGCTTCTCGCCGCCCTTGACGCTCTTGGCCTTCTCCGCCAGGGCGGCGGCCTTGCGCGCCTGTTCCTTCTCGTAGGCCACCAATGCCTTCAGGACGTCAGCGGCCTTGATCATCTGCGCGGAACGCGCCTTCAGCCGTCGCTCGAACGTCTTCAGGCTGCGGACCTCACCACGGGTCATCGACTCGCGTGCCGCGCCGTCACCGAGGTAGACGCGTTCTTTGTCGATCCCCTTGACCGTGATCGGGACGACGTTATTCGTGTCGCTCACCGGCTGCTGTTCTCCACTCGTATTGGTCTGCTGCGGGTTCTGCTGTGTGCCGGCGCGCTGCTGCTTGCGGTCGTCGCGGGCCTTGTCGAGCTGGACCTTTTCCTTCGTGGCCTGCTCGGTGCCGTCGGTGTATCCGTCTCGGGTGCCGTCGACATAGGCGCGGACCTGGGCGACGCCGCGCGCGGCCCGGTGGCCGTCGCGGTATCCGGCCTCTCGGGCGGTCTGCGTGCGGGGGCGGGTGCCAGCCGCGGCCGGGGTGGTGTCGGCGGGCTGGGGGGACTGCTGGCCGTTCGGCTGCTGCTGCCCCGGCTTGCCCTTCTCTGCCTCGGTCGTGCCGGGCCGCTGCTTCTCGCCGGTCGGCTCGCCCGCCTTGGGGTCAGTCTTGCGGTTCGGAGCGAGAGCTCCGCCGCCTTCACCGTCATGGACGGTGGTAGTCCGCTGGTCGCCCTTGGCCGTCTTCGAATCGCTCGCTGTCTTGGAGTCGCCGGAATTCTTCGAGTCGTTCGAGGACTTCGCCGAGCGGCTGTTGGCGTTCGAGTCGGTGTTGTGGTTCTTGCCGTCCTTGGACGTCTTCGCCGAACTGTCCTTGGCCGAGCTGCTCTTGTCGTCCTTGTTCGAGGACGTCTTGTCGTCCCGGTTGGTCTTGCCCTGGTTCTGCCGGTGGTTCTTGTCGTCCCGGTTGCGGTTCGAGGCGTTCTTGTCGTCCCGGTTGCTTTTCGCCTGGTGGCCGTTGTTCACCGCGTGCGTGCGGTTGTTCGCCGACTTGGCGTCCTTGTTGCCCTTGTTCTCGTTGGTGTTGGTCGTGGTGGCGCCCCCGACCCGGTTCTCGCTGATCGTGTGGTTGGTGCGGGTCTGCCGCGCCTGCGCCTTGGCCTTCTCGACTTCCAGCGCCTTGACGTTCGCCCCGGCACCCTTGCGCCACCGCTCGACGGCCGCCATCAGGAAGGCGCGCATCACGCTGTCGCCCTGGGCGGCGGCGCCCTCCTCGGTCTCCTCGTAGTCCCCCGCGTGGTAGTCGGCGCTCGATCCGGCGGCCTCGTCGTCGTCGGCGTCGTCGGCAGCCGGGTGGGCGGGAGCAATCGGGGTGAGGGCGGAGGCGAGGAAGCCCCGCGGCTCGTCCGCCGGCGGGGCCGGGGCGGGCTCCGGGCTGACGCCCGGGGCTCCGG
>NZ_JAEQAZ010000010.1 GCF_016654115.1 Streptomyces sp. MBT53
AGAAAGGTAGGACCCCCCATGCAGACCACCGGCAGACCTTCACCCGCCGCCCTACGTTCCCGCACCGCTCTCGGTCTGGTCGTCGTCCTGATCGTCGCCTGTTTCGCCGCCCTGACCCCCTCGCCCGCCCGCGCCGCCGACCAACTCCTGTCCCAGGGACGGCCCGCCGTCGCGTCCTCGACCGAGAGCGCGTCCTTCCCCGCGAGCGCCGCCGTCGACGGGAACACCGGGACCCGCTGGTCCTCCGCCTTCGCCGATCCGCAGTGGATACAGGTGGACCTCGGCACCGTCCAGCAGCTCACCCGCGTCTCGCTGAACTGGGAGACCGCCTACGCCACCGGCTACCAGATCCAGACCTCGACCGACGCCACCACCTGGACCACCGTCTACTCCACCACCACCTCGACCGGCGGCACCCAGAACATCACCCTCACCGGCAGCGGACGCTACGTCCGCGTCTACGGCACCGCCCGGGCCACCCAATGGGGCTACTCCCTCTGGGAGTTCCAGGTCTACGGCCCCGGAAGCACCACCCCGCCCGACGACTTCTGGGGCAGCACCAGCGACATCCCCGCGGCCAACAACGCCGTGGAGGTGAAGATCCTCAACCGCACCAACGGCAAGTACCCCGACAGCCAGGTGTACTGGAGCTTCAACGGGCAGACGCACTCCATCGCCGAACAGCCCTACCTCGACATGCCCGCCAACTCCGCGGGCCGCATGTACTTCTACCTCGGCTCACCCACCAGCTCGTACTACGACTTCATCGAGTTCACGGTCGGCAGCAACGTCTTCAACGGCAACACCACCCGCGTCGACGCCTTCGGCCTCAAACTCGCCATGCGCCTGCACAGCAAGGACGGTTACGACACCGAGGTCGGCGAGAACCGGGCCACCTTCGCCGAGGACCGCGCGACCACCTTCCAACGCTTCACCGACGCGGTGCCGACCCAGTTCAAGGTGCTGGCCCAGACCCAGGCGCCGTACCGGATCATCGCGCCCGGCAGCGACCCGAGCTTCCGCACGGGCGGCGCCAACGCCAGCTACTTCACGTCGTACGCCCAGTCGGTCGGCGTGAACGCGGCCACCTCCGACATCTTCGGCTGCGCGGCCTCACTGGCGGCCGACCCCAACATGTGCGCCGCCCTCAACCGCCATGTGGCGACCCTGCCGGCGTCGCAGCAGTCCGACCCGGCGCAGTTCTACAAGGCGGCACCCGCCAACTACTACGCCAAGTTCTGGCACGACAACGCCATCAACCAGCTTGCCTACGGCTTCCCTTACGACGACGTCGCGGGCCAGTCCTCCTTCATCTCGCACGCCAGTCCGCAGTGGCTGCTGGTCGCCGTCGGCTGGTAGGCACGTCAACAGCGTGAAACGGGGCCGCCCTTGTCAGGAAGGGCGGCCCCGCGTCATGGGGTGATGTCCTGAGCTACTGGACGTTGATCGTGAAGGTGGACGTGGTGTTGCGGATGTCCTGGGCGTTGCCGCTCATCCGCAGGTTGACGAAGGTGGCCGAACCGACGGCCGGTCCCTGACCGGGTTCGGGGAGTTCGTTGGCCCAGATGCCCCACCCGGACTTGGCGTCGAACGCGTCTCCGCTCTTCTTGGAGTTGGTGATGGAGATGTCGGTGAAGATGGTGTCCTTCACCGGGAACTGCGGTTGTCCGCCTACGTAGTTGGTCTGGAACATGACCCCTCCGTAGGTGGAGTTGTCGATGTCGACGTCGTTGACCCGGATGCCCTGGAAGACCTTCGAGGCCGAGAACGCCCAGATGGCGGGGAAGACCTGGGAGCCCCAGAAGTGGCCGCCCGTTCTGTCCAGGGAGACGTTCTCGATCGTCGTCGGATCGGTCCCGAAGCCGTTCATCGGGTAGCCGAAGTCCAGCGAGGAGATCGTGATGCCGGAGTAGACCAGGGTGTCGGCGACCCGGATGTTGCGGAAGGTGTTGTTGTAGCCGCCGTAGACGGCGATACCGGCCGCACGCCAGGTGAGGGTCGACGTCAGGTTCTCGTAGAGGTTGTTCTTCTCGTCGGCGCCGCCCGCGTCGATCGCCGAGAAGAGGGCGAAGCTGTCGTCGCCCGTGGCGCGGGCGTCGTTGTTGACGACGTGGTTGTCCGTGGAGCCGTTCGTCATGTTGATGCCGTCGGCGAAGGTGTCCCGGATGCGGGAGTTCGAGATGGTCATGTTGTCGGTGTTGGCGCCCCAGTAGAGGCACACCATGTGTTCGGCCCAGATGTTGTCGATGGTGATGTTGGAGACGTTGGAGAAGTCGAACACCTTGCCGGGGCCGTCGATTCGGGACGTGTAGTTGCCGAAGTAGGCGAAGCCGGAGAACGTCGAGCCGTTGGCCGTGGACTCGGCGCGGAAGCCGATGTCGGTGTTCTCCTGCGAGGAGGGGGCGCGGAAGCGGGTGAACCACGGGCCCGCTCCGACGACCTTGACCGCCTTGCCGTAGACCTGGAGCTTGCTGGAGGTCTCGTAGTCGCCGGCGGGCAGATAGACGCCGACGAGCTTGCCCGTGGTGTCCATGCGGACCTTGTCGAGCGCGTTCTGCACGTCCTGCTGGGAGAAGCCGGCCGGGACCGTGTAGGCGGCCGGGTCCGGGTTCGGGATCGCCGTCGCCTGTTCGAGGTTGATGAAGTCGATCGCGTAGGTGGAGGAGTTGGCCGCGTCCTTCTGGAGACGGATCTTCGAGCCTGCCGGGACGGTCTTGCCGAGCAGCAGGTTCGCCTCGTCGTAGATGTGGCGTTGCGTTCCGGCGCTCGGCGAGTTGCCGGGCGCGGTCTCGTTGCCGTACAGCCAGGCGTACTTGGAGGTGAGGTCGATCGCCTTCAGGAACTGGCCGTCCACATAGACGTCGAGGGTGGAGTCGGTGCCGTCCGGGATCGAGAAGCGGGTGACCAGCGTGTTGGTCGCCGCGCGGGTGGTCCACTCGACGTACTGGCCCGTCGAGTTGAGGGTCACCGCCTTGCGGCCGCTCGCCTCGCCCGCGACGTCACCGATGGTCCGGTTGGGGCCGACGACCGTGGCGCCACCGCCGACCGTGCCGTCCTCGGCCTCGTACATGTCGTACGGCATGTCGGCGCCGCGGCCGACGAACAGGGGTTGTGTGGTGGTGTTGTTGGTCCGCTTGACCGGCACCTCGTTGGCGTCGTCGGCGATGACCGTCTTGACGGTGTACTTACCGTTGACGGCCGTCCACGAGCCGAGGCTGATCGGTGCGGTGGTCTGGCCGGAGGCGATGGTGCCGTTGTAGGAGCCGGTGAGTGTCTTGACGGTGGCGCCGTTCGCGTCCTGGACCGTCAGCGTGACGCCGTGCGTGCCGGAGGCCGAGTCCGTCGTGCCCTGGTTCTTGATCGCCACGCTGAACGCGACGTTGTCGCCCGCCGAGGGGCTGGACGGGGTCCAGGCCACCGGTGCGGCGACCAGGTCGGAGCTGGAGACCGGCTTGACGACGAGGGCGTCGGAGCGGGTGAAGGCGTTGTTGCCCTCGTTCTGCTCGATGACCTTGTTCGACGGGTCCACCTCGGCGCCGACCGGGTAACTGCCCGCGTCCTGGGCGCCGATGCTCGCGGTGACCGTCGTGGCCGCGCCGGCCGCCAGGACCGGGACATCGGCCGTGGCGACCTTCGTGCCGCCCAGCGTGAAGTTCAGGTCGGTCGCCTTCGACGCCTTGCTGCCGCTGTTGGTGACGGTCGCGGAGAGCGTGATCGCGTCCGACTCGACAGGCGCCGCAGGCGAGTTGGTGATGCCGGTGACCTTCAGGTCCGGGTTGGCGGCCGGGGTGCCGATCACCTGGAACTCGGCGACCTGCCCGCCCGGGGCGCCCGTGTTGGAGGCGAACTTGAGCTGGATGTCGGCCGCCGCGCCGGAGACCGGGATGGTCACCGTGTTGCCGGTGGCCGGGTTGAACGTGTAGTCCTTCGCCGCGACGAGACTCGTGAACGCGGTCGCGTCCTGGTCACGGCTGAGCACCTGGATGTTCTGCGTACGCGTCGACCACGCGGCGTCCGGGTTGAGCTTGACGACGACCTGACTCAGATCGGCGTTGGCACCCAGCTTGGTGGTGAGGGTGGCCGGATAGGCGCCGCCCCCGCTCTCCCAATAGGTCGCGATCTGACCGTCGTTGGCGTTCGCGGCCACGTAGGTGAAGACGTACGAGGAGGCCTCGATCGGCTTGCCCTGTGCGAGGTCGGAACCCGCCCCGTTGCCCGCCCGGGTGACGCTGTTGCTCGCCACCGACACGTTCCCGGCCGCGTCCTTGGCCTTCACGTAGTAGGTGACCGTGGCTGTCGCGGAGGGGGTGTCGGTGTACGAAGTCACGTCACCCGCAACGGACTTGAGCAGCTGGTCGTTGGCGTACACGTCATAGCCGGTCACCTGGACGTTGTCGCTCGACGCCTGCCAGGTGAGCTTCACGTCGCTGCCCGACTGCGTGTAGGCGAGGTTGCCCGGCGCGGTCGGGGCCTGGGTGTCGCCGCCCGTCCCCTTGCGGGTCACGCTGTTGCTGTTCGCGGAGACGTTGCCCGCCGCGTCCTTGGCCCGGACGAAGTACGTGACGTCGCTCGCGGCGGGCTGGGTGTCGGTGTAGGTCAGGACGTTCCCGGCGACGCTCGCCCTCAACTGCCCGTTGGCGTAGACGTCGTAGCCCGTCACGGCGGTGTCGTCGGTCGCCGCGCTCCACGTCAACTTGATCTGCCCGGTGGCGGGTTCGGCGTAGGCCAGGTTCGTCGGGGCGGTGGGCGCCTGGGTGTCGCCGGTGACGGGTCCGTAGACCTCCAGCTCGGACGCCTGCCCGGCGGGCCAGCCCGTGTTGGCGGTGAACAGCGCACGCACGTACCGGGTGGTGGTCGCGTCGAAACTGATCGTCGTCGACTGGTCGTTGGAACTGTCGAAGGTGTACGCCTTCGAGGCCGTCAGGTCGGTGAAGTTCGAGTTGTCGGTCGAGCCCTGGATCTTGAAGGTCTGGCTCCGGCTCGGCCAGCCGCTGGGCAGCCGCAGCGTCACCTGGTTGATCTTCACCGACGAGCCCAGGTCGACCTGGAGCCACTGCGGGAAGGCGTTGTTCGTGCTCTCCCAGTAGGTGTCGCGGTTGCCGTCACCGGCGTTGGCCGCGCCGTAGACGTCCGCGTGCCCGCTCTCGCTGAAGGGCTTGCCCTGGGCGAGGTTGGGGGTCGAGGCGGCGGTCGTGAGGACCTGCATCTCGCCCAACTGGGCAGTGCCTGCGACCGAGTTGGCGCTGAAGTCGGCGCGCACGTACCGGGCGAGCGTCGCGGGGATGGAGACCTTCACCGTGTTGTCATTGGCGGGGCCGAAGACGTACTGCGCCGACGACTTGAGGGTGGCGAAGCTCTTGCCGTCGTCGCTGCCCTGGAGCGCGAACGTCTGCTTGCGGGACTGCCAGCCCTCCGGCAGCCGCAGCACGACCTGGCGGACGCGCTTGCTCTTCCCGAGGTCGGTCTGCACCCACTGGGCCGACTTCTTCCCGGCCTGCCAGTAGGTGTCGAGGTCGCCGTCGGTGATGTTCGCGGCGGTGTGCTTTCCGCGCGTGCTGCCCGCCGAAGTCCGGGCGTCCGCTGCGGCGTTGGGGCCACCGGCCGCGTGCGCGGCGACGGCGGGCAGGCCCAGGACCATGACGGTGGCGGCGAGGGCGGCGGTCGCTGCGCGCCGCCCGGAGCATCTCTGCTTGTGTCGAGTCATGCGGGGGTCGCTTCCTGCGGAGGCTCGCGCGCCGGTGGGGCGGCGAGGGCGGCTCATTCCTGACGGAGTGGTGCAGAAAGGTGCGGGACGATCGGTGCGGTGCTCTGCTGCTCGCTGCTGTGCGCGAGGACCGTGGGGCAGGATTTTGCGTTGTTTCATCGAAATATTGCAGAGTCGAGTGAGTCGGTCTACAGGTCGAACACCGGAATCTTGCGTTGTTCTGTTCTGTGTCCGTCGTACGCGTCCCGTACGGCCCCACGCCCTCCGCCGGGTGATCCGCTTCTCTGGGAGGATCGCCACCATGAGCGACAACCCACAGCGCCTCGTCACCGTCGACCGCACCGGCCCCGGCCGGTTCATCGCCACCAACGCCCGTGGCGGCACCGTCGAGTTCGGCACCGCGAACGGCGGCGGCACCGAGTTCACCCCCGTCGAACTGCTGCTCGCCGCGATCGGGGGCTGCACCGCGGCCGACGTCGACGTGGCCACCACCCGGCACGCGGAGCCCGACGGCTTCACCGTCACGGTGACCGGCAACAAGGTCAGCGACGACCTCGGCAACCGGATGACCGACCTCGCGGTCACCTTCTCCGTGACCTTCCCGGAGGGCGAGGCCGGGGACCGGGCCCGCGCCATCCTGCCCCGGGCGGTCACCGTCTCCCACGACCGGCTGTGCACGGTCAGCCGCACGGTGGAGACCGGCACGCCCGTCACCGCGACGATCAAGGACGTCTGACGGACACGGAAGGCCCCCTGTTCTCTGCGGGCCGGTGACAAGCGCTTCGCCGTGCGCTGCGTTCTTGTGAGCACTGCCTGATCCCCGGGGCACGAGCGCCCTACGGTCCGGCCATGAACACGAGTCGCAGCACAGGACGGACAAGGGCGAGGACATGGCGCGGTGCCGCGCTCGCGGTACTGGTGACCGCGGGCACGCTCACCGCCGCCGCCCCGCAGGCACAGGGCGAGAGCGCGCGCACCGAGACCACGGTCGCGTCGACGCATCCCGCCGACGGCGTGATCGAGTCGGTGGTGCGGGTGAAAGTGCCGTTACCGCAGTCGTTCGGCGCCCGCCCGGCGGCGTGCGACTGGCTGTCGTATCTGCGCTACCGCTCCGCCGACGGGCCGCGCGCCTCGGCCGACGCCGACCGGATCCTCGTGGCCCAGCCCGGCATCCTGGAAGGAGCCGGAGCCTTCGACAGCGTCGCCCGCGACACGGTCGCCCAAGCCGCCGCCCAGGGACGGCACTTCGAGTTCTGGGCCCTGGACCGGCGCTCCAACTGCCTTGAGGATCCCACCGGTATCGCCTCCGGCGACCAGCACACGGCCGTCGACTACTACTACCGCGGCAGGGCCGTCGGCGGCCGGACCTTCGCCGGGTTCGTCGGCAACGACCGGCTCGGCTGGATGGCGAAGCTCGGCATCGAGCAGACCGTGCGGGACGAATACGAGCTGCTCGTCGCCGAGTTGCCCGATCAGGGCACGCGCAAGAGGAAGGTGCTGTGCGGCGGGCACTCGCTCGGCGGGGTGATCACCGGGTACTTCGCGGCGGCCGACTTCGACGGGAACCCCGCCACCCTGGCCGACGCCGGACAGAACCAGTGCGCCGGCTACTTCGCCCTCGACACCACGATCTCCACCTCGCTCGGTGACCTGAGCGGCAGCATCCCCGACGACACCAACCTGCCCGACATCGGGCTCGGTTACGCCGTCGTGCAGGCGGGGCTCGACAGCGGGGTGCTGTCGCGTTCCCTGTCGGCGCCGGTGCTGCTCAACCCCGAGACCATGACCCTGCTCGCCATCGCCGGCCTGGGAGCCGCACGCGACCCGGACGGCGAGTCGGACCTGCCCGCCAACCTCCCCTCCAACGTCAACATCGAGGCCACGAACCGGTTCCTGTTCTCCAAGGACACCGCAACCTTCCTCACCGGATCACCCGCCGTGAAGGACTTCCGGCTCACCAACGACGCCGTGCTCGGCGCGCTCATGGACGACAACTCCGAACCGCTGGCGTTCCTGCAGAGCAGCGTGGGCCTCTTCGACGGCGGACCGCTCACCGACAAGAACTTCCCCGCCGCCAACGGGAGTTCGGGGCAGTCGCAGCTGTTCGGCGTCGAGTACAAGGCGATTCCGGCGCAGCCGCACGGCCCGCTCTACACCTGGCGGAACTACGACCGGGTCGGCGCCGCCGACGACCCCGGGTACCGCTCGGCCGACGGCACCTCCTTCACCAACGCCTCAAAGGAGGTCACCGACATCCACGAGCTGGCCCGCAGCATGGGGGAGCAGCCACTGGACTTCACCGAGCAGTACTTCCCGACCAAGCTGGTCACCGACATCGAGCTGGCGACTTCCCCGCAGGTGAAGCAACTCGTCGTGCACCCGGGCGGGTTGACGGCCAACCCGACACTCACCGTGCTCGCGGGCGACGGTCTCCTCGCGGGCCGCATCCCAGCAGACCTGCATCCGGTGGTCGCCCCCGGATACCAGCACTTGGACGTCCTGACGGCGGCGCCCGTGCAGAACAACGGCCGACCCGAGGTCGTCTCCAGCAGCCTCGCCGGATTCGCCGCGGCACCCAAGTAGCCGACGGCGACAGGGGCCCGGGAGGATCAACTCCCGAGCCCCGCAGTGCTGTTGTGGCTCAGATCTTGCCCGCAGCGAACGTCGCCGCCGCACCGGCGTCGGATGTGTAGCCGAGGTGGGCCAGTACGTCCGTCCCGCCGTTCTGGCAGATGGGGTCACCCGTGGCGCAGAAGTCGATGGTGCGGCTCTGGTAGGTGCCGGTGACGCTCTTGCCGAGGGCGCGGATCGGGTTGCCGAACAGCAGCACCGCGGCGACTCTCGGCTCGACGGCCGCCGGGATCGTCGCCACGATCGGGCTGCCGACCACCGCGCCGTCGCTGCTGATTCCTATGGAGTTGTCGACGACATTCGCCCCCTGCGAATAGCCGACGAGAATGAAACGCTGATTCGGACAGGCCGCGACCTGCGCGTTGACGTGGTTCACCACATCGAGATTTCCCGTCGCCGCTGACGTCAGGGAAAGGTCGGCGGGATAGTTCACCGCATAGCTGGAGAGGGTCTTTCCGGTGATTTTCTGCTGGAGCGCGGAGAACACCGGGTCGCCGACGATCAGACCGAGAGTCCCCGGCTCGAAGGTGCCGCGAGCCGCCACGACGTCGAGGTCCGCGCAGGTGGCGGCCGACGCCGTGGGCGTGGTGAGGGTGGCGAGACCGGCTCCGCCGAGCAGCGAGAGCGCGGCCAGGCACAAGCGAATACGCATGAGAATCCTTTGAGGGTGGGGCGCGTGCGACGCGCCTGTGGAAAGGACACCTCGAAGGTATTCGCGTTGTTTCACCGGGTGTTATGGACGGGAATTCAGAAACCGTCCCTGTTTTTGTCGGCGCGTGAGTCGCGCTCGTTCTCCCGCGACGCCGCCGAACGCAACGCGAGAATCAGGTCAAGGCGGGTACCCGGGTCGTGCAGGGACTCGCCGAAGAGCTTCTCCAGCTGGCGCAGGCGGTAGCGGACCGTCTGCGGGTGGATGTGGAGCCGCGCGGCGACGTCTGGGACGTTGCTGCCGCTGAGCAGCCAGGCGAGCAACGTCTCGGCCAGCCGGGCGCGTTGGCCCTCGGACGCCGCGTCGAGCGGTGCCAGGACCCTGGCCTCCAACTGGGCGAGCAGCGGTTCGTCGTTGTGCAGCAGCAGCGTCGACAGATGGTCGGCGCACAGCACCACGCCCTGCCGTGGCAGCACCCCGCGCCCCATCAGCCCCAGCGCCCGCGTGGCCCAGCGCAAGGACCGCGCGGCCTCGGCCACCGGGACCGTGGGACCGATCGCCGCCGGACGGCCGCCCAGGCCGAGCACGAACGACCGCCCGCCGAACCGGCCGTAGCCCTCCGGGTCCGGTACCAGCACGCGCGGCGGCCGTGACTCCATGTCGGCCAGCGCGCCGGGCATCGCCGGCGGCCGGTCCTCCGCCCGCGGATCCGCGGGCCCCGCCAGCGCGATGACGGCGACCCGCGAGGGCACCCGCCACCGCGCGCCGTGCGCCAGGTCGTGCACCTCCTCCGGGGACACCGGCCCGTCGCCCAGCAGCAGATCGAGCAGCCGTCGGCGCCGCCGCTCCAGCTCGTCCGCGCTGCCGGACCGCGCGTCCGCGTAACCGGCGGCCGCCGCCTCGGCGACCTCGTGCACGGTACGGAACGCCAACTCGCCCAGCGCGGCCACGACTTGCGAGTCCAGGCCGAGTTCCTCAGCCGTCCGCCCCATCAGCCGCCAGGCGTGCAGCCCGCCGACCCGTAACGCGGACTGCACCGCGTCCAGACTGCGGCCGTCCAGCGCAACCCCACGCCCGATCTCGTAGTACGTCGTGGCCATCGCGGACCGCTGGTCGCGCGGGTCCGCGATGTGGTCGATGAACAGAGTGAGCGCCTGCACCACACCGGCCCGCAGATTCTCGCGGTAGACGGCGCCGGACGGCAGCCCGTACTCGGGCACCTGTCTGCGGACCTCCTCCTCCACCTCGTCGGCCACGCGCGGCAGTTGGGCGCGCAGCAGCTCGGCCAGCTCGGGTGGGACCGGAGCGGCGGCGGGATCGGCGGGAACTCCGCGCGGGGTGGGGACGGCCACGACGGACACTCCTTTCCCCCGGAGGCGGCTCACCCACGGACCGTTGCCCGTGGGACGAGGGGGACGTCCCGTGTTGGACGGTCGTCCCCTGCGCTCCGTTCCGTGCCCCGGCTGCACCGACATCACTCCGGCAGCCCCAGCGCGGCGGCGAGCATCGGCCACGAGGCGGTGAACTCCCCTTTCCAGTAGGCCCAGCTGTGCCCTCCCCCCGGATAGAAGTGGGTGGTGACCGGAATGCCGAGCAGCGCGAGGACACCGGTGAAACTGTGCGCGGACGGCCACAGCAGACTCTCCAGCGCCTCGGGCAGCCAGTCGCCCGAACCCCCGACCACACCACTGCCGTTGGACACGTACAACGGAGTGCCACGCAGCCCGCCGGCCTGGGCGCGCGGATTGAAGGCCCGCCAAGTCAGCCCGTTCAACAGGGGGTTGCCCCACAGCGTGCGAGGCGCCAGGCTCTCCCGGGCCAAGATGGCGTCCACCAGGGAGGGCACTCCGGGCGCCGTGGTGTCGAGGATCCCGCTGTACGACGCGGCGGCGGTGAACGCGCCCGGGTGCCGGGCCGCGTGCGCCATCGCGCCGTAGCCGCCGGTGGACACCCCGGCCACCGCCCGCACACCGGACGCCCGGTAGTCGCGGGCCAACAGCGCCGGAACCTCCAGGAGTTGGAAGGTCTCGTAGTCCGGCCCCTCGCGCCAGACGCTGGGGATACCGGTGGGCCCCGCGTCCGGCATCGCCACAATCAGGTCGCGCCCCTCGGTGAAGGCCTCTATGTCCGTCTCCCGGGTCCAGGACGTGTAGTCGTCGTGCGCCCCGTGCAGCAGATACAGCACGGGATACGTCCGAGCGGGCTGCGCGGCGAAGTCCGACGGCAGGATCAGCCGCACCGGCGCGCTGCGGCCCAGCGCGGGTGAGGACACGGACACGTCGAAGGTCCGCGCCGAGACCTGCGTCGCGGCCCGCGCCCGGCCCACACCGGCCGTGGCGCCGAACAGGACGGCGAGCCCGGTGGCCGCGGCGACCCGCGTGGCGGCTCGCCGGGACATCCCACTGGGAGGGTGCTGCGGGAGGGTAGCGCGCGGGGAGATCCCGGAGGGGTGCTGTGGTGTGGCGGCGGGGCGGTGGTGCGGCATGGCGGCTCCTCGGTCGGGTCGGCGGGTCCTCAGGCCGGTGCGGCGGTTCCGCCCGGCGCGGCCAGCACCCGCCGCAGATGGGCGGCGATCTCGTCGACGTGCGGCGGGTCGAGCAGCGACAGGTGATGCCCCGACACCGGTACGACTGTCAGGCGCGGGCACACCTCGTCCCAGCCGAGCGCGTCGTCGTCCCGCTCGTACGCCGGGTCGCGCACGGTGTGCGGCGCCGGTTCCGTGGCCCGGTACAGCACCACCGGGCCCTCGTACCGGCCCGGGCGGTGCGCCTCGCCGATCCGCAGATCCAGGTAGGAGGCACGCTGGTGCTCCAGCGCTGCGGGCGACACCCGCACGGCCCCGCGCAGGGTGCGCAGCACGGCGTCGATGCGCGCACTGTCGTCGTCCATGGCCACCAACTCGTCGTACGGCAAGGACAGGTGGACGCCATACGTGTCGGCGACGTGCCGGGCGAAACCGGTGAGATGGGCGCGGACACGGCCGGGCCGGTGGAGGGGGCGTACGGAATCGATGAGCGCGACGAGTTCGACGTCCCGCCCGGCGGCGACGAGGAGGCGTGCCGTCTCCTGGGCGAGGAACCCGCCGAAGGACCAACCACCCAGCACACACGGTCCGTTGGGGTGGACGGCGCTGATCGCGTCGGCATAGCGCCGCGCCTTCTCCGACACGGTACGGGCGTCCTCGATCCGGTCGAGACCGTGCACCGGCCGTTCGTCGCCCAGGAGTTGGGCGAGTGCGCGATAGACGTCGGTGGTGCCGCCGGCGGCGTGGAAGAGGAAGAGCGGGGTGTCCGTGCCGCCACTGTGCAGCGTGCGGAGCGGGGACGGTTCGTCCATCAACTGCCGTACACGGTCCGCCACTTCGTTGATCGTCGTGGCGTCGAACAGGTCGCGCAGCTGCAGCTCGATCCTGAACTCACGGTCCAGGGCGGTACGGATCCGGACGGCCAGCAGGGAGTCCAGGCCGAGGTCGGCCAACGCGGTCGTGGGGGTGATGCGGGCCGTGGGATGACCGGTGACGGCGGCGATGTGGTGACCGACTCGGGCCACCACTGAAGCGGGTGGGGACTCCACGACAGGGGCGGGTCCCGGCGACCGATCAGCTGTTGCACGTCCCCGCCCGTCCGTCCACCAGTATCGGACGTGCCGCCAGCGCGGCAGCGGAAGGTCGACGACCCGACCGGCCGGTACCGGCAGCGACAGCCCCGCCGCGTACAAGGCGCCCAACTCCCCGAGAAACGCGGCGGATCCGGCCGCGTCGCGGCGCAGTGTGCCCACGGTGAGCGCGTCGGGCACGGTGTCGGTGATGGCCCTGGCCAGGACCGGATGCGGCGAGATCTCCACGAAGGCGGTACGACCGTCCACCGCAGCAGCCGCGAGAGCCCGGTCGAGCCGCACCGGCCGGCGCAGGTTGGCGGCCCAGTGCTCGGCGCCGAACTCGCAGGCGCCGCGCGGGTCGTCGAGGACGGTGGAATAGACAGGGATGCGCGGCGACCGTCCCCGGAGGTCCGCGAGGGCCTCGACCAGCTCCGGCAACAGCGGGTCCACCTGGGGCGAGTGTCCGGCGCCGACGACCCGCATGGCCCGGGCGGCACGCCCCCGCTCCTCCAGTCGCCGCACCAGCCGGGCGACCGCCACCTCGTCACCCGTGACGACCTTCTGCCGGGGCGAGGAGTGCACGGCGACGTGGACACCAGGGAACTCCTGCTCCAGGTCGGGCAGTTCACCGTCCTCCAGGTCCACGACGGCCATCGCGCCCCCGCGCAGCCCACCGAGCAACCGGGCCCGTACGGCGACGACCCGTGCCGCGTCCACCACGTCGAGCGCGTCCGCGCACACGGCGGCGGCCACCTCGCCCAGGGAGTGGCCGATCACGGCCGCGGGTTCGACGCCGTAGGACCGCCACAGTTCGGCGAGTGCCAACTGGGTTCCGAACAGGACTGGTTGGGACACGTTGAGCCGGTCGAGCGGACCGGCGGAGGCCAGGTGTGCGCGGAGGGAGAAGCCGAAGACGTCGGCGAGTTGGGCGTCGAGTTTCTCCACGGCGGCGGCGAAGGCCGGTTCCTCCGCGAGGAGTTGGCGTCCCATACCGGCCCACTGGGTGCCGTATCCGGAGAACACCCACACCGGACCGCCGCGCCCCACCCGGTCGCGGTCGTCGGTGACCACCCGAGGGTCCGGGGTCCCCTGCGCCAACGCGTCAAGTACGTCCGCCAGTTCGCGTCCGTCGCGGGCGACGACAGCGGCGCGTATCGGCCCGCGTCCGGTGCGTCCCGCGAGTGTGCGGGCCACGTCGGAGGGGCGGGCCGCGCTTCCCACGGGCGTGCGCAGCCACGCGGCGAGCCGGGCGGCGTTGTCGCGGACCCGCTCGGTGTCGAGGTCGGAGAGGAGATGGAGGCGGGCAGCCGGCTCCCCGGCCCCGTGAGCCGGAGGCACGGTCGGCCGCCATTCCTCCAGTACCGCATGGGCGTTGGTGCCCCCGAAGCCGAAACCCGAGACGCCTGCGGTGGCCGTACCGCCGTAGCGCGGCCAGGGTTCGGGCTCGGTGACCAGGCGCAGCCGTGCGTCGGGGAGTGAGGTGCCGTGCAGCGACGGCGGTACGAGGTCGTGGTGGAGGGCGAGGACCGTCTTCACCAGGCCGGCGAGACCGGCCGCGCACTCCAGATGGCCGAGGTTGCCCTTCACCGAGCCGAGCAGCAGGGGCTGTTCACGGTCACGGCCCGCGCCCAGCACCGCGCCGAGCGCGCCCGCCTCGATCGGGTCGCCCAGCGGGGTACCGGTGCCGTGCGCCTCCACGTAGTCCACGTGGGCCGGGGCGAGTCCGGCCCGTCCGTACGCCGTGGCCAACAGGGCTTGCTGCGCGGCCGGGTTGGGGGCCAGCAGACCGCCCGAACGGCCGTCGGAGTTGACCGCGGTGGCCCGGATCACCGCGAGGACACGGTCACCGTCGCGCTCCGCGTCGGACAGCCGTTTCAGCAGCACCGCCGCACAACCCTCACCGCGCCCGATGCCGTCGGCCGTCGTGGCGAACGGCTTGCAGCGACCGTCCGGCGCGAGCGCCCCCGCCCGGGCGAAGGCGACACCGACGGCGGGCGAGAGCAGGACGTTGACCCCGGCGGCGATCGCCGTGTCGATCTCGCCGTCGCGCAGGCTCACACAGGCCTGGTGCAGGGCGACCAGAGAGGACGAACAGGCCGTGTCCACCGCCATGTTGGGACCGTGGGTGTCCAGGACGTACGCCAGTCGGCCCGCCGTCACACTGAGTGCCGCGCCCGCCGGGGCCCAGGGGTCGACGGCGTGCGCGTCGGCGCCGGTGAGACGGCCGTACTCCGGGGCCGAGACGCCGACGTAGATCCCGGTGGCCGTGCCCGCGAGGGCCGTGGCCGGGACGGCGGCGTGGTCGAGCGTCTCGCGGACGACCTCCAGGAGGATCCGCTGCTGGGGGTCCATGACCACGGCCTCACGCGGGGTGATCCGGAAGAAGTCGGCGTCGAACCCGGCGATGTCGTCCAAGTAGCCGCCGTACAAGGGGGTTTCGGCGGGCGGGAACGGCGTGAAGTCGCCCCATCTGTCCTCGGGCACGCGCCTGATCGCGTCGACGCCGTCGATCAGCAACTGCCAGTAGCCGTCCGGTCCGTGGACTCCGCCGGGCAGCCGACAGCCGACCCCGATCACCGCGACGGGCTCGCCCGGCGCCGCCCGCACGGCAGGTGCGGGAACGCCCAGCGGGGAAGGGCGGGAGTCCGTACCGCACACCCGCGCAACCAACGCGTCCACGGTCGGCGCCTCCCACAGCAGCGTCGCCGGCAGGTCGTGCCCCGTCAGCAGCGACAACTCGCCCGCCAGCACGACCGCGTCACGCGAGGACATGCCGAGTTCGGCCAGCGGCCGGTCCGTCGCCACGTCATGCGTCGGCGTGCCGCACCACTCGGCCACCCGCTCCACGATCCGGGACCGCAGCGCGTTCTCGGCGGCGGCCGTCATCCGTTCCCCCGTCCCGCTCCCGTCGACGGCCGTCATCCCGCGCTCTCCGTCGCGTAGTCGCCCTCCAGATACCGGGCGCGGGTCAGGGCCCGTGACACCTTGCCGCTGGAGGTGCGGGGCACGGTGCCGGGGGCGACCAGGACGACGTCGGCGAGCCGCAGCCCGTGCCGCGCGGAGACGGCCGCGCGCACGGCACGCGTCAGGGCCGGTACGTCGAGGTCGGCGAGGCTGGTGGTGCGCGTGTGTTCGGCGACGACCACCACCCGCTCGCCCGCGCCGCCCACCCCACCCGTTCCGCCCGGCACCCCGAACGCGGCGAGCCGGTCCCGTCGTACGGCCTGATGCGCGTCCTGCGCGGTGGCCTCGACGTCCTGCGGATAGTGGTTGCGGCCGTCGACGACGATGAGGTCCTTGAGCCGGCCGGTGACGATCAACTGCCCGTCCAGGACGGTCCCGAGGTCACCCGTGCGCAGCCAACCGCCCGGCGCGTCGGCGCCGAGCGAGGCGCCGAACACCCGCCGGGTCCCCGCCGAGTTGTTCCAGTAGCCGCGCCCCACATTGGCGCCCTGCACCCAGATCTCACCGACCTCGCCCTCGGCCACCAGGGCGTGGGCGACCGGATCGACGATGCGCACCCGCTGCCCCACCGGAGTTCCGCACCCCGCGAGGAGCACGGCGCGTGGATCCTCGGGCCGCGCGGGCAGCGCCTTCCCGGCGGCGAGGGCGTCCCGGTCGAGGGCGAACCGGCCGAGCGGCCGGCCGGGCCGGGCGGCGCTGACGAACACGGTGGCCTCGGCGAGCCCGTACGACGGACAGTGCGCCTCCGCCGCCAACCCCTGGGCGGCGAACGCGGCGTGGAAACGGTCGGCGGTGCCGGGCCGGACGGGTTCGCTGCCGTTGATCAGCGCGGCGACCCCGTCCAGCCGCAGCCCCTCCTTCTGCGCCTCGGTGACGGTGGAGGCGCAGTAGTCGTAGGCGAAGTTCGGCGCGGCACTCAGCGCGCGCGGATGCGCGGCCAACAGCCTCAGCCAGCGCGCCGGTTCGTGCAGGAACGCGGCCGGGTCCATGAGGACCGACGGCACCCCGCGCACGACGGGGGCCGCGACGCTGAGCACCAGCCCCATGTCGTGGTAGAGCGGCAGCCAGCCCACGCAGGTCACCGGATGCGCGTCGGCGCCGTAAGCGGCAAGCGCCTGGCGGGCGTTGGCGACGACGTTGGCGTGGGTGATCTCCACGCCCGCCGGGGCCCGGGTCGACCCGGAGGTGTACTGGAGATAGGCGGTCGCGTCCGAATCCGGCTCCGGCGCCCGCCAGTCGAGGGCGGCGGTGTCCGGCACCCGGTCCGCCGCGAGGACTTGCACCTCCGCGCGCTCGCAGAAGTCCGTCACCTCGGCCAGGACCCGGCCGGTGGTCACCACGACGGCCGGGCGCGCGTTCCCCAACACCCCGACGAGCCGGTCGCCCTGCCCCGGCAGACCGGGCGGATACAGCGGTACGGCGACCATCCCGGCGGCCAGCGCCGCCAGGAACCCGGTGATGTACTCCGTCCCCTGCGGGCACAACAGGGCGACCCGCGCCCCGGGTTCGGCCTGCTCGGCGAGCCGGGCGGCCAGCGCCCGTACGCGCAGATCGAGCCGCTGCCAGGTCAACGTGCGGTGTACGCCACGGGAGTTGGGGGTGGGATGGTCGACGAAGGTGAACGCCCGGCGGTGCGGGGTGAGTTCGACCCAGTGCCGTACGTACTCGGGCAGGGTCCGGTACGCGGGCGCGAGCGGCGGGCGGCGACTGTCCATCGGACGGGCTCCTCACGAACAGCAGGGAGAGCGGCGGTGGAGTGGGCGTGCACGGGGCGAACTCGGCGGTCAGAGCGGGATGTTGCCGTGCCGCCGCTCCGGCATCGGGGCGCGCTTGCCCCGCAACGCGCGCAGCGCCCGGCCGACATGGGCGCGGGTGTCGCGCGGCGCGATGACGTCGTCGACGTACCCTCGCTCGGCGGCGAGGTACGGAGTCCCGTGCGTGGCCTCGTAGGTGGCGACCAGGTCGGCCCGCAGCGCCTCCGGGTCGTCGGCCGCGGCGAGTTCACGCCGGTGCAGCACGCCCACGGCGCCCTCCGCGCCCATGACGGCGATCCGCGCGGTCGGCCACGCGAGGTTGAGGTCGGCGCCGAGATGCTTGGAGCCCATCACCGCGTACCCGCCGCCGTACGCCTTGCGCACCACCACGGTGACCTTGGGGACGGTCGCCTCGGCGTACGCGTACAGGAGTTTGGCGCCACGTCGGATGATGCCGCCCCGCTCCTGGTGGACACCGGAGAGATAGCCGGGGACGTCGGCGAAGGTCAGCAGCGGGATGCCGAACGCGTCGCAGAACCGCACGAACCGCGCCGCCTTCTCGGAGGCGTCGATGTCGAGGACCCCCGCAGAGTGCAGCGGCTGGTTGGCGACGACCCCGACACTCGCCCCCTCGACGCGGGCCAGCGCACAGATGATGTTCGGCGCGAACAGCTCCTGGACATAAAGGAGTTCACCGTCGTCGACGACCGCGCGCAGGATGTCCCGCATGTCGTAGGCGTGACCGAGCCGGTCGGGCACGACCTCGTCGAGCGGGTCCCCGGCGGCGACGGCTCCGGGTGCGTACTCCGGGGGCCGCTCCAGGTTGTTGGCGGGAAGGTACGACAGCAGGTCGCGTACGGTGTCGAGCGCGTCCCCCTCGTCGGCGGCGAGGAAGTGGGCGTTGCCGTTCACGGAGTTGCTGGTGCGGGCGCCGCCCAGCTCCTCGGCGGTGGTGCGTTCGCCGGTCACCGCCTCGATGACGTCGGGACCGGTGACGAACATGTGCGAGGCGCCGTCCACCATCACGGTGAAGTCGGTGATCGCGGGGGAGTAGGCGGCGCCGCCCGCGCAAGGGCCCAGGACGACGGAGATCTGCGGAATCACCCCGGACGCCTTGACGTTCCGCCGCACCAACTCGGCATACAGCGCGAGGGAGTTGACGCCCTCCTGGATGCGGGCGCCCCCGGAGTCGTTGAGCCCCACGACCGGACACCCGGTCTTCAGGGCGAGGTCCATGAGCGCCACGGTCTTCTCGCCGAAGGCCTCGCCCATGCTGCCGCCGAAGACCGTGGAGTCCTGCGCGAACACACAGACCGGCCGTCCGTCGACCGTGCCGTACCCGGTGACGACACCGTCTCCGTACGGCCGTTGGGCACCGTCCCCCACCGCTCTCGCCCGTACGAACACACCGGTCTCCGCGAACGAGCCCGCGTCCAGCAGCCGTTCGACCCGCTGCCGCGCACCGAGCGCCCCGTGTCTTCTCGGCGCGCCCGTGACCACGGCCCGCGCCCGTCGCTCTTCCAGGTCGGCGATCCGTCCGGCGGTGCGGTCCGGCGCGGGTGTCACTGCCGTCAGGGATGTCGTCGCCTCTAGCGTCACAGCCACCTCCGAAGTGGTTCTCGAATATGGCAGCGATTCGGCGAGGGACCGGAGGATCGCCGTTCTGTTTGCGGGAGTTGAGTCCTGGGCGACGGAGGTTCGTCCTGAGGTGACAACGGATCGGCGAGGGGGCGGCAGGGGCTGGGGGGTTCCGTGGTCCAGACCATTGTGTTGTCATGGCGATGGAAACGTTGCCCTTCGGGAGGACACCGGATGAGATCACCACTGACGCCGATCGCCGGAGCCGAGAGCCCCCTCCACCGCCGAGTCGCCCTCGCACTCACCGCACTCCTGCTAGGCGTGGCGGCACTACTGGGAACCCCACACCCCGCCCAGGCCGCGGCGGGATCGGTGTCGGCGTACCCGGTCCCGTCCGTCTACCCGGCGTCCACCGACTACAAGTTGACCGTCAACGGCACGTCCGTACCCGTCACCAAGTACACGGGCTACGACATCGCCCAACTCGCCCTGGGGACCGGCACCGCCACCATCTCGGTCACCAAGCTCAACAACACGGCCGTCGGCGCGTACAGCATCAGCCCGCAGAAGCTCGGCATCACCGGGACCGTCAGCGGGCCGACCCTCACCTTCACCGTCCAGAACGACGAGTACCTGATCGTCAAGCTGGACGGCCGCCCCAACCTGGTCATCGCCGCCGACCCGGCCGAGAGGAACCGCCCGGCGACCGGCGGCACCGGCATCTTCAATGTGCAGAGCGCGCCCTACTCGGCCCAGCCGAACACCGGCACCTACACCACGACGGCCTTCCAGACCGCCCTCGACGACGCAGCCGCGTATGGCTCCACGAACGGCACCCAGGGCATCGTGTACGTCCCGGCCGGCGTCTACACCCTCGGCAACCTCTACCTGCGCAGCAACCTCGCGCTCTACCTCGCACCCGGCGCGGTCCTCCGCTACACGGGCGAGGCCGCCCACTATGTGGTGACCGGACACAAGAACTCCCAGGGCCGGGACCTGACTTGGTTCATCTCCACCCGGTACTCCTCGACGAACATCAAGATCTACGGCCGCGGCATCATCGACGGCAACGGCCAGGCCGCGCTCGCGCCCGCAGACCTCGGCGTGAACCTCCTCGCCCCGATCTACACGAGTGGCTTCACCGTCGACGGCATCACCTTCCGGGAGTCCAGCAGTTGGGCGGTCATCCCGCTGCGCTCCTCGGACCTGGCCTTCCGGAACATCAAGCTGTTCAACAGGTTCGACATGGGCGAGAACGACGGCATCGACGTCATGGAGTCCACGAACGTCACCGTCGACCACACCATCGGCATCGGCCTCGACGACCCGTTCAGCACCAAGACCTGGCCCGACGTCGCCGACATCTACAAGACGGTCCCCGGCACCGCCCGCCCCCTCGACAACGTCACCTTCAACGACCTTGTCTCCTGGACCTATTGCTACGGCGTCAAGGTCGGCCAGGGCGTCTATGAGCCGCAGAACAAGGTCACCTTCCAGCACGTCGTCGTCTACGACGCGGCCGTCGGCATCGGCGTCCACCACAAGTACGGCACGGCGGCCGCGACGAACCTCAAGTTCGACGACATCGACATCGAACGGCTCAGCTTCAGCAACGACGGCAACCGCACCTGGCTCGCGCTGATGACCGGCAACACGGCGGGCATCGGCCCGGTCACCGGCGTCACGATCTCCAACGTCCGTGTGCGCAACGCCGGTACGACCGCGGCCCGCATCAACGGCCTTCCGGGCGCGCCCATTTCAGGCATCACCCTGAGCCACATAGTGATGCCGGGTACGACGACCGGGGCCACGACCCCGGCCCAACTGAACCTCACCGACCTGTCGGACTACGACGGCCTGACGATCACGCCGTGAGGCCGACCGGGATCAGCGCTGGCTGGCGGGCTTGCTGGGCAGTTCGGCGCGACTGCCCTTGCACGAGTAGACGATCTCCACCGAACCACCAGGGAGCGCACGCTGGCGTTCGAAGACCAGCCCGGTGTCGGGACTGAGCATGGGCGTCAGTTGCATCCCACCGCCGAACAGCATCGGCAGCACGACCAGTTGGAGGGTGTCGAGTGCGCCGAGGGCGTGGAACGTCCCGATCGTTCGCGGGCCCCCGATGAGGTGGACATCGCCACCCCGGTTCGCCGAGCGGAGCTTCGCCAGCAGCCGCACCGGGTCACTGTCGGTGACGACATGGTCAGGGGTGCCGTCCGGACGGTGCGAGCCGAGGACGAACACGTCGAGGTCCGGCCACGGCCAGCGGTTGTTGGCGAGCGCGGGCTCGAAGGTGGTGCGGCCCATCAACGCCGCCTCGCAGCCTTCGAGGAACTCCCGGATCCCGTGGCTCTGACCGGAGACGAACGCGGGGTCGGCGCTCTGGGCGGGCCACCCGTTCGGCGTGGTCACATAGCCATCGGCACTCATGCCCAAACGGGCGTGGATCTGCATGATCTCTCCTCGGGGCGTCCGGCGCCGGCCATACGGTCGGCAACCCGAACCTCTCGTCGACGAATGGACAGTACTTGCTGATCACGGAGCCGCGGCCCCTCCGGATTCCCTCGCGGGTCGCGCCTTCACCCATACGTCGAACGGGGGATCCGCGGATCGACACGCCGCCTCGACCAAGATGCAGTTCATTTCGGTGGCGGCACGACAAGCGGGGCTGAGTACACAGCGGCGTACTCACCGGACGGCGGCGTGCTGACTGCTCGCGGCCCCCGAAGGGCCGGAGGGACCGGTCGTCGTGTCCAGGACCGGCCGCGTCACCGAGGGTGGCTGGGCCGGGTCACCGACTTGGTGCGACGCGACCGTGCTGGGGACGAGTAGGCGTCGGTCGGGCTCGATGCCTTCGCAGTTCTAGGGAGAGAGGAGCCCCCGAGCCCCCGGCAGCGCCCGTGGATGCACCGGAAACAGCTGCCGCACCCCCTCCCCGCACACCTCAAGCGCGAGCTCGCAGAACATCGCGTTGGCCCAGCCGAACCACTCCCGGGTGAAGCGGCCGGGGGCGTCGACATGGAAGCTCTCGTGCATCAAGCCGGTACCGGCGGTGGTGGCCGCCAGGATCTCCAGGGCCCGACCCGCCTCGCCCTCGTCCCCGGTAAGGCCGGCCGTGGCGATCGCCAGCGGCCAGACATGCCGGTCGGGTGTGTGCGTGCTGCCGATTCCGGACGCGTAACTGCCGCTGAAGTACGAGGGGTTGGCCTCGGAGAGCGCGAAGCTCCGAGTCGCCCGGTACAGCGGGTCCTCCGGCGCGCACCAGCCGCTCAGCGGAAGGCTCAGCAGACTCGGCAGGTTCGCGTCGTCGCAGAGCAGTGCCGCCCCGAGGCCGTCCACCTCGTACGCGAGGACGGCGGACCTGTCGACCTCGGTCACCGCGTGCGCCAGGATCCCGGCGTCGATCTCGTCCGCCAACCGCCATGATTCATGGGCCAGTTCGGTGTCGTCGAGAACCGCAGCGGCCAGCTCCGCCAGCCCGTGCAGGCTGGCCGACGCCAGCGCGTTGGCAGGCACCAGATAGCCGTGGACGCACGCGTCGTCGCTCGGCCGGAAGCCCGACCACGTCATACCGGTCCAACCCACCGGCGCGCCACGGCCGTTGAGCGGCAGACTGTCACCGGCGAACGGGCCGGACGGGCGGACGAACCCGTAGGGCGAGTCCCGTCCGTGGGACTGCTCCGCCCGCCACAGTCTTACGATCGTCCAGGCCGCGCGGTGGAACGCCTCGTCGAGGTGATCCTCCCGGCCGGTCGCCCGCCGGATCGCGTACGCCAGCTGCAACGGCGCGCAGAGCGAGTCGAGTTCGTACTTGCGCTCCCAGATCCAGTCGCCCGGAGCGGGCTGGTCGGAGGGTTCGCCGTGCGCGCCGGTCGGGCCGTCGTTGAAGGCGTTGGCGTACGGGTCCAGCAGTACGCAGCGGATCTGCCGGCGCGAGACGGCGGCCAGGACGTCACCGACCGCCGGGTCCGTGGCCACCGCGAGGTAAGGGCGGACCTGTGCCGTGCTGTCGCGCAGCCACATCGCCGGGATGTCACCGGTCTTGACGAACACCTCGGGGCCGTACGCCGACGCAGTGCCCCAACTCATCGACGTCGTCCACGTGTTGGTCAGACACCGCTCGACGATGTCCGCCGCCGCACCGCCCCGCAGCCCGTCGGCCAGTCGCCGCCCGAGCGTGCTCAGCGACTCCGGAACTGCCCACACTGTTCCGGATGTTGACCCGGGAAACGTTACCATCGCGCCTCTTGACTCCCTCATGTGGCGTGCGCCACGGTGTGATCGCCAGGGAATGGAAACGTTACCTTGCGGCGGTCGACGACCACCAGACGGTCGGGTCGGCCCCGGTCCGGGTCTTCGTCAACTCCTCGGAGGAAGAAGGTGAGCGCGTGTGACAGCCGCTCCGCACCAAGAGACGAGAACCACCGCACCACCCGTGGACCGACCGCCCGACCGGGGGAGCCCGGGGCGCTTCGGACGCCCCTGGCGACGGCGGCGCAGGCGGTCCTCGGACACCCTGGCCGCGTACGTGTTCCTGGCCCCGGCGCTCATCGGCTTCACAGCGTTCGTCGTCTACCCGCTGTTCCGGTCCGCCTACTTCGCGCTGACCAGCTACAACGGCCTGTCGGACCCGAAGTTCATCGGCCTCGACAACTTCCGCCGGATGTTCACCACCGACCCGTCCTTCTGGCCCTCGGTGCGCGCCACCCTGCTGCTCGTCGTCCTGTACGTGCCGCTGTCGCTGGCCATCGGACTGGCCCTGGCGGTGTTCTGCAACCAGCGGATGCGGGGCGTCAGCCTGCTGCGCACCCTGTGCTACCTGCCGGTCGTCCTGCCCGTGGTCGCCACGATCACGCTCTGGAAGTTCGTGTTCAACCCCCAAGTCGGCCTGGCCAACCAGGTGTTGAACTGGCTCCACCTGCCCACCAGCGAGTGGCTGTCCGGGGACAACTCGGCGATGCCGTCGATCGTGATCGTCATGCTGTGGAGCGTCGGCTCCACGATGATCATCTTCCTCGCCGCGCTCCAGGCGGTCCCCACCGAGCTGTACGAGGCGGCCAGACTCGACGGCGCAGGGCCCCGCACAGTGTTCTTCCGCATCACCCTGCCGCTGATCAGCCCGATCATGCTGCTCCAGGTGGTCATGCAGATGGTGACGGCCCTCCAGGCGTTCAACCAGCCGAAGATCCTCTCGCCGGACAACCAGGGCGGACCCGGGTTCAGCACCAGGACGCTGATGCTGTCGATCTACAACAACGGCTTCCCCAAGCTCGGTCAGGTCTCCCAGTTCGGCTACGCCTCCGCCCAGGTGTGGGTGCTCTTTCTCGTCATCGTCGTCGTGATCGCCGCGACCGCCCGCTTCTCGTCGATTTGGACCTACAGTGACCACGTCTCCTGACGTCACGAGGGCGCCGGCGACGGCGCCGAAGCCGGCCGCCCCGGCCAGGCCGCGTGGTCGGGCCGTACGCACGGCGTCCTGGTACGCCGTCGCGCTGCTGATCGCCTCGGTGATGATCGTGCCCATCCTCTGGATGCTCACCGTCGCGCTCAAGGGCCCCTCGGCGGTCTTCGAGGTCCCGCCCCGGCTCCTGCCCCACGAGTTCCACTTCAGGAACTTCGTCGACGGGCCGAAGGTCATCCACTTCCCGCGCCTGTTGCTCAACTCCCTTGTCATCACCGGCCTTTCGGTGATCGGCGGCGTGATGACCTCGATGATGGCGGGCTACGCCCTGGCCCGGCTGCGCTTCCCCGGCCGCAAGGTGTGGTTCTACGTCTTCGTCGGCAGCATGCTGCTGCCCCCGGTGATCGGCATCATCCCGCTGTTTCAGCTCTTCAAGGACATCGGCTGGTACGACACCTGGCTGCCGCTGATCGTCCCGGCCTTCCTCGGCGGCAATCCGCTCTTCATCTTCCTGGCCCGGCAGTACTTCCTGTCGATCCCGCACTCCATCGACGAGGCGGCCAAGGTCGACGGCGCGGGGCACGTCCGGATCTTCTTCAGCGTGATGCTGCCGATCACGAAGCCTGCCTGGATAACGATGTCAATCCTGGCCTTCCAGATGTCCTGGAACGACTACCTCAACCCATTGATCTACCTGTACTCGTCCCAGAAGTGGCCGCTGAGCGTCGGCATGGCCTCCTTCGTCACCCAGTTCGCAGGCCAGACCCCGGACTGGAACCTCTACATGGCCACCAACCTGCTCTACATGCTCCCCCCACTGGCCGTGTTCTTCGTCGCCCAGCGCTACTTCATCCAGGGCCTGAGCGCCCTGGGCACCGTCAACCAGCGCTGAACCGCGCCCAGTTCCGACCCAGTTACCAGGAGGCCATGATGAAACGATGGACCCGTCTCGCCGGAGCGCTGCTGACGGCGGGGGGACTGCTCGCCACGGCGGCCTGCGGCGGCTCGTCCGGGAAGCAGTCGGACGGCAAGGTGACGGTGACCCTCATGACCTGGGAGTCCGCCACCACCAACAAGGCCATCGACCAGGCCCTGACCGGCTTCCACGACCCGAACATCACGGTCAAGCGCGTCGACACCCCCAACGGCAACTACAGCGACAAGCTCGCCGCCCTCACCCAGGCCAAGAAGCTGCCCGACCTGTTCTGGTGCGGCAACGACACCGAGCAGCAGTACACCAGCCAGGGCCTCCTCACCGACTGGGCCTCCCGGCTCTCCGGCTCCACCGACTTCGGCGCGAGCAGCTTCGTCTCCTCCACCATGAAGAACTGGAAGACCGCCGACGGCAAGATCGGCGGCGTCCCGTCCCTGCTCAACACCTACGGCATCTGGTACGACGTCGACGCCTTCAAGGCCGCCGGTCTCACCGTCCCCGCGGCCGGCTGGACCTGGGACCAGATGTTCGCCGACGCCGCGAAACTGCATGCGAAGGGCGCCAAGTACGGCCTCGTAGCTGATGCGTTGACGTCCACGGACGGCCCGTTCTCGCTCAGCACGTACTCACTGTCGGCGGGCGGCGCGCCGTTCGCCGACGACGTCCACCACCCCACGAAGACGACCATCGACACGACGTACACCGAAGGCGTCGGCAAGGTCGTGGCGGCGATCAAGAGCGGGGCCATGGCACCGCCCGGCTACGACATCAGCAACCAGCAGGCGCTGTTCGCCGCCGGACAGATCCCGATGCTGTGGAGCGGCCAGTGGCTCGCGGCCGGCTTCCTCACCGACAAGCCGAAGATCAAGTACGGGTTCGCCCCGCTTCCCCAGCAGACGAAGCCGGCCACCCTGTACGACGCGGTGGGCATCTGCACCCCGTCGTACACGCAGAACGCGGACGCCACCTTCAAGGTCCTGAAGTACCTCGACTCCACCGTGTGGACGAAGGTGCTGCCCGACTCCCCGGTCGCGGCCCCGGCCTATCTCTCGGCGCAGAGCGCCTACTACGGCGCGCTGGACAAGGCCGGCCTCACGACCGTCGAGTCCACCGTCAAGGCGGGCCTCAACACCCCGACCACCATCGGCGTCCGCTTCACCACCCAGTGGGCCAGTCAGTCGAACGACTTGATCACCGCCTACTGGCCGGACATCCTCAACGGCAAGAAGCCGCTCTCCGACCTCCAGACGATGACCGGCAAGATCAACGATGTGATCAAGAGCAACGGTTAGGGCCGCAGGCCGAGCGGCGGGCCGGGACCCGAAACGTATCCTGGGAGCGGTCCCGGCCCCCCGGTACGCGATGGAAGGTTGGTCTTCAACTCACGTGAGAAGTCGTCCCCCGCACAGCCAGAACACCAGGCCCACGATGCGCGACGTCGCGGAGCGCGCCGGAGTCGCCGTAGTCACCGTCTCCCGCGTCGTCAACGGCATCGGCACGGTCCGCGAGGAGACGGCCGAGCGCGTGAACGCGGCGATCACCGCCATCGGCTACCAGCGCAACGAGATCGCGCGCTCCCTGCGCCCCGGCCAGAACTCGATGACCATCGGCCTGCTGCTCGGCGACCTCACCAACCCGTTCTACGCCTCCCTCGCCAAGGCCGCCGTCGAGGTCGCCAACGAGGCGGGCTACGCAGTGCTGTTGAGCACCGCCGACGAGGACCCGGAGGTGGAGCGCCGGGCCGTGGGCGAGCTGATCGGACGCCGGGTCGCCGGGCTCATCATCGTCCCGGACCAGGGCGATCACGCCTTCCTCAACGAGATCAACGGCCACGACCACGTGCCCATCGTCTTCGTCGACCGGCCTGCCACCGGCGCCGAGGCCGATGTCGTCCTCGTCGACAACGAGGAGGGCGGACGCAAGGCCACCCAGCACCTCGTCGACCAGGGCCACCGCCGGATCGCGATCCTCGTCGCGCCCTCCTACTACAGCACCGGCCGACGGCTGCGCGGCTACCGCAAGGCGCTGCGCCGCAGCGGCATCGAGCCCGACAACGACCTGGTCGTCACCCTGCGCGCCGGCACCACGGAGGAGGCCGAGTCCGCCACCCGCACCCTGCTCACCTCCGCGCACCCTCCCACCGCGGTCTTCTCCACCACGGGCTTCCTCACCGAGGGCGTGCTGCGCGCCTGTCGTGAGCTCCAAGTCTCGGTGGCGGTAGTGGGGTTCGACGACTTCAAGCTCGCCGACATGCTCCCCACCCCGGTCACCGTCGTCACCTCCGACACCGAGGAACTCGGCCGCAGGGCCGCCCATATCCTGCTGGACCGCATCGACGGCGACGACTCCCCCTCCCGACGCACGGTCCTCCCGGTCGAGTTGATCGCGCGCGGCACGGGGGAGATCGGGCACCCGTAACGTCAGTACAGCGTCCGCCACTTGGCACGCGGCCAGGCGAGCACGGCGTAGAGCTGCGCCAGGGCCGCCTGCTGGATCGCCTGGGTGCCACCGGCCGTGTCGAAGTGCACGAGCCCGGTGGCGGGGTCCCGCATCGTGTCCCACACCTGGTCGGCGTAGTCGGCCATCGCCCGGTGATAGGTGTTCTTCCCGGTCACCGATTCCAGGAGCAGCAGGTTCTTGAAGAAGATCGAGTTGAAGAACACGGGCTGCGTGAACAGCCGTCCCTGCGTGACGTAGTAGGCGTACGCGGCGGCGGCAACCCGCTCCGCCTCGCGCAGATGGGTACGGTCACGGGTCACCTGGTACAGCAGCACCGCGACACCGACCGGCACGCCCTGGTTGTAGGACCAGAAGGTTTTCTCCACGGTCCCCTGGAGGTCAAGATGGTCCCAGTACAGGCCACTTGGGCTCTGGAGATGTGTGTTCGTCCAGTCGTGGAAGCGCTTCGCCCAGTCCAGGTAGTCCGCCTCGCCGGTGATCTGGTGCAGCCGCAGGGCTAGTTGGGCGCCCGGCATGTTGGAGACGGTGTTGCGGTCGTGGCTCCAGTCGGCCTGCGTCCAGAAGACCCCGCCCGGCGCGGCATGACCGCTGTCGGTGTCCCAGCCGGACCTGACCAGGGCGAAGATCTCCTTCGCGCGGGCCAGCGCGGCGGTGTCCCCGGTCTGCAGATACCGCTGGACCTTCGCCAGGCCGACCCATTCGTTGTCGTCGTAGAACATGTCCCCGCCCGAGCCGTACGGCGCGACGGGGTAGGAGGCGTAACCGGGAAGGCCGGTGGTGCCTCCGCCTGGCTTCCAGTAGTGCTCCTGCGCCGCCGCCCGTCGGGCCAGTTCCGGCTCCAACTCCCCGTCCACGGCGGTGAGATCGAGAGCGGCGATGTGCGCCTGCGAGAAGGGCCATTCGTACGAGTACGGGTTGTCGCCGGCCGCCGCCGGGAACTGCTCGCGGACGAGCCCGGAGCCGTCGGTCGTGTCGAAGTGTCTTCTCAGCGCGGAGTACGCGTCTCTCGCGCGGAACAACGCCTTTGCGGAGCTGGGCCGTTCGGCCGCGTCCGCCGGTGTGACGGCCGTTGCCGTCAGTGCGGCCAGACCGGAGCCGATCATCACTCGCCGGGAGGGGCGCAGGGACATGGTGGCCTCCAAGGGTGCGGGTGATGGAAACGTTGCCATCGACTCAGGAGGCCGTCAACGCCTCTGACAGCACGGGCAGTTCACTCCCGGTTCATTCTGGTCCGGACCATTGACGGCCGAACCCGGCGGGTGGAACCCTCGCGATGGTTACGTTTCCAACGGTGAGTTCGTGCAGCCCCCCACGGCGAAGCAGGAGACCTCGACATGACCGTTCCGGCACCCTTCAGGAGACGCCTGAGCGCCGCCCTCACCATGGCGCTGCTGCTGGCCCTCGTCCCGGCCCTGCTGGTACTGCGCGCCGCACCGCCCGCACACGCCCTCGACAACGGCCTCGCCCGGACGCCCCCGATGGGCTGGAACGACTGGAACGCCTTCGGCTGCAACGTCACGGAGCAGCTCGTCGAGCAGACCGCCGACTATCTCGTCTCCTCCGGGCTGAAGGACGCCGGGTACCAGTACGTCAACATCGACGACTGCTGGATGACCTCGGCCCGCAACGCGGCGGGTCAACTCGTCCCCGATCCCGTCAAGTTCCCCGACGGCATCAGCGGCACCGCCGCCTACGTCCACAGCAAGGGCCTCAAGCTCGGCATCTACGAGAGCGCCGGCACCGCCACCTGCGCCGGCTATCCCGGCAGCCTCGGCCACGAGCAGACGGACGCCAACAGCTTCGCGGCCTGGGGCGTGGACTACCTCAAGTACGACAACTGCAACCACCAGAACGTGCCCGACCAGCAGCGCTACACCGCGATGCGCGACGCCCTCGCGGCGACCGGCCGCCCGATCGTCTACAGCCTCTGCAACTGGGGCCTCGCCGACGTGTGGACCTGGGGCGCGGGCGTCGGCAACAGCTGGCGCACCACCGACGACATCAACGTCAACTTCTCGACCGTGGTGTCCATTTACAAGGCCAACGTCAAACTCGCCGCGTACGCCAAGCCGGGCGCCTGGAACGACCCCGACATGCTCGAGGTCGGCAACGGCATGTCGTTCACCGAGGACCGCACCCACTTCAGCCTCTGGTCGGAGATGGCCGCGCCCCTGATCGCCGGCACCGACCTGCGCAAGGCCACCGCCGCCACGCTCTCCCTCTACGGCAACAAGGACGTCATCGCCGTCGACCAGGACTCCCTGGGCAAGCAGGGCACCGAGATCTCCAACTCCGGTGGCCTGCACGTCCTTTCCAAGCCCCTCGCCAACGGCGACGTCTCGGTCGTCCTCTTCAACGAGAACTCCTCCGCCGCCACCATCACCACCTCCGCCACGGCGGCCGGCCTCCCCTCGGCGTCCTCGTACAAGCTCAACAACCTCTGGTCGCACGTGATCAGCTCCACCGCCGGCACCATCTCGGCGAGCGTCCCCGGCCACGGCTCGGTCATGTACCGGGTCTCCGCGGGCAGCGGCACCAGCGTCGGCACCACCCACCCCCTGATCGGCGCCTCCTCCAACCGCTGCCTCGACGCCTACAACGGCGAGACCACCCCCGGCACCAAGATCGAGATCTGGGACTGCGGCGGCGGTACCAACCAGGCCGTGACCATCACCGCCGCCGGTGAACTCCGGCTCTACGGCGGCACCCAGTGCCTTGACGCCTACAACAACCAGACCGGCAACGGCACCAAGGTGCAGCTCTACACCTGCAACGGCGGCGCCAACCAGAGGTGGAGCCTCAACCCCAACGGCACCGTCACCGGCACCCAGTCGGGCCTGTGCCTCGACGTCACCGGCGGCGACCAGCCCGCGGGCAACGTCAACGGCATCGCGCTGGAACTCTGGTCCTGCAACGGTGGCGCCAACCAGCAGTGGCGCCTGGGCTGACCGCTCCCATTCCCCCACCTCGATGGAGCCGGCATGAATTCAACTGCTAGACGGATCAGGCGAGTCGGGACCGGTCTGATCGCCGCCCTGGCCCTGTTCGTGCCGGTCTCCACCGGCGTCGCGACCGCCGCCCCCGAGGCGACGATCTGCAACAACTACTGCGACGCCCGCGACCCCGCCCTGTCCCCGGGAGACCGGCAGCCCGTGTCGGCCACCATCTACTCCCGCACCCTCACCCTGCACTTCGACGACACCGACGCGATGGGCTGGGCCTCGATCACCAACGGCAGCCCCGGTGACGAGGTCTGGCTCGACCGCTCCTTCGACGGCGGCCGTACCTGGAGCTCGGGCAGCAAGCTCGGCGACACCACCATCCCTGCGGGTCAAGGTGGTTGGCGCACGCTGATGTACAACGTCGACGACTGGAACGCCCTCGGCGTCGGCGCCCTGCGCGCCTGCGGCAAGGCCGGTGACCGGGCCG
Organism: Streptomyces sp. MBT53; assembly: GCF_016654115.1. Classification (GTDB taxonomy): domain Bacteria; phylum Actinomycetota; class Actinomycetes; order Streptomycetales; family Streptomycetaceae; genus Streptomyces. Next base: position 31,102 of record NZ_JAEQAZ010000010.1, read on the forward strand.
AGATCGCCTGCACACAGTGGGCCCGGACGACCTGGAACGCGGGCAGCCGCGCGACCGCCGCCGCCACCGCGCTGATGCAGTCCTACAACCTGGGCACCGGCCTCTTCGACACCACCGGCTGGTGGAACTCCGCCAACGCACTGACAGCCGTCATCGACAACATCCGCGTCACCGGCATGGGCAGCTACAAGTACGCCATCGCCAACACCTACGACCGCAACCTCTCCGCCCAGGGCGGCAACTTCACCAACGACTACATCGACGACACCGGCTGGTGGGGACTGGCCTGGGTCGACGCGTACGACCTCACCGGCGACTCCCGCTACCTCAACACCGCCCGCGCGGACGCCGATTACATGGCCCGCTACTGGGACTCGACCTGTGGCGGCGGCGTGTGGTGGAGCACGGCGAAGACCTACAAGAACGCGATCGCCAACTCCCTCTACCTGGAGCTGAACGCGGCCCTGCACAACCGCGTCGCGGGCGACACGACGTACCTGGGGCGCGCCAACGCCGAGTGGTCGTGGTTCAAGGGCACCGGCGTGATCAACGGCTCCCACCTGGTCAACGACGGCATCAACCTGGCGACCTGCGGCAACAACGGCGACACGACATGGTCGTACAACCAGGGCGTCCTGCTCGGTGGTCTCTCGGAGCTGTACCGGGCGACCGGTGACTCGGCCCTCCTCACCACCGGCCGGCAGATCGGCGACGCCTCGACCACGTCGACGGCCCTCAACTCCGGTGGGATTCTGCGGGAACCGTGCGAGGCGAACGGCTGCGGTGGTGACGGGCCGTCGTTCAAGGGGGCGTACGTCCGGGGGCTGAGTGCCTTCAACTCCCGGCTGTCCGACCGCCCTTACACCTCGTACATCGCGCGGCAGGCCACCGCCGCCTACGCGAACGACCGCAACGCCCTCGACGCGTACGGGCTGCACTGGGCCGGGCCGCTGGACTCCACCGACGCGGCCCGGCAACAGAGCGCGCTCGACCTGATGAACGCGGCGAACTGATGGTCCGTCACTTGCGCTTCGCGGATGCGGCCAAGGCCTTGAACTCGTCCCACCGGACCCGGGGACGGGTCAGGCCGCGTCGCTCCAGATAGCGGGCGGTGGCGCGGCGGGTGTCGCGCAGGACGCGGATCGCGTCGGTCGGGCGGCCCGTGCCCATGGGTTCCACCACCTTGGCGGGGACCAGCAGCCAGCCGTCGCCCACGGCCTTCAGGGTGCCCCGGACCAGGGCGTTGTGCATATTGTTCAGCTGCTCGTCGTGCCGGTGCACCAGGAGCGAGGCCGGCCCCTCGGTCGCCGCGCAGTCGGCGGGCACCTCCACCGCGAAGCCGTCCCCGGCCGGTACGGGCCGCGTCCGGGCGAGCACCGGTGCCCCGGACGCGTCGCGCGCGGCGAGCACCGCCGAGGAGAAACGGGCGAGTTGGGCCGCGCCCGGCAGCAAGTGCTCCCCTTCCGGGGCCTGTTGGGCCGACACGGGGAGCGGCGGTCGTACGACGATCTGGTCCGGGGTGACGGTGATCAGGAGCCGGAGGTAGTACCAGGTCGTCAACGGCCGCATGGGAGCGGAGACATACGCCCTGCTGTGCGGCTGCCGTTCGAAGAGCATCCGCCAGTAGTCCTCGGCTCCCTGAGGGCCCGTCATGATCTCGTCGGGGCACTCGGCACGGCCGCCGACGAAGATCTGCGGGGCGTGGTCGAGACCGCTGCCGGTGGGGTCGGAGAAGAGGAGGGCGACGCGGCCGTCCCGGCGGATGTTCAGCGCCTTCTGCGCGAAGGCCAGCGACGTGCTCAGCAGAAGCGTGCCGTCCTTCTGCCGCCGTACGGCGGTCGGCCAGACCAGCGGTGTGCCGTCGCGGCCGAGGGTGACGAACTCGCAGGTCCGGTAGGCGTCCAGGACGTCGAGCGGTGCGGAGTCGAGAAGGGTCATCGGTTCTGCTCCCCGTCCAGCGGGCCGCGTATCGCCCGGCAGGCGGCAGCGTACTGGCGGCGGCCGACGGCCTTCCACAGCACTCGGCCGACCAGTGGGGTCCTGTCGAGGAAGTACGCCCGCTCCTCGGGAGTGGCGTCCTCCAGGATCGCGCCGAGCGCGATCAACAGCCTGTTCCTGGGGATCCGTTCAAGACCACGGCGCCCGACCAGGTCCCATTCCTCGACCGACAGGTGTTCCGAGACCAGGGGCAGCACCAACTGCTCCTCGTCGTCGAGGTGTTCGAGCAGCACGGCCGAGTGCTGCTCCAGCGCGAGCGCCAACTCCTCGCCTGCGACGGTGTCCGCGGCCCGCTCCCACGCGGCCGTCCACTCCGTCGCGACCGTCAGACTCACGTCGATGCGCTGGTGCTGCTCCTCCATGCGTGCCACCAACTGGGCGTCCGGGGCCCGGTCTTGGAGGTGCGGCCAGATGAGGTCGTCCTCGACGGAGTGGTGGCTGTGCAGTCCCGCCACGTACTCGCGCAGATGCTCCGCGACCTTCGTCGCGCGGGCGGTGTCGCCGTCGGGGACGGCTCGTACCAGGCGGGGCAGATACGCCGACTCGCGGCGGAAGACCCGGTGGACCACGATCATCTCGTGCGTGTACGGACGCTCGGCCGTGGGAAGTTCGTCCGTCGTGCTGCTGGGTGACACGCTTGCTTGCTCCAACGATCGGATATCGGCAACAGCCTCCCAGGGTGGTGCGGCCTTCTTGGCGTTCACTTGGGGCCCTTGGCCGCAGGCTTGCGGGAAGGGCGTTTATCGTCCGTTGACCGGGCTGCGACAGGGCTCGGGTAGATTCCCGCGCCGTGCTGCGTATTCGAGTCCTGGGTTCGTTGGGCGCCGATGACGAGGGGCGACCGGTAGGGCTCGGTGCTCCACGTCAACGGGCCGTGCTGGCGCTGCTGATCGCGGCCCGCGGCACCGTCGTGCCCGTCGACCGGATCACGGACGCGCTGTGGCGCGGGGCACCGCCGAACCGTGCCACGGTCTCCCTGCACACCTATGTGTCCCACCTGCGCCGCGCCCTCGAACCGGGTCGGCCGCCGCGCACCCCGGCGACCGTGCTGGTCACCGCGCCGCCCGGCTACGCCCTGCGGCTGCCCGAGGACGCGGTGGACGCCTGGCGCTTCGAGACCTGGGTGGCCCGCGCCCGGCACGCCCCGCCCGAGGAGGCCCGCGCGCTGCTCGCCGAGGCGCTCGCCTGGTGGCAGGGCCCGGCCTTCGCGGAACACGCGGACGAGGCCTGGGCCGAGCCGGAGGTGACCCGCCTGACCGCACTGCGCGCCGAGGCCCGCGAACTCGCCGTCGCCGCCGACCTGCGCACCGGCCGCCCCGCCGAGGCGGTACCGGCCGCCGAACTCCTCGTACGGGAAAGCCCGTTGCGGGAGGAGGGATGGCGGCTGCTCGCCCTCGCCCAGTGGGCCTGCGGACGACAGGCCGACGCCCTCGCCGCGCTACGGGGCGCGACCCGGGTGCTGCGCGAGGAACTCGGCTGCGACCCCGGCCCGGCACTGGCCGAACTGGAACAGGCGGTACTGAGCGGACGGCTCGACGTGCTGCGAGCGCAGGTGCCGCACCGTGGTGAACCGCGTGCCGAGCAACGAGCGTTGGCCGTCCGGCACGGCGAACACCGGGCCAGGACCAGCGAGTTCGACGGCGAAACCGGCCTCGTGCCGAGCCACAGCGGTGAACCACGCGCCGGAGCCGCCCTCTTCGTCGGCCGTGACAGTGAACTCCACGCGGTGGACACCGCCGCGCGGGCCGCCCGGCGGCGGGGCGGTGTCGTACTCGTCACCGGTGAGGCCGGGGTCGGCAAGTCCGCGCTGCTCGGGCGGGTCGAAGGACGACTGCGGTCGGCCGGATGGACGGTGGTCGTCGGGCGCTGCCCGCAGTACGAGGGCGCGCCGCCCGCCTGGGCCTGGGCGGAGGCGCTCGGCGCGCTCGCCCGCGAACTGCCGCCCACCCGCCCCGCCGAACTCGCCGTACTGCTGCGCGAGCAGGACAGCGCGGCCGTCACGACCCGGGACGAGGCGACCGCCGGCCGCTTCCGCATGCATCGCGCCTTCGCCGCCTGGCTCCGCGCGGCGGCCGGTGAGTTCCCCCTCGCCGTCCTCCTGGAGGATCTGCACCGGGCCGACGGCGAGACCCTCGCCCTGCTCGAAGCCGCGGCCGGCGTCACCGGCGTACCCCTGCTCACCGTCGCCAGCTACCGGCCCGCCGAGGCGGGGGAGCGGCTGGGCAAGACCCTCGCCCACCTCGCCCCCGTCGCACCGCGCCGCATCGCGCTGAGCGGTCTCGGCCCGCACGACGTCGCCACCGTCGTCGACGCCGTGTGCGGTGAACCGGTGGACCCCTGGACGGTCACGGCCCTCGCCGAACGGACCGGCGGCAACCCCTTCTACGTCCTGGAGAGCGCACGCCTGCTGGCCAGCGAGGGCGCCCTCGTCGCCGTCTCCGAGGTCCCGCAGGGCGTACGCGACGTCCTGCGCAGACGGCTCGCCCTGCTGCCCGCCACCGCCCGTGAGGCCCTGCGGCTCACGGCCGTCGTGGGTCTGGAGGGCGACGCGACCGTCCTCGTCGACGCGGCCGACACCGACGAGGACACGGTGCTGGAGGGCCTCGACGCGGCCCTCGCCGCGGACCTGCTGACCGAATCCGGGCCCGGACGGGTCCGGTTCGTGCACGCGCTGGTCCGCGACACCGTGTACACCGACCTGTCCGGCGTACGCCGGGCCCGGCTGCACGCCCGCATCGCGCAGGCGCTCCGCCGCCACCGGCCGCACGAACTCGCCGCCCTGGCCCACCACTTCGCCCACTCCGGCAACACCGCGCACGCACCCCTCGCCGTCGACTACGCGCTCCGCGCCGCCGAGGCGGCCGAACGGCGCTACGCCCACGACGTCGCCGTGGACCTCATCCAGCAGGCGATCGAGACTCACACGGCGGCCAAAGGCCCGGCTCAACTGGACGACACCGTAGGCCTGTTGGTGCGGCTGCTCGGCGCGCAGGTCAGGGCCGGTTCCACCGAAGCGGCCCGCCGGACCCGGCAGCGCGCCGTCGAACTCGCCGAACAGGCCGACCGGGGCGACCTGGTGGCAGCGGTCTACGGCGCCTGGACCGAACCAGCGCCCTGGCGCAGCAGACTGGAGGGCTTCGGCGACCGGACCACCCTGGAGCGCCTGGAACGACTCGCGGCCGATCCCGGACTCGACGACCCCACCCGCGCACGGGTGTTGCAGGTCTACGTCGAGGCGGTGGCCGTCGAGAACGCGCCCCGCGCCCTGGAAGCGGCCCGCACCCAACTCGCGCTGGCCCGCGCCAACGGCGAACCACGCCTGCTCGCCGCCGCGTTGATGACCTCGGCCAGGCTCCTGCCACTGGAGACCCAGGCCGCCGAGCGGACCCCGCTGGTCGCCGAACTCCGCCGACTCGCCCACGCGCACGACCTGCCCGCCTACCGTTGGGTCCCCGAACACCTCGACGGCATGACCGCCGGCACGCTCAACGACCCCGCCGCGGTACGCCGGCACACCGAGCGGGGACTCGAACTCGCCCACCGCTACCGCATGGTGTGGGCGCAGGGCCTGGGCGTCGCGACCTCGGCCATGCTGGCGACGGTCGCCGGCCGCTTCGGCGCGGCGGAGGCCGGATACGCCGAGGCCGACGTCCTGCTGCGCCGCGTCGGCTCGCACCACGCCCGCGGCCTGCACACCCTGGGACTGACCACCGTCCGGCTCGCCCAGGACCGGGTGGCCGAGATCGAACCGGTGATGCGGAGGGTCTACGAGACCGTCGGCGCCCCCTGCGGAGTGGCCCTCGCCCTCATCCTGGCCCGCCTCGGCAGACTCGACGAGTCACTCGCGGTGCGCTGCCCGCCGGAGCCCGTGACGGACCACCTGTACGGCCTGGAACTCGACTTCCGCGCCCAACTGGCCGTGCTGCACGGCGACTTGGACCTGGCGTCGGCACTGGTCCCGCAGCTGCTGCCGGTCCGGGACCAGCTCGCCGGCGCGGCCGGAGCCGCCTACGCGACCCGCCCCCTCGCCCACGCCCTCGCCGACCTGTACCGACTCCTGGGCGAGGACGGTCCGGCCGCCGACAACTACACCCTGGCCGAGCGCACCGCCCTCGCCTGGGGCTCGACCCACCTGGCCGACCGGGCCCGCGAGGCGATGGCAACGTTGGCGACCGCGCACGCGCGGCGCCGGACGTTCGCGACGTAGGAAGGGCGAGGAGTCGACCCGTCATCCCTGTCCGGTCAGCAGCCTGCGCGGATTGGCGATGCGGAAGGCGTACGCCGCCGCTCCGCCCAGCCCATGACCCGGATGCCGGGGAGGCTCGGCGTACGGCCGGTCCGAGCCCTGGACCACGGCGTTCACACCGAGCGCGCGGACGGTCGCCTCGACGGCGGTCGGGCCGTAGGACGACGTCTCGACGAACACCCCGAGGTCGGCCCGTGCGGGTCCGCCGCCCCGGGCGGCCAGCCGCTCCCCGTGCAGCGGGGCGAGTCCGGCCAGCAGGGCGAAGCACACCCGCAGGCGCGGGTGGCGCGGCCGGCCGAAGGCGTGGAAGGCGTACCAGGCGGCGTGCATCTGCTGGACGTACGGCACCATCGCGGGCCACCAGCCGGGGTTCGCCGAGGAGCCCACCGCGGGCCCCGGGTGGACGAGGAGCGGGAGGTCGCGTTCTTCGAGCAGGTCGAGGAGCGGGGCGCAGCGGTCGTAACCGGCCGCGTCCGCAAGGGAGTTGGCGGGGAGCTGGAGACCGGCGAAGCCGCGGTCGAGATCCTTGGCGGTCGCCGTCGCGTCGATGTCCCGTACACAGGCCGCGGCCCAGGCCCCGAACGGCTCGGGCAGCGCCGCCGCGCCGTCGTGGTAGGCGTCGAGCAGCGGTCGTGCCTCGGCGGCGGGCAGCCACTCCACGCCGATCGGGGCCGACAGCGAGACGAGCACCCGGTCGAGACCGTCGGCGGCGGCGAGTTCCGCGCGCCGGGCGATGTCATGGTCTCCGGGCGATATCCCGAAGGGCGGTTCACCGTCCAGGAACAGGGTCCAGCCGTCCAGATACGGCGGTTCGCGGCGGGCACGCAGAGCCGTCACCAGCGAGGGGGTCCACAGATGCTGGTGCACGTCGACGTTGGTCATGTCGCTTCTCCCGCCAAGGCGTTGAGTGTGCCGTCGACGACGACCACGGTCACGACTGGTCTCTCCCCATGTCCTGTCATGTGTGAACCTAGCCCCTGGGCCGCCGATGATCGAGTGGTGGGGAGCGGGGGCCGGGCGTACCGTCGAACGGTGAGCATCCGGTGGGCGTGACCGCCCACCGTCCCCTCGCGAGTGCGAAGCACCATGAGCAGCGGCCCCCGGCAAGTCTCCCCAGCGCAGACCGCCACCACCCGGGACACGGGCGGTGGCGGAAACACCATGGCGCTGCTGGTGATCGCCTCCTGTCAACTGATGGTGGTCCTCGACATCACCATCGTGAACATCGCGCTCCCGCACATCCAGAGCGCGCTGGGGTTCTCCACCACCAGCCTGGCCTGGGTCGTCAACGCCTACACCCTCACCTTCGGCGGTCTGCTGCTGCTCGGCGGCAGGGCCGGTGACATCCTCGGCCGGCGGCGGGTGTTCGTGTTCGGCGTGCTGCTCTTCGTGGTCGCCTCCCTCCTCGGCGGGTTGTCCCAGAACTCCGGCGAACTCCTCGCCGCCCGTGCCCTCCAAGGCGTCGGCGGCGCCATCGCCTCCCCGACCTCCCTCGCCCTCATCAGCACGACGTTCCGCGAAGGACCGGAGCGCAACCGGGCGTTCGGGGTCTTCGCCGGTGTCTCGGCGGGCGGCGGCGCGATCGGACTGCTGATGGGCGGGATCCTCGTCGAGTGGCTGAACTGGCGCTGGGTGCTCTTCGTCAACGTGCCCATCGGGCTGCTCATCGTCCTCGCCACCCCGCGCTGGATCCGCGAGTCCGAACGCCACCCGGGCCACTTCGACATCACCGGCGCGCTGACCTCCACCGTGGGCATGGTGCTGCTGGTCTACGGCTTCATCCGGGCCGCGCAGGAGGGCTGGGGGGACTGGCTCACCCTGGCCTCGTTCGGCGCGGCCGTCGTCGTCCTCGCCGGGTTCGTCCTGGTCGAGCGGCGCTCCCGGCAGCCGATCACCCCGCTGCACATGTTCCGCGACCGCAACCGGGCCGGGACGTACGGCATCATGCTCTGCCTCTCCGCGGCGATCTTCGGCATGTTCTTCTTCCTCACCCTCTTCGTGCAGGACGTGCTGGGCTTCAGCCCGCTCATGGCCGGCTTCGCCTTCCTGCCGGTCAGTGCCGTGATCGCGGTCGGCGCGGGCCTGGCCTCGCGGTTCCTGCCGACCTACGGGCCCAAGCCGTTCATGGTGGTGGGCGCGATCCTCGCCGCCGGCGGCCTGTCCTGGCTGACGCTGACGGACGTCCACTCCACCTACGCGGGCAGTGTGCTCGGCCCGATGCTGGTGTTCAGCCTCGGCATGGGCATGGAGTTCGTGTCGCTGACCCTGATGGCGCTCTCCGACGTTCCCGTCCAGGAGACCGGCGCGGCCTCCGGACTCCTCAACGCCATGCAGCAGGTGGGCGGTTCACTCGGACTGTCCATCCTGGTCACGATGTTCGGCACGGCCAGCAGGAACGAGGCGAAGGACCAGATCCCCGCGTTCCTCTCCCAGGCGACCCCGGCCGAGCGCGTCCGCTTCCAGCACACCGGCCAACTCCCGGGCATCTGGGGCGATCACGTGCTGACCGCCGGAGCCGCGGCCGCGTTCGTCATGGCCGCGATCTTCACCGTCGTCGCCGCGCTGATCGCCGTCGTCGTCATCCAGGTCCGCCCCTCCGACCTGGAACGCCTCAAGGGCGGCACGGGAGTCGGGCCGGTCTGAGAGCAAAACCCCTACTCCGTCCGGCTGTTCGTCAACTCCCGTGATACGGCGGCTCTTTCGGGATCCGCTGCTCGAACCACACCACCTTGCCCGTGCTCAGCCGCGTCGCCCCCCAGCGCTGTGCGAGCCGGTCCACGAGGAACAGTCCCCGACCGCCCTCGTCGCCCGGCCCCGCCTCCCGCATCCGGGGCACCTGCGGCGAGTCGTCGGTCACCTCGCAGCGCAGCACGTCGGTCCGCAGCAGCCGTAGGGAGATCGGTCGTGAGGCGTACCGCACGGCGTTCGTGACGACCTCGCTGACCATGAGTTCCGTGGTGTCCAGCAGGGCGTCCAGGCCCCAGCGGCGCAGCACCCGGCGGGTCAGCCGGCGGGCCTGGCCCGCGGTGAGCGGGTGCGGGTCGAGGTGCCAGTAGCCGACGCTGTCCGGCGGGAAGCCCTCGAAGCGGGCGGTGAGCAGCGCGATGTCGTCGTCGCGGGGGCCCGGCGCCAGCGCGGCCAGGATGCGGTCGCACAGTCGCTCCAGCGAGGACAGGCGGTGTCCGTGCCGGGTGGACTGGAGGTGGGTGCGCAGGGCCTCGACGCCCGTCCCCACGTCCACGGCCCGGGACTCGACCAGGCCGTCGGTGTAGAGCACCAGGGTGGTACCGGTGGGCGCGGGCATCTCCACCGACTCGAAGACGACTCCGCCGACGCCGATCGGGGCGCCGGGCGGGACCCGCAGGACTTCGGCGTGGCCGTTCGGGCGCAGCAGCACCGCGGGCGGGTGGCCGGCGTTGGCCATGAGGAGGCGGTGCGAGATCGGGTCGTAGATCGCGTACAGGCAGGTCGCGATGTGGTCGCTGCCGAGCCGCTGGGCCTGTTCGTCGAGGTGGTGCAGCACCTCGTGCGGGGGCAGGTCGAGACCGGCGAGGGTCTGCACGATGGTGCGCAGCTGGCCCATGATCGCGGCCGAGGTCATGGAGTGGCCCATGACGTCGCCGACGATCAGCGCGACCCGGTTGCCGGGCAGCGGTATCGCGTCGTACCAGTCGCCGCCGACCTGCGCGGTCTTCGACGCGGGCAGATAGCGGCTGGCCAGCTGGACACCGGTCGGCTCGGGCAGCGAGGAGGGGAGCATCGTGTGCTGGAGCGTGTCCGCGACGGAGGCCTCGTGGCCGTACATCACCGCCTTCTGGACGCCGATCGCGGTGTGCGTGGCCAGCTGGGAGGCGACGAGGAGGTCGTCGCCGGTGAACACGGAACGGTCGGGGCGGCGCAGCAGCACGACGGTGCCCATGACGTGGTGGCGGCCGTGCAGCGGGGCGATGATCAGCCTCCGGCCCTGCGGCAGCGTCCCCGGCGCGCTCGCCGCGGGCCCCAGCAGCTCGGCCACCGCGGGCCCGATGTCGTCCGCGTCGCCGAAGGCCGGCTGCCCGGCCAGCAGCAGCTTCGCGAGCCGTCCGTCGAGCACCGGCTGCACCCGGTCGGTCACGTCCGCGTACTCGGCGTGCGGCATCAGCAGCGCGCTCCTGGACTCCGGTGCCCGGTCGATGCTGTGCAGCTGCAGGACGACGGGTGCGGACGACTTCTCGTCCCCGACGGGCAGCGGATCGTGCAGGTGGATGACGATCGCGTCCGCGAAGGCGGGCACCGCCGCCCACCGCAGCTCCCGCAGCGTCTCGTCCAGGTCCATGCCCCGGGCGATCCGCCGGGTCGCCACATCGAGGTACTGGAGGCGGTCGGTCTGCGGTGCGGGCGCGAGGGGCGCCCGGTCCCAGTCCGGAACCGGCGCCGGGCCGCTCGCCGAACCGCCTCGCCGGGCGGTTCCGGCGGGGCCTTCGCGGGGGCTGTGTGGCTCCGTCACGCTTCGTCCCGTCCACTGGTGCGGCCACTGGGCCGCCGGGTCGGTGCTACGGCCTCAGTCGCGCCGTCGGCAGCAGAGGAAGACCTGTTCCTCGGGCGGGACGTCGGCCACCGCCGGGGCGTAGGTGTAGGAGGTCTCCTTCACGATCTCGAAGCCCGCGTCGTCCAGGATCTTGTGCAGGTCGTCGAGGAGATAGCCGGAGACCCTGATCGTGTTGCCGAGGAACGGGATCGCGAAGTCGTCCACATGAGCCTCCACCATCGACAGGGCGAACAGCCCGCCCGGGGTCAGCAGGTGGTGGATCGAGCGCAGGGCGAGGGGGATCTCCGCGCGCGGCAGCATCAGCAGGGAGAAGAACGCGGCGACGCCGTCGAAACGGCCCAGGTCGGTCGGGCCGCCCGGACGCAGGTCGGCCAGGTCCAGCTGGTGGAACGTACCGGCCGGGACGTACTTCCGGGCCAGCTCCACCATCCGCCGGGACAGGTCCACGCCCACCAGCTCGAAGCCCGCGTCCGTCAGCTGCCGGGCGGTCGGCACACCGGTGCCGCTGCCGAGGTCCAGCACCCGGGAGCCCGGACGCAGGGACGCGACCAGCCAGTCACCCGCGGCGATCTGGCCCTCCTTGTGCGGGAAGGCCTCGTCGTAGCGGTCCCCGATGGCGTCGAAGGCCTCGGCCTGACCCGAGCGGTCGAGCCGCAGGCTGCCGTATTCGGCCCCGTCGTTCGCTCTGCTCACTGAAGTGGCCTTTCATCCGCGCATAGAGGATTGTCCCACACGTGGGGAAAGCGCGTTTCAAGTGGGAGAACGCCGTGAGGGGTGCCCTGGGGCACCCCTCACGCGACGTCGAGGGCGAGGAAAGCGAGCGGACTAAATTCATTAGGAAGATGAGAAGGAAGTCCGTTCATGGCCTCGCCACGGCTGACGCTACCAGTCAGGCGGGGATCAGGTCGCGCAGATTTTCCAGGGTCACGATCCGCGAGCCCTCGGGTAGCCCGTCCGGGCGCCGCAGACCGATGTAGGTCACCGGACCGTCGTCCGGCACCGTCCCGCCGTCCCACAGCGTCACCTCGGTCGCCTCCCCGGTCATCAGCTCGACGAGATGCCACACCGTGAGCTGCTCACGCTCGACGATGCCGCGCAGCAGGTTCGCCACCGTCAACCGGTTCTCCTCCACCCGGTTCGCGGACGGGCTGCCCTTGAGGTACAGGTGCAGCCACTTCGCCCGCCAACGGCCGTTCTCCCCGCGCAGGAACACCAGCGGCAGCGCGACCCGCCCCGTCCCGCGCAGCTCCGACTTCATCCGCACGGTACGCGGCTCGAACGGCCGCCCCTGCTGCTCGCCCTCGCGCAGCATGAACCCGAAGAACGACTCCTCGACCTCCTCGAAGCCCTCGCCCGCGAAGATGTTGACCTGCGGCACGACGAACGCCCCGCGCACGGCACCCAGCCGCAGATTGATGAACTCCGAGGCCCCGTCCGGCGCTTCGGTGATGTCACCGGAGTGCTCACCCTCGACGTCGGTGAGCGAGGTGTACGACAACCAGGTGTTCGTCGAGTAGTCCGCGTTGAGCATCAGCGCCGACAGATCGAAGTCGGTGCGCTCCTCGGACTCCTTCCAGTACACGAAGAAGCGCAGCAACTCGCCCTCCACCTGCGACACGGACCCGCGCGGCAGCACCCCGAGCCCGGCCGCCGTCGCCTTCCCGCTCAGCGGCAGCGCCACGTCGAGCACGTCCGGATCGATCAACAGCCGCTCCGGAGAAGGCAGTCGACGCCGCGTCTCGTCGTCCAGCACAGCGATCAGCCGCGCCCGCTCCTCCGGCCCCACGACCGTCCGCTCGTCGTCGGTCACCCAGGCGCGGCCGCGCCGGTTCACGAAGACCCGCAACTCCCCGGTCTCCCGGGCCCTGTTGTGCAGATGCTCGCGCACCGACAGCACCACCCGGCCGGACACCTCGGGCGCGACCTCCTCGGCGGCGGCCACCACGGCGTCCCGCTCCTCCTGCGTGAGCGCGGTGCGCAGCAGCCGGTCCAGCGCGCGGTAGAGCTTGCCGGGCGCGGACTTCAGCAGCTTCACCGCCCCCAACACATCGTTCTCCGCGAGGAGTTCCTCGACCCGGCCGTCGAACGACCGCGCCTTCAGCTCACCCCGCGCGACCGCGAACACGTCGGCCGCGTGCGGCCACCGCGGGTACTCGTGCGGGTGCAGCCGCTCACCGAGCCGCTTCCACTCCTCGCGGTGCGCGGCCACGTCGGCGAGCTTGGCGGGCGACGCGGCGACGACCGAGTCGAGCCCCGCGAGCAGCGCCCGTCGCACCGGCCGGGACAGCGACCGGAAGCGGGTCGGCTCCGCCAGCGCCACATCGCCGTCCGAGAGCGCGCAGGCCAGCCGCAGCACATCGGTGACGGTGTCCAGCAGCAGGCCCGAACCGACCTTGAGGCGGGCCTGGTTGACGACCGCGCGGTTCTCCCGGACCGGGATCGCCTCGGGCTGCGGCCCGTCGGCGCACCGCTCGGCCAGCGCCCGCAGATCGTGCAGGTGCTCCTCGCTCAGCGGTGTGACACTGCCCGCCAACGCCAGGTACAGGGCGGTGAGTTCACCGTCCAGGTCGCCGCCCGGGTGCAGCACCGTGATCCGGTCGCCGGCCGCCGCGATCAACTGGTCCTGGGCGGCCAGCATTTCGGCGTACGTGTGCTGATACCGGCCGTAGGTCGGCAGGTCGAGCAGGTTCACCACTCCGGACCGCAACTGCTTGAGCGTCGCGGACGAGGTCTCCTCGTCGTAGAGCGCGTCGGCGACGCACGCCATCCAGAAGTCCACGGTGTCGGGCACGTCGGCCGGGAAGTTGATGAAGTACGTGTTGTGCTGTACGTGGTCGCCGACCATCTGGCGGACGGTCCGCAGGGTGCGGCCGGCGATCCGGGCGACCGTCTCCCCGGACAGCCCCGACAGTCGTTCCAGCAGCTCCGGGGAGAGCTTGAAGCCCACGGACAGCAGCACGGCGTCGAACTGCCGCGCGACGGTGGCGCCTTCACCCACGGGACCCGTGGGCGTGGGGACGCGGAGCGTGTGCCGGATGACCAGCGGTTCGAGTCGGTCGATCATTCCAGCATGCTCCCAGAACCGAACAAGCGGGCGCATTCGGGTTTTACGTCTTCAGGGGGTCAGCCGACCAGCCAGTCGTACGCCGCCCGCGCGCTGAACTCCGCCTGGCCGCCCCGCAGCAGCAGCCCCGCCGTGGCGAACTCGGGGGCGTCGGCCTGCGCGGTCACGTACGGGATCGCGATGCAGCGCATGCCGGCCGCGTGCGCCGCCGCCGCGCCCGGAGCCGCGTCCTCCAGGACCACACAGTCGGCCGGAGCCGCCCCGAGCCTGCGGGCGGCCTCCAGGAAGACGTCCGGCGCGGGCTTGCCCTGGGCGACCTCGTCCGCCGACACCACCGTCCGCAGCACCGTGTCGAGCCCGGTCCCCGACAGGATCGCCTCGATCGCCTCCGGCGACGAACCCGAGGCCACGGCCATCGGCACTCCCTCGGCGGCCAGCAGCTCCACGAACTTCCGCATCTCCGGATACGCGTGCGTGGCGGCCCGGGCCAGCGCCAGATAGCGGCTGTTCGTCTCCGTGAGCAGCTCGCCCACCGGCGTCTTCAGGCCGTGGCGCTCTTTGAGGAGGGCGAGGGTCTCCTGTGTGCTGATGCCGACGAAGCGCTCGTGCTGCGCCCAGGTGAAGTCCGGGACGCCGTGCTCGGCGAGGGTCTGCCGGGTGGCTTCGTAGTAGTTCGGCTCGCTGTCCACGAGTGTTCCGTCGAGATCGAAGATGACCGAGAGGCCGCCGAGGTTGCTCATGCGACCAGCATGCCAAGGGATGCCGAGGGGTCACTTGCCGGCCGCGCGGCCGACCGACTCCACCAGCGGCAGCAGGCGGTGCGGTACCCGCTCGCGCAACACCATCTCGGTACGCGTGCGCACCACCCCCGGCAGGCTGATCAGCCGCTGGATCACATCCTCGAGATGACCGTTGTCCCGCGCCACGACCCGGGTGAGCAGATCCCCGCCACCCGTGATCGAGAACGCCTCCACGATCTCCGGTACGGCGGCCAGCGCGTCCCCCACCTCGTCGAGGCGCCCCTGGGTGACCTCGATGTGCACGAACGCGAGCACCGGGTGGCCGAGGGCGGCGGGGGACAGGAAGGGACCCGTACCGGTGATCACGCCGTCCCGCTCCATCCGGTCCAGCCGGGCCTGGAGGGTTCCCCGGGCGACGCCGAGGAGACGGGCGTACTCGCGCACGCTGGTGCGCGGCTGCTCCAGGAGCAGTCGCAGGATGCGGGTGTCGAGTTCGTCCACGCTCATGGCACATGACTGTACCAATGGCTCAATTGCAATTTGCTGTGCCAATGGTCCAGTGAATCGGAGGTCGCTTGAGCCGGCCTGCCGGGTGATGTTGTGATGGGTGCGTCGATGGCGCTGCGGACCTCCGCGGCGCCTTTTTCGTGTGGGTGTGCGCAAGGGGCGGGGAAGCAGTGCTGAAGCGGGTGTTCGTGGCTCCGGATCCGGGGCGGACGCGGTTGCGTTTCGCCGCGCGGGCCGTGCTCGGTATCGGCCTTGCCGTGGTCGTCTGCGGGCTGACCGGACAGTCTCTCGCGGGTGCCGTGACCGGCGGCCTCGCCGCGCTGCTCGCCCTGTTCACGGTCACGGACGCCACAGTGCGCGGGCAGGCCGTCACCACCGCGCTCCTGCCCTGCGTGGGCCTCCCGGTGCTCGCCGCAGCGGCCGAACTGCACACTCACCCCGTCGCCCGCGACCTCACCTTCCTCGCCGTCGTCGGCGCCGGCGTCTACGCCCGCCGCTGGGGACCGCGCGGCCACAGCCTCGGTGTGTTCGCGTTCATGACCTTCTTCGTGGCCCAGTTCCTGCACGCGACCACCGCCCAACTGCCCGCGCTCTACGCCTCCGTGGCCCTCTCCGTGCTCACCGCGGCGACGGTCCGCTTCGGCCTCTGGTGCTACGAACGCCGACTGCCCACACCCGCCGTACCCGCCCCGCCGACCGGTCGCGGCCTGGCCCGGGTGACCACCCGACAGGCCGTCCAGGCGACGGCGGGCGCCGGATTCGCCCTCGTAGTGGGCCAGTTGGTGTCAGGCCAGCGCTGGTACTGGGCCGTGGGCGCCACCTGGTGGATCTTCGTCAACACCGCCTCGCGCGGCGAGACCGTGGTCCGAGGCTTCCGCCGCGTCCTCGGCACGGTCCTGGGCATCGCGCTGGGCCTGCTGATCGCCGTACCGGTGCACGGCGCCCCCGTCCCCACCGCGATCCTGGTCGCCGCCTGCGTCTTCGGGATCTTCTACTCGGCAGCCGTCTCCTACACGTGGATGATGCTCTCGGTGACCTTGATGGCAGAGCTGCTCTACGGCCTCCTCGGTGTCCTGACCCCCGGCCTGCTGGCGCTGCGGTTCGCGGAGACCGGCGTCGGCGCGCTCGGCGCCGTACTGGCCGTCCTGCTGGTGCTCCCGGTGACCACCCACACCACCACGGACGCCTGGATCCAACGCGCCCTGCGCTGCGTCCACACCTGCACCGCCGAGGCCGCCGCCCGCCTCGCCGGCTCCGGCCGGGCCGATCCCGCCGCACGCATCGCCGAACTCGAACAACTCCTCGGCCGGGTACGGCTCTCCGTCGCACCCCTCGTCCACCCGCTGAACCCGATGCTCGGCCGCAAGCGCCGCGCCCGCCGGGTGCTGGCCCTGCTCGACGACTGCGCCCACGAGATCCGCGGCCTGGCCACGGTGGCCGCCGACCCGCAGGCCTCCCACGACACCCGCCTCGCCGCCGCCTGCCACCGCGTCGAGACCGCGGTCGAGGCGCTCACCGACGGCGAGGCGTCACCGCTCACGACGACCGCGGCCGGGCCGCCGGCGGAACCCGCGCTGGCTCACCTCCACGGGCTGGAGCGAGCACTCGCGGAACTTGCGGGTCCGCTGCGGGTGCGGTCGGGTTCGGGGCTAGTGGGGGCCTGAAGTGGGTTCGGCCCGGTGAGGGGGGCCTCGCGCGCCGGGCCTGCCCGGTCACCGCGTCGGGAGCGCGGTCGAGGCCCTCGCCGGCGGTGTGATGTCGCCGCTCGTCGCCACGTCGACCGGGCGGGGGTGGCGGCCGAGGCGCGACCCGTCCGTCCGGCCAACCCGCGTAGGCCCATCTGTAGCGGCTGGCACGGCCCCGCGCGGAACTCGCCGAGCCCTTGCGCGGACGCTCCGGCGTGCCCCGTCGGAACGGACTCGGCACTTTGGTCTAGACCGCTCATGATCGACTGCTACCGTCACCCCGGACAGCACTGAACCGAGAGGGGACAGCGGTGACAGACGGCGGCAGGCGGCAACGGCGGGCCTTCATCGGGTCGTTCACGGCGGCGGGCGGCCCTGGTGTCGTCGCGGCGTCCGTGGACGCGCACAGCGGCGCGCTGACCGTTCTGAGCAGTGTCGACGGCGTCCCCGACCCCTCGTATCTGGCCCTGGCGCCCGAGGGGAACACCCTCTACGCGGTCAGCGAGACGGACGAGGGCGCGGTGGCCGCGTACCGCGTCAACGGCGACAAGCCCGAACCGCTCGGCCCGCCGGTGCGCCTCGGCAGCGCGGGACCGACCCACCTCAGCCTGTACGCGGGGCACGTCCTGACCGCCGACTACGGCTCCGGCAGCGTCACCGCCGTCCCGGTCCGCCCGGACGGCACACTGGCGGACCGGCCCTCCGGACAGCTCCGGCACACCGGCTCGGGCCCGCACGAACGACGCCAACAGGGGCCGCACGCCCACCAGATCCAGCCCGACCCCAGCGGCCGTTGGGCCGTCGGTATCGACCTCGGCACCGACTCCGTGCTGGTGTGCACACTGGACGACGGACGCCCCGTACTGCACCGTGAGATCGCCCTCAGGCCGGGCTCGGGCCCCCGCCACCTCGCCTTCCACCCCGACGGCGACCGCGCCTACGTCCTCAACGAACTCACCCCGACCGTCACCGCCTGCCGCTGGGACGCCGAGAGCGGCGCACTGAAGCCGCTGGCCGAGACCCCGGTGCTCCCGGGCGCACCGGCGGGCGACGCCGCCTACCCCTCCGGCATCATGACCTCGCCGGACGGCCGCTTCGTCTGGACGGCGACCCGCGGCGAGGACGTGCTGTCCGTGCTCGCCGTCGAGGGGGAGGGGCTGCGCCTGGTCGGGACGGTGCCCTGCGGGGGCCACTGGCCGCGCGCGCTCACCGAGTCCGGCGGCTACCTGTACGTGGCGAACGAGCGGTCGGGCGACGTGACCTGGTTCGCCGTCGACCCCGCCACCGGCATCCCGCGCCCCGCCGGCTCGATCGACGTGACCGCCGCGTCCTGCGTGGTGTTCGACTGACCCCACAGGCCGTGTCCACGGCATGCCGAAGGGCCCGCTCCCGCGTGAGGAGGGGCCCTTTCGGCGCTACGGCGTTACACGTGCCAGGCCAGGACAGGCCGGTGCGGACCGGATCGGGTCAGCGGACCGGGGCGCCCTGCTGCTGCGGCGGGGCGATACCCAGCGCAGTCGTGTACTTGGAGAGCGCGAGCTTGCCGATCGCCGGGTACGGGCCGAGCGCCTCGGCGGCCGAGCAGCCGGCCTCGGCAGCCGCCGCCTGGAGCAGACCCGGGTCGATCTCGGGGCCGATCAGGTAGGGCGCCAGCGCGAGCTGCTGCGATCCGGACCCGCGCAGCTGCTCCGCGATGGCCGCGATCGAACCTTCCTGGTCCAGCGCCGCCGCCATCACCGGCACGGCGAGACGCGCGGCGAGCAGCATGCCGGTGATACCGGCCGCCTGCACGGCCTCCTCGCCGCCCACGGACGCGAGGATGATGCCGTCCGCGGCGGTCGCCACGGTGAACAGCCTGGCCCGGTCGGCACGGGCAAGACCCGCCTCGGAGAGCCGTACGTGCAGCGCTTCGGCGAGCAGCGGGTGCGGGCCGAGCGAATCGGTCAGATCGGCCGCGACCCGGCTGTCCATGACGGCCTGGCGGACCTGGCGCAGCAGCGCGCTGTCCGGACCGGCGAGCAGCGGCACGACGACGGCCACGGGACCGTCCGGCTCCTTGACGTCGGCACCGGCGGCCCTGGCCTGCTCGAAGCGGGCGGTGCGCTCCTCGGCCGCGTGCGCGAGCACGGCCGTCAGCGTGGGGAACTCGGCGTCGTCCCCGTCGAGATAACCGATGCGCCCGTCGAGACCGGGCAGCTCGGAGCGCGCGATGCTCACGACCTCCTCGGCGAGGCTGCGCGTGGCGGCGCTGGGCGTGCCCGGCACGGCGAGCACCAGCGCGGGCGCGCCCTCGGGAGCCGCCAGCGGCTCGGGTCGGCGGTGCCGCCCGGGCTGGCGAGGTCGCGGCATTCGTACTGGCAGGCCGGACGCGGGCCCAGTGGGGGAGCTCATGGCGAGGCATGTTACTGGCTTCTTGGGCTCCCCTGTTCGGGGAGGGTGCAGGTGAGCGGTATCCGTCCTGTTTTGTCTGATGAGTTACGCACGGATCAGAAGTGATCACCTCGCCCCGCCACGCCCACCACGTGCACCATCACGCCGTCGGTCGGCAGAGTGAGCGCACCCGCCGCGAGGTCGCGCGCGATCCGCACGGCACCGTCGAGCGGATCGCCCGCCGCCGCGACCGGTCGGGCGTGCGGCAGCCGTTTCGCCAACTCCTCGCGCACCGGTACGAGGAGCGGGTCGCCCAACCGGAACAGGCCACCGGTGAGGGCGACCTGAGGCTCGCCGGTCGTCGGGCAGACCGCGGCGGCCGACTCGGCCATGTGCCGGGCCGCGGCACGCAGAATGCCCGCCGCCACCGGATCGTCCGGCGCGCACTGGGCGACACGGGGCGC
Source organism: Streptomyces sp. MBT53 (assembly GCF_016654115.1). Lineage (GTDB taxonomy): Bacteria > Actinomycetota > Actinomycetes > Streptomycetales > Streptomycetaceae > Streptomyces. The sequence continues at coordinate 50,704 of NZ_JAEQAZ010000010.1, forward strand.
GAAGGAGGCCAGTACGGCGGGCCGATCCGGCCGTGGATAGAGCTTGCCGGGCAGTCCCGGCACCAGCCCGAACTGCTCCTCGGCGCAGGCCAGCAGAGGCTCGGAACCGCCGTCCCGCCCGTCGTACGCCCGCAGCGCCGCCTCCAGCCCGGTCCGCCCGATCCACGCCCCGCCACCGCAGTCGCCCAGCAGATGCCCCCAACCGTCGGCCCGCCGCCAGCCGGTGAGGTCGGTGCCGACCGCGATGAGTCCCGTCCCGGCCGCGACCACGGCACCGGGCCGCGCCCCGAGGGCACCGACATAGGCGGTGACGGCATCGGCGACGAGCGCGAGCGTCCGCACCCCGAACTCCCGCGCCAGCGCCCCCGGCAACTCCTCCCGCAATCCGTCCCCGAGGGTGGCGAGCCCGGCGGCCCCGATGACGGCCGTACCCCACTCGGCGCGCCCGGCATCACCGGCCAACTCCCGCACCATGGGCACCAGTTGCTCCATGAAATGCCCGGCGTCGATACCCCGCGCACCGGTCCGCACCGGCTCCCCGGACGCGACCGCCACGGACACCGGCCGCCCGACTTTCCCTACGACGACCCGCAGCCCGGAGCCTCCGGAGTCCACGGCGAGAAACCCGACGCCGGCATCCGGTGCGGAGGGCGTCGCAGAGGGAACCGGCCCTCGAAGTCCAGCTGACGAACTCCCGGCCGCGGCGCCAGCCCTCGCGGTGCCACCGGAGGACACCGGCGCGTCCGGAGCGCCAGCCCTGACCAAGGGCAAGGGCCCGTCCGAGGTCGCCTCAGCGCCAGGTCTGGCCCCTGCGGATTCTCCGGAGGACACCGGTCCACCCGAAGTCCCTTCGCTGCTGCCTCTGGCCTCGACGGTCCCGCCAAGGGAGTCCGGCCCGCTCGAAGCCCCCGGCGCAGCCGCCGCCCCGTCCGAACCGTCGTCCCCCGGACCCGTCACGGCAGGCGCCAGTCCACCGGTTGTCCTCCCTGCCGGACCAGCAGGTCGTTGGCGCGGCTGAAGGGGCGGGAACCGAAGAAGCCGCGGTCGGCCGACATCGGGGACGGGTGGGAGGACTCCACCGCGGGCAGGTCGCCGAGGAGGGGGCGCAGATTGCGGGCGTCGCGGCCCCACAGGATCGACACCAGCGGCTTGCCGCGCCCGGCCAGCGCCCGTATCGCCTGCTCGGTGACCTCCTCCCAGCCCTTGCCGCGATGCGCGGCCGGACTGCGCGGGGCCGTGGTCAGCGCCCTGTTGAGCAGCAGCACCCCCTGCTGACTCCACGGCGTCAGATCACCGTTGGACGGCTGGGGCAGCCCCAGGTCCGTGTTCAGCTCCCGGTAGATGTTGAGCAGGCTCGGCGGCAGCGGACGTACCTCGGGGGCCACCGAGAACGACAGCCCCACGGCGTGCCCCGGGGTCGGGTACGGATCCTGTCCGACGATCAGGACGCGGACCTCGTCGAAGGGCTGCTGGAAGGCCCGCAGGACATTCGGCCCGGCCGGTAGATAGGTGCGCCCGGCGGCGATCTCCGCGCGCAGGAAGTCCCCCATTTCGGCGACGCGTCCGGCCACGGGTTCCAGGGCTTTCGCCCAGCCCGGTTCGACAATCTCATGCAACGGTCGTGGTGCCACGGGCGTCACCCTACTGCCGTACACGGCTCGACGATCAACCGGTCGTCCGAGCCCGACCGAGAACGACCGGACTGTGCGCCCGCGTGAACGAAGCCTCCCCATAAGGCAGTTGCCCAAAAGGCAGCCCCGGTCCCGGAGTTCGCCGGCGTCGTGCGCGGGGGAGTTGTCGTCCTCATGCGATCACCGCGGCGCGCACGCACAGCACATCGGGGAGATGGGACGCCAACTGCCGCCAGCTGTCCCCGTCGTCGTCCGACGCGTACACCTCGCCGTTGCGGTTGCCGAAGTACACGCCCGCCGGGTCCGCGCCGTCCGTGCACATCGCGTCGCGCAACACCGTGCCGTAGTGGTCCTCGGCCGGCAGTCCCGCCGACAGCGGCTCCCAGCTTCCGCCCGCGTCGGCCGTACGGAAGACCCGGCAGCGGTGTCCGGCGGGCACCCGGTCCGCGTCCGCGTTGATCGGGAACACATAGGCGGTGTCGCCGCGATGGGGATGGGCCACCGCCGCGAAGCCGAACGTGGACGGCAGCCCCTCGCCGATGTCCGTCCAGTGCGCGCCCGCGTCGTCGCTCCGGTACACCCCCCAGTGGTTCTGCAGATACAGCCGGTCCGGGGTCGCCGCGTCCTGCGCGATCTTGTGCACGCACTGCCCGAACTCCGGGTTGGGATCCGGCAGGAACACCGCGGAGACACCGGAGTTGGACGGCTCCCAGCTCGCGCCCCCGTCACGTGTGCGGAAGACTCCGGCGGTCGAGACGGCGACCGTCACGGCCTTCGGGTCGCGCTCGTCGGTGAGGACGGTGTGCAGCCCCTCCCCACCGCCGCCCGGCACCCAGCGCGAGCGGGTGGGGTGCTCCCAGAGGGGACGGACGAGGTCGAAGCTCTCGCCGCGGTCCTCGGAGCGGTACAACGCGGCCGGTTCCGTGCCCGCGTACACCACCTCGGGTTCAGCCGCGGCCGGGTGCAGCTGCCACACCCGCTCCAGTGAAGCCCCCGTGTCCTTCGGGAACTTGACGGCCGGTCGCTCCGGCTCGACCCAGGTACGCCCCAGGTCGTCGGAGTGGAACACCGAGGGACCCCAGTGAGCACTGTCACCACCGGCCAGCAGTCTCGGCATGTGGCCCCTCGTGTCGACAGCGACCGAATACAGCGCCTGCGCGTTGAAGTACGGACTCTCGTCGAACTCCCAGACTCCACCCCGCCTGCGCCCGATGAACAGGCCTTTTCGCGTGCCCACCGCGAGCAGCACCTCGGTCATGACGATCACCTCCACCGCGTTTTTGGCCACTTCGCCCCCCTCACCAGCCAGTCTGCACCCCACCACTGACAGTCACCCCCGGAACCGACGTCACCGCAGGTCAGGACCCTGTTCCCAGCCCGAAGGACAGATCCCGGGAACACCTCTCGCGAAAACCCCGCGCGCACCTCGTCAACCATGGGACCGTCGAGTCGGGGTATTCGTCGTGAGCATCGAGGAGACGTCTCCCGTATGGGAGGGCGGTTCGGCGTATCAGTGCGTTCATGAGGAGGATGCCTTCGATGGCGTTCCGAGGTCCGAAGGTGTGGCTGTGGCGGTGGCGGCGCAATCCGCTCAAGCGCCGCGCCGATGCGGTGGAGTCGTGGATCGTGCTCGGTGCCTGGTTGATCACCGTTCTGGCAGGCGTGCTGGTCGGTCTGACGGCCACCCGGTCCGTCGAACATGAACTGGCCCAGGAGCGCGTCGAGTGGAAACCGGTGGTGGCACTGGTGACCCAGGACGCGCCCGGCCCCTCCCCGGCGAACTCCGGGAGAACGAACAGCGAGCTGGTCTGGGCGAAGGTCCGCTGGACGGCCGTGGACGGCTCCTCGCACACCGGCCAGATCCGTGTTCCCTCCGGCAGCGGCATCGGCACTCCGGTGACCATCTGGACCGACCCGCAGGGCCATCTGGTCACCAAGCCCGCCTCCGTGTCCCAGGCCCAGCTGCGGGCCGCACTGATCGGCACCCTGCTGGGAATGGGCGCGGCAGCCGTCCCCTTCATCGGAGCACGCGCCCTCCGGATCCGGCTGGAACGCCGACGCATGGACCAGTGGGACGAGGAGTGGGCACGCTTCGGCCCGCTGTGGAGCCGTAAGACGGGCTGAGCGAGACGGGCTGCCCGCCCGGCATGACATGAGCGCCCCTGGCACACGGATCGACGCAGGGGCCCTCGTCATGCCGGTCACCCCTCCCTGCCGTCCTCGGCACAACCGCCCGCAACCACCTCCCGGCACATCCCCAACAGCCGTTCGTCCGCCAGAACGTCCTGGCTCCCGTGCCCGCCCGCCCGCGCCAAATGCCGTCGCGGAGCGGCGAGTTCCGCCTCCGCAAGGTCGCGCAGGGGCGCCCCGGCAGCCCCCATCCCGACCAGGCACGCGGCGACAGCGCCCCGCACACGCGGATGCCCGGTCCAAGCCGACCGCAGCACCGGAAGCACCCTCTCCGTATCCCCGGTCACCCGCCACAGCGCCTGGGCCCCCGTGACCCGCTCCTCCGCGCAATCCGCCTCGACCATCCGCGCCAGCCCGTCCGACGCGACCCGGGCGGACACCCCGACCCGCGCCAGTACCTCCGCGGCCACCCGGCGCCGCTGCCCGTCCGAACCCGCCAACTCCCGCAACAGGGACGGCAGTACGGCCGACACATCCCCCTCCACCGACCACAACGCGCCCGCCGCGACACCCGCACACTCGGACTCCAACAGCCCGCGCAGCACCGGTACGACACCCTCCGCCACGACCCCGAACGCGTCGAGCGCCCGGACCGCCGACCCCACGACCCGCTGCCTGGACCGCACCCCGTCCGGCATCCCGCGCACCAGGCGCAGCACCTCCGGTACGGCCTCCCGGTCGGCGAGCGCGGTCAGCGCGGACAGCAGTGGCAGGGCACGGGCGGACGTCTCCGGGGAGTCGAGAGGCACACGGCCGAGCCGGTACCGCAACGCCGGGGCCAGCGGTGCGGCCGAGCGGCCCAGGTGGACGATCACCCGTCCCAGGTCGTCGGGTACGACCGGTCCCGCGAGCACCTCGGCGAGTACCGGTGTCGCCCGCGGATCGCCGCTGCGGGCAAGGGATTTGAGCGCGCAGCCCAGGGCCGGCGCCCCACGCTCCCAGCGCTGCGTCCACAGTTCGGGGCGCGCGATCACGAGCGCGTGCAGGTGATCGGCGGCCGACGCGGCCAGGTGGAAGAGTTCTCCCAGCACCGACGACGCGGCATCGCGCAACCGGTAGGCCTCCGTGCCCAGTTGCTCACCGACCAGCGCGACGAGTGCCGAGTGGTCGCCCCGCCACTCGCGGAACAGCCCGGCCGACATCCACACCCCGTTGCACCGGTCGGTGGGGTCCGGAGCGGTCAACTGCCCTTCCAGCAGGGCGATCCGGTCGGCCACCCGCCCGCCGAGCGCGGTGTGCAGCGTGCGCACGAGCTGGGCGCCCTCCTCGTCCGAGGGGCGAAGCCGCCGTAACCGCCCGGCGAGGGTGTCCGGGCCGTCGATGTAGTCCTGCGCACGGAGGCCCGACCGACGCTGCTCGGACCGCTCCCCGAGCAGGTCCACGACCGTCGGGACCAGGTCGGCGGGGAGCAGATCCGGTGCGCAGCACGCGAGTTGGCCGAGTGCGGCGAGCCGTAGCCCCGGGTCGTACGGCGGAACGCCGAGTGCCAGCAGAGTGTCCAGCGCCTCGGCGGCGTGGGCCGGATACCGCCGTACGAACAGACCGAGGCTCTCGACGAGGGCGAGCAGCACCCGGTCGTCCCGCTCGGCGGTGATCCGCTGCCGTAACAGGCCCAGCACGCGCGTGGGTTGATCGAGGAACCGGACCAGCCCCTCGGCGGCGGCCCGGCGTACGCAGGAATCCCGGTCGTCGGCTAGCGCGACGAAGGCCTCGGCCCCCGCCACGAGGACAGCCTCGGCCGATCCGTGACCCCGCCCGATGCTGACCAGGAGTTCCACCAACTCGCCCCGCTCCGCGACCTCCTCGTCAGTGGCGAGCGCGAACAGAAACGGAACGCAGGCGAGTGTCGAGTCGTACACCGACCCCTCGTGGTGCACCGCGCCGTACATCCCGTCGAGCGCGCTCGCCCGCTCGGCGGGGTCCGTGGAAGCCAGTCCCCTGAGCAGTTCGGGCACGTCCTCGGCACTGCCGTACGCATGGCGCAGCGAGGCCCAGTCGACCTCGTCGATCCCCGTGAACACGTTGCCCTCCCCAGACGAAGTGCCAACTGATCGCGAGTCTGCACCACGCCACTGACAACGAAACGGAATCGAGAGGTGACCGAGGGTCAGTCTCCGTCGGGCAGGGCGCGGGAGAGGATCGCGCCGAGGTCGGCGGAGCCGGGGAGTGTGCCGAAGGAGTGTCCCCAGTCGCCGCCCAGCCGGGTCGCGCAGAAGGCGTCGGCGACCGCGGCCGGGGCGTGTCGTACGAGGAGGGACGCCTGGAGGGTGAGCGCCATCTGCTCGACGAGGCGCCGTGCGCCGGTCTCGGTCGCCTCGTTCAACGCGCTCCGCAACCGGCTCACCGCCGCGTCCAGGCGGGCGTCCGCGCCCCGCGCCAGGGCGAGTTCGGAGAACAGGGCCTCCGCCGGGCCGGGGTCTCGGCTCAACGCCCTTAGTACGTCCAGGGCGTTGACGTTCCCTGAGCCCTCCCAGATGGAGAGGAGAGGAGCCTCGCGATAGTGCCGGGGCATGCCCGAGTCCTCGACATAGCCGTTGCCGCCGAGGCACTCCAGGGCCTCCGCCGTGAAGGCCGGACCGCGCTTGGTGACCCAGTACTTGCCCACGGCGGTGGCGATCCGGCGGAACGCGGACTCGGCGTCGTCCCCGCGCACCGCACGGTCCGCCGCGCCCGCCAGCCGCAGCGTGAGGGTCGTCGCGGCCTCCGACTCCAGCGCCAGATCGGCCAACACATTGCGCATCAGCGGCTGTTCGAGCAGTCGCGCGCCGAACGCACCGCGGTGGCGCACATGGTGGCCCGCCTCGACGAGCGTCTTGCGCATCAGTGTCGCCGACATCATCACGCAGTCCAGACGGGTGCAGTTGACCATCTCGATGATGGTCTTGACGCCGCGGCCCTCGGGCCCGACCAGCCAGGCCACGGTTCCGTCGAACTCCGGCTCCGAGGACGCGTTGGACCGGTTGCCCAGCTTGTCCTTCAGCCGCTGGATACGGAACACGTTGCGGCTGCCGTCGGGCAAAACACGCGGCACCAGGAAGCACGACAGCCCGCTCGGAGCCTGCGCCAGCACCAGGAACACGTCGCACATCGGCGCCGACGTGAACCACTTGTGGCCACGCAGGGTGTACACGCCGGGTTCGGCGGTCGGGGTGGCCGTCGTGGTGTTCGTGCGGACGTCCGAGCCGCCCTGCTTCTCCGTCATCCCCATCCCGGCCAGCAGCCCGCGCTTCTCGGTCGGGACGCGCAGGCCCGGTTCGTACACCCGGCTGGTGAGCAACGGCTCGTAGACCGCGGCCAGTTCGGGCTGGGCGCGCAGCGCGGGAACGGCGGCGTACGTCATCGACGTCGGGCATCCATGGCCCGCCTCGGTGTGTCCCCACACCAACCCGCCTGCCGTACGGGCCACATGGGCACCGGGGCGCTCGTCAGCCCAGGGCGCGCCCGCCAACCCCTCGGCGACGGCGACGCCCATCAGCCGGTGCCAGCTCGGGTGGAACTCGACCTCGTCGATCCGGTTGCCGTACCGGTCGTGCGTGCGCAGTTCCGGCTCGTGCCGGTTCGCCTGCTCACCCCACTCCTGTGCTTCTGCACTGCCCGCCGCCCGGCCGAGCCGCCGTACGTCCTCCTCGGCCCAGCCGGCGCCTTCCCGGCGGAGCCCCTCAAGGAGGGCCGTGTCCTCGGAGGCGTCGTACGGGGTGAGGGGCGGGGGCTGGTTGGTGACGTCGTGCGTGGCGTTCCGGGGCTGCGGCGGCGTGTGCGCGAGTGTCTGGGCCATACGGGAAGTGTTGCACTATCTCTGCGGTCGCATCAATGATGTAACACGAGGATCGCCCCGTAGAGTACGAGGCCATGCGGATGAACGTGACAGAAGGGCCCGGCGAGGTGGATCTGCGCCCGTTGTCCGCGCGGTCGGTCGTCCTCAGCCTGCTGCTGGGCACGCATCCGCCCGAGCTGCCTGTACGGGATCTGCTGCGCGCCGTCGAGCCGCTCGGTGTCGCCGGATCCACCTTGCGGGCCGCGCTCAGTCGGATGGTCGCGGCCGGAGATCTGCGGAGCACGGACGCCGTCTACCGGCTCAGCGACCGTCTGCTGGAACGCCAGCGCCGCCAGGACATCGCCGTACACCCCGAGACCCGCCCCTGGGACGGCGACTGGGAGATGACCGTCGTCACCGCGACCGGCCGCGGCCCCGCCGAACGCGCCGAACTGCGCGGGGAGTTGACCGCACTGCGGCTCGCGGAACTCCGCGAGGGCGTCTGGCTCCGCCCGGCCAATCTGCTACGACCCCGACCGGACGAACTCGGCGCGGTGGCCCGGCACTTCACCACCCGCCCCGAGGAGCCCGCCCGCGAACTCGCCGCGAACCTGTGGCCACTTGAGGCCTGGGCGAAGACGGCCGAGGCGCTGCTCACTCGGATCACCGCCACCGCCGACCGTCCGGCCGACCGTTTCACCGTACTCGCCGCCGTCGTACGCCACTTGCTCGCCGACCCGGTCCTGCCTCCCGAACTCCTGCCCGCCGACTGGCCGGGCCCCACCCTGCGCGCCGAATACACCGGCCACCGGCGGGAGTTGATCGCGGCCGTGCTCGGAAACCCGGGATGACCCGAGGAGCCCGGCACGGCCGCCTTCACCGCGGTGGGCTCACTTGTACGTGATGTCCGAGGCCGCGTACTTGCAGTAAGTGCCGTCCGTGCCCGTGCCGTTGGTGGTCGGCTCCGCGCCCGTGTTGTTCCCGATGTACTTCTGACAGGGGATCATCTTCTTGCTGGTGTCCCCGACGATCGTGATGGCCTTCAGGGTCGCGCTGTCGCCGTAGTTGGTGTTGATGCCGACGATCCGGCTGCCCTTGTACGTCGCCTCGATGGTGTTGAGGTTGATCGTGCGCTTGTACTGGGTCTTGCAGTTGCCGCAGGAGCGCACGAACGTACCGAAGGTCTGCGCCGCGAAGTTGGAGACGTTCAGCGTGCCGGCGCCGTTGAACTGGAACACCTTGTCGCTGGCCTCCTTCGCGCCGCCGCCGTTCACGGTGTACACGTTGGACGACGAGGAGCCCAGGAAGGTCGCCGCGTCCTCGCCGACGTCCTCCCACCACACGTTCTGCAGCGTGCAGGCGCCCAGGCAGTGGATGCCGTCGGCGGCGGGGGAGCCGATGATGACGTTCTTGACGACGGCGCCCGGGGCCAGTTCCAGGATGGGCCCCTGGTCCTCGTCCTGGCTGCCCGTGCCCAGGTCGCCGCTGCCGTACAGGCGCAGCATCCCGTAGTCCTTGGTGCCCGAGACCGAGATGGTCGAGGTGACGGCCTGGCTGCCGCTCGCGGTGGGCCAGGTGGCGGCACTGGCCGGCGAGAGCGCACCGGATGCCATGATCATGCCAATCGAGAGGCCGAAGGCCGTTACCGCGCCGGTCAGCACGCGTGGCCGTAGGGAAGAAGTCATGTCCCGATTCCTTCTCCGAGGTGGGGGAGTGGTCAGAGTTTTCCGGTGCCCGCGCCGGACGTCACCGAGGCGACGACGGTCGAGGCGGGCTCGGCGGTGTAGCTGTACGGCGGGCTGGTGAACGTGCCGACCTGCGAGATCTCGGTGGCGGCTCCGCCGAGGTCGTTGCCGCTCAGGTTGGCGTAGCCGTCCACGTCGCTGTCCCGGTTCGTCGTGACGGCGACCTCCGTGTCGCGGAAGACGTTGTTCTGGACGAACATCTGGGCGCCCATGCGCGAGTGCACGGCCGTCTCGGCGCCGACGACGTAGTTGTCGTAGAAGTGCCCGGTGCCGAAACGCAGGCTGGGGATACGGGAGTTGACCTGGTCGAACCAGTTGTGGTGGTACGTCACCCGCAGATGCCCGGTGTCCTCGCTCGCGTTGTTGTCGCTGTGGCCCACGAGCGAGCCCTTGTAGTGGTTCTTGAAGGTGTTCCAGGAGACGGTGACGTAGTCGGAAGCGTGCGTGATGTCGAGCAGGCCGTCGTAGTAGTCCTTGCCGTGGTCGAGGTCGGACGAGAAGGCGTTGTGGTCGATCCACACCTTCGTCGAGGCCTGCACGGTGATGCCGTCGGCGGGCGCGACCGGCTTGCTGATGTTCAGGTTGCGTACGACGACGTTCGTCACCTTCTTCAGGCGCAGCCCGCCACCGGTGAACCCGGACGCCGAACCCACGCCCAGGACCGTCGTGTTGGACCCGATGTCCACCTGACCGCTCAGCGAGATCAGGCCGTTGACCTTCACCACCTTCGAAGTGCTCCCGGTGACCGCCGACTTGAAGGCGTCCAGCGTCGACACCGTGACCGCCGTGGCGCTGCCGCCGCCGGTCGTGCCGGCGCCGAAGCCGACCGGCGAGGTGTCGGCCGCGGCGGCGGAGTGGGGGAGCGAGAGCGCGGCCGTCGCGGCGAGAGCGACCGCCGCCAGAGCTGATCTTCGAGTACGCATGCGGGTGCGTCCCTTCGGGAGGGCATGGGTGATCGGATACGTGAACGATGTACGCCATGAAGGACCGCGCGGTCACACTTCTGAACGGAACGTAGGGTGCAAGCGCTTTCTAGTCAACGCTCCGCGCGAAACTATTCGGAGCGTGGGAGCGCTTCCATGGGGCTCATGTCCATGTCACGATGCCGATGGTTTCCCTCGAACGACGCCGCACGAGCCGCACGAGCCGCGATCAGGAAGGGACGATGACGTGCGCCCCACAGCCGCCGACAACACTCTCAAGTCCGCCCGGAAGAAGCCGCGTTCGGTACTCGTCGCTCTCTTCGGAGCGCTGGTGCCGTTGCTCGCGGCACTGACCCTGCTGGCACCCCCGGCCGCCGCCCGCACCGAGGCCGTCCCCACCGCGACCCTCACCGAGGTCACCGGCTTCGGCACCAACCCCAGCAACCTGCAGATGTACGTGTACGTCCCGGCCGCCGTCACCGCCCACCCGGCGGTCGTCGTGGCCGTACACTACTGCGGGGGATCGGGCCCCGCGATGTACTCCGGCACCGAATACGCCTCGCTGGCCGACCAGTTGGGGTTCATCGTCGTCTACCCGTCGGTCACCCGCGCCAGCAAGTGCTTCGACGTCTCCTCACCCCAGGCGCTGCACCGCGACGGCGGCAGCGACCCGGTCGGCATCAAGTCCATGGTCGACTGGGTGAAGACCACCTACTCCGCCGACCCGAGCCGCGTCTACGCCCTCGGCATCTCCTCCGGCGCGATGATGACGAACGTCCTGCTCGGCGACTACCCCGACGTCTTCGCGGCCGGCGCCGCCTTCGCGGGTGTGCCGTTCGGCTGCTTCGCCACCACCGACGGCTCCGAGTGGAACACTGCCTGCGCCAACGGCACCGTCGTCCAAACCCCGCAGCAGTGGGGCGACTTGGTGCGCGGCGCCGACCCCGGCTACACCGGCCCCCGCCCCCGGATGCAGCTCTGGCACGGCACCGCCGACGACACCCTGCGCTACCCCAACTTCGGCGAGGAGATCAAACAGTGGACCAACGTGCTGGGCGTCGGCCAGACCCCGGCCGCCACCGACTCCCCGGCCACCGGCTGGACCCGCACCCGCTACGGCGCCACCGGTGACCAGGCCCCCGTCGAGGCGATCAGCCTCCAGGGCGTCACCCACAACCTCTACACCTATGGCATGGGCGCCCGCGTCCTCACCTTCTTCGGCCTCTCCGGCGGCGGCACCACGCCCCCGCCCTCGACCGGCCCCTGCAGGGTGACGGTCACGACCAGCGCCTGGAACACCGGCCTCACCGCCTCCGTGACGCTCACCAACACCGGTACCAGCACGGTGAACGGCTGGCAGCTCGGCTTCACCCTGCCCACCGGCCAGACCATCACCAACGGCTGGGGCGCGACCTATGCCCCGGCCTCCGGCACGGTGACGGCCACCAACGCGTCGTACGACGGCACGATCGCCCCGAACGCGAGCGTGACCATCGGCTACCAGGCGAACCACACCGGCAACAGCGCCGCGCCCACCGCCTACACCCTCAACGGGACCGCCTGCACGGTCGGTTGACCCGTACTCCGGCGCCCTTCGCCCCCAACTCCTGCCCGAGGAAGGCGGATTCCGTGCACCTCACGAGACGGACCGTGATCGGCGCCGCGACCTCGGCGCTGTCCGCCCCCAACTCGGTGCGTGTCAAGGGGAGTTCGACACGCACCGGCTCGCACTGGGTGAACACCTGGACGGCGATGCCCCAGCTCACCGAGCCCGGCAACCTGCCGCCCGCGCCGTTCACCGGGACCGGATCGGTCCTGGTCGACACCACGCTCCGACAGACGCTCCGCGTCACTACCGGAGGCCGGACGCTGCGCCTGCGCTTCTCCAACGCCTACGGCGACACCCCGCTGCCGCTCACCGCCGTGACGATGGCGCTCCCGAAGGACGGCAGGGCGGGCGCGAGCGCGATCGTGCCCGGCAGCGGCAGGCCGGTGACGTTCGCCGGGCGCGGGTCGGCGACCGTGCCGGTCGGTGCCCAACTGGTCTCGGATCCGCTGGACTTGGACCTGCCCGCCGCATCCGTCCTGACCGTGACGACCTACCTGGCGACGGGCCAGCCGTCACTCGCGCTCACCTCGCATCCGGGCTCGCGCACGACGTCGTATCTCCGACTCGGAGACCACACGCAGGACGAGGACCTGCCCGGTGCGACCCCGGTCGACCACTGGTATCTGCTGAGCGACGTCGAGGTGTTGACCCCGCGCACCACCACGGCCGTGGCGATCCTGGGCGACTCGCTCACCGACGGCCGCGGCTCCACGACCAACGCCAACGACCGCTGGCCCGACCAGCTCTACGACCGCCTCCGCGCCCACCCCGCCACCGCCGCCGTAGCGATCCTGAACCAGGCGGCGGGCGGAAACCGGGTCCTCAACGACGGTCTCGGCCCCAACGTCCTCGCCCGCCTCGACCGCGACGTCCTCTCCCGCAGCGGAGTCACCCGCCTCATCGTCTTCGAGGGCGTCAACGACATCGGCACCGCGGACGCGACCCGCGCAGCCCAACACCGGTTGACAGAAGACCTGTTGGCCGCCTACGACCAGATCGTCGTCCGCGCCCACGCGCAGGGCATCCGCGTCTACGGCGCGACCCTGCTCCCCTTCGGCGGTAACACCTACGACGACCCGGCGGGCGAGCGCGAGCTCTCCCGCCGGACCGTCAACACGTGGATCCGGACGAGCGGGCACTTCGACGCGGTGCTCGACTTCGACCGTGCCGTACGCGATCCGGCCGACCCGCGGCGCCTGTTGGAGTCCCTCCAGGTGGGCGACTGGCTGCATCTCAATCCGGCGGGGTACAGCGTCCTGGCCGCGACGGTCCCCGCCGGACTGCTGCGTTAGACGACCGGCTCCTTCGCGGAGGTGGGGGCCGCGGCTGAACTGCCCTTCACCGGAAGGTGGTTGAAGACCAGGTTCAGCACGATCGCCGTCAGGCAGCCCGCGCTGATGCCGCTGTTCATCACCGTCTGGAACCAGTCCGGGAACTGCGCGTACACGGTCGGCACACCGACCGGCAGCATGCCCACGGCCACCGAGACGGCGACGACGGTGAGGTTGTGGTTGTCCTTGAAGTCGACCTGGGTCAGGGTGCGGATGCCGCTCGCGGCGACCGTGCCGAACATGACCAGGCCCGCGCCGCCGAGCACCGGTGCTGGTATGGCCGCGACGACCGCGCCGAGCTTGGGCAGCAGACCGAGGGCCACGAGGATGCCACCGGCGACGGCGACGACCCAGCGGCTGCGGACCCGGGTCATGCCGACGAGGCCGACGTTCTGGGCGTACGCCGTGTACGGGAAGGTGTTGAAGACGCCGCCGAGGACGGTGGAGAGGCCGTCGGCGCGCAGGCCGTCCGCGAGGGAGCGCGGCTCGATCCCGCGGTCGGTCATCTCGCCCACCGCGATCAGGTCACCGGTCGTCTCGGTCATCGTCACCAGCGCCACCACCAGCATCGACACGATCGCCGAGGCGTGGAAGGTAGGAGTTCCGAAGTGAAACGGGGTGCTGATGCCGACCCAGTCGGCGTCCCCGACCCCGCCGAAGTCCGTGAACCCGAACACCACCGCGGCCACCAGCCCCACGGCCATGCCGATCAGCACCGCGATCCGGCTCAGGAACGCGGGCGCGAACCGCTGCACACCCAGGACGACCACGAGGACGAAGGCCGCGAGAGCGAGGTTCTTCGGCTCGCCGAAGTCTTTTGAACCCTGGCCGCCCGCCGCCCAGTTGCCCGCCGCGGGCAGCAACGACAGACCGATGATCAGGATCACCGTGCCGGTCACGAGCGGCGGGAAGAAGCGCAGCAGCTTGCCGAACACCGGTGCCAGCAGCGCGATGGCGAGCCCCGCGACGATCACGGAGCCATAGATCGCGGGCAGTCCGCCGCCCGTCGTACCGATCAGCACCATCGGCGACACGGCCGCGAACGTACAGCCCTGCATGATCGGCAGCCGTACCCCGAACCGCCAGAAGCCGACGCACTGGATGAGCGTCGCGATACCGCACACCAGCAGGTCGGCGGTGATCAGATACGCCAGATCGGCGGCCGACAGCTTCATCGCCCCGCCGACGATCAGCGGCACCGCCACCGCGCCCGCGTACATCGCGAGCACATGCTGCAGCCCGAAGGCGGCCAACTGCCGTACGGGTGGGACCTCGTCGACGGGATGCACGGGTGTGGTCGTTGCCATGGGCACTCCTGAGCGGCGGAGAGGGGAGAAGGGGGAGGGGAGGAACATGTGGACAGCACGAGACCGTAAGCGCCTTGAACAGTTTGTTGATTTCTGAGGTGTTGCCGCCGTGTGTCATGCCCATCCGTTATGCGCGCGACGCACGCACCGCCTCCCGAAGGGCCTCCCAGCCAGGCAGTTTCACCACACCGCCCCGCCCGAGCGAGGCCCCCAGCTCGGCCTCGGCCCGCTCGATGGCCTCCCACCCGGCCCACTCGACCGGCTCGATCCCCTCGGCGCGCAGCGCGGTGAGCGGGTCTTCGGACGCCTCATGTCGTACGAGCGTGGCGGCGTCCTCCAGCAGGGACGTCACCGTCTCCTTGGCGTCGGGGCGGTTGGTGCCGATGACGCCGGTCGGGCCCCGCTTGATCCAGCCGGCCACGTACTCGCCGGGTACGGGCACTCCCTCACGCAGGACGCGGCCCGCCCGGTGCGGCACGACACCGAGTTCGGCGTCGAACGGCAGCCCGTCCAACGGAACCCCGCGATAGCCCACCGAACGCAGCACCAACTGGGCCTCGATGTCCACCAGTTGACCCCTGCCCAGCACTCCGCCCCGCCCGTCCGGCGCGGTCCGTTCGAAGCGCGCCGCGCCCACCCGCCCTGCGTCCGCGAGGAGTTCGACGGGGCGGAGGAAGAAGCGGAGGTGGATACGGCGTGCCGCGCCCGAGGGTGGCAGGGCCGCCCAGGCGCGCAGCGTCTCCACGTTGCGGCGTTGCGCGGCGGGCAGGGCGGCGGGGTCCAGGGAGTCCGGGTCGAGCGCCAACTCGGCTGGATCCACAACCACTTCGGTGTCCGGCAGGCCGCCGAGTTCGCGCAGCTCCTTGGTGGTGAAGCGGGCCTGTGAAGGGCCGCGCCGGCCGACCATGTGGATGTCCGTCACGCCGCTCGCGGCCAGCGCGGTGAGCGCCGCCTGCGGTATGTCGGTGCCGCTCAGCTCGGCCGTGCCGCGCGCCAGTATCCGCGTGACGTCCACCGCGACATTGCCCACGCCGATGACGACGGCCGAGCGTGCGCCGAGCACGAAACCGTCGGCGGTGGAGTCCGGATGGGCGCTGTACCAGGACACGAACTCGGTCGCCGACCAGCTGCCCGGCAGCTCCTCGCCGGGAATCCCCAGGTGACGGTCGGTGGCCGCACCCACGCAGTACACGACCGCGTCGTAGAGCTCCCGCAGTCGTGCGGTCGTCAGCCCACCGGGCCCCACCTGTACCCCGCCGAGGAACCGCACCCGCTCGTGCTCCAGTACCGTCCGCAGGTTGTTCTGCAGCGACTTGATCTTCTCGTGGTCCGGCGCCACGCCGTAGCGCACCAGGCCGTACGGGCACGGGAGCCGGTCCAGGACGTCGACCAGCGCCCCGGGCTCCCGCTGGACCAGACTCTGGGCGGTGTAGACCCCGCTCGGCCCGGAGCCGACCACGGCGATACGCAGCACTGCGGAACTCCTCACCCGTCAGGCACACAGGAGATCGCTGAATCGTCAGACCGCTGGCAACTCCAGGGTCCCACCACCGGGGCTCCGCTGACAGGGTGCCGTGCGTACCCGTACGAGACGGGGGCGCGCGTGTCCGTTCGTATGGAATGTGATCATGCGGTTACGTTGCGTGTGTGCTAGAAGCATCCTTTGTTAATCTTTCCGATCGCTGCCCGGAGGACGGCGCGGTGTCCGTGTGGCCCGCGTGGGAAGTGCAGGAGCACGACGGAGCCACCTCGTGGTTCCACGTCCGGCTGGCCTTCACCGACGGCGCCCGGGTCGACGCGCTCGCCGTGGTCTCCGACCAGAGCGTCTCCGTCGAGGACGTGCGGGCCCAACCAGCCCTGTCCCTCGACGACTTGACGGTGCTGGCCGACTGGATCGAGGGACCGCTCTTCGAGGCCTGTGGCCTGGAGTCAGGGCCTGGGTACGAAGGGGACGAGGGGGTCGAGTCGGGCGTGGCGCGCCGGGCCCGGCCGCCCTGGCCGCGTGGCATCGAGGGGCGGTGGCTGGTCGCCCAGGAGTACCGCGCCGCGCAGGAGGAGGGCGTCGATCCGGTCCTCGCGGTGATGTGCGCGACCGGACACAGTCGGCGCCGCTCTCTCCGGCTCATCTCCCAGGCGCGTGATGCGGGCTATCTGACGCCTCGTCATGCGAGGCGTTGAGCCGGTGAGTTGGGGCGACGGCTGGGCTATGCGCCGGTGGGCTCCGCAGGATGCTGGTCCGTCGACCGGTCGTCCGTCGCGAAGAACCGTGAAAGGTCCATGTCCGCTGCCGCGCCCGGTGTGCTGCCGGTTTCGGGTGGGACCCCCAACTCCCAGTCGAGCCCGTACCGTTCGAACAGCTCGGTGCGCAGCACCGGGATCGGCATCGGTACCCCGGGCACGAGCGCCGCGTAGACCGCGCCCATGAGGAGGGCCCGCAGCATCGGGTAGTCGGACGGGTCGTTCCCCGACTTGTACCGCGCGATCGTCTCGCCGAGCAGTTCGGCCAGGCGCCGCTGCTCCGGGCACTGCACGAAGCCCTCGCCCTGGAGCAGTCCGGCCATGTGCTGGCGCATGAGCACGGGCCGGTCGTGCGCGAGGCCCAGGATCGCGTCGATGGCCCGCGCCATGCGCTCCCGCTCGTCGGTGGTGCGCGGCTCGCGCTCCAGCGCTTCTTCCAGCGTCCGGTGCATCAGCCGATGCACGGCGGACTGCACGAGCTGGCGTTTTCCGGGGAAGTAGTACGACACCAGTCCGCGCGCCGAGCCGGCCCGGTCCGCGATGTCACCCAAGGTCGTGGCCTCGAAGCCGCGCTCACCGACCAGCTCGACCGCCGCCTGCAGAAGCCGCTCCCGGGAACGCCGTCGCAACTCTTCATTGACCGAGGCGCTTCGCGGGGACATGCTGTAACTCCTGCGTTGACTGGCTATCAGCCAACTATACTCAGGACGTACGGGTCCCCGTCGCGAGGGCCCGTCGAATGCTGCCGTCCGTCTGGGGCGACGCGGGGGATCGTCTCAGGCGGGCGGCTCCTTTTCACCCCAATGGTTACCTCGGGCGACCTTTGGCCCGGCGTCCGGCGCCGCCTTCTCGCACATCTGTCGCACGGCACGTGATCCGTCCCTAGAGTGGGCACGGGTGACGAGCCGAGGAGGCGCACGGGCATGGACCAGGACCAGCAGATTTTCGCGCGGATCAACGAGATGGTCGACGACGAGCGCAAGCTTCGCGAGGCCCTCGCCTCCGGCGCGATCGACAGCACCACGGAGCACCAGCGCCTCGGCCAGCTGGAGCGCGAACTCGACCAGTGCTGGGACCTGTTGAGGCAGCGCCGCGCCAAGGTGGAGTTCGGCGAGAACCCGGACGAGGCGCGGGTGCGCCCGGAGTCCGAGGTGGAGGGGTATCAGGGGTGACCCTGCGGGCGGGGTCGGCTCCTGGACTTCTGGAGCCGACCCCGGCTCAGCGCTGACCGACCAGATCAAGCACGGGGCGCAGGGCGTCCGGCCGTTCGGTCACCAGGCGGTGGTCCACGAAGTGCACCCCGCACCCCAGGGCCGCCGCTCCGCCGTCCGCGCGTCGGTCGTCCCCGACCATCAGCACGTCCTTCGGCTCGACCCCGAGCGCCTCGCAGGCGACCGCGAACAGCCGCGGGTCCGGCTTCTGAATGCCGTGTTCGTACGACAGCACATACGCGTCCACGTAGGTGTCGAGGCCGTGCTCGCGGAACACCGGCCGCAGATCCCAGCCGATGTTGCTCACCACGCCCACGGCGATGCCACGCTCGCGCAGGGTACGCAGCACGAATTCCGCGTCCGGGTACGGCGTCCAGGCGGCCGGCGTCATGTGCCGGTCGTAGAGCGCGTCGTGCAACGCCGGTTCGGGGAGCGCGACTTGGCGGGAGACGCCGGTGTACGCGGCCCGGTGCAGTTCCGCACTCCGGTCCCGGATCGCCCACATCTCGGCGAACTCCGCGGGCAGTTGCTCCGGCTGCGCCCCACCCGGCATCGCCCCCGCCGACTCCAGCGCCCGCGCCGCCTCGACCAACTCCGGCTCGGGCAGCGCGATCCCGCTCTCCCGCAGTACGGCACGCAGCCAGGACTCGGCGGACTCGATGCGGAAGAGGGTTCCGGAGAAGTCGAAGAGCACGGCGTTCATGCGGTGATCTTACTCAGCCCTTCGCACCCCACTGCCGCTCGTACACACCGACAGCCACCGTCACCACGAGCGCACCGAGAACCCAGCCGCCCAACACGTCCGACGGCCAGTGCACACCCAGCCACACACGGGTCAGTCCCACGCCCACCACGCAGATCACGGCGACAGCCATGGCCGTACGCCACACAACACGTCCGGCGCCGTGGTGGTGGAGCAGCCACAGAAGGAGGCCGCAGACCACCGTGGCGGTCATGGCGTGGCCCGAGGGGAAGGCAGCGTAGTGCGCGGAGTCGACGGGGTCCGGCCACACCGGGCGGGACCGGCCGACCAGTGCCTTCAGGGCCTGCTGCAGCAGTGTGCCGAGCGCACATGTGGCCGCCAGCCACAGTGCCGTCCACCATGCGGAGCGCCGCCACACCAGCCACACCATGGTGGCCGCACATACAAGGCGCAGGGTGAGGGGGTCCCAGACCCAGTCCGTCAGGATGCGGCACACCCGCGTCACGGCGTGGTCCTCGACCGCCCAACGGTGCGTCGTTACGGCGATCCGGCCGTCGAGGTCGATCAGCGGACGCCACTCGACCGCGACCAGGGTGAGGAGCAGCGCAGAGCAAAGGGTCAGGGCGGCGAGGGTGGTGTGCAGGCGACTCGGGCGGGGCGGACAGTGCATGCAACGATCCTCACCGATCCAGTCCACTCCATGCCGATCTACGTGGACCTCAGCCGAGCGCCCGCAGCCCCGGTACGAACGCCACCAGCACCGGAATCACCGGCACCAGCGCCGCCGTGGCGGTCAGTCCCAGGCGGCGGGTCGGCGTGAGCCGGTCCTGGGGCGCGAGCAACCGGTGCACCCGCTGCGGGACATGGGCGTGCGGGGTCGGACAGGGCCCGAACACCCCACGGTCCTCGTTGAGTTCGACGAGCGCGAGCGCGGTCGTGAGGCGGCCGAAGCGGCGGGACGCCATGTCGTCGGCGGCGAGTTCGACCAAGCGGTGCATCTCGTCCCGGAACGCGGCGAACACCGGAACCTGCGGGAACCCGGTCGCCAGCGCGGCCGAACAGTGCAGCAGCCAGTCGTGCCGGGCCTGCGCGTGCCCCTGCTCGTGGGCGAGCAGGGAGTCCAGCTGCCGCCCCTTCAGCCGGCGCAACGCGGCTGTGGTGATGACCAGTTGAGGCGCGGGACCGGACATCCACCACGCGTCCGGCCGCTCGCCCTCCAGCACGACCAGCGGCTCGGCACCCGGCTCCTCGCCGGGCAACAGCGGTGCGCGCACCAGGAGTTCGGCCCTTCGCCGCCGACGGCGCGACCGGGCCCGTACGACCTCGCGGACCAGCATCGCCACCGTCCACGCGCCGCCGCACGCGAGGGCCACCGCGGTCGCCGCGGCCCAAGGCCCGTTCGTCATAAGGGGATAGGCGTCCAGAACGGCGTGCGGGGCGTTGGCGAAGACATGGCCGCGCACCGCCTGCCACGCGGCGGCGGCGCTCAGTGTCATCGACAGGGCGCAGCACAGGAGGACGGCCGCCACGACGCACTGCCACACCCACAGCGCGAGCACCGGCTCATGGTCCGGCCAGTCGGCCCGGGCGAGCAGCCGTGGGGCGACGACGGCGGCCAAGGCGCCGAGCAGCAACAGTGCCGCGGGGACCATCATGGGAGCACCCTATGAGCGCCGCGGTGATCAGGGGTACGGCTTGTCACGGCAAAGTGACGCAGACCACGATTTCGTACAGTGCCCCGGATTCCTGGATGCCCGGATCCTCAGAGCGTCAGCAGCATCGCGACCATGGCGATCCCCATGGACAGCCGGCACGCCCGGGCCAACTCCGGCCGGTCGCCCCACCCGACACTCCCGCCGTCGCCGATGGCCGCGCCGGTGACAGGCACCAGTCGTATGCCCGACAGCAGCACGTATCCCACGAAGTAGAGGAGCAACACACCGGTCACGAGCGGGACTCCGGAGCCCTCGTGCTCATGGTGGTGACCGGGGGAGGCGCTCATCACGAGGGCCATGTAGACCATGGCGGCGGTGCCCAGCAGATGGTGCACATGGTGCGGGCTCCTGCGCGCGGTCCACAGGGCGCGCAGCGCCGCCGCGCCGAACACCGCCGCGTAGCCGGGCCAGGCCCACGGCGGCGGCGCGAACACCGCGGCCGGCACGGCCATCGCGGCCATCCCGAAGCCCATCAGGGCCTCGCCGCCGGCGGCCCGTCGCTGTTCCTCGACGGGGCTGCGCATCCGCAGCAGGCAGTAGGCCCCGGTCGCGGCGCAGAGCGCGACCAGCAGCCAGCCTGGCGAAGCCGGTCCGTGCATGCGCATCCCCCCGTTCGGCCCCGGTTCTCACTCTTCGTAGACGATCGGTCACAGGTTGCCCGTGCCGCACGGGGCGCAATCGAGCGCAACGGTGTACATGGGGAGCACTCGACGGAGTGCGGCAGGTCGGAGGCGTGTTCGCGTAACTATTTCATGAGTAAAACACCTGCTAAACTTGTTCTCCATGAGCAGTGCGACCCCCGTCCCCACCCCGCGCGTCCGACGCCTTCCGCTCGCCGGTGTGCTCCGCCTCGGCAGGCCATCCGACATCTGGTTCAAGCCCGCGCTCAGCGTGGTCGCCTCGGTCGCTCCGCCCAACCTGACCCTGCTCGCTCTGGGCCGCCTCGACCTGGCGATGTACACGATGGCCGGCTCCTTGTGCGCGCTCTACGCCCACAACAAGCCCTACGCCGCCCGGGCCCGCGCCCTGGTGTGGGTGGTGCTCGGGATGATCGGCGGTCTCGCGGTCGCGTTGGTCACCGCCTCGCTCACCACGAACGCCGTCGTGCTGGTCACGGTCGGCGCCGCCCTGGCCGCCGTACAGAAGGGCCTGTGCGACGCGACCCGGATCGGTCCGCCCGGCAACGTCGTCCTCACCTTCATCAGCTCCGCCTCGCTCTTCGCACCGCAGACGCTCGCCCAGATCCCCGGTCACCTCGCGCTCGCCGCCGTAGCGGGCGTCTGGGCGTGGCTCGTCGGCATGGCCCCCGGCCTGGTCCGGCCGTACGGACCCGAGCGCCGTGCCACGGCCCAGGCGCTGGACGCCGCCGCCGTGTACGCCGCCACCCACGGCACCGGCGACGGCCACGCACGCGCGCGTGCCGCCACGGCGGCGGCCGTCCAGGCGGCCTGGCAGTCCCTGCTCGCCACCGGCGCCCGCACCGGGCCCCGCCGCGCCCTCGAACGTCTCGTCGTCCGCGCCGAGGTCGCCCTCGCCGCGCCTGCGGACACCGACCCGGAGCCGCTGCGCACCTGGGCCCGCGAACTGCGCGGCAGGGGACCGGTCCCAGGGGCCGACGACCCGGTGGATGCCGTAGCCGAACTGATCGGCGTGGACGCCGAACTCGCCGCCCCCACACGCCCGTTGTGGACCAGGCTCGGCCCACTCGGCCCCCTCGTGCTGCGCACGGCGATCGGGTGCGCCCTCGCCGGATACGCCTCCCTGGCCCTCGGCGTCGGCCGCCCCTACTGGGCCCTCGTCACCGCCGCCTCCCTCTACCAGGCCAACATCACCCTCACCTGGGGCCGGGGAGTACAGCGGGTCGTCGGCAACCTCCTGGGTGTGCTCGTCTTCGCCGGGGTGGCCCCGCTCGCGCACTCCCATCCGGCGGTCCTCGTGCTCTGCTGCCTCGCGTTCAACTTCGGTGCCGAGGCGCTGATCGGCCGCAACTACTGGCTCGGCAGCGTCTGTGTGACCCCGATGGCACTGCTCATCACCGAGTTCGCCCGGACCCAGCAGCCCGGGGAACTGATCACCGAGCGGGTCGTGGACACCCTCGTCGGCGCTCTGGTCGGCCTCGTGGCCGCGGCCGTCGTCACCAACCGGCGCGCGAGCGACCGTATCGAGGAGGCGCTGGCGGCGGTCGAAGGGGCGCGAGGGCGGGCCGTGCGCCTCCTGGGCGAGCCCGTTCCCGCCCCCGGAGCCCTGGATTCCGCGCACCGCGCGCTCGCCGCCGCGCTGGTCGAACTGCGTGCCACCGTCGACGCCGCGTCCGGCGAGTGGTGGCAGCGCGCCCTGCCCCAGGAGCGGGTCGTGCTCGCCGAGCAGTCCGGACACCGTACGCTCGCCGCGACGGTACGACGCCGGGGGCCGCGCTCCTGGCCGACCGCGGATCGGCGCACGGGCAGGAAGACGGAGGGCGTACGGGGATGACGTCAATGAACGGACGGCCGGCGGACCGAAACGGTGCCTCTCCGGATACGGCCCGGCACGACCCCTCACAGAGCGCGCCCCGCCACGACACCGTCGCCGCCGTCGTCGGCCAGTGGCAGGCCGTGCACCCCGATCTCGACACCGGTCCGATGGAGATCATCGGCCGCATCAACCGGTGTGCCGCCCTGCTCCAGCAGGCCGAGGACGCGCCGCTGCGCAGGGCCGGGCTCAGCCGCCCGGAGTTCGATCTGCTCGGCGCGCTCCGCCGCACCGGACACGAGCTGACGCCGAGCGAGCTGACCAGGGAGACCTTCTCCTCCGGGGCCGCCGTCACCAAGCGCCTCAAGCAGCTCACCGAACGCGGACTGGTCGAGCGCCGCGGCGACACCCGCGACCGCCGTGTCGCGCATGTCCGCCTGACGGACACCGGCCGCGAACTCGTCGACGCGATCCTGCCCGAGCAGCTCGCCTACGAGACCACCGTGCTCGCCGGTCTCGACACCCCCGGACAGGGCGAACTCGCCACACTGCTCGGCGAGTTGCTGGTCCAGCTGGAAGGCCGGCTGGGCGTCCTGCGCGTCTGAGTCGCCGCAGGTGGGTGGCGGCGGACCGTTGACGTGAGGAGCGTGATCTCCCTACGTTCGACCAGGTCGGTTCGGGACGCCGACTGTCGTACGACATGCCGAACAAGGGATTGATGCCGTGGCAGCCGAAGCCTCCACCCCGGAGACACTCACGATCGACCTCGGCACCGACACGGGCCCCTTCCACGGAGGCGCGAGCGGCACGCTCTACGGCCTCTACGGCGACGGCGTCCCTAGCCGCAACGTCGTCGAGGGCATGTACGTCCGCACGGTCTCCACCAAGGCCCAGGACGGCACCCAGCACCCGGGCGCCGACGCCCTGGAGATACTGCGCCCCTTCGTCGAGGCCGGCGGCAAGGACGTCTACGTCTACCTGACCGACATCTACCGCGGCTTCCCCTACGAATGGCCCGGCGCCACCGGACCCGAGCGCCTCGCCGACTTCACGGCACGCGTCCGCAGGCACGTCGAGCAGGTGCTGGCGTTCGGCGAGTACCGGTCCCATGTCGTGTACGTGCCGTTCAACGAGCCCGAGGGCAACATGTTCGGCACGGAGGAGTGGAGCTACGACGGGACCTCCTGGCGCACCGACCCGCGCGCCTACTTCACCGCCTGGCGGGACATCTACCACCTGATCAAGAGCCTCGACCCCGACGCGCGCATCGCCGGCCCCAACACCTGCGAGCTGTACGACGAGGTCAAGGGCTTCCTGGAGTTCGCCGAGGCCGAGGGCGTACTCCCCGACATCGTCACCTGGCACGAGCTGTCCTCGCCGGACGAGATCCGCACGAACGTCGCCAAGTACCGTGCCCTGGAACGGGAGTTGGGCATCGGCCCGCTCCCCGTCAACATCAACGAGTACGCCCACAACTACCACTTGTCCGTCCCGGGACAGATGATCCAGTGGATCGCCGCCATCGAGGAGTCCAAGGTCGACGCCGACATGGCGTACTGGAACATCGACGGCAACCTCAACGACTCGGCGGTCGAGGCCGACAAGGGCAACGGACAGTGGTGGCTGTTCAACGCCTACGGCCAGTTCACCGGCCACACCGTCCGGGTCACCGCGCCCCACCCGAACGTGCAGTACACGCTCCAGGGCGTCGCCGTGCTCGACCCGGACAAGCGGCAGGCGCGGGTGCTGTTCGGCGGCGCGGGCGGTCCGGCGGACGTCGTGTTCGAGCACGTCGACCCCGAGGTCTTCGGTGCGACCGTTCACGCGCGGCTCCTGGAGATCCCCTGGACGGGTCAAGTCGGCGCCTCCGCGCAGCCGTTGCGGCTCTATGACGGTCAACTCCCCGTCGTGGACGGGAAAGTGACGCTGCGTCTGACGGACCTGGAGGAGATGTCGGCTTACCAGGTGATCCTGTCCCCGGGCGGCGAGGGGGCCGTGGCGCTGCCGCCCTCGGTCGGCTGGCGGCGGACGTACCAGGCCGAGGACGCGACCTACCTCGGTGGCGGGCGGTCCCTGAACGGGCCCGAGGGATCGCCGTCCGACGTCGACAAGTTCGCCACGTCCACCGGCTACCACGTGGGCGGACTCCGCACCGGCTCCGACGGCGTGCTCGCCTTCTCTGTCGAGGTCCCGCAGGACGGGACGTACGACGTGAGCGTCTTCGCCAACTCGTACAACCTGGCCGACGCGGTGCGCGAGCAGGGACCCACGAACGTCTTTCTCCGCGTCGACGGCCGCGACCCGCGCGAACTCCGCCTTCCGCTCGGCTACAAGTGGGCGGTGTGGGGCCACACCGACACCCAGGTCGAGCTGACCGCCGGCGCGCACACCATCACCCTTGCCGCCCAGGACGCCGACCTCGGTGTCACGCGGGGCGACGCGGTCGTCGACAAGCTCGACCTCGCCCTCCGCGACGACGAGGTGAGCGGGTCCGCGGTGTACGACGCCGAGTTCGCCGCCCTGGGGGATGGCGCCCGCGTCGACCACACGATCCGAGGAGCCTCCGGCCCCGGTGTCGCCGTACTGCCGCGGGGTGGCACCGCCACCTTCTGGGTGCACGCGGCGGACGGCGGGGAGGCAACGGTGACCGTCGATCGGATCGGGCCAGGGGAGGGCGAGTTGACGATCAACGGAGAGAACGTAGGGATTGTTGAACGATCCCCACGTTCCCTCTTCCTCGTGTCGGGCATCAACAAGGTCACTGTCACCGCCACTTCGGACGACCTCGTCCTGGACCGCCTGCGGACGGCGCCGTCACGCGGCCTCCTGCCCGCCGCGACGTACCCGGCCGAGGAGGGCATCACGACCGGCGGTGCCCGGGTCACCGGCGCCCACACGTTCGCCACCGGCGGCAAGGCGGTCGACGGCATCGGCGCCGGACCGGCGAACGCCCTCACCTTCACCGTGACGGCGGAGCGGGCCGGCCGGTACGCGATCACGATCCGCTACTCCAACGGCGAGCAGGCGCCCGCCACCCACTACAACCCGGACCCGGTCTGCCGCCACGCGGACATCGCGGTCAACGGGGCCGCCCCGCAGCGCGTCCTGTTCCCCACGACCTTCCACTTCAACAACTTCCACGACCTGACCGTCCCCGTGACCCTCGACGAGGGCGCCAACACCCTCACCTTCACCGCCGACGAACTCCCGGACCACGACGGCAAGTCCAGGAACCCGTACGGTCAACGCTCCGCGTACGCGCCGGTGATCGACCAGGTGACGGTGACACGGCTGGCCTGACGGCGGGCGGGTGAACGGGTTCAGCCCTCCCCGCTCGCCGCGTGCACCCCGAACACCGCCCCCTGAGGATCCCGCAGCACCGCGATCCGTCGTACGTCGCCGACGGAATGGGGCTCCATGAGAACCGCGCCGCCCGCCGAAGTCGTCGCGGCGGCGGTCGCGTGGACGTCGGTCACCGCGAAGTACGGCAGCCAGTGCGGAGTCACCTGGGGCGGGAACTTGTCGTCCATCGCCATCATGCCGCCGAAGTCGGCGCCGTCGATGCCCCACTGCGGGTAGTGCGCCGAGGGCCGGACGGTCCAGCCGAACACGCTCGTGTAGAAGGTCTCGGCCCGCTCGGGCGCCCGCGTCAGCAGCTCCACCCAGCCCAGCGCGCCGGGTGAGTTGAACAGCCCGGCGCCGGGGAAGGTTCGTGCCTGCCACATCTGGAACGCGGCTCCGCCCGGGTCCAGGGCGACCGCGAAGCGCCCGATGTCGAACACGTCGGCCGGTTCCATCAGCAGCGTCCCGCCCGCCGTACGCACCCGCTCCGCGGTCGCGTCGGCGTCCGCCACCGCGAACGACACATTCCACGCCACCGGCTGCGACTCCTGGAACAGGGGCGTCAGACCGGCGACCGCCGCGTCCCCGACGTGCGCGACCGTGTAGCCGCCCGCCTCCTGCCGGGGATCGGTCTCCGGGCGCCAGCCGAGCACGTCGGCATAGAACCCTTTGGCCGCCTCTAGGTCACTGGTCCCGAGCTCGACCCAGCAGGGTCCGCCGGTCACCGGCCTGTCGAGCTTCATGGCGTTCCTTCCGCAGGAAGTACCCCTTCCAGCACGCTAAGCCCGGGCCGCGCCCCCGGCCAACCGGCACGGGAGGCCGCCGTGGGGGCCGTACGCCTAGATCCCCGGCCGGTACCGCAGGGGATGATCCGCCGGCACCTCCACCAGCACGATCCGCGTCCCGTCCGGGTCCGCCACCCACATCTCCACCAGCCCCCAGGGCTCCTTCACCGGCGGCCGTACGATCTCGACCCCCTTCGCCCGCAACTCCTCGTACGCGGCCCCCGCGTCCGCCACCTGCAGCCACAGTTGTACGGCGGGTGAGGGTGGGGTGGTGGAGTGTCCGGAGACCTCCAGGAATCCGCCGCCCAGGAAGTAGACGGTCCCGCGCTCCACCCCCGTGCCGAACTCCCTGTAGACGGACAGCCCGAGTTGCTCGCCGTAGAAGGCGCGGGAGCGGTCGGGATCGGTCGGGCGCAGCAGGATACGGCTGCTCAGTACGTGCACCATGCGGCCGGAGCCTAGGGCCTGTCCGGCGGCTCATGTCGGAGACGCGGGGTCTGGCACGCCCATCTGCGGCGTTGTCGTCGGTTGCCGACGTCCCCCAGCCTTCGGCCGGGAGGTGCCCCCACCGCGTCGGCGCCCTCCTCCGCCGGACAGGCCCTAGCCGTCGGGGGCGGGTTACCCTCGTCTCTGCCTGAGCCGCGCCCTGATCGGAGTTGTGCACCATGGACACCGCCGCTACCGGACTGACCTTCCGCGACGCCACCGACGCCGATGTGGACGCCCTCGTCGTGCTGATCGAGTCGGCCTACCGGGGTGACGACAGCCGGGCCGGGTGGACCACCGAGGCGGACATCCTGGAAGGGCAGCGGACCGATCCCGAAGGCGTGCTCGCGGTCGTCAAGTCGCCCGACAGCCGGCTGCTGGTGGTCGAGCGCGACGGCCAGGTCGTCGCCTGCTGCCAGCTCGAACACCGCGGCGACCACGCCTACTTCGGGATGTTCGCGGTCAGCCCGCAGCTCCAGGGCGGCGGCCTCGGCAAGGTCATCATCGCGGAGGCCGAGCGCGCCGCCAAGGAGAGCTGGGGGGTGGGGGAGATGCACATGACCGTGATCTCCGTACGGAACGACCTCATCGCCTGGTACGAGCGTCGCGGCTATCGCCGTACGGGCCGGATGACCCCGTTCCCGTACGGCGACGAGCGGTTCGGCATTCCGCAGCGCGACGACCTGCAGTTCGAGCTGCTGGTCAAGGAACTGGCGTAGTCCTCACGCCGTGAAGCGGCCCGTGCGTTTGATCTCCGGGTAGTCGGTGGTCGCGCCGTCCAGGCCCAGGGCGCGTACGAGCCGCAGCTGGTCCTGGGTGTTCACCACCCAGCCGATGATCTTCAGGTCCGCCTTGCGGGCCGCCTCGACGACCTCCAGGGTCAGCCTGCGGATGTTGAGGCAGACCGTTTCGGCACCGGCCTCGGTGGCCCGCTCCACCACGTCGGGGCCGAAGCGGCTCGCGATCAGCGCGGTGCGTACGCCCGGCACCAGGCGGGCGATCTCGGTGATCGCCTCGTCGTGGAACGAGGACACCTCGACCCGTCCGACCAGGTCCCGCCGGTGCATGACCTCGGCCAGCGCCCGCGCCGCGGCCAGATCCTTGATCTCGGCCTGGAGCGGTGACCGGACGGCGTCCAGCACCTCCTCGAAGGTGGGTACGCGCTCGCCGCGGCCCGCGTCCAGGGTGCGCAGCTCGTCGAGGGTCCGCTCGGCGATCGGACCGGTCCCGTCGGTCGTACGGTCCACGTCGGCGTCGTGCATGACGACGAGGGCGCCGTCCCTGCTCAGATGCAGATCGAGTTCGATGACATCGAGGCCGCCCTGCTCGGCGGCGACGAAGGAACGGAGAGTGTTCTCGGGTTCGAGACCCATGACTCCGCGGTGACCGATGGTGAGGAAGTTCAAGGTTCGACTCGCTTCCGTCGACGGCGGCTCGGCACGCGCGCGTGGGCGCGGCCGGACATCGGCGTCCACGCGGCAGAGCCGCAGCCTAACGGCCGGGCCCGGCGTTGGACCCGCGCGTACACGGAGGATCGGGGAGACGGGCGCGGCCGACCTGCGCGGCACCGGCGGGGACGGTCACTCCGGGGTGGGCGAGTCCCTCGGCGATTGACCAGTGGCCGGTTTCGACGCCCCGCTCCCTGGGTAGCCGCGCGATGGCTCATCGGCGGCCTTCACGGTTTCCGGCAGGAAAAAGTTCGGTCACGAGCAGGGGTCGGCAGGATAATTTCCCGATGATCCCCTTGCTGGGAGAAACCACATATGTATACGGTTTCCATACGCTGGGTTCTCCCGTGGAGGAAGTGACATGACGGAAATTCTTGTGCAGGTGGGTTCGGAGGAGCAGGTTCCTCCCGTGACCAGGGTGGTGGAGCATCCGGCATGGCCCGTGCTCAAGGATGCCGTGGAGCGGATCCGGCCATGGCAGACCAAGGACGGGTCGATCGACTTCGCGGCCGAGGGCGCCCCGGACCGCGCGGAGGTCGAGTTCGCCGTACGCCGGGTGACGGGTGCCGTCGAGGAGCTGTCCCCGCTGCTGCCGCACGATGCCGCGTATCACGCCGCTCTGGTCAGGGACCTGGGGCAGTGGGCAGCCGACGGCTTCCAGGTGCCCGACTTCCTCGACTCGCTGCTGGCCTTCCAGCCCGCCGCGAACCGCCGGGACGGACTCCAGCACCTGGTCGTCTTCCCGATGTACACGCAGAACGGCAACCCGGACCGCAACCTCGAAGCGGTCGTCCTGCGCATGGTCTGGCCCGACTGGCTGGCCGAGCTGGAGGCGACCCGCTACGACAACCCGCTGTTCTGCGGCATCACCTTCGAGGACTTCACGACCGGCTACGACACCAACTCGGCCGTGCTCTTCCCGGAGACCATCGCCGTGCGCCAGGCGCCGGAACGATTCTCCTGGGGTGGGATCTTCTGCGACCGCGAGGCCGCCCGCTTCCGCCGGGTCACCGAGGCCGCCGTGGAGATCCTCGGCATGCGACTGCCCGAGGACATCGCCACGATGGTCGACGACCAGAAGCGCTGCGAGGAGGCCTTCGTCCTGTGGGACATGGTCCACGACCGCACCCACAGCCACGGCGACCTGCCCTTCGACCCGTTCATGATCAAGCAGCGCCAGCCGTTCTGGATGTACGGCCTGGAGGAACTGCGCTGCGACCTCACCGCCTTCAAGGAGGCCGTGAAGCTGGAGGCCGACGGCGTCCCGCAGGCCCGTGACGTGCAGTACGCGGTCCTCTGCGACCGCATGTTCCGCTTCCCGGTCACGGGCGAGCGCGTCCGCAACTACGACGGACTCGGCGGCCAGCTCCTCTTCGCCTACCTCCACAAGCACGACGTCGTCCGCTGGACCGACAACAAGCTGCACATCGACTGGCAGCGCGCCCCCGAGGTCACCAACCAGCTGTGCGCCGAGATCGAGGATCTCTACCGCGCGGGCATCGACCGCCCCAAGCTCGTCCACTGGTTCAAGGCCTACGACCTGGTCGCCACCTACCTCGCCCCGCACCCCGGCTCCAAGTGGGCCAAGGGTCCCGACGCCCTGGACCTGAGCCAGCCGCCGCGGAAACTCGTGGATGACGTGCTTCCGGACGAGTTTCCGCTGAGCATGTTCTATGAGGCCCTCTCCAAGAAGCTCAAGAACGTGATCGCCTCGACCCGGGGCATCACGGCGGAGAGTGCCGAGCGGATCGCCGCGTGAGCGACCGTACGACCGAAGTGGCTCAGGAGGCGAGGACCATGGGGAACGGGGCGCTCAACGGCGCGGTGATCGCGGTGGCCGGAGCGGGCGGGCCGGCCGGCCACGCCGTACTGCTGCGACTGGCGGAGGCGGGCGCGACCGTCGTCGGCTCGGACGCGCATCCCGAAAGGCTGGCGGAGGCCGTGGACGCGGCCCGCTACGCGCACGGCGGCGCCACCGTCGTCGGCGACACCGTCGACCTGCTCGACCCGCAGGCCACCCGCGACTGGGCCGCGCACATCGAGAAGGACTTCGGCCGCGTCGACGGCCTCGTCCACCTCGTCGGCGGCTGGCGCGGCAGCGCCACCTTCACCGAGACCGACCTCGCCGACTGGGACCTGCTGGAGAAGCTGCTCATCCGCACCGTGCAGCACACCTCCCTGGCCTTCTACGACGGCCTGGAGCGCAGCGACCGCGGCCGTTACCTGCTGATCAGCGCGGCCGGCGCCAGCAAGCCCACGGCGGGGAACGCGGCCTACTCCGCGTCCAAGGCCGCCGCCGAGGCCTGGACCCTCGCCATGGCCGACGGCTACCGCAAGGCGGGGGGCGCGGACGGGCCCACCTCCGCCGCCGCCATCATGGTGGTGAAGGCACTGGTGCACGACGCGATGCGCGCCGAACGCCCCAACGCGAAGTTCGCGGGCTTCACCGACGTCAAGGACCTCGCCGAGGCCATCGCCGGCGTCTGGGACAAGCCCGCCGCCGAAGTGAACGGAAACCGTCTGTGGCTGACCGAGAAGCCGTGAACCCTCCGAAGACCGACGCACGGCGCCACCACGACCCGGAGATCCGCGGCTTCGCCAGCGACAACTACGCCGGCGCCCACCCCGAGGTGCTCGCCGCCCTCGCCCTTGCCAACGGCGGCCACCAGGTCGCCTACGGAGAGGACGACTACACCGACCACCTCCAGGGCATCATCCGCAGCCACTTCGGCGCCACGGCCGAGGCCTTCCCGGTCTTCAACGGCACCGGCGCCAACGTCGTGGCACTCCAGGCGGTCACCGACCGCTGGGGCGCGGTGATCTGCGCCGAGAGCGCCCACATCAACGTCGACGAGGGCGGCGCCCCCGAACGCATGGGCGGACTGAAGCTGCTCACGGTGCCCACGCCCGACGGCAAGCTCACGCCCGAACTGATCGACCGGCAGGCGTTCGGCTGGGACGACGAGCACCGGGCGATGCCGCAGGTCGTCTCGATCACCCAGAGCACCGAACTCGGCACCCTCTACACGCCCGACGAGATCCGCGCGATCTGCGACCACGCCCACGCGCGTGGCATGAAGGTCCACCTCGACGGCTCCCGGATAGCCAACGCGGCGGCCTCGTTGGACGTCCCCATGCGGACGTTCACCAACGCGGTCGGCGTCGACATCCTCTCCCTGGGCGGGACGAAGAACGGCGCGATCTTCGGCGAGGCGGTCGTGGTGATCAACCAGGACGCCGTCAGTCATATGAAGCACCTGCGCAAGCTGTCCATGCAGCTGGCCTCCAAGATGCGCTTCGTCTCTGTGCAGTTGGAGGCGTTGCTCGCCAAGGATCTTTGGCTGCGCAACGCCCGCCATGCCAACGAGATGGCCCAGCGTCTCGCCGAGGGCGTCCGCGCGGTGCACGGTGTGGAGATCCTCTACCCGGTGCAGGCCAACGGAGTCTTCGCCCGTCTCCCGCACGACGTGAGCACGCGCCTTCAGGAGCGCTTCCGGTTCTACTTCTGGGACGAGGCGGCCGGTGACGTCCGCTGGATGTGCGGCTTCGACACGACCGAGGACGACGTGGACGCGTTCGTGGCGGCGCTCAAGGAGGAGATGGCGCGGTAGTCGACGCTCTCGCATTGATGCATAGGTATGCGGTCGCCTGAAAAGTCATTGACTCTCGGGTGATCGCTTTCCTATGCTCTCCATCCATGGAGCTGATCCAGAACACCCCCGACCTGTCCGCCTACTTGGCAGCTGACGAGGTCATCGACCACGACCATCCTCTCGTCCGGGAGACTGCCGCGCGTCTCGCCGCGGGTGCGGCGGACTCGTATGGCTATGCACGGCTGGCCTTCGAGTTCGTGCGGGACGAGATTCCCCACTCGCAGGACGTCGGCGATCCGCGCGTCACCTGGCGGGCCTCCGACGTCCTGGAGCAGGGCACCGGGATCTGCTACGCCAAGGCGCACGCGCTGGCCGCGCTGCTGCGGGCCGAGGACATCCCTACGGCGCTCTGCTACCAGAAGTTCGACGTGGTGCACGGGCTGGTCGCCGTGCGGTTCAACGGGGCCTGGCACCGGCAGGATCCCCGCGGCAACAAGCCGGGAGTGGACGCGCAGTTCTCCCTCGACGGTGAGCGGCTGGCCTTCGTACCCGATCCGGAGTTCAATGAGCTGGACTACCCGGTCCTGTACGCTGAACCGCACCCGGTCGTCCTGAGCGCCCTGAAGGCCGCCCCCGACCGGCCGCACCTGTGGCAGACACTCCCGACCGCACTCTGAGGCACCTCATGACGCTCACCCTGACCGTGACCGACGAAGTCCGCGCCCTCGCACCCGGCTTCACGCATGTCGTGATCGAGGCGGACGGACTATTCAACGGGCCCAGCACCGAAGCGAGTTCGGCGCTCCTCGACGACGCGGCCCGCAGGCTGGCCGTACGGCTGGACGGTCGCGCCCCGCACGAGGACCCGCACATGGCGGCCTGGCGCGAGGTGTACACGGCGTTCGGGTCGAAGCCGTCGCGCACCCGCAACTCGGCCGAGGCGCTGGCCAAGAGGGCACTCACGGACGCGGGACTGCCCCGGATCAATGTGCTGGTCGACCTCTACAACGCCATCAGTGTCGCGTACTTGATCCCCGTGGGTGGTGAGGACGTCGACCGGATCCAGGGCGGCATGACCCTCCAACGGGCCACCGGGGGCGAGGAGTTCGTGACCGTCGCGGGCGGCGAGGAGGTCGTCGAACACCCCGACGCGGGCGAGGTGGTGTGGACCGACGCGGTCGGAGTCACCTGCCGCCGCTGGAACTGGCGGCAGGGGCCGCGCACCAGGCTCACGGAGGAATCGACGTCCGCCGTCTTCCTGTTGGAGAGTCTGGCGCCGATGCCCGTCGCCGAGGTCGAGCGGGCGGGGGCCGAACTCGCCGAACTGCTGCAGAAGTTCAGCCCCGGGGCGCGGATCACCGTCCACGCCCCGGCGTGACGATTCAGCGAGCCTCGGCCGCCTTGACCTCTTCGGCGGTGGGTGCGGTGCCGCCGAGATGGGCCGGCATCCACCAGGTGTCGTCCGGACCCTTGGGGCGCACCGGATAGGCGCGCTGGGCGGCCTCGAGGAGCTCCTGGACGCGCTCGCGCACCCGACGGGTGATCGCGCCCGCGTACTGGTCCTGCGGGGCCTCCAGCGGCTCGCCGACCCGGATGGTGATCGGGGTGTGGCTGCGCTTGAAGTTCTTCGGGTGGCCCTTGGTCCACAGCCGCTGCGTGCCCCACAGGGCCATCGGGATCAGCGGGACGCCGGCCTCCTGGGCCATGCGCGCGGCACCGGACTTGAAGCTCTTCAGCGTGAAGGACTGCGAGATCGTCGCCTCGGGGAAGACGCCGACGATCTCACCGGACCGCAGCGACTCCAGCGCGTGCTGGTAGGCGGTCTCGCCCTGCTTGCGGTCCACCGGGATGTGCTTCATGCCGCGCATCAGCGGACCGGAGATCTTGTGCCGGAACACCGACTCCTTCGCCATGAAGCGCACCAGGCGCTTCTGCGGCAGGGCGGCCAGGCCGTCGAAGATGAAGTCCAGGTAGCTGATGTGGTTGCTGACCAGCACAGCGCCGCCCGAGCGCGGAATGTTCTCCGATCCCTTGAGGTCGATCTTGAGGTCCCAGACCTTGAACAACGTTTGGGCGAGACCGACGACGGGGCGGTAGACAAGCTCAGCCATGGACGGGGTGGACCCTTCTCTCTGCCTGAAGGGGTTCTCCGGGCGGGAAAGTTACGCAGCCGTAGGTTTACGGCATTGCGCAGATCGTGCCCGAAGAACGAACGACTGGCCAGTCCTCGTGCCGGAGAACGGCGAGATCCTCGTCACGTCCATCACTTGATCCACCTCGGACTTTTAAATTTCCTTTACTCTGCGCGAACCGTCACCCGGCGTACGAGCAGGTACATCTCGCACCCCAAGCAGTACCCGAACGCGGCATTGAGGAACGCGGCGGCGAGCGCGGCACCGGTCGCCGCGAGCCCCAGCCAGGTCGGTCCCAGGCCGAAACCGACCAGACCCACCCCGGCGAAGACCAGCCCGACCGCCTGCGCGAACCGCGGCGGCTCCGGCGACTCGAACTCGGTCGGCGGCCCGATCCGCGGCCGTACGGCCTTCCGGAACAGCCAGCCGTACGGTGAGCGGCCCACGCCGCCCGCCGCGCCCAGCGCGAACGCCAGGGTCTGCCAGGCCAGCAGCCAGAAGCTGCCGGTGACCAGCACGACCGCCAGTACCGCGGTCGTCAGGGCCGCCCCGAAGCGCGGCCCTCTCACATCGATGTCCATGAACCTAGGATTCCGCAGCGGAAACGATTCGTAGTGCTGGGAATCTTTGCAGTCTCGTGAACGCTGGAGCAGGGGATGACCGGACTCGTGGTGTGCGTGGCGGTGCTCGCGGTGGCGAGCGCCTACGGAGTGCTGCATCGGCGGCGGAGCGGGAGAGTGCGGGTGCGCGGGCGCGACGGCGGAAAACGGCTCGGCGCCACGGAGTTGGGCGGCGCCCTCGGTGAGAGGGCCACCCTGGTGCAGTTCTCCAGCGCCTTCTGCGCGCCCTGCCGGGCCACGCGCCGGGTGCTGGGCGAGGTGGCCGGCATGGTCCCCGGAGTGCGTCACATCGAGATCGACGCCGAGGACCATCTGGACCTCGTGCGGGAACTCGACATCCTGAAGACCCCCACCGTGCTGGTGCTCGACGCGGACGGACGGGTCGTGCGGCGCGCCACCGGCCTCCCCCGCAAGGCGGATGTCATCGCGGCCCTGGGGGAGGCGGTTTGACGATCCGGGCGGAAGCGGTGAGTCATCTCCCATATGCCGGAACGTACTTGACTGTGCACACCACCTATCGTCAGCCTGACTGTATGCCTTCGGAACTCCTTCTTTTCGGGCGGGTGCACGTCGACCTCGCACGCACCGCGAGCGCGTGCTGTCCGGGCTGTTGAGCAGCCACGGTCCCGCTCGTCGCCTCCCCAAGAAGGACAGCCCCATGACGGCCACGCCCGATCTCGGCACCTCTCAGCTCGCCTCTCCCGATCTGCTGCGCTCCGTCTTCCGGCAGCACGCCGCCGGTGTGGCGGTGATCACCGCGCACGGTGAGACCGGTCCGGTCGGCTTCACCGCCACCTCCCTCAGCTCCGTCTCGGCCCAGCCCCCGATGCTGTCCTTCGGGATCAGCACAGGCGCGTCCAGCTGGCCCGCGATATCCGGGGCCGACCATGTCGGCGTGCACATACTCGGCGAGCACCAGGAGCAGTTGGCCGCCACCTTCGCCCGCAGCGGCGCCGACCGGTTCGGGGCGCCCACCGTCTGGCACGAGGGGCCCGAGGGCGTGCCGGTCCTCGACGGCGTGCTCGCCTGGCTGGTGTGCAGGGTCGTCGCGCGCGTGCCAGCAGGGGACCATCGCATCGTCATCGCCGAGGTCGTCCTCGGTGACCACGCGGGCTCCGGCCGCCCGCTCCTCTACCACCAGGGGCGCTTCAACGGCCTGCGTGACTGAGGCCACTCCCGGTGGGTGACGGGCCACCCTGCGGAAGCGTCGAGTTCCGATTACGCTGCGTTGCACAGGTCACAGTTCAAAGCGCTTGCTTAGCGGGCATCTGCTGAGGGAGCGTAGTGCTGCGTACTGGCGAGTAATATTTCGCTCGGAGCACCGGCCGCCCGCACCGGGAACGGCCGTTCAAGGCGCCTATGCTGCCTGGAAGTAGGCAGCCGAAAAATGACGATGCAGTAGGAGAGCCGGCGTGAGCTTGAGGATCGTTGTCACTGTGAAGTACGTGCCCGACGCCACTGGCGACCGGCACTTCGCCGATGACCTGACCGTCGACCGGGACGACGTGGACGGTCTGCTCTCCGAGCTCGACGAGTACGCGGTCGAGCAGGCGCTGCAGATCTCCGAGAACTCGGACGACGACGTGGAGATCACCGTCCTGACGGTGGGCCCGGAGGACGCCAAGGACGCCCTGCGCAAGGCGCTGTCCATGGGCGCCGACAAGGCGATCCACGTCGAGGACGACGATCTGCACGGCACCGACGTCATCGGCACCTCCCTGGTGCTGGCCAAGGCGATCGAGAAGGCCGGCTTCGACCTGGTCGTCTCCGGCATGGCCTCCACCGACGGCACCGCCGGTGTGATCCCCGCCCTGCTGGCCGAGCGCCTGGGCGTCCCCCAGGTCACGCTGCTCTCCGAGGTCTCCATCGAGGACGGCGTCGTCAAGGGCCGCCGGGACGGCGACAGCGCCTCCGAGCAGCTCGAGGCCTCCCTGCCGGCCGTCGTGTCCGTCACCGACCAGTCGGGCGAGGCGCGTTACCCGTCCTTCAAGGGCATCATGGCCGCCAAGAAGAAGCCGGTTCAGGCCTGGGACCTCTCCGACCTGGAGATCGACACCGACGAGGTCGGCCTCGAGGGCGCCTGGACCGCCGTCGACTCCGCGGCCCAGCGCCCCGCGCGCACCGCCGGCACGATCGTCAAGGACGAGGGCGAGGGCGGCAAGCAGCTCGCCGAGTTCCTCGCGGGCCAGAAGTTCATCTAGCCCCAAAGGCCACGGCCCAACTCGCTTATCGCCCCTCAGACTTCGCAAGCACGCAGGAGACCATTCCCATGGCTGAAGTTCTCGTCTACGTCGACCACGTGGACGGCGCCGTCCGCAAGCCCACCCTGGAGCTGCTGACGCTGGCCCGCCGTATCGGCGAGCCCGTCGCGGTCGCCCTCGGCTCCGGTGCCGAGAACACCGCCGCCGCGCTCGCCGAGCACGGCGCGGTGAAGGTGCTCACGCACGACGCCGCCGAGTACGCCGACTACCTCGTCGTACCGAAGGTGGACGCCCTCCAGGCCGCCTACGACGCCGTCTCCCCGGCCGCAGTCCTGGTGCCGTCCTCCGCCGAGGGCAAGGAGATCGCCGCCCGTCTGGCCGTGCGCATCGGCTCCGGCATCATCACCGACGCCACCGACCTGGAGGCCGGTGACGAGGGCCCGGTCGCCACGCAGTCGGTGTTCGCCGCCTCCTTCACCACCAAGACCCGGGTCTCCAAGGGCACCCCGGTCATCACCGTGAAGCCCAACTCGGCCGCCGTGGAGGCCGCCCCGGCCGCCGGTACGGTCGAGGCCCTCGCGGTCACCTTCTCGGACAAGGCCACCGGCACCAAGGTCACCGCGCGCACCCCGCGCGAGTCGACCGGCCGCCCGGAGCTGACCGAGGCCGCGATCGTCGTCTCCGGCGGCCGTGGCGTCAACGGCTCGGAGAACTTCTCGATCATCGAGGCCCTCGCCGACTCCCTCGGCGCGGCCGTCGGCGCCTCGCGCGCCGCCGTCGACGCCGGCTGGTACCCGCACTCCAACCAGGTCGGCCAGACCGGCAAGAGCGTCTCCCCGCAGCTCTACATCGCCAACGGCATCTCCGGCGCGATCCAGCACCGCGCGGGCATGCAGACCTCGAAGACGATCGTGGCCGTCAACAAGGACGCCGAGGCCCCGATCTTCGACCTCGTCGACTACGGCGTGGTCGGCGACCTCTTCGACGTCGTCCCGCAGCTCACGGAGGAGATCAACACCCGCAAGGGCTGATCTCCACAAGCGCCGTCAGGCCCCTGCGACCCGCGTGGTCGTGGGGGCCTTGGCGTGTCCCGGGCCGCTCATCCCAGGCTGATCGTGGACTGCACGGGCAGATGGTCGCTGGGGAACTGGCTGTTCTCGGAGAACGTATCGATGGCCGTACGGCGCACGGTGACCCCCTCGCTGACCAGGATCCAGTCGATGCGGTTCCCGCTCGGGATCAGCGCGCGATAGCCGTGGAAGGTGCCGTACAGCGGCCCGCGCCCGGCCGCCGCGTCCCAGGTGTCCTTGAGGCCGGCGCCCAGCATCGTCTCGTAGACCGAGGTGGTGTACGCGGCGGTGTTGAAGTCGCCGGTCACCACGAGCGGCAGGGAGCGGTCGAGACGGGCGAGGCGCTCGGCGATGAGCGTGGCGGCACGCTCGCGCGCGTACTGACTCGCGTTGTCCAGATGGGTGTTGAGGACGTAGAACTGCCGTCCGCCGTCCCCGAGGTCGCGGAAGCGGATCCAGGTGGCGATGCGCGGGTGGTCGCCGCCCCAGGTGTTCGAGCCGATCACCGAGGGCGTGTCGGAGAGCCAGAACTGGTCGTACTCGACGGGGGCGAGCCGGCGGGTGTCGTAGAAGATCGCCGTCTCCTCGTCGAAGCTGCCGCCCTTGCGGCCGCCGCCGATCCAGTCGTAGTGCGGTGCGAGATCCTGCTTGATGTTCTGCAGCTGCGCGTAGAGGCCCTCCTGGGTGCCGATGATGTCGGGGGCCGCGCGGAGCAGCAGGTCGCGCATCACCGGGCGGCGGACCTTCCAGCTGTTGGGTTCCTCGCTGCTCGCGTAGCGCAGGTTGAAGGTCATGACGTCCAGCAGACGGGTCTCCTTCCGGGCGGTTCCGGAGCGTGCGGTTCCGATGAGTGGCAGGGCGACGGCGGCCGCCACCAGTGTGGTGAGCCCGGCGCGCCGCGTCACCGTCCTGACAGTCGCCATGTGCATCCCCTCCCCTTGGGAGTCAGGATGAAGGGGCGGAGGGCCGGGCGGAAGAGGGCCTCGGGGCAGGAGTGAACGGTGTGGGTTCACCCCGTGGACAGGGTGTTGACCGGCGGGAAGATCCACGGATAACTTCGCTCTACGGATTGTTGATTCCGTAGAGCGGAAACCTGGAGGCTGTGGGATGGGTCAGGGCGAGCAGGAGAAGGTGGCGACGAGCCTCGCGGGCGCGGTCGGCGAGGAGATCAGCGCCTCCCTGGCATCGGTCGACGCCGAACTGGAGCGCCGCTACCCCGGCGACCCCGGCACCCGCCAGCCCGTCCACACGGTCTACGTCCCCGGTGACGCCTTCGCCGCCGACACGATTCGCACCTGGGGCGACCGCGCCCTCGCCGCCCTCGACGAGCACGCCCCCGACGCCGCGTCCTTCGCCGCCGTCCTCGGCCTCTCCGACGAACTCGCCGAACCCGTCCACGCGCGCGTGCGGGCCAAATTGGAACGCGAGCCCATCGAGGACCTGCGGGTCGATTTCGAGGACGGCTACGGCCCCCGCCCCGACGCCGAGGAGGACGAGGCCGCCGCCCGCGCGGCCCGCCTGATCGCAGAGGCGTACCAGAAGGGCACGGCGGCGCCGTACATGGGCATCCGGATGAAGTGCATGGAGGCGCCGGTGCGCGACCGGGGCATCCGCACCCTCGACATCTTCCTCACGGGACTGATGGCGGCCGGCGGACTGCCCGAGGGGCTGGTCCTGACCCTGCCCAAGGTGACCTACGCCGAGCAGGTCACCGCGATGGTGCGACTCCTGGAGGCCTTCGAGAAGGCACACGGGCTCGCCGCCGGCCGGATCGGCTTCGAGATACAGATCGAGACCAGCCAGTCCATCCTGGCCACCGACGGGACCGCCACGGTCGCCCGCATGATCCAGGCCGCCGAGGGCCGCGCCACCGGCCTGCACTACGGCACCTTCGACTACAGCGCCTGCCTCGGAGTCTCCGCCGCCTACCAGGCCAGCGACCACCCCGCCGCCGACCACGCGAAGGCCGTCATGCAGGTCGCGGCGGCCGGGACGGGCGTACGCGTCTCGGACGGCTCCACCAATGTGCTCCCGGTCGGTCCGACGGACCGGGTCCACGACGCCTGGCGGCTGCACTACGGCCTCACCCGGCGGGCGCTGGCCCGCGCGTACTACCAGGGCTGGGACATGCACCCCGGCCACATTCCCACCCGCTACGCCGCCGTCTTCGCCTTCTACCGCGAGGGCTTCGAACAGGCCGCCGCCCGTCTCGCCCGCTACGCCAACCGGGCCGGCGGCGACGTCATGGACGAACCCGCGACCGCCAAGGCCCTCAGCGGCTATCTGCTGCGCGGCCTGGACTGCGGCGCGCTCGACATCGCCGAGGTGGCCGGTGCGACCGGGCTGACCCGGACGGACCTGGAGGGCTTCGCCGCGCCCCGCCGGGGTGACCTGACGGCGTCCGCGAAGTAGCGGACCTGTCACAGCTGTCGCCGCCCCCTCCTGTTGTCACTGCCGCCCCGTAGGCTGTACGGCGTTCATGGTTGTGCCACAGAAACGGAGCGGCAGTGTCTTCGGGGGAGAGCGGACGCGTGGACGGAGTCGGCCGACTGCTGGCCGGGCGCTATCGCGTCGTGGCCCGGCTCGGGCGCGGCGGCATGGGCGTGGTCTGGCGCGCCGTCGACGAGGTTCTCGGCCGTGAGGTCGCGGTCAAGGAACTGCGCTCCTTCACCGACGACTACGCGCCCGAACTCGCCGATCTGCGGCTGCGGATGCAGCGCGAGGCGCGGGCGGCGGCGCGGGTCCGCCATCCCGGTGTCGTCGCCGTGCACGACATCGCGGAGGTCGACGGCCGCCCGCTGATCGTCATGGAGCTGATCGACGGTCCCTCCCTGGACGACGTGCTGGGGGAGCGCGGCCCCGTCGACCCGCGCGAGGCGGCGGGGATCGGCGCGAAGGTGATGGAGGCGCTGGCGGCCGCCCACGCCGCCGGTGTGCTGCACCGCGATGTGAAGCCCGGGAACATCCTGCTGGAGCGCTCGGGCCGGGTCGTCCTCACGGACTTCGGCATAGCGACCATGGACGACCCGGGAGACGGTTCCGCCACGCACCTCACGCGCAGCGGCGAACTCATCGGCTCCCTGGACTACTTGGCCCCCGAACGCGCGCAGGGCGCCGACCCCGGCCCGGCCTCCGACGTCTGGGCCCTGGGCGCCACGCTGTACGCGGCCGTCGAGGGCGCCTCACCGTTCCGCCGCACCTCGACGTACTCCACGCTCACGGCGATCGTCGACGAGCCCCTGCCGGAACCCCACCGCGCCGGACCGCTCACCCCCGTCCTGCGCCAACTCCTCGACAAACGCCCCGAGTCCCGCCCCGACGCCGACCAGGCACGCAGACTGCTGGAAGCGGTCGCGCAGGCGCCGGAGACGGACTCGCCGACAACTCTGTTGCGAGGGGCCGGGGGAGGGGCTGCCGCGGTGTCGGGGGCGGGAGAGCAGGTCCCCGGTTCTTCGGTGCGGCCGACTGGAGCGGATTCCCTCCCGCCGGATCCCACGCCCGTTTCCGCGCCTGCTCACACACCTGCTCCCACACCCGATCCCACCTC
>NZ_JAEQAZ010000110.1 GCF_016654115.1 Streptomyces sp. MBT53
CACCGGCCCCCGCGCCGGGGCCGGCGGGGGCGTGAAGCCCGGCGCGGGGGCCGGTGCGGGCGGGGCGCCGAACGCGGGCGGCGCGGAGGTCCCCGGGGGCGGGGCGAAGCCCGGGGCGGCGCCGGACTGCGGCTGCGGCGCGGCCGGGGCCTCCTCCTCCATGACCTCGCCGCCGAAGTTCTTCAGCAGCGCTTCGAGGCCACCGTCGAAGCCCTGGCCGACGGCGGCGAACCGCCAGACGTCCTTCAGATAGAAGTCGCCCAGCATCACGGCCCGCTCGGTGGTGAACTCCGAACCGTTGAACGAGTAGCGGGCCACTTCCTCGCCGCCCGCGACGATCCGGACGTACCCGGGGGCGATCTGGGACATCTGTCCGGCGCCGTCGAGCGTGGCCGTGAACGCCAGCTTGTGGATCTGCGGCGGGATCTTGTCGAGCGTGACCCGGAAGGACTCGGCGTCGCCCGCCTGGGCACCCAGGAGCTGGATGGACTCCTCGGGGGACTTCGGCTGGTTGAAGAACACGAAGTACCGGTCGTCCGAGAGCCGCTCCTCGGCGTCGAGACCGAAGCAGCTGATGTCGAACGTGAGTCCGGGGCCGGTGATCTGTACGCCTACGTACAGATCGGTGCCCGCGGTGAGGTCACTGATCTTGGCCTTGTGGCCGCGTTGGAATTCCCTGGCCATGCGTAACGACCGTCCCCCATCCCGATGCGATGTGCGTCGCGTCAGGCTAACGGCAATCTCCGACACCGGAGTAAGTCGGTACAGAGCCGGTACACAATCCCCCACAGGGGACGGTCACTCCTCGCGGGCGCCCGGCGGATGGGGCAGTCGCTCGGCCGCGACCACGCCTTCGAGGTATCCCTTGGCCCGCTCGGTGCGCGGATACGCCTCCAGGAGCCGC
Source organism: Streptomyces sp. MBT53 (assembly GCF_016654115.1). Classification (GTDB taxonomy): domain Bacteria; phylum Actinomycetota; class Actinomycetes; order Streptomycetales; family Streptomycetaceae; genus Streptomyces. The sequence continues at coordinate 905 of NZ_JAEQAZ010000110.1, forward strand.
CAGAAACGCGGCCCGTGTCCGGGCACCAGGAGATGCGCGAGCTCGTGCAGCAGCACGTAGTCGACGACGTACTCGGGCATGCCCTGAAGCCGGTGGGAGAGCCGGATGCTGCCCTCGGAGGGCGTGCAGGATCCCCAGCGCGTGTTCTGGTTGGTGACCCAGCGCACCGAGGTGGGCCGGGCACGGCCGTCGAAGTACTGGGCCGACAGGCGCTCGGCGCGCTCGGCCAGCTCCGTGTCGCCGAGCACGCGTTTGCTTTCCTGGGCGGCCAGCTTGTCGAGCATGACGGTGACCCAGCGCTTCTCCTCCGCCTCGGACATGCGGGCGGGGATCAGCACGACGGTGCGATCGCCCTCGCGGTACGCGGAGACGGTTCTGCGCCGACGCGCACTCCTGCGTACCTCGATCGCGCTCGCCCCCGAGCCGCTTGGCGGCTGGCTCGTCGTACTGCGCTGTGGTTTTCCGGCGCTGTGCAGTGGGTCGGCGGGCACGCCATGACGTTACCCTCTGCACACGCGGGAAGTCCCGACTCCGGGACGGTTTCGGTGTCGATCCCCCACCAAGCGTTTGATTCGTACGACGAATCCCCACCGCCTGTGGACAACTTTCGGCGGCCGACGGCCCGGCCGGGCACTCTGGCACCACCGGCGGAGCACCGACCAGCTCCACCGGCACACGGGACGTACTTCCTACGGCTACGGGGGCCTGTCATGCATCCGATGGTGAAGCCCGCGCTGCGGCGCGGCTGGCGTGATCTCAACACCGTGCAGTTCGGGATGACACCGGCGCACGCGATGACGCTCGGCCCGATGGACACGGCGACGGGCAGTTTCCTGGACCTGATCAACGGCACGCGCGGACTGCCGCTGCTGCGCGAAGAGGGCCGGCGGATGGATCTGCCCGACGGTCATGTCGACCAGCTGGTGAAAGGGCTCACGCACGCTGGCCTGCTCGACGACGCGAAAGGCGGCGGTCCCGCGGCCGACGCGCTCCGCGCGAAGAAGAACGTCCTGGACCGGCTGCGCCCGGACCTCGCCTCGCTCTCCCTGACGACCGGCGAGCCGGGCGCGGCGATGGCCCGACTGGCGGCGCGTCGCGAACTGCGCGTGCAGGTGAGAGGCGCGGGCCGGGTGGGCGCGGTGCTGGCCGCGCTGTTGTCGGGCGCGGGGATCGGCGAGGTCGATGTGCGCGACGGCGGTGACACCGAGCCCTGGGACGTCGCTCCGGGCGGGCTGCCCGCCGAGGCCGTCGGCGAGCGCCGGGACGAGTCGGCGCGGCGGGCGGTGCGCCGGGCGGCCCCGGACCGGTCGCCGCGCCGAACCGCAGGGAGCGCGCGGGAGGAGGGCGAACCCGGTTTCTCCCTGGTGGTCCTCGCCCCGCGCGACGACGTCGCCGTGCACGCGCCGGATCCGTCGGCCGCCGCCGACCTGATCGCCTCGGGGACCCCTCATCTGTACGCCGGTGTCGTGGAGGGCACGGGAACAGTCGGCCCGCTGGTGCTGCCGGGCGAGTCGGCGTGCGCGGGCTGTCTGCATCACGCGCGCACCGACCGGGATCCGACCTGGCCCAGGCTGGTCGCGCAGTGGCGTTCCGGCAGGCAGCCCCGGGTGCGGCCGTGCGATCTGGCGCTGGCCACGACCGTCGCCGGGCTGGCGGCCACGCACGCGCTCGCCTTCCTGGACGGGCGGTCGCCGTCGAGCGCGGGCGCGCGGTGGGAGGTCTCGCTACCCGGTCTGCACTGGCACGCGCGTCCGGTCTGGGCGCATTCCGCATGCCCTTGCGGAGCCGCGGAAAAGGAGCCGGAGAAAGGTAAGGAGGGACACACCTCTACGGACGAGGATCGACACGCGACAATGGCAGAGGACCGGCCGTCGAGGGATGTGCGCCGTAAGGCAGACTCGGCCCGGCCGGCTGGGACTTGGAGGGCGCATGTCTGATCTTCCCCGCAAGGCGGTCACCCGTACCGCCAAGCTCGCCGCGCTCCCGCTCGGCTTCGCCGGGAGAGCCACGTGGGGGCTCGGGAAACGGATCGTGGGCGAGTCCGCGGAGATCGTCAGCCGTGAGCTCCAACAGCGCACGGCGGAGCAGCTGTTCAAGGTGCTCGGCGAGCTCAAGGGCGGGGCGATGAAGTTCGGGCAGGCGCTGTCCGTCTTCGAGTCGGCGCTGCCCGAGGAGGTCGCCGGTCCCTACCGTGCCGCGCTGACCAAGCTCCAGGAGGCGGCGCCGCCGATGCCGACGCGCACCGTGCACGGCGTGCTGGCGGAGCGGCTCGGCGAGGACTGGCGCGAGTTGTTCGCGGAGTTCGAGGACAAGCCGTCGGCCGCGGCGTCGATCGGCCAGGTGCACCGGGCGGTGTGGCACGACGGCCGTGAGGTCGCGGTCAAGGTGCAGTACCCGGGCGCCGGCGAGGCCCTCCTGTCCGACCTGACCCAACTGAGCCGTTTCGCCCGCCTGTTGGGCCCGCTCATCCCCGGGATGGACATCAAGCCCCTCATCGCCGAACTCCGCGACCGGGTCTCCGAGGAACTGGACTACGGCCTGGAGGCGCAGGCCCAGCAGGTGCACGCGGAGGAGTTCGAGGGCGACCCGGACGTGGTGGTGCCCGCGGTGGTCCACCAGTGCGACCAGGTTCTGGTCACGGAGTGGATCGACGGGATTCCCCTGTCGGAGGTGATCTCCGGCGGCACCCAGGAGCAGCGCGACCGGGCAGGCCAGCTCCTGGCCCGCTTCCTCTTCTCCGGACCGGCCCGTACGGGTCTGCTCCACGCGGACCCGCATCCGGGCAACTTCCGTCTGCTGCCCGCCGACCCGGACGGCAAGGGCGACTGGCGCCTGGGCGTCCTGGACTTCGGCACGGTCGACCGGCTCCCCGGTGGTCTGCCGACCCCCATCGGCGATTCCCTGCGCATGACACTCGACGGCGACGCCGAGGCGGTCTACGAACTGCTGTGCACGGAGGGCTTCGTCAAGGACTCGATAGAGCTGGACCCGGACGCCGTCCTCGACTACCTGGTGCCGATCATCGAGCCGGCCCAGGTCGACGAGTTCACCTTCACCCGCGGCTGGATGCGCAGTCAGGCCGCCCGGATCGCCGATCCCCGTTCCCCCGCCCACCAGTTGGGCAAGCAGCTCAACCTGCCTCCGGCGTACCTCCTGATACACCGAGTGACATTGAGCACAATCGGCGTTCTGTGTCAGTTGGGTGCGACGGTGCGGCTGCGCGAAGAGCTGGAGGAGTGGCTGCCGGGGTTCGTGCCGGAGGATCCGGACGAGTACGAGGAGGAACCGGCGGCGGAGGCCTGAGCCCCACCGCGAAGACGGGCGCGAGTGCGGCCTACCACCAGTCGGAGTCCAGCCGTCCCTCGATCGCCCTGAGGTTCTCCCTGGCGCAGGTGTCGCAGAAGTAGTGCCGGGTTCCATTCTCCACGGAACAGGTCCAGGTGGGTTGCGGGCCTTCGGACCGGGTGCCGCAGCGGGCGCACACAAGGGGTCGGGGCTCCGCGGTGGAGGCGCTGGTGTCACTGCCTCCGGGACGACTCGTCACCCGGCGACGATATCGCCGCGGCCGGGGATCGAGGTAGAACGCACCGCGGGGGCCGGTCCGTTCGGACGGACCGGCCCCCGCGGGGAGCATTCGCCTCCCCGGCTGGGGAGGCCACCGCTTCAGGTGTGATCGATTACTGCATGACGGCCACGGCGAGCGCACGGCGGGCGCGCATCGAGGCACGCTCGGCCCTGCGCTGCATCCGGCGAGCGACCAGCAGGTGGGTGACCTGCCGTTCCCGCTCGGCCTCCTGCAGGCGCTCGTGCATATGCGCACGGGCCAGGGCTTCTGGGATGAGTTGCATCTCTCGGGTCCTGTTCTGGCGCGACTCGGTCGCACCGGTGGTGGTGAAGTCTGGGATCGCGGAGCCCGCGGGCTCGCTGGGAGTGGACGGCTTCATCGGGGCCTGCTTCTTGGGGTCGTGCGTGAGGGGGCGGTCGATCGTTCCGAAGATGGTGTTCATGCCGTGACCGGGTTCTTGCGCGGACGGCCACGCGGCCGCTTGCGGGCCACGACGACACCCTGGACGAAGAGCTCGCCACCCCAGACGCCCCAGGGCTCACGCCGCTCCTTGGCGCCGGCGAGGCAGGCCTCGATCAGCGGGCAGGTGCGGCAGAGGGACTTGGCGTACTCGACATCGGCCGGCGACTCGGCGAAGAAGACCTCCGGGTCGTAGGAACGGCAGGGGACGGGCACGCCGAGGTTCTCGATGGCGTCGTCGAGCGCGGTGAGCGCAGTGAGCGGAGTCAAGGTGGAGTCCTCCGTGAGGCCGGGCGGGGGGATCGTTTCGGAAGGCGGTACGGACGGGGCGTGCGCTTCGAGTTGCACGGTTGTTCTTCCTCGTCTGGTCGGTCCGGCCCTGTTGGGCCGGGTGTCGGCTTGGTACCGGGTTCTTTTCTTGTCCCGAGGCCCCTTCGCTCCGTCATCCCCGTTCGGGGACAAACAGAAGGGCCGCGGATCCCGGATGGGGTTCCGCGGCCCTGAAGGCGCCGGCCTGATCAATCAGGCTGGATCACTCCAGGGTTCTGGCCCACGGAAGGCCCACATCTGGTGGTGCTGCGTCGTCTGCTTCCGGCTTCCGGCACCGGGCGCAAAGGCATAGGCCTGCGCCTGTGCTCCTACTGCTTCCAGTGCCTTGGTCGGTCGCTCATTGCGCTCACGGATGGGAAGAACCGCGAGAGACAGGGCGGACGCCGGACGGGCGGCAGAAATGCCGGACAGACCGGTGCCCAGGTTCGAAACGCCGAGCATGCACAGGGAGACGACCGAGGGATCGGTCATTTTCACGATGCTGGCGGAGCTGGTGTTGATGCTGATCACTGGAATCGCCTCCTCTCGGCGTCTCGGGGGACCGGGGGTGAGCCCGATCCTTCGGATATGCAAGTACATCACGGAATCAGGGCCTCCGAGAAGGCCTTCTGTTCCCGTGGCTTAGAACCTATGGGGATCGCTGGGGCATGCGCAAACTATTTTTCCGACGAGTTTTCATCAGTCCCCCGCGACACCCTCCGCAGGCTCCTGACCGCCGCAGATGGCCAGGACATCGGCCCCGTAGCGGTTGAGCTTGCGCACTCCGACGCCCGGGATCCGCGCGAGTTCGCCCTCGTCGTCGGGGACGGTCTCGGCGATCGCCATCAGCGTCTTGTCGGTGAAGACGCAGAACGCCGGCTGGCCGCTGCGCTGCGCCTGGACCTCCCGCCACTCCCGCAACCGCTCGTAGAGACCCTCGTCCATGTCGGAGGGGCAGTCCTCGCAGCGCATCAGTTTCATCTCGCCGGCGTCGGTGAGCGTGCGCCCGCAGACCCGGCAGCGGGCCACGGTGCGCTGTGTCCGCCGTGGGACAGCTGTGGGGCCGGTGCCCGTGTAGCCGCGCTCGATGCCGCCGGGGGCGACCAGGCCGGGTCTGCCCGCGGCACCGGTCGAGCCGGGGCGCAGGCCGTCCAGGAAGCGGCTGGGGCGGCGGTTGGGACGACTGCCGGGTGAGCGGGCGAGCGCCCAGGAGACGTGGAGCCGCTCCCTCGCGCGGGTGACTCCGACGTACAGGAGGCGGCGCTCCTCCTCGATCTGTTCGTCGGTCTTCGCGTAGGAGATCGGCATCATGCCCTCGGCGACGCCGACCAGGAAGACGACGTCCCACTCCAGGCCCTTGGCCGAGTGCAGGGAGGCGAGGGTGACGCCCTGGACGGTCGGGGCGTGCTGGGCGTTCGCCCGCTCGTCGAGTTCGGCGACCAGGTCGGCGAGGGTGGCTCCGGGTCTGGCCGTGGCGAAGTCCTGGGCGAGGTTGACCAGGGCGGCCAGGGACTCCCAGCGCTCTCTGACGGCTCCGGAGCCGGCCGGTGGCTCGGTGGTCCAGCCCTCGCCGGAGAGGACGGCACGGACCTGGGAGGGCAGGTCGACGACGTCGTCGAGGAGGGAGTCGTTGCCGCCGAAGCGGGCCGCACCGCGCAGGGCGACACCGGCCTTGCGGACCTCGGGGCGGTCGAAGAACCGCTCGGCACCGCGCAGTTGGTAGGGAACTCCGGCGTCGGCGAGGGCCTGTTCATAGGTCTCGGACTGGGAGTTCGTGCGGAACAGGATCGCGATCTCGCTCGCCGGCACGCCCGCTGCCATCAGGTCACGGATGCGGCGCGCGGCACCCTCGGCCTCGGCGGGCTCGTCGGTGTAGTCGGCGTAGACGGGCTCGGGACCCGCGGCGCGCTGGGAGATCAGCTCCAGTCGGTGATCGGCGGCCCGGCCTCTGGCCTGGGAGAGCAGCCCGTTGGCGAGGTGCACGACCTGGGGCGTGGAGCGGTAGTCGCGGACCAGCTTGACGACGGTGGCACCGGGGTGGCGGGTGCGGAAGTCGAGGAGGTGGTCGGGGGTCGCCCCGGTGAACGAGTAGATCGTCTGGCTGGCGTCGCCGACGACGCACAGATTGTCGCGATCACCGAGCCACAGCTCCAGAAGGCGCTGTTGGAGCGGGCTGACGTCCTGGTACTCGTCGACCACGAAGTGCTGGTACTGCGAGCGGACCTGTTCGGCGATGTCGTGCCGGTCCTGGAGGACGGCGACGGTCAGCAGCAGGACGTCTTCGAAGTCGATGACCGCGCGGTCGCGTTTGACGTCCTCGTAGGCGGCGTAGAGCTGGGCGATCTCGGCGGGGGCGCGGGGGACGTCGCGGCCCGCCTTGGCCGCCGCGGCCGCGTAGTCGGAGGGGACGGTCTGGGTGACCTTGGACCACTCGATCTCGGCGGTGACGTCCCGCAGTTCACCGCGGTCGAGTCGGATGCGGCAGGCCGCCGCCGCGTCGGCGACGAGCTGGATCTTGCGGTCGACGAGCCGGGGAATGCTGCCACCGATCGCTTTCGGCCAGAAGTACTGGAGCTGACGCAGGGCGGCCGAGTGGAACGTACGTGCCTGCACTCCCGTGGCACCGAGTTGACGCAGTCGGCCCCGCATCTCCCCGGCGGCGCGGTTGGTGAAGGTGACGGCCAGCACGCTGGAGGACTGCAGGACCCCGGCGCGCACCCCGTAGGCGATGCGGTGGGTGATCGCCCGGGTCTTGCCCGTGCCGGCACCCGCCAGCACGCACACCGGACCGCGCAGGGCGGTCGCCACCTCGCGCTGCTCGGGGTCGAGCCCTTCGAGCACCGCGTCGGCCGAGTCCGGTACCTGCGGGAAGAGGGGGGAGTGCGTTGCTGCTGTCACACGGCCATGCTGCCAGGTCGCCGGAGACGGGTGAGCCGGTTGTCCACAGGGAGGCACCCGCAGTCGTACTAATGCGGCAGGCGTCACGTCCCGTGGGATACCCCCGGCGGGAATGGCGGGTGCGTCGCGTACGTTTCCTCCTCTGCGAGGACCTATTCCCTGAGCTGTTGAGGAGCGCGAGAGAATGTCGGGCACCGTGACGATGTACAGCACCACCTGGTGCGGTTACTGCCGTCGGCTGAAGAGCCAGATGGACCGCGAGGGCATCGCGTACAACGAGGTCAACATCGAGCTGGACCCGGATTCCGCGGCGTTCGTCGAGAAGGCGAATGGCGGGAATCAGACGGTCCCGACCTTGCTGTTCGCCGATGGTTCGACGCTCACGAACCCTTCGCTGGCCCAGGTCAAGCAGAAGGTCGGCGCCTGATCGACGATCGCCGCACGCGGCTCCGCAGAAGGCGGCCCCTGATACTTCAGGGGCCGCCTTCTTGCTGTCTGTCTTGCCGTCTGCTTCCGCTTGTCGGCCTCAGACGAAAGTCCTCGTCGGCAGCGGCTTGCCGTACCAGAGCTCGATCAGCCGGGCCGCGATCGAGATGCCGTAGGGCGGCAGCACCTCTTCGGACTCGAAGGCCGCGCGCAGTTCCTCGCGGGAGAACCAGCGGGCCTCGTGGATCTCGTCGCCGTCGACGTTGATCTCCGTCGAGGTGGCGCGGGCCATGAAGCCGAGCATGAGGCTGGACGGGAAGGGCCAGGGCTGGCTGGCGACGTACTCGACGTGGCCGACGGTGATGCCGGCCTCCTCGAAGACCTCGCGGCGCACCGACTGCTCGATGGACTCGCCGGGCTCCACGAAACCGGCCAGCGTCGAGAAGCGACCCTCGGGCCAGTGGACCTGGCGGCCCAGCAGGATGCGGTCCTCCTCGTCGGTGACCGCCATGATCACGGCGGGGTCGGTGCGCGGGTAGTGCTCGGCTCCGCAGGCCGGGCAGCGGCGGATGTGGCCAGCCGCGGCGATCACCGTGCGCTCGCCGCAGCGGGAGCAGAAGCGGTGCAGGCGCTGCCAATTCTCCAGGGCGACCGCGTGCACCATCAGGCCCACGTCCCGGGGAGACAGCAGCAGGCCCGCCTCGCGCAGGCCCGCCGCCCGTGCCGACTGGTCGATACGGCCGGGCAGCGCGTCCTTCTGGAGGGCGAAATAGCTGACGCCGTCGTCGTCGGTGCCCAGGAAGTAGCGGTGGGCCTCGGTGAGGGGGGCCTCGAAGGACGGGGTCATGACGAGCTCGGTGCTGCCGTCGGGCGTCTCGTCGATGAGGACCTGGCCGCCGGAGACCACGAAGCAACGGGTGGTGGGGTGGCTCCACGCCGCCGCGAGCCAGGCCTCGTCGAGCCGGTGGTGGGCGGCTCGGTCGATGCCGCTCGGGGCGGTGAGCGAGATGGGTCGGTCGGCTGTGTGGTCGGTCCAGGTGGTCACGGGTGCTTCCAACTCCCCCGGCAATGCGGATTGTTTCGGCGGGCGGTTCAGCGGGACGTACGGCAGGAGGCGACCGGGTCCGGCGGGGACGGGTGTGCGGGGCGGTTCTTCCAGTGTGCCTCGCGCGCGTCGCCGTTCCGGATCGCGTGGTTCGTCAGGGCGCGTGGCGCCAGGTGTCGGCGAGGTCTCCCCACAGGTGGGCGGTGGTTTCGACGCCCTTGAGGAGGAGGTCCAGTTCGACCTTCTCGTTCGGAGCGTGCCAGCCGTCGGAGGGGACGGAGATGCCCAGGAAGAGGACGGGTGCCCCGAGGACTTCCTGGAGGTCGGCGGCCGGTCCGGAGCCGCCCTCGCGGGTGAAGAGGACCGGTTTCTCGAAGGCGATGGCCATGGCGCGGGCGACGGACTGCAGCGCCGGGTGGTCCAGCGGGGTCAGGCACGGGCGTGTGGCCGCGCTGAACTCAATCTCCTGGCGGATGCCGTCGGGCACCTGCCGGGCGGCCCAGTCGCGGACGACCTTCTCGATGTGGTCGGGGTCCTGGCCCGCGACCAGCCGGAAGGAGAGCTTCACCATGGCCGAGGACGGGATGATCGTCTTGCTGCCCGCGCCCTGGTAGCCGCCGCCGATGCCGTTGACCTCGGCGGTGGGGCGGGCCCAGATGCGCTCCAGGGTGGTGTGTCCGGCCTCTCCGTGGGTGGCGTAGGACCTGGCGGTGCGCAGCCACTCCCGCTCGTCGAAGGGCAGCTCGGCGAAGAGCTCGCGCTCCTGCTCGGTGAGTTCGACGATGCCGTCGTAGAAGCCGGGGACCGCCACGCGTGCGTGCTCGTCGTGCAGTGCGGCGACGAGGCGGGCGGCGGCGGTCGCCGGGTTGGGCACGGCGCCGCCGAAGGAGCCGGAGTGGATGTCCTGGTCGGGGCCGTGCAGCCGGATCTCGCACTCGGCGAGGCCGCGCATGCCGGTGCACACCGTGGGGGTGTCCTCGGACCACATGCCGGTGTCGGAGACGATCACGGCGTCGGCGGCGAGCCGGTCGGCGTGCTCCTCGACGAGTGCCCGGAAGTGCGGGGAGCCGGACTCCTCCTCGCCCTCGACGAGCAGCTTCAGGTGCACGGCCGGGGCGGTGCGACCGGTGGCGGCGAGGTGGGCGCGGACGCCGAGTGTGTGGAAGAACACCTGGCCCTTGTCGTCGGCGGCCCCGCGCGCGTACAGGCGGTTTCCACGGACGACGGGCTCGAAGGGCTCGCTGTCCCAGCCGTCCTCGCGGGCGGCGGGCTGTACGTCGTGATGGCCGTAGACGAGGACCGTGGGTGCTTCGGGGTCGTCGGAGGGCCACTCGGCGAAGACGGCGGGTGCGCCCGGGGTCGGCCAGACCTCGACGGTCGGGAAGCCGGTCTCCCGGAGTGCGGCGGCGAGCCAGTCCGCGCTGCGCCGGACGTCGGGCGCGTGGTCGGGCTGCGCCGACACCGACGGGATGCGCAGCCACTCGGCAAGGTCGTCGAGGAAGGCTGCGCGGTGCTGCTCGATGTACGTGCGGACCGCGCTGACGGCACTGTCAACGGTGTGGCTCATGGTCACGAGCCTATCGGCCCGCACTGACATCCTCGGTGGGCGGTTCCTCACAGTTTGCTTGCGCGGTCGGCTACTCCCCTTGCGCGCCCGCTGATTCCACCTGTGCGCCCGGCTCCTCCAGCAGCAGCCGTTCCAGGGCGGCCCGGTCCGGGAGGCCCTCCGGCCGGACGACCTCGCCGCCGCGCACGTACAGGAAGGCGGCCGTGACCGCTTCCAGCGGCACGCCCTGCCGCTCGGCCCAGGCGAGCCGGTAGATCGCGAGCTGGAGCGGGTCGGCGGTGCGGGTGGTGCTGGTCTTCCAGTCGAGGATCTCGTACGTCGCCTCGTCGCCGTCGCCCTCCTTGTAGACGGCGTCGATACGGCCCCGTACGACGCGGCCTGCGATCGAGAGCTGGAAGGGGGTCTCGACGCGGTAGGGCGTGCGCTGGGCGTACTCGGTGCGTTCGAAGGCGTCCTTGAGTGCTTCCAGATCTCGCTCGTCGGCGATCTCGGCCTCGCTGCCGGGCAGTTCCTCCGGCTCCAGCATGGGCAGGGTCAGCTCTTCGAAGCGTGATTCCACCCAGGCGTGGAAGCGGGTGCCTCGACGTGCGGCGGGTTGCGGAGGGCGCGGCATGGGGCGCGCGAGTTCCCGCGCGAGCCCGTCCGGGTCGGCGGCCAGGTGCAGCAGCTGGGTGGCGGTCAGGGAGGCCGGCAGGGGGACGTCGGTGACGCCTCGGCGGGCGCGCAGGAGTTCACCGGTGAGCGCGTCGAGGTCGCGGTCCCAGGAGGCGATGGCGCGGGCTTCCTCGGGGGTGAGGCGGGTGCCGGGTGGTTCGGTGGGGTGCGGGCGGGCGTCCCCCGGCGCGCCGGAGTGGTCGGCGGGGTCCGGGGGCGTCGCCTGGTGGGGGACGGTCGGGCGGTCCGTGGTCCAGGCGTCCCAGTCGGCGGGGTCGTCCTCCGGGAGGCCTTCTTCGGCGTCGTGTGGAGTTTCCTCGTAGAGGGGCTCGTCGTAGGGGGACTCGTCGTAGGGCGGCTCTTCGTCCTCCGGTGGCGGAGGCCAGTCCGGGTCGTCGTGCGCGTCCGGGTCGTGGGTGGCCGCGGGGTGGCTCTCGACGTGGGAGGCGAGGCGCTCCAAGTGGTCCATGACCAGCTTGGCGGCCTTGTGGCGGTGGGCCATCGCCGTGTCGTCCAACGGCAGTGGCCAGGCCTGGTCGACGGTGGCGGTCTGCAGGGCGGGGTTCTCCTCGCCCTCCTCGGGTTCGTCCGCCCAGGCCTCGATCTCGCCGTACCCGGCCGAGGAGTGGTCGTAGAGGGCTTGGAGGAAGTCGGACGGTCCCCGGCGCTTCTTCTGGGTGGGGCCCCACCAGTGGCCGGAGCCGAGCAGCAGGGAGCGGGGGCGGGTGAAGGTGACGTAGCCGAGGCGGAGTTCCTCGGTGTGCTGGTGGTCCTTCATGGCCTCGTGGAAGGCCTTCATGCCCTTGGAGTCCCAGGAGGCGACGTCGGGCAGGGTGGCGGTGTCGCCGCGCAGCGCGTGCGGGAGAACCTTGCCCTGGGCGGTCCATTTCTCGCGGCCCTGGCTGCTGGGGAAGGTGCCGGTGACCAGGCCGGGGACGGCCACGACGTCCCACTCCAGGCCCTTGGACTTGTGCGCGGTGAGGACCTTGACGGTGTTCTCGCCGCCGGGCAGGGCGTTGTCGAGGCCCTTCTCGTACTGGGCGGCGGTGCGCAGGAAGCCGAGGAAGGCGAGCAGGGTCGCCTCGCCGTCACCCGCGGCGAAGGAGGCGGCGACGTCCAGGAAGTTCGACAGGGTCTCGCGGCGACGGGCGGCCAACGCGTGCGGGGACGCGGCGAGTTCGACCTCCAAGCCGGTGACGGCCAGGACGCGGTGCAGGACGTCCATCAGGGGGTCGGACAAGGATCGCCGCAGATCGCGCAGTTCGGTGGCCAGGCGGGCGAAGCGCACGCGCGCGTCCGGTGAGAAGGGCAGCCCGTCGTCGTCCCCGGCGCCGTCGGAGCCGTAGAGGGGTGTCTCCAGGAACGTGTCGAGGGCGTCGGCCAGCGATATCACCTCGGAGGGGTCGACCCCCTCGACGGCCTCGGCGAGCCTGCGGTCAGGGTCGTCGTCGGCCCCCACGCGCGCGTGGGCCACGAGGAGTCGGGCGCGTCGTCCCAGGAGGGCGAGGTCGCGGGGGCCGATGCGCCAGCGCGGGCCGGTCAGCAGCCGGACCAGGGAGGCGTTGGCGCCGGGGTCCTGGAGGACTTCGCAGACGGCGACGAGGTCGGCGACCTCGGGCAGGTTCAGCAGCCCGGAGAGGCCGACCACCTCGACGGGGATGTCGCGGGCCACCAGGGCGCCCTGGATCTCGGCGAAGTCGGTGGCCGTGCGGCACAGGACGGCGATCTCACCGGGCGTCTTCCCGGTCCGTACGAGGTGGGCGATGGAGTCGGCGAGCCAGTCGATCTCCTCGGCGTGGGTGGGCAGCAGCGCACAGCGCACCATGCCGTCGCGCTCGGCGCCGGGGGCCGGGCGGAGGGCCTCCACGCCCGCGTGCATGGCGCGCAGGGGCTCCGCGAGGCCGTTGGCGAGGTCGAGGAGGCGGCCACCGCTGCGGCGGTTCTCGCTGAGCGCCTGGCGGGCGGCGAGGCGGCCGTCGGCGTGCGCGAAGTGCTCGGGGAAGTCGTCGAGGTTGGCGACGGACGCGCCGCGCCAGCCGTAGATCGCCTGGCAGGGGTCGCCGACGGCGGTCACCGGGTGCCCCGTGCCGGAGCCGAACAGGCCTGCCAGGAGGATGCGTTGGGCGACCGAGGTGTCCTGGTACTCGTCGAGCAGCACCACCCGGAACTCGTCGCGCAGGATCTCGCCGACCTCGGGGCGGGTGCGTGCCAGGGTCGCGGACAGGGCGATCTGGTCGCCGAAGTCGAGCAGATCTCTCTCGCGCTTGGCGATCCGGTAGCGGCTCACCAGTTCGGTGAGTTCATGGCGGGCGGCGGCCGCCTCGGGGACCTTGCGCAGCTCGGGGTTGCTGAGTCGGACGCCCTCCAGGGCGCCCAGCAGCTCGGCGTCGTACGCGCGCAAGTCCTCGGGCCGTACGAGGTGTTCGGCCAGCTCGCCGTCAAGGGTGAGGAGGTCGCTGACGAGGTCCGGGAAGGAGCGGGTGAGCGCCGGGTAGGGGCCGGGGGCTTCGCGCAGCACGCGCGCGGCGAGCTGGAAGCGGGTGGCGTCGGCGAGCAGGCGGGCCGTCGGTTCGAGGCCGATGCGCAGGCCGTGGTCGGTCAGCAGGCGGCCCGCGAAGGCGTGGTACGTCGAGATCACCGGCTCACCCGGGGGGTTGTCCGGGTCGATGACGTCGGGGTCCGTCACCCCAGCCCTGATGAGCGCTTTGCGGACGCGCTCGGCGAGTTCACCGGCGGCCTTGTTGGTGAAGGTCAGGCCGAGGACCTGCTCGGGGGCGACCTGGCCGGTGCCGACCAGCCACACCACGCGGGCCGCCATCACCGTCGTCTTGCCCGACCCGGCTCCGGCCACGATCACCTGCGGGGCGGGCGGCGCGATGATGCAGGCCGTCTGCTCCGGGGTGAAGGGGATGCCGAGGAGCTCCTTGAGCTGATCGGGATCGGTGATACGGGCGGGCATGTCGGAGAGGCTAGCGGCGGCCACTGACAGTCGAGGACCAATCGCCCTCGGGGGAAGAAGAAGCGCAGGTCAGCACAGGTGGTGCAATGTGTCACGCGCGCTACTCGACCACGTGCCGCCCCTCGGGCCGCGCGCTGCACGAGGCCCGGAACGCGCAGTGCGCGCAGTGCTGGCCGGCCTTCGGCGTGAACCGTTCGTCGAGAACCTTGCCCGCGGCCGTGGCCAGCAGTTCACCGGCCCACTCCCCCTCCAGGGGCTCCTGGGCCTGCACCTTGGGCAGGGTCTCGCCGCCGTCCCGCACGGCGGCGCCCTGGCGCAGCTGGACGAGTTCGGCGCCGCCCGGTTCGGGGCGCACGCCGTCGAAGGCGTCGTCCACGGCGCCTTCCTGGACGGCGAGTTGGTAGACCGCGAGCTGGGGGTGACGCTCTACCTCGCGGGCCGTCGGCGTCTGTTTGCCGGTCTTGAAGTCGACGACGTAGGCGCGCCCCTCGCCGTCCGTCTCGACGCGGTCCATGGAACCGCGGATGCGCACTTCGTAGTCGCCCGCTTCGAGGGTGACGTCGAAGTCGTGCTCGCTGGCGACCGGAGTACGGCCCGCGCGGAGGCTGTTGGAGTCGACGTGCCACTTCAGGAAGCGTTCGAGCGCCACGCGCGCGTTGTCCTTCTCCTGGGCCGACTTCCAGGGCGCGTCGAAGGCGAGCGCGTTCCACACGGTGTCGAGCCGCTCCATGAGGACGGCCAGGTCGGCGGGGGTGCGGCCGGAGGCGACCTCGTCGGCGAGGACGTGCACCACGTTCCCGAAGCCCTGGGCTGCGGTCGCGGGGGCGTCGGCCTTCACCTCGCGGCCCAGGAACCATTGCAGGGCACAGGTGTTGGCGAGCTGGTCGAGGGCGCTCCCGGAGAGCACGACGGGCTGGTCGCGGTCCCGCAGCGGCACCTTGCTCTCGGTCGGCTCGAACATGCCCCACCAGCGGTACGGGTGAGCGGACGGGACCAGCGGGCGGCCGTCCTCGTCGGCGAGCGCGGCCAGCCGGGCCAGCCTCCGCGCGGCGGCCTCCCTCAGGGTGTCGGACACGCGCGGGTCGACGGTCGTGGCGCGCAACTCGGCGACCAGTGCGGCGACGGACAGCGGGCGGCGCGGGCGCCCTGTGACGTCCTTGGGCTCGACGCCGAGTTCGGTGAGGAAGCGGGACGGCTGGTCGCCGTCGTCCGCGGGAGCCTTCACCGCGGTGACGACGAGGCGTTCACGCGCGCGCGTGGCGGCGACGTAGAAGAGGCGGCGTTCCTCGGCGAGCAGGGCTCCCGGGGTGAGTGGTTCGGCGAGTCCGTCGCGGCCGATGCGGTCCGCCTCCAGGAGCGAGCCGCGGCGGCGCAGGTCCGGCCACAGGCCCTCCTGGACTCCGGCCACGACGACCACGCGCCACTCCAGGCCCTTGGAGCGGTGCGCGGTCATCAGGCGTACGGCGTCGGGGCGTACGGCGCGTCGGGTGAGGGTGTCGGCGGCGATGTCCTCGGCGTCGATCTCCTCCAGGAAGTTGAGGGCGCCGCGGCCCCCGGTGCGCTCCTCCGCGCGGGCCGCGGTCGCGAACAGCGCGCAGACGGCGTCCAGGTCCCGGTCCGCGTTGCGCCCGGCCGCGCCGCCGCGCAGGGTGGCCCGCTCCAGGCGCCCGGGCCAGGGGGTGCCCTGCCAGAGGTCCCAGAGCGCCTCCTCGGCCGTACCGCCGCCCGCCAGGCGCTCGCGTGCCTTGCGCAGCAGCGCGCCCAGACGCTGGGCTCCCCGCGCGTACGTGGGGTCGTGCGCGACCAGCCGCTCCGGCTCGGCGAGCGCCCGCGCGAGCAGCACGTCGGAGGGCGGCGGCACAGGGTTGCCACCGGCCCGCTCCTCCTCGCGCAGCGCCCGCCCCAGGCGGCGCAGATCGGCGGCGTCCATGGCGGCGAGGGGCGAGGCGAGCAGGGTGAGGGCGGTTTCCGTGTCGAGCCAGGAGGGAGCGGGGGCGAGCTGCTCCGCGGGATCATCCGCTACGGCCTCTGCGCCGTCCTCCGCGGGATCGTCCCCTACGGTCCCTGCGTCGTCCTCGGTGTGCCCCGAGGCCTCGGCCGTGGCGACCGCGCGCAGCGCCGTCAGCAGGGGGGCCACCGCCGGTTCGTGGCGCAGGGGGAGGTCGTCGCCGTCGATGTCCAGGGGGACGCCGGCCGCGGTGAGGGCGCGGCGGACCGTGGGGATCGTCCGGGAGCCGGCGCGCACCAGGACGGCCATGTCGTTCCAGGGGACGCCGTCCTCCAGGTGTGCCCTCCGGAGGATGTCGGCGATGTTGTCCAGTTCCGTGCCGGGGGTCGGGTACGTGTACACCTCGACGCGTCCGCCGTCGCGCACCGGGGACAGCTCGCGGTGGGCGCGCACCTTCTGCGCCGGGAGCCTGGTCAGCGGCATGCGCTGGGTCAGCAGGCGGGTGGCGGTCAGCAGGGTGGCGCCGGAGCGGCGGGAGGTCCGGAGCACCTCTACGGGAGCGGGACTGCCGTCCGCGCGCGGGAAGGCGCTCGGGAAGTCCAGGATGCCGTTCACGTCGGCGCCCCGGAACGTGTAGATCGACTGGTCGGGGTCGCCGAAGGCGACGAGGGTGCGGCCACCGCCGGCCAGGGCGTGCAGCAGTCGTACCTGGGCCGGGTCGGTGTCCTGGTACTCGTCCACGAACACGGCGTCGTACTGGGCGGCTAGCCGTTCGGCGACCTCGGGGCGGTGGGCGAGAAGCACCGCGCGGTGGACCAGTTCCGCGTAGTCGAGCACTCCTTGGAGGTCGAGTACGTCTAGGTACTCGGCGAGGAAGGCGGCGGCGGCCCGCCAGTCGGGGCGGCCGATGCGGTGGGCGAAGGCGTCCAGGGCCGCGGGGTCCAGGCCGAGTTCGCGGCTGCGGGCGAGGACCGCGCGGACCTCGTCGGCGAAACCGCGGGTGGTCAGGCAGGCCCGCAGCTCGTCCGGCCAGCGCACATGCACGAGGCCGAGCCGCTCCAGGTCGGGCTGGCCGGCGAGCAGTTCGCGTACGGCGACGTCCTGCTCGGGGCCGGACAGCAGCCGTAGGGGCTCGACGAACAGGTCGCTGTCCTGGTGGGCGCGGACCAGGGCGTAGCAGAACGAGTGGAAGGTGGTCGCCCGGGGCGCGCGGGCGGCGCCGATGCGCAGTGCCATGCGGTCGCGCAGTTCGACGGCGGCCTTGCGGCTGAACGTCAGCACGAGGATCCGCGCGGGGTCACCTCCCCGGGCGATCCGGGCCGCGACGGACTCCACGAGGGTGGTGGTCTTTCCGGTGCCGGGACCTGCGAGGACGAGCAGCGGTCCGGCCCCATGGTCAACCACCGAGCGCTGTGGCGCGTCCAGGTGAGGGGGAGCCGGCCGGGTCGGCGGGGTACGCACCAGTCGGTAAGCGCCACGGTTCCCCTGTCGCACCTGGGGGTGCGACAGGCGCCTGGTGGAGGAAGAGGAGCTCACGTGGTTCGCCGGTCCTGGTGGGTGTACTGGTTGGCAGGCTGCCGCGCGTCGAGGTCGGTGGCAGCGGGGTGAGGGGGACGCGTGCAGCCGACGCTACGCCGACGGGTCGTGCGGGAGCAGGACTTCCGCCTCTTCCCGCAGGGCTCTCACGACCCGTGTGTCCCTCGCCCCTCGAACGTACGACATGCCACGGACGTGCCCTGTTTCCCCCGTACGGATCACAGGCCGCACCCGGGCGGGTCCGATGGCGGAAGCTGTCAGGTGTGACCGTCCGCGCGTTCGCCGCCGTCCCATCGCGCCCGTTTCATGTCGACGCGTGGCAGGTGGCCCTCGGTGGCCCTGTTCGCCTCCTTCAGAGGGGTGCCCTCCTCGCGGTAGCGGGCGAGGGCCTCCAGTTCGTGGCCGGGGAGCAGATTGCCGTCCGCGCGGACGACGCGCCACCATTCGACTGCTCCTCCGTAGAGGGCCATCACGCGGCCGACCTGGCGCGGTCCGCCCTCCTCCAGCCATTCGGCGACGTCGCCGTACGTCATGACGCGCCCGGGCGGAATGCGTTCGGCCACGTCGAGGACCCGCTCCGCGTACTCGGGCAGCGCGTCCGCGTGCTCCGGGCCGGTGTCGTCCGGAAGGCTCTGCTCGCTCATCCGCCCCATCCTGCCGCACGGCACCGACAATGCGACGCGCTGGCGACTGTGCGTATCCCTCGCCCCGGAGCGGCGCGTGGGGCAGACTGTGCGCCCCCGCATTTGCACCCTGATGCCCCCGTGTGTCGGTGGGGCATGCCACCATCGTGCGGGCGGTGACTGGTGATACGAGATCAAGAAGAGACGATGAAGCAGCAGGGTGTGCACCCCGAAGACGCGGAGGGCACCTCTGACGCTGCGTCGCGCCCGGACGCCGCCGACGCGCCCGAGCAGGACCCCTCGGAGGGTCCCGCCGAGACGCCCGCGCCCGACGCCACGCCCGGCCCCGACGACTGCGACGGCGAGACCCACGCCGAAGAGGTCGAGGGCGACGAACCGCTCCTCCCCGCGCGCGTGCACCGCCCTTCCGATCTCATGCGCCTCCTGGTGGGCTTTCTCGCGATCGTCGTACTGCTCGCGATCGCCGCGTTCGCGCACGGCACGACCTCGGGGCTCGAACAGGACATCAACAAGGGCACCGGCCAGGCGCCCGACCTGCTGATCAAGATCGCGGGACTGGCGTCGAGCATCGCCATCCTGCTGGTGCCGGTCGCCTTCGCGATCGAGCGGCTGATCAAGCGCGACGGGCTGCGCATCGCCGACGGCGTGCTCGCCGCGGTCCTCGCCCACGGAGTGACACTCGCCACGGACCTGTGGGTCGCCAAGGCCGCCCCGGGCTCCATCCAGGAGGCGCTCACCCAGCCCTCCCCCGGTGACATCCACGCGCTCACCGACCCGGTGCACGGCTACCTGGCGCCCGTCATCGCCTACATGACGGCCGTTGGCATGTCCCGGAGACCGCGCTGGCGCTCGGTGCTGTGGATCGTGCTGCTGCTCGACGCCTTCTCGATGCTGGTCACCGGGTACACGACTCCGTTCTCGATCATCCTGACGGTGCTGATCGGCTGGACCGTCGCCTACGGGACGCTGTACGCGGTGGGCTCCCCGAACGTCCGTCCCACCGGCCGGACGCTCATGGCGGGCCTGCGGACGGTCGGCTTCCACCCGGTGGGCGCGGCCCGCGAGGAGGCCGTCGACACCGAGAACGGCGATCGCGGCCGGCGCTACTTCGTGACCCTGGAGGACGGTCCACCGCTGGACGTCACCGTGGTCGACCGGGAACAGCAGGCCCAGGGCTTCTTCTACCGCGCGTGGCGCAATCTGACGCTCCGGGGCTTCGCGACCCGTAGCAGCCTCCAGTCGCTGCGCCAGGCGCTGGAGCAGGAGGCCCTGCTGGCGTACGCGGCGATCGCGGCCGGGGCCAACGCCCCCAAGCTGATCGCGACCTCGGAACTCGGCCCCGACGCCGTGATGCTCGTCTACGAGCACACCGGCGGGCGCACTCTCGACTCGCTCGCGGACGAGGAGATCACCGACGATCTGCTGCGCCTGACCTGGCACCAGGTGCAGGCATTGCAGTCGCGGCGCATCGCCCACCGCAGGCTCGCCGGTGACGCGATTCTGGTGGATCGTTCCGGCAAGGTGATCCTGACCGACCTGCGGGGCGGCGAGATCGCGGCTGGTGAACTGCTGCTGCGCATGGACGTCGCCCAGTTGGTGACCACGCTCGGGCTGCGGGTGGGCGCCGAGCGCGCGGTGGCCTCGGCGGTCGGCGTCCTCGGCCCCGACGCCGCGGCGGACTGTCTGCCGATGCTCCAGCCCATCGCGCTGTCGCGCTCCACGCGCGCGACGCTGCGCCGGCTGTCCCGGGAGCGGGCCCAGCGGGAGCGCGAGGCGATCCTCGAGGCGTCCCGGCAGACCAGGCTGGCCCACGCGGAGGCGGCCTCGGGGAGCGGCTCCACGCCCGTACTCGAAAAGCCCGACAAGAAGGCCGTACGGGCGGAGCAGCGGGCCGAGAAGCGGGCCATCGACGATGCCCTGGACGAGGCGCGCGAGGAGGATCTGCTCACCCAGATCCGCCACCAGGTGCTGCTGATCAGACCGCAGGCTCCGGTCGAGCCGGCTCGTCTGGAGCGGGTGCGGCCCCGCACGCTGATCAGTTTCATCGCGGGCGCGATCGGCGCGTACTTCCTGCTGACGCAGCTCACGCACATCGAGTTCGGTCCGCTCGTCGCCAACGCCCAGTGGGGCTGGGTGGCCGCGGCCGTGCTGTTCTCGGCGCTGAGCTACTTCGCGGCGGCGATGGCCCTCCTGGGGTTCGTGCCGGAGCGGGTGCCGTTCCTGCGGGCGGTGGCGGCGCAGGTCGCCGGGTCGTTCGTGAAGATCGTGGCCCCGGCCGCGGTCGGCGGTGTCGCCCTGAACACACGCTTCCTGCAGCGGGCCGGGGTGCGGCCCGGGCTCGCGGTGGCGAGTGTCGGCGCGTCGCAACTGTTCGGCCTGGGCTGCCACATCCTGATGCTGCTGTCGTTCGGCTATCTGACCGGCACCGAGAAGACACCGTCGCTGTCGCCCTCCAGGACGGTCATCGCCGGGCTGTTGACGGTGGCGGTGCTCGTGCTCGTGGTGACCTCGGTGCCGTTCCTGCGGAAGTTCCTCGTCACGCGCGTGCGGTCGCTGTTCGCGGGTGTCATCCCGCGCATGCTCGACGTGTTGCAGCGGCCGCAGAAGCTGGTCACCGGCATCGGCGGCATGCTGCTGCTGACGGCCTGCTTCGTGATGTGCCTGGACGCGTCGATCCGGGCGTTCGGCGACCAGTCGACGTCGCTCAGCCTGGCCAGCGTCGCCGTCGTCTTCCTCGCGGGCAACGCGCTCGGTTCCGCGGCCCCCACGCCGGGCGGTGTGGGAGCGGTCGAGGCGAGTCTGACGCTCGGTCTGATCGCCGTCGGCCTGCCCAAGGAGGTCGCCGCTCCGGCGGTGCTGCTGTACCGGCTGCTGACGCTGTGGATTCCGGTGCTGCCGGGCTGGCTGTTCTTCAACCACCTGTCCCGCAAGGGCTCCCTGTAGAGCACGCCCACGGAGGAACATGGGGCACGCACGCGTGCGTACCTCGTACGGCCCGTGCCCCGAGCGCCCTGCCGTGTGCGACCTCAGGATGGGACCATGCCGAACCCCTCCCGGCTGCGTGCCGCTGCCCTGACCGCCACCGTCGTCCTGCTGTCCGCCACGCTGGCGGGCTGCGGCGGCGACTCCAAGGCCGAGGATCCGACGGCCCAGAAGCTGAGCTGGAAGGACTGCCCGGCCCCGTCCGAGTCGGAGGGCGGCGGCGCCGCGCCGTCGCCACTGCCGAACGGCGGCAAGTGGCAGTGCGCCACCATGAAGGCGCCTCTCGACTGGAGCAAGCCCAAGGGCGACACCATCGGGATCGCCCTGGTCCGGGCGAAGACCAGTGGTCCCGCGAACAAGCGGATCGGGTCGCTCGTCTTCAACTTCGGCGGCCCCGGCGGCTCGGGCGTCACCACACTGCCCGCGTTCGGCGAGGACTACGCGACCCTGCGCACCCGCTACGACCTGGTGAGCTTCGACCCGCGCGGAGTCGGCCGCAGCGCCGGCGTCAAGTGCGAGAGCGACTCCCAGCTCGACGAGTACTTCCAGCAGGACGCCACACCGGACGACGCGGCCGAGCGGACCAGACTCCTGGCCAACACCAAGCAGTTCAACGCGGCCTGCGAGAAGAACTCCAAGAAGATGCTCCCCCAGGTGCGCACCACCGACGCGGCCCGCGACATGGACCTGATGCGCCAGGTCCTCGGCGACGACAAGCTGCACTACTTCGGCATCTCCTACGGCACCGAACTCGGCGGTGTCTACGCCCACTTGTTCCCCAAGCACGTGGGCCGCGCCGTCTTCGACGCGGTCGTCGACCCCACGCAGAACGCCGAGCAGGGCTCCCTGGGACAGGCCAAGGGCTTCCAACTGGCGCTCGACAACTTCGCCGACGACTGCACGTCGAAGACCACGGACTGCCCGATCGGCGACACCGCACAGGACGTCAAGGACCGCATCGCCAAGCTGCTCAAGAGCCTCGACAGCAAGCCGATCCCGGGCATCTTCCCCCGCCAGTTGACCCAGACCGCCGCGACCAACGGCATCGCGCAGGCGCTGTACTCCAAGGACTTCTGGGAGTACCTCACCGAGGGGCTCGAACAGGCCTACAGCGGTGACGGCAAAGTCCTCATGGTGCTGTCCGACTCGATGAACGGGCGCAGCGAGAACGGCGAGTACAGCAACATCGCCGCGGCGAACGTCGCCATCAACTGCGCCGACGAGAAGCCGCGTTACACCACCGACTACGTGCAGCAGAAACTGCCGGAGTTCCAGGCCGCGTCTCCCCTGTTCGGAGACTTCCTGGCCTGGGGCATGGTGACCTGCACCGACTGGGCCGTGCCCGGCGCCGCCGACCATCCCGACGTGAGCGCGGCCGGTTCGGCGCCGATCCTCGTCGTGGGCAACACCGGTGACCCGGCCACGCCGTACGAGGGAGCGCGGAAGATGGTGGACGCGCTGGGCAAGGGCGTCGCGGTCGAGCTGACGTACAAGGGCCAGGGGCACGGGGCGTACGACAGCAAGAACAAGTGCGTGCAGAGCGCGGTGAACGGCTATCTACTGAACGGGAAAGTGCCGGCGGCCGGTACCGTCTGCTCCTGACTCTCCCTCCGATATTCGCGAAAAACCGCAGGTCAAACGGTTATCCACAGGCCACCACGGGCTCGGCTCGGGCCGCCTACTATGGCCTGACCGCCATCCGCGGCGTGACGCGGACGGCCTGCGAGGGGGGAATGCACATGGCACGATTCGTACGGTGGACGGCCCTGATGGCCGCCGCCGCACTGCTGACGGCCGGCTGTAGCAGCGGCTCGTCGGACGACGGCAAGGACGGCGCGGGCGCGGGGGACGCCAAGCCGTCCGCGGCCGACTCGTCCTCTTCCACGACGGCCGCGCTGCCCGCGTCGCTGACCGCGCAGAAGCTCGACTGGGGGCGCTGCAAGGCCACCGGCGACTCGGCCGCGCCCAGCAGCGACTGGCAGTGCGCGACGCTCAAGGTGCCGCTGGACTGGACGAAGCCGGACGGCTCCACGATCGGGCTCGCGCTGATCCGCTCGAAGGCGACCGGCGGCGATCGCATCGGCTCGCTCCTGTTCAACTTCGGCGGGCCCGGCGGCTCGGGCGTGGACTACATGCCGGCGTACTCCACCACCGTGTCCGCGCTGCACGAGCACTACGACCTGGTGAGCTGGGACCCGCGCGGGGTCGCCGCGAGCGAGGGCGTCCGCTGCCGCAGCGACAAGGCGATCCAGGCCGCCGAGGACGTGGACGCCACACCGGACACACCGGCCGAGGAGACGGCGTACTTCCAGGACGCGACCGACTTCGGCAAGGGCTGCGAGAAGGCCGCCGGAAAGCTGATGTCGCATGTGTCGACGACGGACACGGCCCGCGACATGGACCTGATGCGCCAGGTTCTGGGTGACACGAAGATGCACTACTTCGGCATCTCGTACGGCACCGAACTCGGCGGTGTCTACGCCCACTTGTTCCCGAAGAAGGTGGGGCGGCTGATCCTGGACGCGGTCGTCGACCCGACCGCCGACTCGGTGGGCCACGCCCTGAACCAGACCCGGGGCTTCCAGCGCGCCCTGGACGACTACCTCAAGTCGACGGGACAGGACCCCGCGCAGGGCTCGAAGAAGATCGCGGCCCTGCTGAAGCAGATCGACAGCAAACCGCTGGCGACCTCGACCGGGCGCAAGCTGACCCAGACGCTCGCCCTGACCGGCATCGTCCTTCCCCTGTACAGCAAGCAGAGCTGGCCCACGCTGACCAGCGCCCTGGACTCCGCGAAGGAGGGCGACGGCTCGGAGCTGCTGGCGCTCGCCGACGGCTACAACGACCGTGACAGCGCGGGGCACTACGGCACGACGACGCATTCACAACGGGTCATATCGTGCTTGGACGACAAGCAGCGGCCGACGCCCGAGCAGACGCAGAAGCTGCTGCCCGAGTTCGAGAAGATCTCCCCCGTGTTCGGCGACTTCCTGGGCTGGGACACGGCCGGGTGGTGTCACGACTGGCCGGTGGCCGGGCAGTACGACACCCCGGAGGTCAGCGCGCCCGGTGCGGCGCCGATCCTGGTGGTCGGCAACACCGGGGACCCGGCGACGCCGTACGAGGGTGCTCGCAAGATGGTCGACGAGCTGGGCAAGGGCGTCGGTGTGGAGCTCACCTGGAAGGGCGAGGGCCATGGCGCGTACGGCAGTGGGAGCGACTGTGTCGACTCGACGGTGGACGCGTATCTGCTGAAGGGGACGGTGCCCAAGGACGGCAAGGTCTGCGCCTCGTAGCGTCCGCGTCCGCCCGGACAGCGGGAAGGGGCCCGGCACCCGTGGTGCCGAGCCCCTTCCGGGAAGGCGTGTGTCTAGTAGACCGGCTTGTCGGGCTCGATCTGGTTGACCCAGCCGATCACGCCGCCGCCGACGTGGACCGCGTCCGCGAAACCGGCCGACTTGAGGACGGCGAGGACTTCCGCACTGCGGACACCCGTCTTGCAGTGCAGGACGATCTTCTTGTCCTGCGGGAGGGTCTCCAGGGCGGTGCCCATGAGGAACTCGTTCTTGGGGATCAGCTTGGCGCCGGGGATCGAGACGATCTCGTACTCGTTGACCTCGCGGACATCGATGATCTCGATGTTCTCGCCGTCGTCGATCCACTCCTTGAGCTGCTTGGGAGTGATCGTCGAGCCGGCGGCGGCCTGCTGGGCCTCCTCGGAGACGACGCCGCAGAAGGCCTCGTAGTCGATGAGCTCCGTGACGGTCGGGTTCTCGCCGCAGACCGCGCAGTTGGGGTCCTTGCGGACCTTGACCTGGCGGTACTGCATCTCCAGGGCGTCGTAGATCATCAGGCGTCCGACGAGCGGGTCGCCGACGCCGGTGAGGACCTTGATCGCCTCGGTGACCTGGATGGAGCCGATGGACGCGCACAGCACGCCCAGGACGCCGCCCTCGGCGCAGGAGGGGACCATGCCGGGGGGCGGGGGCTCCGGGTAGAGGCAGCGGTAGCAGGGGCCGTGCTCGGACCAGAAGACGGAGGCCTGGCCGTCGAAACGGTAGATCGAACCCCACACGTACGGCTTGTTCAGCAGTACGGCGGCGTCGTTGACCAGGTAGCGGGTCGCGAAGTTGTCCGTGCCGTCGACGATCAGGTCGTACTGGCTGAAGATGTCCATCACGTTCTCGGCCTCGAGCCGCTCTTCGTGCAGGACCACGTTCACGTACGGGTTGATGCCGAGCACGGAGTCGCGGGCCGACTCCGCCTTGGAGCGGCCGATGTCGGCCTGGCTGTGGATGATCTGGCGCTGCAGGTTCGACTCGTCGACCTCGTCGAACTCCACGATGCCGAGCGTGCCCACGCCCGCCGCGGCCAGGTACATCAGCGCGGGCGAACCCAGACCGCCGGCGCCCACACAGAGCACCTTGGCGTTCTTCAGCCGCTTCTGCCCGTCCATGCCCACGTCGGGGATGATCAGGTGGCGGGAGTACCTGCGGACCTCGTCTACGGTGAGCTCGGCAGCCGGCTCGACCAGGGGTGGCAGCGACACGGGGTCTCCGTTGGTCGGTCAATCACTACAGTTGTTCTCCCCGTAACACTGCCATGCCCTTCTTCATTCCGAGACACCCATTCCGATCCGCGAGACGATCTCGTCCCAGTAGCCGGGCATGGTCTCCCAGGGGTCGGTGCGGCCCCCGCGATCGGTGCGGTCGGTGAAGTAGATGGTCGAGGCGCCCTGCCAGCGGGCGATGCGCAGCGCCTCGTCGAGATGGCCGCGCGGGACGCTGTGCACGAAGTGGCAGAAGCGTTCGGGAGGGTGGTCGGCGGTCCACTCGGCGACCTGCGACCAGCGGTAGTGGCTCCACGGTCCGGAGAAGGTCACCAACTGGTCGGCGAACTCGGCGTATCCGGGATGCGGGTGGGTGCCGTGCCCCAGGACGATGTGGGCGTCGTCACGGATCTCGCGGAGCGTGGTGACCGTGCGGCGGACCTCGGGCAGGGCGGTACGTCCGGGGGGACAGCGGTCCAGGAGGAAGCCGTCGGCCCGGTACCAGTCGCGATAGCGGTGCGCCTCGGAGATGAGTTCGCCGAAGGCACGGGCGCCGTAGGCGGCGTCCAGGTGACCGAGAACACGGATGCCCATGTTGCGCAGGCGGCCGACCGCTTCCAGACAGTGCGGGTCGGGCCGTGTCCCCGGGCCGGAGGAGACGTTGAGGACGACCCAGTGCAAGGGGGTTCCGGGGCGGGTGAGTTCGCCCCACTCGGCCGGCGCGACGAGGGGGTGCGCGTACCCGGGGATGCCGAAGCCCGTGCGGACCGCGGTGCTGGCGCTGCCCGGGGTGGCACTGGTCAGATGCGGCACGCCGCCTCCATCCAGATGTCGGCGAGGGACTCCTCCAGGTTGATCCGGGGCCGCCAGCCGAGCCGGTCCCGCGCGGTGCGCACATCGGCCTGCTGCCAGCTGCCGCAGCCGTCCGGGTACGGGTACGCGACCGGCGCGTGGTCGGGGTCGGTGCGGGGGTGGCCGATGGCGCCCCGCAGCGGTCCGGGCGGACCGTCGAGTTCGTGCAGCGCTCCGCCGTATCCGGCGACACGGGCGAGGACGGAGGCGGCGTCGCGCAGCCGGACCGCGCGGCCCGAACCGATGTTGATGACGCCCTGCGCGGCGGAGAGCGAGGCGGCGTGCACGGCACGGGCCACGTCCCGTACGTCGACGAAGTCCCGTTGCGCGCCGAGGCCGCCGAGCTTGAGTTCGCCGTCACCGGACTGCATGGCCCGGCGCATGGCCTCGGCGAGACGGCCGAGCGGGGAGCCGGCGGGGGTCCCCGGTCCTGCGGGCGAGAAGACGCGCAGGACTACGGCGTCGAGACCGGAGCCCAGGACCAGTTCGGTGGCGGCGAGTTTGCTGACGCCGTACGGGCCGCCGGGGCGGGGGACGGCGTCCTCGGCCGTGGAGGAACCGGGCTGGCTCGGGCCGTACTCGGCGCCGCAGCCGATCTGCACGAGCCGGGCCCCGCAGCCGCTGCGGCGCAGCGCCTCGCAGACGGTGGCGACGGCGACGGTGTTGTGGCGGGTGAGTTCGCGGGCGCCGCCTCTGGTGGCACCGGCGCAGTTGACGACGACTCCGGGGTGGACGGCGTCGAGGAAGCGGGTGAGTGCTCCGGGGCTGCCGGACGCGAGGTCGAAGCGGACGTCGGCGTCGTCGCCGCGGCCGAGCGCGGTGAGCTGGACGGCCGGGTCGGCGAGCAGGCGGTCGGCGACGAACCGGCCGAGGTAGCCGTTGGCTCCGATCAGCAGGACCCTCATCGGACGGCTCCCGTGGCCGACTCTCCGGATCGGGAGGTGATCATCTGGCGTTCTCCTTCACAAGGTGATGCGGTTGCCTCCGGCGGTGGGGCCGGGCGCCTGCGGCCGGGTGACGGGGCCGGTTGCTTCGAGGTCATGGCGGCGTCACCGCGGCTCGTCCGCCGGCGCGTGCGCGGAGGCTCTGGTCAGCGTGCGGGTGGTGTGGAACAGGAGGGTCAGGGCGGCTGCTCCGCAGGCCAGGGCGGGAATACTGCCCGGACCCCAGGAGCCGATGAGGGTTTCGACGGGTGTGGCGAGGAAACCGCAGCCGGGGAGCCGGCCGATGAGGTCCAGGGCCAGGGCCAGGGCCTCCGTCGCGGCTGCCGCGCCCAGGGCGAGTACCGGGGCGCGGGTGAAGCCGTGCACGAAGAGAAGGCGAGCGAGCAGCAGCAGTGCGCCCAGGGTGACGCCCTGGGCGTACCCGGCGGGCTCGCCCAGAGCCGCGCCGCAGAGGGCGAGGAGGGCGGAGAGGGCACACAGGAAGAGGGCGAACGTGCCGAGCAGCAGCGGTTGTACGGAGTCGGCGAAGTCCGCGAGGCCGCGACTGGTGGCGAGCTTGCGCCGGGCGCGTACGGCGAAGTGGTGGGCGCACCAGGCCGCGGGAGCGCAGGCCAGAGTGAGGGCCAGGACGGGTGCGGTGGCCGTGGGCCAGGGTCCGTCCGTGGTGCCGGTCGGCAGGACGTCGGGGCCGCCGTCGGCCGCGGCGCGGAGCAGACCGTCGCCGAGGAGGGCGTAGGCGAGCAGCCAGTACGTCCACAGGCGCGTGCCCGGCGGGGTGCGCCACGCGGGGGTGCCGGGCGGGGTGCTCAGGGGGCCGCGCCGAAGCGCCATGCGCACGCCGAACGCCACGGCGAGGACACCGGCGACGGCCACCGCGAGCCGCACCCGACCGTCCGTGAGCCGCACGCCGGTCACGGCCGCGGCGCAGAGGACTCCGGGGAGGAGCGCGAGTACGGCCCAGGCGGCGCGGGACTTGGGCGTAGTGACGACGTCCGTGTCGGAGTGCGGGGCCGCCGTGTCGGCGCGGGGCACGCGCGCGTACATCTCCTCGGCGAGCGAGAAGACGTCACGGTGCCGGAAGCGGGTGGCGGTCCGGTCGGTGACACCGTGCGCCTCAAGGCCCGCCGCGATCTCCAGCGGGTCGACGGCGCGCTCGCACAGTTCGCGATGGCGGTGCATCAACGCCTTCACGGGGTCGGCGGCACCGCGCCGGGCGGGGGCGGGCTTGCGGTCGGTTGCGTCAGGGGGCTGGACGGGTGCCGGGCGGTCGGCCGGCGGATCGATGGCGTCGTCGGCCCGCGCGTTCTCCGCCCCCGTCCC
>NZ_JAEQAZ010000111.1 GCF_016654115.1 Streptomyces sp. MBT53
GCCCCCACCCGTCGACCAGCGTGGCGACCAGCGCCAGCAACATCACCGCCGCGAGCGCGAGCCACCAGAACCTGTCCATGGGGACGACGTTACCGGCGCGCAATCCCCGCCGCGCGCCCCTCGCACACCCCACACGCCCCGGTTCCAGCCGAACCGGTGACACCACAGGTGAGTTCCCCCACAACAGCCCTTGGCGGAGGAGCGACCGGCCCTTTTGCGCCTTACGCTCGACGGACCGCACGACCCCCGTCCCCCAACTCCAGAAGTTACCGCCAGCGGAGGTTTCTGCTTTATGAAGCTCACCGTCGTCGGCTGCTCGGGGTCGTTCCCGTCCGCGGAATCGGCCTGTTCGAGCTACCTCGTAGAGGCCGACGGCTTCCGGCTGCTCCTCGACATGGGCAACGGCGCCCTTGGCGAGCTGCAGCGCCACTGCGGTCTCTACGACCTCGACGCGATCTTCCTCAGCCATCTGCACGCCGACCACTGCATCGACATGTGCGCGTACTTCGTCGCGCGCTACTACCGCCACGACGGCGGCCGTTGCGACCCCATCCCGGTCTACGGCCCCGAGGGCACCGAGCACCGCCTCACCACGGCCTACGCCGACACCCCCACCGCCTCCTCGATGAGCGAGGTCTTCGACTTCCACACGGTGAAGCCGTCCACGTTCGACGTCGGCCCCTTCACCGTGCACACCGAGCGGGTCCGCCACCCCGTCGAGGCCTACGCCATCCGCGTCGAGCACGGCGGCCGGTCCCTCACCTACTCCGGTGACACGGGCGTCAGCGAGTCCCTGGACGAACTCGCCCGGGACACCGACCTGTTCCTGTGCGAGGCCGCGTTCACCCACGGCAAGGAGAACATCCCCGACCTCCACCTCAACGGCCGCGAGGCGGGCGAGACGGCGACCAGGGCGGGAGCCCGGCGCCTGGTCCTGACCCACATCCCCCCGTGGACCGACCCCCAGGCCAACCTGGCCGACGCCCGCGAGGTCTTCGCCGGCCCGGTGGAACTGGCGGCACCGAGGGCGTCGTACGACATCTGACCGCACGTCCGTGAAGGCCCCCGCAGCCCGCCCTTCTCCCGGCTGCCGGGGGCCTTCGGCATTCCGGCCCGCCCCCTCCGATCAGCGCAGCAGGCTGCCGCCGTCCACCGTCAGGACCTGGCCGGTCAGCGCCTCGGCGGCGTCGCCGGCCAGGAAGCCCACGGTCGCGGCGACGTCGTCGGGGACGAGAGGGCGGGGGAGTGCCTGGGTGGCCAGGGCCGCGTCGAAGGCCTCGTCCGGCTGGTAGGCGGTCGCCGGGGTGCGGGTGAGCCCCGGGGCGACGGACGTCACGGCGATCCCGTCCCTGCCGAGCGCGGCGGCGAGGGTGCGCCCGAACGCGGTGAGCGCCCCCTTGCTGGTGATGTAGCCGAGCAGGTCGGGGGTCGGCGGCCGCCACACGGTGTCGGAGGTGATGAGCACGATCCGGCCGAACCCGCGCTCCCGCATCCCGGGCACGAAGGCCTGGGCCAGCAGCAGCACCGACTCGACGTTGACGGCCTGGATCCGCCGCCAGTCGGCGAGGCCGGTGGTCTCCCACTCCAGCGGATCGGCCGCGGCGGCCGAGTGCACGAGCACGTCGACCCGGCCGTACCGCTCCAGGATCTCGGCGGCGGCCCGCCGTACGTCCGCCTCCGCGGCGAGATCGCACACGACGTCACCGGTCCGGTCCAGGACGACGACCCGGTGTCCGAGCCGGGCGAGTTCGCGGGCGATCGCACCGCCGATCGCGCCGGCTCCGCCGGTCACCACCGCGACCCGTGCGGTCGGGAGATCACTCGGGACATCAGCCATGGTTCTCATCTCCTGCGTCACGGCGTCGAGGGCATCGAGAGCACTGTCGAGGGCACTGAAGAGAGGTGCTCATTGCTCAAGCAAGCAAATTGTGCGCCAGTCGGCGGCCGCACGGCAAGTCGTCGCTGCGGCATAGTGGGACGTGTAACCGTCACTCTTACACGCTCCGGGATGGCCATGCCCACCAGCAGTCGTTTCGTCGTCGCCGTCCATGCCCTGGTCGCCCTCGCGGTCACCGGCGACAAACCGCTGCGCTCCGAGGATCTCGCCCACTCGGCCAACACCAGTCCCGTGGTGATCCGCGGCCTGCTGTCCCGGCTGAGCGCCGCCGGGCTCACCAGGTCCCAACTCGGCGCGGGCGGCGGCGCGTTGCTGGCCAGGCCGGCCGAGGAGATCAACCTGCTCCAGGTGTACCGGGCGGTGGAGGACACCCGCCTGTTCACCCTGCACCGCACTCCGCCGCCGCCGGACTGCGCGGTCGGCAGCAACATCGTGGGCGGTCTCCAGCCCGCGCTGACCCGTGCCCGCGAGGCCTTCGAGGCGGAGCTGGACCACACCACGGTCGCGGAGATCGCCGACGAGGTCGCCCGCCTCGGGAACTTCACGATGCCGCTCGAATGGTGACCCGGCCGTCCGGCGGGGCGGCTTGTGGCACCACTCGAAAGTAAGTGTCGCTGTGTCGCTTACACAGTGCTAGTGTCGGAGCGTCCGTCGCCCAGGGCGGACGTCACTCACGACAGGAGCACACGATGAGCGGCACTCCCTCGGCCGTCGACCTGCTGCGGCACACCCTCGACACCTTCCTCTCCAAGGACATGAAGGCCTGGACGGACCTGTGTGCGGACGACGTCGTCGCCGAATTCCCGTTCGCCCCGGAGGGATCGCCCGCCCGGATCGAGGGACGCGAGGCGCTCTACGAGTACCTGCGCGGCTACCCCGACCTCATCGACGTCCGCGAGATCCCCTCGGCGCGCGTCTACGCGACCGCCGGCGAGAACGTGGCGATCGCGGAGTGGAGCGTGATCGGCGGCGTGGTGTCCAACGGCAATCCCTACAACATGAGTTACGCGACCTTCGTGACCTTTCGCGACGGGCTGATCGTCAACTACCGCGAGTACTGGAACCCGAAGGTCTTCCTGGAGGCGCTCAGCGGCGACAGCTTCTGATCGACCGCCCCCGTGCGCCGAACTGCTTGCCGGGGCAACTAAACAAGCCTATTGTTGCTCAGGCAAGCAATTACAAGCCTCGTGCACCCGACCCGCGCCAGGAAAGAGACTGTGATGAAAGCGATTCAGCAGTACGACTTCGGTGGCCCCGAGGTGCTCACCGTGACCGACATCCCCGAACCCGAGCCGCGCGCCGGACGGGTCCGGGTCCGGGTGACGGGGACCTCCGTGAACCCGGCCGACCTCGCGGCCCGCGCCGGCTGGCTGCGCCAGGTGCTGCCCGACCTGGCACCGCCGTTCATCCTGGGCGCGGACCTCGCGGGCACGGTCGTCGACGGCGACGGACCCTTCGCCCCCGGCACCCGGGTCGCCGGGCTCGCGCCCTGGTTCGTGAACCAGGAGGGCACGTACGCGGAGGTCGTCTCCATCGACCCCGCCCATCTCGCGCAGATCCCGGACGGCGTCGACGACATCACGGCCGCCGCCGTCCCGATCACCGCCGAGACCGCCTGGCAGTCCCTCGACCTGGGCGGCCTCGAAGCCGGGCAGACCGTCCTGGTCACCGGGGCGAGCGGCGCCATCGGGATGTGGGCGGTCCAGCACGCGGCCGGCTGCGGCGCCAGGGTCGTCGCCGTCGCGTCCAACGGTGACGAGAAGTACGTCGAGGGCCTCGGCGCCGACATCGTCCTCGGCCGGGCGGCCGACGCCGGTGAACTCGCCGCCGCCGTACGGAAGTCGGTGCCCGGCGGGGTCGACCTCGTCGTGGACCCCGCCGGTATCGGCGGCGACCTGATCCACGCGGCGCGCGACGGCGGTGTCTTCGTCGTCATCGCGGTCGTACCGGAGCCCGCGGCGGAGCGCGGTGTCGACGTACGCCGGGTCAGCGCGCAGTCCGACGGCGCGCTGCTCGCGCAGATCCTCGCCGACCTCGCCGACGGGAAGAAGAAGGCCCGCGTCGGTCTGACCCTGCCGCTGACCGAGGCGGCGGAGGCGCATCGGAGGAGTGAGGCGAGGTCGGTGCGCGGGAAGATCGTCCTCACGGTGTGAGGGGACCCGTACACGACGCTGCCCGGCCCGGAATGAACTCCGGGCCGGGCAGCGGGCGTTGGACGGGCCTACGCCTTGGTGAGGTCCTCGATCTCCTCCTCGGGCTCGCGGCCCGGGGTGGGGAGGTTCCACTTGTTGATCGCGAAGCGGAAGACGAAGTAGTAGATGGCGCCGAAGACCAGACCGATCGGGATGATCAGCCAGGGCTTGGTGGCGAGGTTCCAGTTGAGGGCGTAGTCGATGAAGCCCGCGGAGAAGGTGAAGCCCGCGTGGACGCCGAGTGCCCAGGTGATCGCCATGGACAGGGCGGTCAGCACCGCGTGGATCGCGTAGAGCGCCGGGGCGATGAACATGAACGAGAACTCGATGGGCTCGGTCACACCGGTCACGAAGGACGTCAGCGCGAGCGAGATCATCATGCCCATGATGGCCTTGCGGCGCTCGGGGCGGGCGGAGTGCGCGATGGCGAGCGCGGCGGCCGGCAGGCCGAACATCATGATGGGGAAGAAGCCCGACATGAACTGTCCAGCGGTCGGGTCGTGGGCGAAGAAGCGGGTGAGGTCGCCGTGCACGACCGTGCCGTCCGGCTTGGTGAAGTCGCCGATCTGGAACCAGGCCACGGAGTTGACGAACTGGTGCATGCCGACCGGGATCAGCCCGCGGTTGATCAGACCGAACAGACCGGCGCCGAAGGCGCCGAGACCGGTGATCCACTCGCCGAAGTTCGAGATGCCCTCACCGATCGGCTTCCAGACCAGGCCGAAGAAGACACCCATGAGCGTGCCGACGAAGGCCATGATGATCGGCACCAGGCGGCGGCCGTTGAAGAAGCCGAGCCAGTCGACCAGCTTGGTGCGGTGGTACTTCTGCCACAGCACCGCGGAGAGCAGACCCATGATGATGCCGCCGAGGACACCGGGGTTGTTGTAGGTCGCGGGTACGTCCGCGCCCTTGAGGATCTGCGCGTCGGTGACCGGGAAGGCCTTGAGCACATTGCTGTAGACGAGGAAGCCGACGAGTGCCGCCAGCGCCGTGGAGCCGTCGGACTTCTTCGCGAAGCCGATCGCGACACCTATGCAGAACAGCAGCGGCAGGTTGTCGAAGATCGCGCCACCGGCGGTGGCGAAGACCGCCGTCACCTTGTCCGGCAGATGCAGCTTGTCGTGGATGTCGGCCTGACCGAACCGGAGCAGAATGCCCGCCGCCGGAAGCACGGCGATCGGGAGCTGGAGGCTGCGGCCGATCTTCTGCAGGCCCTGGAACAGGCCGGATCCCCACTTCTTCGCGGGGGCCGCCGTTGGCGCGGTGGCGGTGGACATAGACTTCCTCCATCGGGTGGTGGTCTACACCACTCAGTGGTGTAGACCTGTTGTAGCAGATGAAGTCCGCATAAAGGAACCCGCAAAACCTGCGACCGAATCGCTACCCCACGTACACGGCGACGGACCCGGGGACGGGCACGGCAAAGGGCCCCCGGACCGATGGTCCAGGGGCCCAACTCACGTACTCCGTAAGGCCGTTCGGCAAGCGCTTCCGTCGCTTCCGTCAGGCTTTGGTGACGTCCTCCTGCTCCTCCTCCGGCTCCCGCCCCGGAGTCTTCAGATCGAACTTCGTGATCGCGAAACGGAAGACGACGTAGTACACCGCCGCGAAGCACAGCCCGATCGGAATGATCGCCCACGGCCTCGTCGCCAGATTCCAGTTGATCGCGTAGTCGATCAGCCCCGCCGAGAAGCTGAACCCGTCGTGCACCCCGAGCCCCCAGGTCACCGCCATCGACACACCCGTCAACACCGCGTGGACGGCGTAGAGGAGAGGCGCGATGAACAGGAACGAGTACTCGATGGGCTCGGTGATGCCGGTCACGAAGGACGTCAGCGCGACCGACAGCATCAGCCCGCCCACCTCCTTGCGGCGACTCGGCTTCGCGCAGTGTGCGATCGCGAGCGCCGCCGCCGGCAACGCGAACATCATGATCGGGAAGAAGCCCGAGGTGAACTGCCCCGCGTTCGGGTCACCCGCCAGGAACATGTTGATGTCACCGTGCACCACCGTCCCGTCCGGCTTGGTGTAACTCCCGAACTGGAACCAGATGGGCACGTTCAGGAACTGGTGCAGCCCCACGACCAGCAGCGCCCGGTTGGCCAGCCCGAACACCCCGGCACCCACCGCGCCCCGGGCGCTCAGCCAGTCACTGAAGTGCTCCAGACCCGTGCCGATCGGCGGCCAGATCCACAGCGCCACCGCCGCCACCGCGATCGCCACGAACGACATGATGATCGGCACCAGCCGCCGCCCGTTGAAGAAGCCCAGCCAGTCCACCAGCTTCGTACGGTGGTACCGCGCCCAGAAGAACGCGGTCAGCAGCCCCAGCACGATCCCGCCGAACACCCCGGGATTCTGGTACGTGAACGCCGACACCGAGTGATCCGCGGCCTGGCAGCCGATCCCCGGCACCACGTCCGTACCGCCCGTGCAGTCCTTGGGGAACTGGCGCAGCACGTTGTAGTAGACGAGGAAACCGACCAGCCCGGCCAGCGCCGTCGACCCGTCCGACTTCTTCGCCATCCCGATCGCGACGCCCACACAGAACAGCAGCGGCAGACCCAACTGCCCGTCCAGCAGCGCGCCGCCCGCACCCGCCATCACCTTCGAGACATTGGTCCAGCCCAGCCCGTCGTCCCCGAACACGTCCGGCTGCCCCAGCCGGTTGAGGATGCCGGCGGCCGGCAGTACGGCGATGGGGAGTTGGAGACTGCGGCCCATCTTCTGCAGCCCCTGGAACACCTTGTTCCAGGAGACGCGCCCGGGACCGGCGGCGGCACTGTCGGCACTCATGGACGCCCCTCGGTAATGTGGTGTAGACCAGTTGGCGAAGTGATCGTCACCATCATTCGGCACGCACGACATGACCGCTCGCGAAGCTGGGCCAACTGTGGGTTACTGCGACAAAGCGGTTCGGATCAGGGAGAGAACACCATGGCCACCAAGGCTGAGAAGATCGTTGCCGGGCTGGGCGGCATCGACAACATCGAAGAGGTCGAGGGCTGCATCACCCGCCTGCGCACCGAGGTCAAGGACCCGAGCTTGGTCGACGAAGCCGCCCTCAAGGCCGCCGGCGCCCACGGCGTCGTCAAGATGGGCACCGCCATCCAGGTCGTCATCGGCACCGACGCGGACCCGATCGCAGCGGACATCGAAGACCTGATGTGAAGCACGGGGACCATCCCCGGCTCCGCACACCGAGGGGCTCTTCCCGATGCACGATCCGGGAGGAGCCCCTTCCGCGTCTACCACTAGGCTCTTCGCCATGTCTCGAATCGACGGCCGCACCCCCGAACAGCTCCGCCCCGTCACCATCGAACGCGGCTGGAGCAAGCACGCCGAGGGCTCCGTCCTCGTCTCCTTCGGCGACACCAAGGTCTTCTGCACCGCCTCCGTCACCGAAGGCGTCCCCCGCTGGCGCAAGGGCAGCGGCGAGGGCTGGGTCACCGCAGAGTACTCCATGCTGCCCCGCGCCACCAACACCCGCGGCGACCGCGAGTCCGTCCGCGGCAAGATCGGCGGCCGCACCCACGAGATCAGCCGCCTCATCGGCCGCTCGCTGCGCGCCGTCATCGACTACAAGGCCCTCGGCGAGAACACCATCGTCCTCGACTGCGACGTCCTCCAGGCCGACGGCGGCACCCGTACGGCCGCCATCACCGGCGCGTACGTCGCACTCGCGGACGCCGTCACCTGGGCCCAGGGCAAGAAGCTGATCAAGGCCGGCCGCCAACCGCTCACCGGCACGGTCTCGGCGGTCTCCGTGGGCATCGTCGGCGGAGTCCCGCTCCTGGACCTCTGCTACGAGGAGGACGTCCGCGCCGAGACCGACATGAACGTCGTCTGCACCGGCGACGGCCGCTTCGTCGAGGTCCAGGGCACGGCCGAGGCGGAGCCCTTCGCCCGCGACGAGTTGAACGCCCTCCTCGACCTCGCGGTCACCGGCTGCACCGAACTGACTGCCGTACAGCGCAAAGCACTTGAGGCCGCGCTGGAGAAGTAAGAGGCTTGGCAAGGCAAGTAAAGGACGTACAAAGCGAGGCGGGCCGCGGGGGCAACCCGGCGGCCCGCCCTCGCGTCCCTACGCATACGGAACGGAAACGGGGAGTGGCCACAGCAGCCCACCCCCCACGGGGAGGAAACCGACCATGGCCGCCGCAAGCCGACGCAGTCGTCGACGCCGTATCGCCACAGCCGCCACCCTCGCGGTGATCGGCCTGACCGCCGGACTCGCCACCGGCTGCGACGCCGTCGACAAGGCCATCGACTGCGTCCAGACCGCCGACACCATCGCCGACAGCGTCACCGGCCTCCAACAGGCGGTGGAGAACGCGGCCAACGACCCCACCCAGACCGACCAGTCCCTCAACTCCATCGAGAAGGACCTCGACAAGATCGGCGACAAGACCGACAACACGGACGTCAACAAGGCGGTGGACGACCTCAAGAAGGCCGTCGACAACGTCCGTACGGCGGTCAGGAACGGCGACAACACGCCGGACATCAGCCCGGTGACGGACGCGGCGGGCGAACTGACGAAGGTCTGCACGTCGTAGCCGTCTCGTAGCCGCGGGCCGGGGGTTGGGATACTGAACGCCATGACACGCCTGATCCTCGCCACCCGCAACGCCGGGAAAATCACCGAACTGAGGTCGATCCTCGCCGACGCGGGACTGCCCCACGAACTGATCGGCGCCGAGTCCTACCCCGACATCCCCGACGTCAAGGAAACGGGCGTCACCTTCGCCGAGAACGCACTCCTCAAGGCCCACGCCCTGGCCCAGGCAACGGGCCTCCCCGCGGTGGCCGACGACTCGGGCCTGTGCGTCGACGTCCTGAACGGCGCGCCGGGCATCTTCTCCGCCCGCTGGTCGGGCCACCACGGCGACGACAAGGCCAACCTGAACCTCCTCCTGGCCCAGCTCTCCGACATCGCGGAGGAACACCGGGGCGCGCACTTCGCGTGCGCGGCGGCCCTAGCACTGCCCGACGGCACGGAACGCGTGGTGGAGGGCCAGCTGAGGGGCGTGTTGAGGCACACCCCGACCGGCACGAACGGCTTCGGCTACGACCCGATCCTCCAGCCGGACGGCGACACGCGGACCTGCGCGGAACTGACGGCGGAGGAGAAGAACGCGATCTCTCACCGGGGGAAGGCGTTTCGGGGGTTGGTGCCTGCGGTGCGGGAGTTGTTGGGTTGAGCCGACGGAGGGGCTGTCCTTGCGGACAGCCCCTCCGAGTGTGCGGCCGATGGGAGTCGAACCCACATGGGCAAATGCCCCGAGGCACCTAAAACCTCTGCTTATACCATTCAGCAACGGCCGCCTGCCCGACCACATGCTACCGGGGATGCCTACGATTCCGGCTCCCGCCTCTGCACCAGGTGGTGGTGATCGCGTGGCAGTTCGGGCACAGCAACCGCAGGTTCTCCCGCCGGTCGTCGTTCCAGTCCCCGTTGATGTGGTCGATCTCCAGCGTCATGGGCTTGCCGAGCCACTCGGGACCGTTCTCGCATTCGGCGCACACCTCAGGCGCACCCACCTCACGGAGCGCCCGACGCAACAGGTGAGTCCTCGTCCGGCGACCACGGTCATGCAGGACGAGGATGTTCTCGGCGCGTCGAAGAGGCACGCTGCCCGGTCGTCCTCGCTGGTGCGCCTGCCCCAGGAAGTGAGTGGTGTCGAGACCGTCCTCCGTCACCCAGTGGCGGAGCAGGGTGCGCAGTCTGCTGTTGTACGGCTCCATTCCCAGTGCGCGAAGCGTGTCCGCGATGGAAGTGGTTTCCTCGACCGCACGACGAAGATCGTTACTGGCCGGTTTGGCTGGCGCCGCGTTCGATCGTCTCCGACGTGGCATGTGGGAGATGTCGATTCCGAAGTGGTCGAAACGCAGGAAGAGGTAGCGGCGGAGTTTGCCGTAGGGCTGCGTACCGAAGAAGGCGATGACCTCGTCGATGTCGGAGCAGCGTGCGGCGGCTTCGGCGAGTCGCTCACGGGTGTACTGCACGCCGGCGCTCATGAGACACCACCCTTGCCGCGTCGCTTTCCACGCCCCCGGTAACTGTCCGTCGTCGAATGGCAGTTGGGGCAGAGCAACCGCAGGTTATCGATCCGGTTGTTCCGCCAGTCGCCGTCGAGATGGTCGACTTCCAGAGGCAGCGACTTCCCGAGCCACATCGGCTCGATCCCGCAAAGGGCACAGCGTTCTTCTACGCCGAGCTCGCGCATCGCTCGCTTGAGCCGGCTGCCTGGGGTGCGCTTCATGCGTACCGACGTGTCCGCGACGAGGATCTCTTCGGCTGTCCGGCGGCGCTGGTTGTGCCTCATGCGCTCGGTGCGGGCCACAGCTGTGAAGTGCGAGGTGTCGATGCCGTGGGCCTTGATGCGTCGGGAGATGTGGGTGTGGTGTCCGCCGACCGGTTCCAGCCCAAGCGTACGCAGGACATCGTTGACGCTCGTCGACGTGGCAACCGCTGACTCAAGCACTTTCCTCGTCCACTTGGTCCCCTCTCTTTCGAAGTGCGAGGTGTCCACCCCGAGCTTCTTCAACCGCGCTCGGATGTACTCCCGCGTCGAACTGCCCGGATCCACCCCCAACCGCTCCAACGCCTCCGACAACGTCCGCGCCCCCTGAGCCGCCTCCTCCAGCCGCTCTCGCGAATACGCGCTGACCCCCATGGTTCCCCTCCGATCTCGACCACACGTTCGTGGCCTCGTACGGAGTAACGAACCGTTTGTCGGACAGTCACGCCCGAACCGTAAAGCCGATTGGTAGACTGCAGACCACTGAAGCCTCCCAGGGCATGGACCCTTGTCCTCCCGGGAGGCTTTTTTCATGACCAAAACCTCTTCCACGACAGTGGACATACGCCCAGCCACCCCCGCCGACCGCCCCGCCGTCGAGCGGCTCTGGCTGATGTTCCGTCACGACCTGTCGGAGTTCGATACTGCGGCGGAGC
Organism: Streptomyces sp. MBT53; assembly: GCF_016654115.1. Classification (GTDB taxonomy): domain Bacteria; phylum Actinomycetota; class Actinomycetes; order Streptomycetales; family Streptomycetaceae; genus Streptomyces. Next base: position 11,054 of record NZ_JAEQAZ010000111.1, read on the forward strand.
CTCAACTGCCCAACCCCGACGGCACGTTCCGCAGTGAGCGGGTGGATGCCGCGTTCGGTGGGGGCGGGGACGACTGGGCGCCGTATCTCTTCGTCAGGGGGGAGCGGCCTGTCGGGTTCGCGTTTGTGCGGGGGCTCGGTGGGGCCGCTCGGGTGCTCAACAGCTTCTTCGTGGTGCGGGGGATCCGGCGCGGCGGGGTCGGGCTGCGGGCCGTCCGTGAGGTCGTCGCGCGGCATCCGGGGTGCTGGGAGATCGCGTTTCAGGACGCCAATCCGGGGGCCGTGGCGTTCTGGCGGCGGGTCGGTGAGGAACTCGCGCCGGGGGAGTGGAACGAGGAGCGCAGGCCGGTGCCGGGGCGGGCCGACCTGCCTCCTGATGTGTGGATCTCGTTCGGGTACGGAACGGGGGCGCGGAAGGGCTAGATGCCCAAGTCCTTGATGATCTTCGCCACGTGGCCCGTCGCGCGGACGTTGTACAGGGCGTGTTCGACCTTGCCGGACTCGTCGACGATGATCGTGGAGCGGATCACGCCCATGTAGGTCTTGCCGTAGTTCTTCTTCTCGCCGAAGGCCGCGTAGGCGTCGAGGACCTGCTTGTCGGGGTCCGCGAGGAGGGTGACCTTGAGGTTCTCCTTCTCGCGGAACTTGGCGAGCTTCTCCGGCTGGTCGGGGGAGATGCCGATGACGTCGTACCCGGCGCCGGCCAGCACCTCCAGGTTGTCCGTGAAGTCGCAGGCCTGCTTGGTGCAGCCGGGCGTGAGGGCCGCCGGGTAGAAGTAGACGATGACCTTGCGGCCCTTGTGGTCGGCGAGGGACACCTCGTTGCCGTCGGCGTCGGGGAGCGTGAAGGCGGGGGCAACGTCCCCGGGCTGGAGTCGTTCACTCATCGCGCTAGCGTAACCGGGGGTGCTGACAGTGCACTCCGCGCGAGAGCTGACAGACTGTCCGGCACAAGTACCAGCAGACTTCGGAGGCCGTACGGTGGCGGACACGTCGAACAAGCCGGACATGCCGGACACCAGAACCCCGGCGCAGATCGAGGCGGACATCCAGCGTCGCCGCGATGTCCTGGCCGACACGCTCGACGAGATCGGGGTGCGGGTGCACCCGAAGACCATCGTGGGCGACGCGAAGGCCAAGGTCGCGTCCAGCATCGATCACACCCTCGGGAAGGCGTACGTCGGCGTCAACCGGGTCGTGAGTGACGTCAAGGGGCAGTTCGTGGACGACGAGGGTGCGCCGAGGGTGGAGCGGATCGTTCCGGTCGCTCTCGTCGCCGTCGGGGTCGTGGGGCTGCTCGTCCTCGGTTCCCGGCGTGGCAAGGGTCGTAAGGGCTGATTTCGCGGGGCACCCGGCGGCGTACCGACGGGTCGGAGGCAGGTAGGTTCGTGGGTGTGAGCGCCAAGAGAGACGAGCAGAGCACCCAGCACGACAAGCTGCCCATCCGGATGCTGCACGACCGTGTGCTCGTGCGGCAGGACAAGAGCGAGGGCGAGCGGCGTTCGGGCGGCGGGATCCTGATTCCGGCGACGGCTGCGGTCGGGCGGCGGCTGGCCTGGGCCGATGTCGTCGCGGTGGGTCAGAACGTACGGACCGTCGAGCCCGGCGACCGGGTCCTCTACGACCCGGAGGACCGTGCCGAGGTCGAGGTGCGCGGGATCGCCTACGTCCTCATGCGCGAGCGGGATCTCCACGCCGTCGCCGCCGACCGGTTCGAGGGGTCCGAGGACTCGACCGGCCTGTACCTGTAGTACGAAGCCTCGAAGGGGCTGGTGACCGTCGTCACCAGCCCCTTTGCCGTTCCTTTGCTACGTTGGGAAGGAACCCGACGAGACGCGCCGTACCGGGAGACACGCAAAGACGACGCACCAACGTCAGTCGTGTGTGTCTCGGAGGTGCCTGTCATGGCCTGGGTTCTGCTTGTCGTCGCCGGTCTGCTGGAAGTCGGCTGGTCGATCGGGATGAAGTACACGGACGGGTTCACCCGGCTCGTCCCCAGTGTGCTCACCGGTGCCGGGATCGTCGCCAGCATGCTGCTGCTGTCGTATGCCGCGAAGTCGCTGCCCATCGGTACCGCCTACGGCGTGTGGGTCGGGATCGGTGCGGCGGGGGCGGCGGTGCTCGGCATGGTGGTGCTGGGGGAGCCTGCCACCGCCGCCCGGATCTTCTTCGTGTGTCTGCTGCTGGTCGCCGTGGTGGGGCTGAAGGCGACCTCCGGTCACTGAGGCGTACTACTCCTTTTTCCGCGCCGTGCTCTGCGGCCCCGCCGTCGTCCCCCCGGTCGTCGTGCCGCCGGTGGTGCCGTCGGTCGTGGTGCCCGTCGTGCCGCCGGTCGTCGTCGTGCCGTCGGTGGTCGTGCCTGTCGTGCCGCCGGTGGTGGTCGTGGAGCCGTCGGTCGTGGTGCCGGTGGTGCCGCCGGTCGTCGTGGTGCCGCCGTCGGTGGTGGTCGTGCCGCCGGTGGTGCCGCCGTCGGTCGTTCCGCCGTCGGTGGTGCCGCCCTGGGTCTGGCCCTGGTCGGTCTGGCCGCCGGTGGTGGTCGTGCCGCCGTTGTCCTGGCCGTCGGTCGTGGACGGCTGGGAGGGCTGGATGCTCGGGGGTGCGACCGTCTCGGCGCCGTCCTGGAGCTGGAGGTCGAAGTCGCTCGCCTCGGTGCCCTTCAGGGCCGCCTTGGTGAACTGGGCCCAGATCTCGGCGGGCGCCCCGCCGCCGTTGACGCGCTGGAGGCCCATCGCGCCGTAGAGCGGCTCGTGTGCGGCGGTGGTCGGGTTCTGGCCCATGACGGAGACGACGGTGGCGAGGTCGGGGGTGTAGCCCGCGAACCAGGCCGCCGTGTCCTTCTCCGCCGTGCCGGTCTTGCCGGCCGCCGGGCGGTCGGCGCCCTGCGCGGCGGTCGCGGTGCCGTTGTCGACGACGCTCTCCAGGACGTTGGTCGTGGTGTCGGCGGACTCGCGGCTCACCGCGCGGGTGGTCTTCTGCGCGGGCAGCTTGACCTGGTCGGTGCCGTCCTTGGTGATCTTCGAGATCATCGTGTACGTGTGCCGCTGACCGTGGTTGGCGAGGGTGGCGTAGGCCTCCGCCATGTCGAGGACGCTCGCGGTGGAGGGGCCGAGCGCGATGGACGGGGTGGCGGTGAGGTCGGGGGTGTCGGCGGGGATGCCGAGGTCGATCGCGGTCTGCTTGATCTTGGCGGGGCCGACGTCCACGGCCATCTGCGCGTACACCGAGTTGACGGACTTGTCGGTGGCCGTGCGGACGGTGATGTCGCCGTAGGAGACGCCGTCCTCGTTCTCGGGGGCGTACGAGCCGCCGCTCCAGCCTTCCACGGGGCGCTTGTCGGTGCCGTCGTAGTAGGTGTTGGGGGTGATGGTCTGGCCGTCCTGGGTCTGCGAGCCGTTCTGGATCGCGGAGGCGAGGACGAACGGCTTGAAGGTGGAGCCGACTTGGAAGTCGCCGCGGGTGGCGCCGTTCGTGTACTGCTTGACGTAGTCGATGCCGCCGTACATGGCGACGATCTGTCCGGTCTTGGGGTCGACCGAAGCGCCGCCCGCGCGCACGTAGTTGTCGACCTTGCGGCTCTTCTTGTCGAGCTTGGACATGAGTTGGTCGTTGACGGCCTTCACGAAGGCGTCCTGCTTGCTCTTCTGGAGCGTGGTGGTGATGCGGTAGCCGCCGGCTTCGAGGGTGTCCGCGTCGATGATCTTGTTGGTGGCGAGGTAGTCCTTGATCGCGGTGACGATGTAACCCCGCTGCCCGGACATGCTCGTTGACGCCGTGGCCTCCTTCGGCATCGGGAATTTCATGCCGGTGCGCGCGGACTGGGTGAGCCAGCCCTTCTTGACCATGCCGTCGAGGACGTAGTTCCAACGGGCCACCGCCGCGGCCTTGTTCTCCGGGTGCGCCACGACGTCGTACTCGCTCGGCGCGTTCAGCAGCGCGGCGAGGTAGGCGCCGCGGCCCGCGTCGAGGTCGACGGCGTCCTTGCCGTAGTAGGCCTGGGCGGCGGCCTGGATGCCGTAGGCGTTGCGGCCGAAGTAGCTGGTGTTGAGGTAGCCCTCCAGGATCTGGGACTTGGACTCCTCGCGGTCCAGCTTGATCGAGATGAAGAACTCCTTCACCTTTCGGGTGACGGTCTGTTCCTGCCCCAGGTAGTAGTTCTTGACGTACTGCTGGGTGATCGTGGAGCCGGACTGGGTGCCCTTGCCGGTGGCGGTGTTCCAGGCGGCGCGGACCATCGCCTTGGGGTCGACGGCGGACTCGGAGAAGAAGTCCCGGTCCTCGGCGGCCAGTACGGCGTGCTGGGCGTTGGCGGAGACCTGGTCGAGGCCGACGTTCTCGCGGTTGACCTCGCCGTCGCGGGCGAGTTGGGTGCCGTCCGCGTAGAGGTACACGTTCGACTGCTTGGTGGCGAGCGCGTTGGCGGGCGGGATCTTGACCAGCGAGTAGCCGAGGTAGAACGCGCCGATCAGCAGCGCCACCAGCACGACGACCCCGCCGAGCGTCATCCGCCAGGTGGGGATGATCCGGCGCCATCCGGTGCGCTTGGGCCGCTTGGGCTTCTTGGGCTTCTCGCCCCCGGATGCCCCGGGCGCCTCGGGGGCGGCAGCCGCTTCCGGCTCTCTCGGTGCCCAGCCCTGCTCGGGCTGTTGCGGCTGCGGCTGGTCGCTCATGTCGTGCACGGACTCCTGTTTCGCGTCGTACGGTCCCGTACGGCCCCGCATGTTCCCATACGGTCGCGTCTGTTCCTGTACGGCCTTGTGCGCTTCTGCGCCCCCAGACGAAGACTCTCGCACCATGCGTTCCGTTCCCGACCATCGGCACGCAGTTGCCCGGAAAATGCGTGGCGTGCGTCACCACCTGCGGACTAAGCTCCTGCGCTTCGGTGTCAAGAGGTCGTGGAGGGTGGGTTTCTGGTGGGTGCCGGTCGGTTGTACGCGGCCGTCGCGGTGGGGGGTTTCAGGCGATACGCGACATATCGGGCGGCGACGTTCGCCGGGGTGTTCACCAACACCGTCTTCGGTGTGGTCCTCGTCTACACGTATCTGGCGCTGTGGGACGAGCGCCCGCATCTCGGGGGCTACGACCAGGCGCAGGCGGTGACCTATGTGTGGCTGGGGCAGTGTCTGTACGCGACGCTGGCGATCCAGGGCGGCGGGTTCGAGAAAGACCTGATGGACCGCATCCGTACGGGTGACATCGCCGTCGACCTGTACCGTCCGGCCGACCTCCAACTGTGGTGGCTGGCAAGTGACTTCGGGCGGGCCATGTTCCAGATGCTGGGGCGCGGGGTGATCCCGTTCGTCTTCGGCGCGCTGTTCTTCAAGATGGCGCTGCCCACGGACGTCGGCTCCTGGTTGGCCCTGCTGGTGGCGCTGCTCCTGGCGGTGCTCGTCAGTTTCGGCATCCGCTATCTGGCCGCGCTCAGCACGTTCTGGCTGCTGGACGGCATGGGCGTCAACCAGGCCATGATGATCCTGGGGATCTTCTGCTCGGGCATGGTGCTCCCGCTGAACGCCTTCCCGGGCGTGCTCGGCGATGTCGTACGGGCCCTGCCGTGGGCGGCGCAGATCCAGATGCCGGCGGACGTCCTGATGGGGAAGACCGATCCGCTGCACGCGTACGCCTTCCAGGCGACCTGGGCGGTGGCGCTGCTCGCGGCGGGACGGCTACTGCAGTCGGTGGCTACGCGAAGGGTGGTGGTCCAGGGTGGCTGAGACAGCGACCGAGAGCGTCCAACGGCACGACAGCGCACGGGAGTTGCCGCGCTGGCGCGAGGGGCTGCGCGCCTACCGGCTGATCGCCGGGATGTGGGTCCGGTCGAGCATGACCTACCGCGCCTCCTTCGCCATCACGGTCGTCGGCAACCTGCTGGTGACCGGTCTGGACTTCGCCACGATCCTGCTGATGTTCTCGCGGGTCGACTCGCTGGGCGGCTGGTCGCTGCCCGAAGTCGCCTTCCTGTACGGCCTGTCGGCGACCGCGTTCGGGATCTCCGACCTGGTGCTCGGCTCGATGGACGTGCTCGGCGCCCGCATCCGCGACGGCTCCTTCGACACACTCCTCGTGCGCCCGGCACCAGTGTTGGCGCAGATCGGCGCGGATCGTTTCGCGCTGCGCCGCCTCGGCCGGATCACCCAGGGCGGCCTGGTGCTGGGGTGGGCGCTGCTGCGTGTCGACGTCAACTGGACTGTCGGGAAGCTCCTGTTGGTGCCGGTGATGCTGGTCTGCGGGGCGGCGATCTTCGGGGCGCTGTTCGTGGCGGGCGCGGCCTTCCAGATCGTGGCGCAGGACGCGGCCGAGGTGCAGAACGCGTTCACGTACGGCGGCAACACCCTGCTGTCGTATCCGCCGGTGGTGTTCGGCAAGGACTTCGTGCGGGGCGTGACCTTCATGCTGCCGCTCGCCTTCGTCAACTGGGTGCCCGCCTCCTATGTGCTGGGGCGGCCGTACCCGCTGGATCTGCCGCCGGGCGCGGAGTTCGCCTCGCCGCTGGTGGCGTTCGTCTGTTGTGCGCTGGCCGGGGTGGTCTGGCGGGCGGGGCTCAAGTCGTACCGGAGTACGGGAAGTTGAGGACTGTGGACGGGTTTGCGGACGACTCTGTGGACGAGCACTTCATTCGACTCGACCGCGTCGAGAAGGTCTTCGACGTGCGCAAGAAGACCGGGTTCATGAAACGGGAACGGCGCCAGGTGCGGGCCGTCGACTCGATCTCCTTCGCCGTGGCGCGCGGCGAGATGGTCGGCTACATCGGGCCGAACGGCGCCGGGAAGTCGACCACCATCAAGATGCTGACCGGCATCCTCACCCCGTCCGGGGGCCGGCTGCGGGTGGCCGGCATCGACCCGTCCCGCGAGCGCACCCGGCTCGCGCACCGCATCGGCGTGGTGTTCGGGCAGCGCACGACCCTGTGGTGGGACCTCCCGCTGATCGACTCGTACAAGCTGATGCACCGCATGTACCGCATCCCGGACGCCCGTTACGCCGAGAACCTCGCCCGCTGTGTCGAACTCCTCGAACTGGGCGCCCTGTTGGACGTCCCCGTACGTCAGCTCTCGCTCGGCCAGCGGATGCGCGGCGACATCGCGGCGGCCCTGCTGCACGACCCCGAGGTGCTCTACCTCGACGAGCCGACCATCGGCCTGGACGTCATCTCCAAGGCCAAAGTGCGGGAGTTCCTGCGGGAGTTGAACTCCGAGCGTGGCACCACGGTCCTGCTCACCACCCATGACCTCCAGGACATCGAGCAGCTGTGCTCGCGCGTGATGGTCATCGACCACGGCCGGCTGATGTACGACGGTCCGCTCACCGGGCTGCACGAGGCGGGGGAGAGCGAGCGGACCCTGGTGGTGGACCTGGAGCGGGAGTTGCCGCCGATCGAGGTGCCGGACGCGCGGACGGTGAAGGTGGAGGGGCCGCGGCAGTGGCTGACGTTCCCGGCCTCGGCGTCGGCGGCTCCGCTGGTGGCGCGGATCGCGGCGGAGTACCCGATGGTGGACCTGTCGGTGCGGGAACCGGACATCGAGGCGGTCATCGCGAAGATGTACGTGGAGCAGGCGGAGAAGGCGGTGTCGTAGTCCGTCGTGGTCCCTTGTAGTCCCTCGTAGTCCCTCGTAGCCCTCCGTCGACCGGTCTCGTAGGCTGCTCTGTATGACCGACGACGCAGTCCCGGAGCTTCGCGCATCCGACGCCGACCGTGAGCGAGTCGCCGAGGTCCTGCGCGACGCCGTCGCCGAGGGCCGGCTCGACATGGAGGAGTTCGAGGAGCGTCTCGAGGCGACGTACAAGGCGCGGACGTACGCCGAACTGACCCCCATCACCCGCGACCTGCCGGCCCCCGGGGTCACCCCGCCGCCGGTGAACATGGTCAAGGAGCCGGTGGAGAGCGGGAGTTGGGCCTCGCGGATCGTCGGCGGCGAAGGGTCCTCGAGCGCCGCCGTGGCCATCATGTCGGGGTTCCAGCGCAAGGGACGCTGGACGGTCCCCAAGCGCTTCACCGCCGTCGCCTTCTGGGGCGGCGGCGAGATCGACCTGCGCGAGGCGAACTTCGCGGACCGTGAGGTCGAGATCAACTGCATCGCGATCATGGGCGGCGCGCAGATCGTCGTGCCGCCGGGCGTCGAGGTCGTCGTGCGCGGCATCGGCATCATGGGCGCCTTCGACCACAGCCAGGAGGGCGTGCCGGGCGCCCCCGGCGCCCCGCGCGTGATCATCAAGGGCTTCGCCTTCTGGGGCGGGGTCGGCGTGGAACGCAAGCTCCCCCGGGCCGAGCGCCAGCGGCTCAAGGAGGAGCGGCGCCGCCAGAAACTGGAGGGCGGCTCCTCGGCGAAGGAGCTCTACGGCTCCCACCGGGACGCCCTCTCCGGCCTGGACGACGCCCACCGCGAGGCCATGGAGGAGTACCGCGACGCGACGCGCCGCCGGCACGAGGAACGGCGGGAGAGGCACGAGGAGCGCCGCGAGCGGCACCGGGAGCGGCGGGAGCGCAGGCACCGCGACTGGGACTGAGGGCCGATCCGCGGGTCGGCTCACAACCGGGCGGGGACCGCGCCCTTGAGGTCGGTCAGGCCGATGGTGTCGGCCATCTCGCGGTAGCCCCGGTCGCCGGGGTGGAGATGATCGCCCGAGTCGTACTCGGGGGCGTACCTGCGCGGGGCGTACGGGTCGCGCAGCGCCTTGTCGAAGTCGACGACGGCGTCGTACACCGTGCCGCTCCTGATCGCCGCGTTGACCCGCTGCCGTACGGCCTCCCGGGCCGCCGTGTACCGGGGGTAGCCGCCGAAGGGCATCAGGGTCGCGCCGACGACCTTGACGCCGTGGGCGTGGGCCTGGCGGACCAGGGCGCGCAGCCCGGCCAGGATCGCGTCGGAGTCGGCGTCGTGCAGGGTGTCGTTGACGCCGAGGTCGACGATGACGACCTTGACGTTCGGGCGGTCGAGCACGTCACGGGCGAAGCGGGTCAGACCGTCCTGGTTCTCGGCGGGCCGGCCGGCCTGACTGGTGAGTATCTGGTTGCCGCTGATGCCCTCGTTGACGACGCTGTAGCGCGGCACGTCCTTGCGTCCGGCCGCCACGGCCGCGCTCAGCCGCCGCGAAAAGGCGTCCGGCCAGCGGCGGTTGGCGCTCTGGGTCGAGGTGGACCCGTCGGTTATCGAGTCGCCGAACGCGACGACCGTGCCGGTCGCGTCGCGACTCAGCACGTCCAGCGCGGTCAAGTAGCGCCATACCGAGGTCCGTTGGGTGTACGGCGCGCCGCTCGGGTTCTCGACACGGTCGCCGTCGGCCAGGTACGAGGTCTGCCGGGCGTACGGGTGGAAGGTGACCGGGCCGGAACCGGCGGGGGCGTAGGTGGTGACCAACACGTCGGCACCCTGCGGGACTTGGAGGCGGACGGCGTCGCTCAGGACCTGCTGCCCGGCCGGGACGGTGACGGAGGTGGCGCCGCCGAAGGTGAGCCGGCGCATGGTGCCGGGGGCCGCGGCGGAACTGTTGTGGCCGGCCGCGAGGGCGATCGAGGCGTGGGTGAGGGTCAGCGGGGAGCGGCCGTAGAGGTTGGAGAGGGTGATCCGGGCGCTCGTCCCGGCGGCGCTCGTGTGGACGACGTTGCGCACCGAGCGGCCCGCCATGCCCGCCGCCCCGGTGCCGGGCTCGCCGCCCACCGGGGCGGCCGACCAGGCGCCGACCCAGGTGCCGGTCGAGGCGGGGGCGGCGGAATTGCCCCCGGAGCCGCCCCCGGCGGGGGAGTCGCCTCCGCTGCCGTCGCCGGCGGAGACACCGACGTAGATCCCGACGGAAAGGACCACGATCAGGGTGATGATCGCGGACAGCAGGGCACGCTGTTTCGTGGGGGGCACCCCCACACCCCCGGCAGGACGCTTGGTCACGCGGTGCGGATCTCCTCGGGTGAGTGGCAGGGCCCTGCCATTCTGCACTTTCGGGTGACGTCGGGAACTCCTGTTCTGTCCCGGGAGTCGGTCAGGAAGGGACAATATGCACGGTACCGGCGAACGGGTGGAGCGGATGGAACGTACGGAAGTGGGCGCCGAGGGCGACGGGCCGTCCTCCCGCCGCACGATGACCACGTTCAGCGCGGCCGACGAGGAGAAGCAGCGCGGCGTACGCCGGATGAAGCTGACGGCGCTGGCGCTGCTGCTCTTCGTGGCCGTCGTGTACGTCCTGGCCAAGTGGGCGTCGAACTCGGGCGCGGGCCCCTGGGCGGGCTATGTCGCCGCGGCGGCCGAGGCCGGCATGGTCGGCGCGATGGCCGACTGGTTCGCGGTCACCGCGCTCTTCCGCCACCCGCTCGGCCTGCCCATCCCGCACACCGCGATCATCCCCACCAAGAAGGACCAACTGGGCGTCTCCCTGGGCGAGTTCGTCGGCGAGAACTTCCTCTCCGAGGAGGTCGTACGACAGCGGCTGCGCGCCGTCGGCATCGGCAGCCGGCTCGGCGCCTGGCTGGCCGTACCGGACCACGCCGACCGGGTGACGGCGGAACTGTCGGCCGCCCTCCGCGGAGCCCTCACGGTGCTCCGGGACTCCGACGTCCAGGCGGTGGTCGGCGAGGCGATCACCCGCCGTGCCGACGCCCAGGAGATCGCGCCCGGCATCGGCAAGATGCTGGAGAAGATCGTCGCCGACGGCGGTCACAAGCGGGTCGTCGACCTGATCGTCACCCGCGCGCACGACTGGCTCGTCCTGCACGACGAGCAGGTCATGGACGCCGTCGAGGGCGGCGCGCCCGGCTGGACCCCGAGATTCGTCGACAAGCGGATCGGCGAGCGCGTCTACAAGGAGCTGCTCCGCTTCGTCACCGAGATGCGCGACATGCCCTCCCACCCGGCCCGCGGCGCCCTGGACCGCTTCCTCGGCGACTTCGCCGCCGACCTTCAGTCGGACACGGACACCCGCGCGCGGGTGGAACGCCTCAAGGGCGAGGTTCTCGGCCGCGGCGAGGTCCAGGATCTGATCGCCAGCGCCTGGACGTCCGTACGCTCGATGATCGTGTCGGCCGCCGAGGACGAACGCAGTGAGCTACGACTGCGGGTGCGGGCGTCCCTGCTGTCGCTCGGCGCGCGGATGGCGGTCGAACCGAAGCTCCAGGAGAAGGTCGACGGCTGGGTCGAGGGCGCGGCGGTGTACGTCGTCACCACCTACCGCAAGGAGATCACCTCCCTGATCACGGACACGGTGGCGAGCTGGGACGCGGAACACACGACCCGCAAGATCGAGGCGAACATCGGCCGCGACCTGCAGTTCATCCGGATCAACGGCACGGTGGTGGGTTCATTGGCGGGATTGCTGATCTATACGGTGTCGCGGCTGGTGGGGGTCTAGGAGCCAGAAGCCAGGAGCCAGGAGCCAGGAGCCGCGAGCCGGAGAAACTCCCTGACATTGCCGGATCTGAGTACGCGTACTCTGTTGCGCCGCCGCCGCACCGGGGAACCCTCGTACGTATGACCGAGAAGCTGCTGAGCCCCCTGCGGACGCGCCCCTGGCCGGAACGCTGGCTGACCCGCACCCTCGGCGCCGCCCTCGCGTCGGCGGCGTACTTCGTCTGCGTCGCCTGGACGGGGGCATCCGTCCCCGGCGTGCTGGTCCTCGCGGCGCTCCTGCTGCTCCTGGCGGGCTACCTCGGCCGCCGCGACGAGCCGGCCTGGCCGGTCCTGCTGGTGGCGGTGCCCCCGGCCGGCCTGATGTACGTCACCCACCCGCGGGGCTACACCAACTGGCCCGACGAGACCGAATGGCCCCAGCAGTGGGCGTTCGCGACGCTCGTGATCGGCGCGGGCGTACTGGTGGCATCGTCGGTGGGCCGACGCTTCCGCCCGTGCGAGGAGGACTCGACGGAGGACGTGCTGTCGGCCCACGGCTGCTGAACGGCCGTAGCGGACGGGCTTCGTGAGCGACGCGTCCCTTTGTCCCCGCCCGGGGGGACCCTCTCCGTAAAAGTGTGACGCTTCGGTGTCTGAGTGTCACACTTTCGAGCCGCACCCCCGGTCGCCGACGGAGTCAGGCACGCCGGTCCGCCACCACCCAGGACGCGACCGCGACGGCGCCCGCGACACCGAGGACCGCGGGCCAGGCGCCGACCTTCTTCGCCAGGGGATGGGAACCGGCGAACGCGGCGACATAGGCGACCGTGAGTGCCCCGGCCGCCTTTCCGCCGGCCCGCTGCCGCCACTGCTGCGCGGCGGCGGCTCCGGCAACGGCCAGTACGGCCCCGCCCAGTTGACGCTTCTTCGTCCAGCGGGCCACGCCGTACCCGCCGACGAGCCCGCCCGCGGCGACCACCGCGCTGGGAACGCTCGGGACCTTGGCCATGATGTGCCTCTCCGTTAGCAGGAAACCTTATTCGCGCGACAAGCATAGCCTGTCAAATACATAAGTGAATTCTCTGAATTCAGGCCGCATTGCTGTGGAACCTGAAACTTATTTTATCCACGTGACGGTCCATTGAGATTTCGGTAAGAACCTCGATAATGTTGTCAACAATCGCGCGAACGACCGGTCGGCGCTCCGCTGACGAGCGGAATCTCTGGAATTACCGAAATCGAAGGAGTTGTTCGTGAGCAGAGACAGAACCCGTCTGGTACGCACCAGACGGACCTGGCGCGGAATAGCCGGAGCCGTCACCGCAATGGTGCTGGTCGGCGGCGGTTTCGCCGTGGCGAATGCCTCGACGGACACCGGAACCGCGAAATCGGCGGCAGGCGTCAAGCGCCCGGTCGACAAGAAGGCCACCGGCACCGCGGCCGTGGTCAGCGCGGCCAACGAGTTCCTGAACACACTGGACGCCGACCAGCAGGCGGAGGTCCTGCTGGACTTCTCGCAGGCGAACGCGACCGCGTGGTCGAACCTTCCCTGCGGCTCGTCCTGCCGCCCCGGCATCCAGCTCGGCTCCCTGACGGACACCCAACTGGCCGCCGCCATGAAGGTGGTGAAGCTGGCCACAGGCACCGGCAAGGGCACCGGGTACGACCAGATCACGCAGATCCTCAAGGCCGACGACGTGCTCAACGCCGCACAGGCCACCAGTTCCGCGGGTCCGGCACCGTCGGACACCGCGTCGAGCACGGCCTCCGCGGACCCGTCCGCCACGGCCGACCCGTCCGCCAGTTCGACGGCCACCGACGCCCCGACCGACGTCCCGACCGGCACCCCGCCGTCCGGCGGCACCGGAGGCGGCGGAATGGGCGGCTACGGCAGCGGCGTCTACTTCCTGGCCTTCCTCGGCACCCCCTCGGTGACCGGCACCTGGCAGCTGCACTTCGGCGGCCACCACCTCGCCGTGAACCAGACCTACAAGCAGGGGAAGGTGGCAGGCGCCAGCCCGTTCTTCGTCGGTGTCGAGCCCAGCAGCTGGACCGCCGACGACGGCACCACGTACTCGCCCCTGGAGGCGCAGCGCAACGGCATGCTCGCGCTGACCGGCAGCCTGAGCACGGAGCAACTGGCCACGGCCAAGCTGTCCGAGTCGTTCAGTGACGTACTCCTCGGCCCGGGTGAGGACGGCCAGTTCCCGGCGACCAAGGAAGGCATCAAGGTCAGCACGCTGTCGCTGAAGCAGAAGCAGCTGGTCCTGAAGGCCATCCACCCCTGGATCGCCAACGTGGACGACGCCACCGCGAAGAAGCTCATGAAGACGTACGAGCACGAGCTGAACGAGACCTACGTCGCCTACTCCGGCACCACCGCCCTCGACACCCAGGGCGACTACGTGCGCATCGACGGCCCCGGCGTGTGGATCGAGTTCGTCTGCCAGAACGGCCTCGTCTTCCAGGGCAAGGTCCACTACCACACCGTGTACCGCGACCACACCCGCGACTACGGCAGCGAGTTCACCTTCTCATGACCCGACCGCGAACTTGGCTGACCACAGCGCTTCGCCTGGTGGCCGGGATCGCGATCGCGGTACCGGCGACGCTCCTGCTCGGAGCGTCGCCGGCCGCCGCGCACCCGATGCCGCACTCAGTGGTCCAGCTCGACGTGTACAAGGACTCGGTCACCGCCCAACTGGCCCTGCCGGTGGGCGACTTCGCGACGGCAAGCGGCATCGACCTCACCACCGTCAAGTCGACGGCCCTCCCCGCCAAGGCCAGGACGATCCGCACCTACCTCGCCGCCCACATCCACCCGACCACCCTCAAGGGCGAGGCCTGGCGGGTCACCATCGGCGCCCTGAGCCTCAGCCGCACCGAACAGACGTCGACCGGCCCCTACCGCGAGCTGGTCGCCAAGGCCGTACTCACCCCGCCCCCCGGCGCCGACGTACGCCATTTCACCTTCGACTACGACGTGATCGTGCACCAAGTGGTCACCCACGTAACGCTGGTGACGGTACGTCAGGACTGGGCGGCCGGCCGGGTCACCGGCGACGGCGCCACCCAGGTGGGCACCATCCGCCTCGACGTCCGCCACATGAAGGTCCCGCCACTGACGGTCGACCTCGGCAAGGGCAGCGCGTGGCGAGGCTTCGTGGCCATGCTCCGACTCGGCGCCGACCACATCCTCACCGGCACCGACCACCTCCTGTTCCTGCTCATCCTGCTGCTGCCCGCACCGCTGCTGGCGGCCGGCGGCCGCTGGAACGGCGGCCTGGCAGGCCCCCGTACGGCACTCACGCGCATAGCCCGCATCACCCTCGCCTTCACCGTCGGCCACTCGGTCGCGCTGGCCGCCGCCGCCCTGACCCGCCTCCAGATCCCCGGCCGCCCGGTCGAGGCGTTCATCGCGGCGAGCATCCTCGTGGGCGCGGTCCACGCGATCCGCCCGCTCTTCCCCGGCAGGGAAGCCCTCGTGGCCGGCGTCTTCGGCCTCGGCCACGGCATGGCGTTCTCCTTCGTCCTCGCCGAAATGCACCTGTCCACAGGCCAGTTGGCAAGCAGCCTCCTCGCCTTCAACCTGGGCATCGAACTGGTCCAACTCCTGCTGGTCTGCCTGGCGTTGCCGTCCCTGCTGGTGCTGGCACGCCTCCGGATACAGCCCGCACTACGCGTGACGGGAGCCCTCATCACGGCGACAGCAGCGATCGGCTGGCTGGCGGACCGCCTCGGCCTGCCCAACCCGGTGGCGAGGGCGGCGGACAGCGCGGGATCCCATACGACGGGGATGCTGACGGTGCTCGCGGTGACTGCCCTCGCGGCGATGACGGCCGTCGGCTGGACGCTGATCGTCCGCCAACGCGACGGCGGGCCGACGGAGTTGGAGACGGCGACGGAGCCCGCCGTATAGGGAAATATTTGCCGTCCCGGCATCTTTTCCCTTCCGGCAAGTCGGAGTACGGTCCGGGACGTGGCGACGGAGACCGGTCTACGGGAGCGCAAGAAGGCGCAGACGCGCGCCGCGTTGGCGAGCGCGGCGATGCGGCTGGCGTTGGAACGCGGGGTGGAGAACGTCACCGCCGACGCGATAGCCGAGGCCGCGGACGTGTCGCCGCGCACCTTCCGCAACTACTTCTCCGGCAAGGAGGAGGCGATCGTCGCCGAACTGGTCGACGGCATGGGCCACATCGCCGACGGACTGCGGGCTCGCCCGGCCGACGAACCGCTGTGGGAGTCGCTGCGACACGCGCTGACGTTCTCGGCGTTCCTGCCGCCGGAGCAGTTGGAGCAACTGGCCGTCAAGGTACGGATGGTGATGGCGAGCAGGTCCCTGCTGGGCTCACAGCTGGCGATCTTCGAACGGCTCGGCGAGCAGCTCACCGAGGTCATCGCCGAGCGCACCGGAACGGACGCGAGCCGCGATCTGTACCCGCGCCTGACGGGTGTCGTAGCGGCGAACGCACTGCGCCTGGCGGTCTTCATGTGGCTCGAGAGCGAAGGCGATTCGGACCTCGCCGAGCTGACGGCCGACGCGCTCGCACGACTGCGGGCGGGACTTCCCGAGCCGTAGGGACAACAACTCCGAGGAGGCATCACTCATGTACGACACGAGACAATGGCCGCCCGCCCGAAGTCGCCGACGTTCGCTGCTGAACGTCGTGGCAGGCGTCTGCCTGTTCTTGGGATTCTTAGGGCTCTCCGCGCCAACTGCCCAGGCCGCGACCGCGGTTGGTACGGCAACGGTCACCGGCCCGGTCACCGGCGGCAAGGGCGCCGTAGTACTGCAGGGCACGACCTTCGACCTCGCGAGCGTGGGATACACACAGTCGGAGTTCTTCCTCTCCGGCACGGCCACCTCCTACACACCGACCGCGCCGCTGGGCTCGGACGGCCGCTGGAGCGTGACGCCCGCGAGCACCGCACCGTACGAAACAAGGCTTGTCATGAACAGGCCATCGAACGCGGCCCGTTTCAACGGGACGGTCGTGGTGGAGTGGCTCAACGTCTCCGCCGGCCTGGACGTGGCCCCGGAGTGGATCTACACCCACAACGAACTGATCCGCGAGGGCTACGCCTGGATCGGCGTCTCCGCCCAGGCGACCGGCGTGGCCGCCACCAAGGCCGCCGACCCGGTCCGCTACGCGGCCCTGTCCCACCCCGGAGACAGCTACTCCTACGACATCTTCTCCCAGGCCGGACAGGCCGTACGGGACTCCGCGGCCACGATCCTCGGCGGCCTCCGCCCGCGCGCGGTGCTGGCCGAGGGCGAGTCCCAGTCGGCGTTCCGCCTCACCACGTACATCGACGCGGTCCAGCCCCTGGCGCACGCGTACGACGGATTCCTCGTCCACAGCAGGGCCGGATTCGCGGCAGCGCTCTCGCAGGCGCCCCAGGCCGACGTCCCCACTCCGGCGGTCGTCCAGTTCCGCACCGACACGGACGTCCCGGTGCTCACGGTGGAGACGGAGACCGACGTGATGCTCCTGGGATACGTGACGGCCCGTCAACCGGACACCACACGCCTGCGGTTCTGGGAGGTGGCGGGCACCGCGCACGCCGACGACTACGTCGCCAACGTCGGCGCCGCGGACACCGGTGACGGAACCGTCAGCCAAGGCGAGTTGGGCGCCATGCTCGACCCGCCCACCGGCACCCCCGGCTTCTCCTGCGCCGCCCCGATCAACACCGGCCAGGCGCACTACGTCATGGACGCCGCCCAACACGCCCTGCGCAGCTGGGTCTTGACCGGAATCGCACCGGCCAAGACCCCTCAACTCCAGGTGACCACGGGCAGCGACGGCACACCCGCGTTCGTCCTGGACGCCAACGGCAACGCCACCGGCGGAGTCCGAACCCCCGCCGTGGACGCGCCGGTTGCCGCACTGTCGGGCCTCGGCCAGACCGGCTCGGCACAGTTCTGCTTCCTCTTCGGTACGACAACTCCCCTGACCAGCGCGAGACTTGCCACCCTCTACCCCACGCACGCGGAGTTCGTGAGGCAGTGGGCGACCCGTACGGCGGCTGCGGTGGCGGCCGGAACGATCAGGCCGGCCGACGCGGCGGACCTCGTCAAGGCGGCGGTGAGGTCCGACATCGGGGGGTGAAGAGCCGGTCGGCTTACGGGCCGGTCGGCTTACGAGGAGAGCCACTCCGTGGCGTTGAGGGCGAGGGCGGCGTTGGTGGCGCCGGTGTCGTTCCAGCCGTCGTAGAGCGTGTTGCCGGACTGCCCGGTGCCGTCGTCGACCGGTGAACTGTCGCCCCAGAAAGCCACCTTGCCGCTCCCGAAGGTGCTGGTCGCGAAGAAGGCGCCGGTGTTGCCGGAGTAACCGCTGCGGTACAGCAGCCCCTTGGCGGCGGAGTTGTCGGCGGGCTTGATCGTGGCGGTCGTACCGTTGGCGATCAGGCTCTTGGTGACGGTACCGAAGGAGCCGTGCAGCACGGGGTTGGTGCTGTCGCTGATGGCGGCCGGATAACCGGAACTGATGTTCAGCGAGTCGATGGAGAACCCGAACGGGTCGGTCGAATCAACGCTGTTGTTGGTCATCAGATCGTTGAGGATCTGGACCGCGTCGTACCCGTCGTTGTTCCGGTCGGACCCGGTGTGGTCGGAGATCATGAACAGCCCGCCACCGGCCTTCACGAAGTTCATGATGGCCGTCTTCTCGGCGGTCGTGAACTTGATGTTGGGCTCGGGCAGGACCAGCGTGTCGAAGTTCGAGAGGTCGTTCGCCGACGATCCCCCGTAAGTCAGCGCGCTGGTCGCGGTCTTGAGGCTGTAGTCACCGGTCTTCTGCAAGGCGATGCCCCACGACGACAGTGCTCCCGTCCAGTCCTTGTCGGAGGAGGGAGAGGAATCCTGGGCAAGCGGATCGGGCTTGCTGGTGGAGATGATCCAGTC
>NZ_JAEQAZ010000112.1 GCF_016654115.1 Streptomyces sp. MBT53
GTCGGTGGACTGCGGGGCCTCGGGGGCCGCGGGTTGTGCGGGGTCGAAGGCTGCGGACCGCGTGGCCTCAGGTGCGGGCCAGTCGGAGGCGTCGGTCGCGGGCCAGTCGGAGGGTTCGGGTGCCGGAGTGGCGGCGGGGCTCGGGAAGTCGTCCCGCAGGGGGGCCGGGCTGCCGTAGCCCGGGTTGGCGCGCTCGAAGTCCTCGTAGCCGCGGCGCGCGTCGAGGGCCCTGTCGTCGCGGCGGGCGGGCTGGGATTCGGCGGGGGCGCCGCCCGTCGGGTCGTAGCCGCGGCGGGCCTCACGGACGCCCTCGTCGTGGCGCAGGGGATCGGGGCCGCCGTAGCCGCTCTGGGGACCGGCGGCGGGCGTCTGTTCGGTGTCGCGCTGGCGGGGCAGGCGGTGCGGGGCCGGGCCGTTGCCGTACGCACCGTACGGGTCCTGCCCGTCGGGCCGGCCGCCCTGGGCCTGGTCCTGGAAGGTGTCGTCGACCCGGAACACGTTGCCGTGCCGGTCGCGGTGGACCGCGCCGCCACCCCGGAGGCGGACGAGGTTGTCCAACTCCTCGATGCGGGCGCGGAGTTCGATGCAGCGCGCGGTGGCGCGTTCGTGGTCGTCGTGGGCCCACGCGAGGTCGAGACGGAGGGCGTCGGCCTCCTCCTGCGTGGTGGCGGAGGTGAGCAACCGCCCCAGTTCCGCCTGCCGTTCGGCGGCGTACCTCTGCTCGCGGAGCATCACGTCGAGCCGGTCACCGAGGGCGTCCCGGCTGCCGGGCCGGGCGTCGAACGCGGCGAGCGCCGCCGCGTGCAGGGCGCGGGCCCGCTCCTTCTCCTGGGCCGCGACACCGGGGCCGTACTCGGCGGCGAGATCCTGGAGCAGCGCCTCCACCACGTCCCAGGGCGGTATCTCACGTCCGCCCAGGCAGGCCTGCATACCATCGGGATCGCGCTGCCAGAACACCCCGCACCAGCCCCCGCCCTGGTCGAGGCGCGCCAGAAGTCGGTCGAGGTAGTTCGCGAACTCCCGCACCTGTCCGGGGAGTTGATCCACAGCCATGCTCCAACTCCCGCCAGACCGGAATACTCCGGTCCGTAGAAAACACCATTTGTGTTACGACGCGGCTACGGAAGCTTTTCGAGCCGGGCGCAGAGAGCTCGGAGCCTACGCCTCCCTCCTGTGCGCCCGCCGGGTTCACGCCGTATCCGCCCTCTCAGGCCGCCAACGGCGCACACCTGACCACGAGTTGATCCATGGACAGCCCGAGCGCGTCGGCGAGCGCGGCGACCGTGAAGAAGGCGGGTGTCGGCGCCCGGCCGGTCTCGATCTTGCGGAGGGTCTCCGCCGAGATGCCTGCGTGTGCCGCCACGTCCGTCATGCTCCGGCCACCACGGGCCTCGCGCAGCAGCCGGCCGAGCCGTTCGCCGCGTTCGCGCTCTTCGGGGGTGAGAGGGGTGCGTACCATGCCGTCATTCTAATACCGGTATAGTAATTGGCATGGTGGAACTCAAGACGGACACGTCTATCGATGCGATGTACGAGGCGGGCCAGGTCGTGGCCCGCGCCCTCACGGCCGTGCGGGAGGCCGCCGACGTGGGCGTGTCCCTGCTGGAACTGGACGAGTTGGCGCACGACGTACTGCGCGCGGCGGGCGCGACCTCACCCTTCCTCGGCTACCGCCCCTCGTTCGCGCCCACCCCGTTCCCGGCGGTCGTCTGCGCCTCGGTGAACGACGCGATCGTGCACGGCATCCCGGACGGCTACCGTCTGCGCGACGGCGACCTGGTCTCGATCGACTTCGGCGCCAAGCTGAACGGCTGGGCCGGCGACTCGGCGATCAGCTTCACCGTGGGCACGCCACGCCCCGCCGACGTACGCCTGATCGACACCGCCGAGCGCGCCCTCGCGGCGGGCATCGCGGCAGCCGTCGTGGGCAACCGCATCGGCGACATCGCCCACGCGATCGGCACGGTGTGCCGTGCGGCCGGCTACGGCATCCCCCAGGGCTTCGGCGGCCACGGCATCGGCCGCCAGATGCACGAGGACCCGGGCGTCCCGAACGAGGGCCGCCCCGGCCGCGGTCTCCCCCTCCGCCACGGCATGGCCCTCGCGATCGAGCCCATGCTGATCGCCAGCGGCAAGGACGGCTACCACGAGGCCCCGGACGGCTGGACGCTGCGAACGAACGACGGCTCGAGGGCGGCGCACGTGGAGCACTCGGTGGCGATCACGGAGGACGGCCCCAGGATCCTCACGGCACGCTGAGTGCTTCAGGGGCGCGGGGCTGTGTCGATCTGCGGCTCCGCCGCGTGGGCGCGACCAGCCACAACGCACCCGCACACACGAACGCACCCAGACCGCACATGCCCCACGCAGCGGTCCGTGCCATGGTGGATTGATGACCAATGGCTACATACCGCCCGAAAACGACCCTTTCGGCGACTTCTTCGCCAGGTTCTTCGGAGGAGCCAACCGCCCCGGTCCACGCCAGGTAGACATAGCCCGCCTGCTGAGCCAACCGGCCAGGGACCTGGTCCGAGGCGCAGCCCAGTACGCCGCGGAACACGGCAGCCACGACCTGGACACCCAGCACCTCCTCCGCGCGGCCCTCTCCGCGGAGCCGACCCGCGGTCTACTCACCCGCGCCGGCGCGGACCCCGACTCCCTCGCGGCGGAGATCGACGCGCGCTCGGGACCGGTCCAACCCCCGGAGGGCACGTCGCTCGCCCTCACCCCGGCCGTCAAACGCGCCCTCCTGGACGCGCACGACCTGGCGAGGGCGGGCGGCGCCGGTTACATCGGCCCCGAGCACGTCCTCGGGGCCCTCGCCTCGAACCCGGACTCCGCCGCAGGGCACATCCTGAACGCCGCCCGCTACGCCCCCACAGGCCTGCCGTCCGAGGCACCGGACGGCACGCTGCCGCGTACCGACCAGCCCCGCCCCACCGGCACCCCGACCCTCGACAAGTACGGCCGCGATCTCACCGAACTGGCCCGGCACGGCCGTATCGACCCGGTGATCGGCCGTGACGAGGAGATCGAGCAGACCATCGAGGTGCTGTCCCGGCGCGGGAAGAACAACCCGGTGCTGATCGGCGACGCGGGGGTCGGCAAGACCGCGATCGTGGAGGGGCTCGCCCAGCGCATCACGGACGGCGACGTCCCGGACGTGCTGACCGGGCGGCGGGTGGTCGCCCTCGACCTGACGGGCGTGGTCGCGGGCACCCGTTTCCGGGGCGACTTCGAGGAGCGGCTGACGAACATCGTCGGCGAGATCCGCGCGCACTCGGACGAACTGATCGTGTTCATCGACGAGTTGCACACCGTGGTCGGCGCGGGCGGTGGCGGCGAGAGCGGTTCGATGGACGCCGGCAACATCCTCAAACCGGCGCTGGCGCGCGGTGAGTTGCACATCGTCGGTGCTACGACGTTGGAGGAGTACCGCCGGATCGAGAAGGACGCGGCGCTGGCCCGCCGCTTCCAGCCGATCCTGGTACCGGAACCGACGGTCACGGACGCGATCGAGATCCTGCGCGGACTGCGCGACCGCTACGAGGCCCACCACCAAGTCCGGTACACGGATGAGGCGTTGGTGGCGGCCGTGGAACTCTCCGACCGCTATCTCACCGACCGCCGCCTCCCCGACAAGGCGATCGACCTGATCGACCAGGCGGGCGCGCGGGTACGCCTGCGGGCGCGCACGAAGGGCACGGACGTACGGGCCCTGGAGCGCGAGGTGGAGCAGCTCGCCCGGGACAAGGACCAGGCGGCGGCCGACGAGGACTACGAGAAGGCGACCCAACTCCGGGACCGCATCGCCGAGTTGAAGGTACGGCTGGCGCAGGCCGGCGGTGAGGACACGGGCGACGAGGGGCAGCATCTGGAGGTCACGGGCGAGGCGATCGCCGAAGTCGTGTCCCGGCAGACCGGTATCCCCGTGAGCAGTCTCACGGCGGAGGAGAAGGACCGGCTGCTCGGTCTTGAGGAGCATCTGCACCGGCGGGTCGTCGGCCAGGAGGAGGCGGTACGGGTCGTGTCGGACGCGGTGCTGCGTTCCCGCGCCGGGCTGGCGAGCCCGGACCGGCCGATCGGCAGTTTCCTGTTCCTGGGCCCAACGGGCGTCGGCAAGACGGAACTTGCCCGCGCGCTCGCGGAGGCGTTGTTCGGCAGCGAGGACCGGATGGTCCGCCTGGACATGAGCGAGTACCAGGAACGGCACACGGTCAGCCGTCTCGTCGGCGCCCCGCCCGGCTACGTCGGCCACGAGGAGGCCGGTCAGCTGACCGAGGTCGTACGCCGCCACCCCTACTCGCTTCTCCTCCTCGACGAGGTCGAGAAAGCGCACCCGGACGTCTTCAACATCCTGCTCCAGGTGCTGGACGAC
Organism: Streptomyces sp. MBT53; assembly: GCF_016654115.1. Classification (GTDB taxonomy): domain Bacteria; phylum Actinomycetota; class Actinomycetes; order Streptomycetales; family Streptomycetaceae; genus Streptomyces. The sequence goes on from NZ_JAEQAZ010000112.1 coordinate 4,379, forward strand.
GGCCGGTTGACCGACGCGCAGGGCCGCACGGTCGACTTCACCAACACGGTGATCGTGATGACCAGCAACCTCGGCTCGGAGGCGATCACCCGGCGCGGGGCGGGGATCGGCTTCGGGCCCGGCGGCGCCGACGCGGACGAGGAGGCCCGGCGCGAGCAGATCCTGCGCCCGCTGCGCGAGCACTTCCGCCCCGAGTTCCTCAACCGCATCGACGAGATCGTCGTGTTCCGTCAGCTCACCGCCGAGCAACTCCGCCTGATCACCGAGCTGTTGCTGGAACACACCCGCCGCCTCATGCACGCGCAGGGCATCTCGGTCGAGTTCACGGTCCCGGCCGTCGACTGGCTGGCCCGGCAGGGCTTCCAGCCCGAGTACGGTGCCCGGCCGCTGCGCCGCACCATCCAGCGCGAGGTCGACAATCAGCTGTCGCGACTGCTTCTGGACGGCCGGATCGCGAAGGGCGGCCGAGTGACGGTGGACATGGAGGACGGGCGGCTCGCGTTCCGGACGGACACGGCGGCCCAGACCGCCTCCGACTCCCCGTCCACGACTCCGCCCGCCTCCGACTCACCGGCTACGGCGCCGGATTGACCACCGCCGCCGAACCGCCACCACGCCGTACCTTCTCGGCGGCCGCCAACCACTCGCCGTTCGGCAGCCGTTGGACACCCGTCGCCGCACCGATCTCGGGATTCAGCGTGAAGGAGTGCCCGATGGCTTGCAGCTGGGTCTTCAAGTCGCTGTTGTAGAGCGCGGGTTCGAGCTCCGTGTTGGCCGCGTTGCGCTGACTCGCGCGAGGCGCCGCGATCGCGTCGACCAGCGGGAGCCCCCGGTCCAGGAACTCCGTGAGGGTCTGCAGCACGGTCGTGATGATGGTCGCGCCACCGGGCGAACCGAGCGCCACGACCGGCTTGTTGTGCTTGTCGAGGACGATCGTCGGCGAGATCGAGGAGCGCGGGCGCTTGCCCGGACCCGGGAGGTTCGGGTCGTGGACGGCCGGGTTGGCCGGAGTGAAGGAGAAGTCGGTCAGCTCGTTGTTGAGCAGAAAGCCGCGGCCGGGCACGGTCATCGCGCTGCCGCCGGTCTGCTCGATGGTGAGCGTGTAGGAGACGACGTTGCCCCACTTGTCGGCGACCGTGAGGTGGGTGGTGTTCTCGCCCTCGTACGTCGTCGGGGCGGCCGTCCCGGCGGCGGTGCAGGCCGTCGGGTTGCGCGGGTCGGCGGGCGCCAGCGGGCTGGTGAGCACCGCGTCGTCCTTGATGAGGCAGGCGCGCGAGTCGGCGAACTTCTGCGAGAGGAGTTCCTTCGTCGGTACGTCCTCGAAGGCGGGGTCGCCGACCCAGCGGCCCCGGTCCGCGAACGCGATCCGGCTGGCCTCGATGTAGTGGTGCAGGTACTGGACCTCGCTCGCCTTCGAAAGGTCCGTCTTCTCAAGGATGTTGAGGGCCTCGCCGACGGTCGTGCCGCCGGAGGAGGAGGGCGCGATGGAGTAGACGCCGAGTCCGCGGTACGTCGTCTTCGTGGGCGCCTGGAGCTTGGCTCGGTAGGCCGCGAGGTCCTTGGCGGAGAGTTGGCCGGGGCGGGCGTTCCAGCCCGAACCGGCTTCCACCTTCGGGGTGTTCACCGCGGCGAGGATGTCCTTGCCGAGGGCGCCGCGATAGATGTCACCGATCCCCTTCTTGCCCAACTCCTTGTAGGTGGCGGCGAGTTCGGGGTTCTTGAAGGTGGAGCCGACGACCGGCAGCGCGCCGCCCGGCAGGAACAGCTTGGCAGTGTCCGGGAAGTAGCGGAAGCGGGTCTCGTTGGCCGCCGTCTGGGTGCGGAAGGTGTCGTCGACCGTGAAGCCGTCGCTCGCGATCCGCTCGGCGGGCTTGAGGACCGTACCGAGCTTCTCGCTGCCCCACTGGTCGAGCGCCGTCTGCCAGGTGGCGGGCGTGCCCGGGGTGCCGACGCTGAGGCCACTGCTGACGGCGTCGGCGAAGGCGAGGGCCTTGCCGTTCTCCACGAAGAGGTTGGAGTCGGCGGTCAGCGGCGCGGTCTCGCGGCCGTCGATGGTGTGCACCGTACGGGACTTGGCGTCGTAGTAGACGAAGTAGCCGCCTCCGCCGATACCGGAGGAGTAGGGCTCGGTGACGCCGAGCGCGGCGGCGGTGGCGACGGCCGCGTCGACCGCGTTGCCGCCCTTCTTCAGGACCTCGATACCGGCGGCGGTGGCGTCCGCGTCGACGCTCGCCACGGCACCGCCGTAGCCGACGGCGACCGGAACCTTCGTCGGTGTGCTGCTGCTCGTCGCGGCGGGTGGGGCCGCTGCCCCGACCGACACCACGGCGGCCGAGACCGCCAGGACCGACAGTTTCCGTGCCACAGGGCGACGCATCCGTACCTCCAGTCCAGAACCGTCCGCGCAGCGTATCCACCTGGCACGGGCCCCGACAGACCGCTTCCGGCCGCCGCCACACGAACGTCACACGTCGAACACCGGTACGTACCAGCCACATCGGGCCGCTAACATGCGCGCCCATGAATGACGACCTGCGCAACATCGTTCTGGGCGTGGCCGCCGCCGGCATCAGCGCCGCGCTCGGCTGGCTCGCCCGCACCTACCTGTGGAAGCGCAAACTCCGGCGCAAGCAGGCGTTCTTCGGGCTGCCCGACAACTCCGAGTCGCTGCTCGTGGTCAACCGCGAGGCGGGCGGCCCCGAACTCACGGTGATGCGGCACGACGTGTTCGCGCTCCTCGAACTCGCCGCCCTGATCAAGGACTGCAACGCGCACGCCCAGGTCGTCGCGCACGACGCGGCCCAGCAGGGTTTCGGCGAGCGCACCGAGTTCTGCGTGGGCGGCCCGGCCTCCAACCGCCGGATGGCCGCGCACCTGGCGTCCCTGCTGCCCGGCATCCGCGTCAACGTCGACCCCGAGCCGGGGCCGGACCGGGGCGCGTTCCAAATAGGCAGCGAGCGCTACCGACTCGATCCCGGCAAGGGCGAGTACGTGCTTCTCGCCCGCCTCACCGCCGGTCAACTCGGCGGCGCGCGGCCGGTGTTCCTCTTCTGCGGCCAGCGCGCGATCACCAATCAGGCGGCGAGCCGCTATCTCGCCCGCAACCATGAGAAGTTGGCCCGCAAACACGGCGGCAACACCTTCGTCCTGCTGCTGAAGGTGGTCAACTCGCAGGCGTACGGCCCCGATGTGGTGGAGCTGGTGGCGGACGTGACCCGGGCGGCGGAAACGCCCCTACCTGCACCGGCACCACGGAGTTCGCACCGCGCCTCCTGAAGTCACACACACTTCAACAATCGTTACTGGCACGTAACTTACCCACGGGTTACCTCAGGTAAAGGGCTGCGGTTACCGTCGGGTCACTTTGCATTGACACGTGTGAGGAGTGACCCGTGCGAAACCGTCGCCAGTCCCTGCGTACGACCGCCGCGGTCGCCGTCTCCGCGACTCTCGTCGCCGGAGGCGTCCTCGGGCTCGCCCCCGCCGCCCAGGCCGCCACGAACGGCGTCCGCTTCGTCGACATCGCGGGCGACGGCGGTACGAAGCTCGCGGCGAACGTCGTCACCCCCGCGGGCGCCGACGGCTCGCGTCGCTACCCCCTGCTCGTCCTGCCCACGAGCTGGGGCTTCCCGCAGGTCCAATATCTCGTCCAGGCCGAGAAGCTCGCGAACTCCGGCTATGTCGTGGTGAGTTACAACGTCCGCGGCTTCTGGCAGTCCGGCGGCGGGATAGAGGTCGGCGGCCCGGCCGACGTGGCCGACGCGTCCAAGGTGATCGACTGGGCGCTCGCCAACACCCCGTCCAACGCGGGGCACATCGGCATGGCGGGCGTGTCGTACGGCGCCGGCATCAGCCTGCTCGCGGCGGCACACGACAAGCGGATCAAGGCAGTTGCCTCACTCAGCGGCTGGGCGGACCTGATCGACTCGATCTACTCGGGCCGCACCGAACACTCCCAGGCGACCGCCCTGCTGGACGGCGTCGGCCTCGTCACCGGCCGGCCGAGCGCGGAGACGAGCCAGGTCTTCAAGGACTTCTTCGCCGCCGACCTGTCCAAGGAACAGGAGTTGATCGACTGGGGGAAGGAACGCTCCCCCGCGACCTACGTCGATCAGATCAACAAGAACGGCGCGGCGATCATGCTCGCCAACGCCTGGGGCGACACGATCTTCCCGCCCAACCAAATAGCCGACTTCTACGGCGAGTTGACCGGCCCCAAGCGGCTCGAACTCCGCCCCGGCGACCACGCCACCGCCGAACTGACCGGACTGTTCGGGCTGCCCAACGACGTGTGGACGGACACCGAGCGCTGGTTCGACCACTACCTCAAGGGCGAGGACAACGGCATCAACCGTCAGGACCCCGTGGAGCTCAAGTCCCGTTCCACGGGCGGCTACGAGGGCTATCCGGACTGGAAGTCGGTCGGCGCGACCCGCAAGAAGATCGACCTCGCGGGCACGACCACCATCCACACCAACGTCGACTCGGGCGCGGACGGCGGGATCGTCTTCCTGTCCAGCATCCTCGACCAGGTGGCGCAGGTGCCCCCGGTCGCGTGGGTCCCGCTGCTGCCGCGCCGCTGGGCGGCCGTATGGCAGTCGGGGACGTACCCGAGCGCCCAACAGGTGCGCGGCACGGTGAAGTTGCATACAACGGTCACGGACACCAAGGAGAGCGGCACCCTCGTCGCGTACCTCTACGACGTGGGCCCGCTCGGCCTCGGCAAGCTGGTCAGCAACGCGCCGTACACCTGGCACGGGCAGACGCCCGGCAAGCCGTTCGGTGTGGACCTGGAGTTGTTCTCCACGGCCTACGACGTCCCGGCAGGGCACCATCTCGCCCTGGTCGTCGACACGGTCGACCCGCTCTACATCGAGCACAACCCGACCGGCGCGCAGCTGACCTTCTCCTCGCCCGCGAACGACCCGTCGTACGTGTCGATCCCGCTGCGCGAGCAGTGATCTCCGGCTGCCGCCGGACGGGCAAGTGCCCTCCAACTACTGCACCCGCGGCAGCAGCGTCCCTGGTTCAGCCGGGGCCACGTCCACGGCCTCGGTCTTGGGACTGCGCTGCTCCCGGCGGGACACCCATCCGGCGAACCAGGAGAGCAGCATGCACATCCCGATGTAGATCGGCGAGATCACCATCACCACGGGGATGAACGGCAAATCGTAGTCGAGGTTCGACGCGATCAGCTTCCCGGCGTGGAGAAACTCCTCGTAGGTGATCAGATAGCCCAGCGAGGTGTCCTTCAGCGCGACCACCAACTGGCTGATGATGGCGGGCAGCATGGCGCGTACGGCCTGCGGTACGAGGACGTACGACATCACCTGGGTCTTGCGCATTCCGAGCGCGAACGCGGCCTCCCGCTGGCCGCGTTCGACGCTGTTGACGCCGGAGCGGAAGACCTCGGCGAGCACCGAGCCGTTGTAGAGGGTGAGTCCGGCGACCAGTGCGGGCAGCGGCTGCACCTTGAGCGCCACGAAGATGAAGAAGATCATCACCAGGACGGGCATGGCGCGGAAGAACTCCACGAGCAGGGTGGACAGCCAGCGCACCGGGCGGCGGTCCGAAAGGCGTCCTACGGCCAGCAGGGTGCCAAGTGCCAGTGACAGTACGGCCGCGAGCCCGAAGGCCTTGAGCGTGTTGCCGAGGCCGCGCAGCAGGAGTTCCTGAATTCCCTTGTACTCGAAGGGCATCCACTTCGTGTACGTGAACTGGTCGGTGTCGAACAGGAGATAGAGGATCCAGGCGAGGAGGCCGAGGATGACGACGGTGGACGCGATGCCGTAAAGGCGGTGCCGTTTGCGGGTCTTGGGGCCGGGGACGTCGTAGAGGGCGTTGGCGGTGGTCATCGGGCGACTCCCCACTTCCTCTCCAGCGCGTTGAACAGCGCGCTGATGGCGAGGGTGATGATCAGGTAGCCGAGGGCGATCCAGACGAAGGTCCAGACGATGTTGTAACCGAGCTCGCTCAACGTCCGGTAGGTGCCTAGGAGTTCGGTGACGCTGAAGGCGCCCGCGATCGCCGAGTTCTTGGCGAGCGCGATGAGGGTGGAGCCGACCGGCGGGATCACCGAGCGGAACGCCTGCGGCAGCACGACCAGTCCGAGGGTCTGCCCGAAGGTCATGCCGAGAGTGCGGGCGGCCTCCCCCTGCCCCCTGGGCACGGTGTTGATGCCGGAGCGCAGCGCCTCGCAGATGAACGCCGAGGTGTAGCAGCCGAGCGCGAGGACCGCGAACACCTTGAAGGGCAGGACGAGTCCGAAGCGCGGGAGGCCGAGCAGCACCGCGAAGAACAGCAGGGTGAGCGGGGTGTTGCGCAGCACGGTCACCCACACGGTGCCGAACACGCGCAGCGAACCGACCGGGGCGACCCGGAAGGAGGCCATCAGGAAGCCGAGGACGAGCGCCAACACCGAGGCGTAGACGGTGAGTTCGACGGTGCCGAGGAAGCCGTCGCCGAAGGTCGAGAAGTTGTCTGTCAGTACGTTCACATCGGCCTCGCTCAGCTCGCCGGGTAGCGGTCGATCGCGGGCGGGGTGGGCGCGGGCACTCCGGACAGGCCGAGTGTCGCCTCGTACGCCTTCTTCCAGTCGCCGTTCTTCTCACGGGCCTCCAAGGCGTCGTCGAGGGCGAAGCGCAGGGCGTTGTCGCCGTGCGGGACACCGATGCCGTACGGCTCCTTCGAGAAGGGCTTGCCGACGACCTTGAGCTGGTCGGGGACCTTCGCCGCGTAGCCGATGAGGATCGCGTCGTCGGTGGTGACGGCGGCGACCTGGTAGGTCAGCAGGTTGTCGACACAGACCGAGTAGGTGTCGTAGGCGACGAGTTGGGCCTTGGGGTAGTCGTCCTTGATGCGCTGGTACGGCGTCGATCCGGCCGCCGAGCAGACGCGTTTGCCGGCGAGGTCCTGGGGGCCGTGGATGTCATGCTCGTCGGTGCGGACGAGGAGCGACTGGCCGGCCATGTAGTAGGGGCCGGCGAAGCCGACGAGTTTCTTGCGCATGTCGTTGATGGTGTAGGTGCCGACGTAGTAGTCGATCTGGCCGTTCTGCAGGGCGGTTTCGCGGTTGGCGGAGGCGATCGTCTTGAAGTGGACGGTCTTCGGGGCGAAGCCGAGGGAGGCCGACATCATCCTGGCGATCTCGATGTCGAAGCCGGAGTAGGTGCCGGTCGCCGGGTCCTTCTCGCCGAGGTAGGGCTGGTCCTCCTTGGCGCCGACGACGAAGTAGCCGCGCTTCTTCGCCCGCTTCCAGGTCTTGGAGTCGGGGAGCTGAAAGCCTTGTGCCACTTGGTAGTTGGGGAGTTTCTCGGCGGCCGGGCCCTTGACGGGCGGGCTGCCCTCCTTGCCGCAGGCGGTCGCGAGCAGCGCGAGGATCAGCACCAGGAGCACACGGGTCGTACGGAACATGGATCGCACTCCCCCGCTCAGTGCTTGAGGATCTTGGACAGGAAGTCCTTGGCCCGGTCGCTGCGCGGGTTGGTGAAGAACTCCTCGGGGGTGCGGTCCTCGATGACGCGGCCGTCGGCCATGAACACGACGCGGTTGGCGGCGGAGCGGGCGAAGCCCATCTCGTGGGTGACGACGACCATGGTCATGCCGTCGTGGGCCAACTGCCGCATGACTTCCAGGACTTCGTTGATCATCTCCGGGTCGAGGGCCGAGGTCGGCTCGTCGAAGAGCAGTGCCTTGGGCTCCATGGCGAGGGCGCGGGCGATGGCCACGCGCTGCTGCTGGCCGCCGGAGAGCTGCGCGGGGAACTTGGGTGCCTGCGAGGCGAGTCCCACGCGGTCGAGGAGTTCGAGGGAGCGCCGGTCGGCGTCGTCCCGCTTGCGCTTGCGGACCTTGATCTGGGCCAACGAGACGTTCTGCAGCACCGTCTTGTGGGCGAAGAGGTTGAAGGACTGGAAGACCATGCCGACTTCGGCGCGGAGCTGTGCGAGGGCCTTGCCCTCCTCGGGCAGCGGCCGGCCGTCGAGCTGGATCGTCCCTGACTCGATGGTCTCCAGCCGGTTGATCGCCCGGCACAGCGTCGACTTTCCCGACCCCGAAGGGCCGATGACCACGACCACCTCCCCCTTGCCGACGGTGAGGTTGATGTCCTGGAGGACATGCAGCTCCCCGTAGTACTTGTTGACGTCCCGCAGTTCGATCAACGGATCGACGGCCATGCCCAGCCCTACTCACTCTCAGCTGTGTCGTGGTTGCCGCAAACTATCCACACAAGACCGGAGTTAACGTACGACACGCACTTTTCGGGCATTAGCCGTATTTACGTCCCTCTTACTCTTCGGAGACCTCCGCGTAGAGCTGCGAGAGCTCCGGCACCCCGCTCGCGGCCCACTCATGGCCGGAGGCCACGACGTCGAACTCGCGCCCGGAGTCCAGCCGTACGACGGGCTGGCCGTCCGACCGGATCTCCCAGGCGGCGCCCTCCACCGTGCGCACGATCACGGTCCCCAGATACAGACCGGCGTCGTTGCCGAGCCAGGACACGGTCTCCTCGTCGTCCCGCCAGCGCGGCACCAGCTGGTCGAGCGCCTCCAACGAGCTTGCGGAGTCGTCGAGTTGGATTCCCTCCCGGGCCGCGTGCGAGCGGAGCAGCTCGCACTCGGCCAGCAACTCGGCGATGCCCTCGGCGTCATGGATACGGTGCTTCTCGGCCCGGTCACCCAGGAAAGGGATGTTCATACATACAGCGTGTCATTCGGACCGCCGTACGCACCACAGGGCGTCGCGGGTGGCGTGTCAGCACCCCGGGCGCAGCGGGGGAAAGCCCCTCTCCCGGGCGCGGGTTGGCCGGATGGTGGGTGCGATGTCCTGTTCGTACGGTCGCAGTATGAATCGGACAGGCAGGATGATCGTGATGTCGTCGGTTGCCGCAGCCCTGGTGGTGAGCGGTTCGGTGTCCGCGGGTGCCGTGGGGGCGGGGGCGGTTCCGGCCGCGTCGGCGCAGGCCCTGCACGACGCGGGGCGGGGGCGGGTGGTGTCGGTGACGCACCTGCGGACGCTGTCCGCGCGGCAGGTGACCGCCGAGCTGAGGAGCGACGAGGACGGCCCGGACTGGGACACGGGACGCGTCCGCTACGGCGTGGACACATACCGGGTGGTCTACCGCACGGTGGACGCCAAGGGTCGGCCGACCACCGCGAGCGGGCTGCTGGCGTTCCCGCGCGGCGGTGAGCGGCGGCTGCGGACGGTGTCGTTCACGCACGGCACCGAACTCTTCAAGGGCGATGTCGCCTCCGTGTCGAGCGAGGTGTGGAGCCAGGCGCCCGCCCTCACCTACGCGTCGGCGGGCTTCGCCGTCGTACTCCCGGACTACCTAGGGCTCGGCCTCGGCCCCGGGCGGCAGGCGTGGATGGACGTGCCGTCGGAGACGACGGCCGCGCTGGACCTGCTGCGGGCCGCGGCCTCCGTCGCGCCCACGGTGGGACGGCAGTTGGGGCACGAGGTGCTGGCCACCGGCTTCTCCCAGGGGGCGTCGGCGGCGCTCGGGCTGACCCGGGCCCTTCAGGAGGGCGCCGACCCCCGCTTCCGGGTCACGGCGGTGGCACCGGTGAGCGGCGCCTACGCCTTCCGGGACGTGGCGTTCCCGTCCCTGCTGGACGGACGGGCGGACCCGAAGGACGGCGTGATCTACACCGCGCTCGCCCTGGTCTCCTTCAACCGGCTCCATCACCTCTACGACAGCCCGGGCGAGGTCTTCCGGGCGCCGTACTCCCGGACGATCGAGGGCCTGCTGGACGGCACGCACACCGGGCAGGAGGTCGTGGCCAAGACGCCGAACACGATCGACGCCCTGCTCACCCGGCACGGGCGGGCGCTCATCGAGCACCCGACGGGCGGGCTGGCCGCCGCGCTGCGGATCACCGACGGGGTGTGCACGGGCTGGACACCGAAGATGCCCATGCGCCTTTACTACGCCGAGGGCGACGAGCAGGCCGTGAACGGGAACAGCGAGCACTGCCAGGCGTCGTTCCGGGCGCGGGGTGTCGACGTTCCGCTCGTCGACCTCGGCACTCCGGACTACGGCGGCTCCCGCCATCTGGGCTCCCAGCAGGCGGCGACGGGTGCCGTCGTACGGTGGTTCGCCTCGCTGGGCTGAGCGGGCGGGGACCGGTCCGGTGCGGTCCGGTCAGACGTCCAGGTCGACGACCACCGGCGCGTGGTCCGAGGCGCCCTTGCCCTTGCGCTCCTCGCGGTCGACGTAGGAGTCCGTGACGGCCTTCGCGAACGGCTCGTTGCCGTAGACCAGGTCGATGCGCATGCCCCGGTTCTTCGGGAAGGCGAGCTGGCGGTAGTCCCAGTACGTGTACGGGTGGTCGTACTTGAGGGGGCGCGGGACGACGTCCGAGAGGCCCGCGTCGCGCAGGGCGGTGAGGGCGGCGCGCTCGGCCGGGGTGACGTGGGTGAGGCCCTCGAAGGCGGCCACGTCGAAGACGTCGTCGTCGGTCGGCGCCACGTTGTAGTCGCCGAGGACCGCGAACGGGCGGGTGCCCTGGGCGTCCTCCGCGACGGCCGCCCTGAGGGCCTCGAACCACTGGAGCTTGTACGCGTAGTGGGGGTGGTCCACCTCGCGGCCGTTGGGCACGTACACCGAGCAGACGCGGACCGGGCCGCAGGTCGCCGTGACGGCGCGGGGCTCCTGGACGCCGTCGTAACCGGGGTCCCCTGGAAGGCCCTTGACCACGTCGTCAAGTCCCACGCGGGAGAGCACCGCCACGCCGTTCCACCGGCCGGTCGCGTTCACCGCCGCCTCGTAGCCCGCCGCGCGCAGCTCGTCGAACGGGAACTGCGCCTCGGCGAGCTTGGCCTCCTGGAGGCACAGCACGTCGGTGCCGCTGCTCTCCAGCCAGGCCAGGAGCCTCGGCAGACGGGCGGTGATCGAGTTCACGTTCCAGGTCGCGATGCGCATGCCTCACAACCTACCGGGCGGCACTGACACTCAGACCGACGCGCTGTCCCCCGGCGCCAGCCGCAGGTGCTCCGCGCCGCCGAGCGCGCCGATCTGGTGGTCGTAGATCGGGCGGGCGAGGTCCGTGAGCAGGGCGTCGTGGATGTCGTAGGCGCGCTGCGGCTTGACCTCGCGGACGTAGTCGATGACCTCGGAGATCTTGCTCCAGGGGGCCATCACCGGGAGCATCAGGGTCTCGACGGGGTGGTCGGGGACGGTGAGGGCGTCGCCGGGGTGGAAGACGCGGCCGGCGTCGATGAGGTAGCCGACGTTGGTGATGCGCGGGATGTCGGGGTGGATGACGGCGTGCAGTTCGCCGTGCACCTGGACGTCGAAGCCCGCCGCCGTGAAGGTGTCGCCGTGGCCGACGGTGTGGACGCGGCCCGGGAAGGCGGCGGAGAGCTGGTCCGCGACCGACTTCAGGGTCCAGATCTCGGCGGCCGGGTTGGCGTCCAGGCCGGCCCGCAGCCGGTCCTCGTTGAAGTGGTCGAGGTGCTCGTGCGTGACGAGGATCGCGTCCGCCCCGATCGTGGCGTCCTCCTCGGTGAAGGTGCCCGGGTCGATGACGAGGGTCCGGCCGTCCTTCTCCAGGCGGATGCAGGCGTGCGACTTCTTGGTGAGCGTGGTGAGCGTCATGGGTCCATCCTGCCGCTGCCCGGCTCCGGGCGGGCAGCGGAGAGTGGTGCTTTCGGTACCGGGCTGAAGATCACTCCGCGGGGGTCGTCTCCTCGCGGATGACCTGCTGGGCGACCTTGAAGGCGCTGTTCGCCGCGGGCACTCCGCAGTACACGGCCGCCTGCAGCAGCACCTCCTTGATCTCGACCGGGGTGAGGCCGTTGCGCAGCGCCGCGCGGGTGTGGAAGGCCAGCTCGTCCAGGTGACCGCCCGCGACCAGCGCGGTGAGGGTGACACAGCTGCGCGAGCGGCGGTCGAGACCCGGCCGGTCCCAGATCTCGCCCCACGCGTACCGCGTGATGAACTCCTGGAAGTCCCCGGAGAACTCGTCGGCCTGCGCCAGCGCCCGGTCCACATGCGCGTCGCCGAGCACCTCCCTACGGACCTTGATCCCGGCGTCGTAGGGATCCGGACGGCCCATGACCTGCGGCGGTACCGGGGGCGGCGGCGCGATCTCGGCGATGGGCGCGACCTGCTGGGGCGCGGCGAGGACCGGCCTGACCGGGGGTGCCACGACGGCGACCTGCCCGGTGGACTGGTCGTAGGGCGGCTGCCAGGCGGTGGAGAAGTGCCGGACCAGGAGGTCGGTGACGGCGGCGGGCTGCTCGACCGGGACCAGGTGCGAGGCGCCGGGTACGACCGCGAGGCGGGCGTCCGGGATGCCGGCGACCAGGGTGCGGGCCTCGGCGGGGCCGGTGACCTGGTCGTCCGAGCCGACGAGGACGAGGGTCGGCACGCCGATCCGGGCGAGTTCGGACCGTACGTCGAACGCGGCGAGCGCCTCGCACGCGGAGATGTAGCAGCCGGGGTCGGTGGTGCGCACCATCTGCACGGCCCACTCGGTGATCGCGGGCTGCGCGGCGGCGAAACCGCCGGTGAACCAGCGCTCGGGCGAGGTGCGGGCGATGGGGTCGAGCCCGTTGGTGCGCACGATCACCCCGCGCTGGCGGAACTCGTCCGCCGTTTCGAAGCGCGGCGAGGTCGCGATCAGCGCCAGCGAGGCCACCCGCTCGGGGTGGCGCAGGACCAGTTCGAGACCGACCGCACCGCCGAGCGCGCAGCCCGCGTAACCGAAACGCTGCACGCCGAGCGCGTCGAGGGTGGCGAGCAGCCGGTCGGCCAGGTCGGAGACCGAGCCGGCCGGATAGGCGGGCGAGCCACCGTGGCCCGGCAGATCGAACCGGAAGACCCGCCACTGCTTCGTCAGCTCGGGCACCTGACGGTCGAACATGTGCCACGTCGTCCCGAGCGACGGGCCCAGGATGAGAACAGGGGCGTCTTCGGGGCCGTCGAAGCGGTACTGGAGGGCGGGGCTGTTGTTCATGTCGCTCACCGCTCCAACGTAACCGCCGTTTCTTACGACCCGGCTGTGGGGCCCTCGGTCTCCGCACCCGGCTCCCACACTTGGGTGGGGAACTCTCACATGGCCTTCACTGGTGGGCGAGGGGCTGTATCGAAGGACACGTCCTGAGGCAGGGGTCCGAATTGCCTCGATCGGCGTATTGAACAAGGCGACCGTTAGGCACGTGACTTACTACATGCACTAGCGTCTACGCGTCGCCGGACAGGGAGCGACGAATAACGAAGGTTCGCCAGAGAGGTCACGAAGTCCGAAACAGGCGTCGACGCGAGGCCACGCTGCACACATGCTGGTCTTGAGTCCCGCTCCGGGCGATGGCCGCTGGCGACGGGAGGCACCGCGTGTTCAGGATGGTCGAGGCAGCTGGCACCCTTGGCAGGAAGCTTGCCTGTGAAACATGGGGGGATCCGAACGGGCACCCCGTCTTTCTGCTGCACGGAACCCCGGGCAGCAGGCTCGGCCCCAGACCCCTGCCCTCCTTCCTGCATCGCCTCGGCATCCATCTGATCGCCTACGACCGCCCGGGTTACGGCGAGTCGGGTCGCTTTCAGGGACGCCTGGTCAGGGATGCGGCCGCGGATGTGGAGTCCATCGCCGACGCCCTGGGGATCGAAGGAACCTACTCCGTGGTGGGCCGCTCGGGAGGCGGCCCGCATGCCTTGGCCTGTGCCGCGCTGAATCCCGATCGGGTGGCCAGTGCGGCAGCGCTGGTGACGTTGGCGCCGCCCGACGCCGAGGGGCTGGACTGGTTCGCCGGCATGGCCGAGTCGAATGTTCTCGCCTATACCCGGGCCAGCCTGGCCGTCGCGGAAGATCCGGGGCTCCACACAGAGGCCAAGCTCCAGGAACTGACGGACAGTCTCGCCAGAAGCGCCGACGCCGTGAGGCAGCAGCCCGGTTCTCTGCTCAGCAACCTCGATCCCGAACTGCCTGCAGCGGACAGAGAGGTCGTCGAAGACGCCGGCATGCGTGGCTTGCTACTGGAGAACTACCTTCAGGGCGTTGGGGATTCATGGGAGGGCTGGCTGGACGACGTCCTGGCCTTCTGCCGGCCCTGGGGATTGGATCTGGCCACCATCAAGGACGTGCCCCTGCTTCTGTGGCACGGCGAGCAGGACACTTTCTGCCCGGTGGGTCACTTTCGCTGGCTCGCCGAGCGCATCCCGTCCACAACTGCCGTACTGCAGCCCAGTGCCGCGCATTTCGCCGCTCTGTCCGCCCTGCCCGAGGTCCTGGCCTGGGTCCGCGACCGCGCACTCGACCGGGTCTGAGGGACGCGGCCCCGAGGGTACTCTTCCGTGTCTGTCGCCGTGCCGGCCCGGTCAACCGGGCCGGCACGGCCCACGGTCCTGGGTCAGATCGGGTGCGGATCGAGTTCGAGTCCCATACGGTCCCATTCGCGCAGCGCGACGGTGTACGGGTGATCTGCTCCCAGCCGCCTGGTCATGGCCCCCAGTGTCTCCTGCCGCTTGGCGTCGGCGATCGCTTCCTCGCCCAGTTCGTTCAACAGCACAGCGAGATTCGCGTTGCACACCAGGGTGGCCGGATGGTCGGGCTTGAGGCTCTCCCGCAGCCTGTCGTAGGCGTCCTCGTAGAGGGTGCGGGCCGCCCGCCTGCTGCCCAGTGTCGCCCGGGCGTTGGCGACGTTGACCCGGCACATGACACCGAAGGGGTGGTCTTCTCCGAAGATCCCTTCGAAGGCTGCTGCGGCTTGTTCCGCGTAGGTCTCCGCTTCCGCGGCCTCACCGGCGGCATACAGATAGACCGCGTAGTTCGTCATGCAGGCGACCGTGTGAGGGTGCTGCTCGCCGAAGCCGTCGGGACGCCTGCAGCCGTCGAGAACCTCACGCGCGAGGTCCCGGGCCTCCCGGGCTCGCCCCTGAGCGGCCAGGTCTCCGGCAAGGCTGAGTTCCAGAAGCAGTCTCTCCGGAGAGGCATGGCTCTCTTCTTCGCGCATGGCGCTGAGGACGTTCCTGGTGAGTTCTTCCGCTTCCGGTGCGAGGCCGGCACGACGGAGCGACACCGCCAGGGCTTTGGCCGCGTTGTGGGTGATCGGTGAGTCGGCACCGTACCCCGCATCGTCGAGGCAGCGCTGGTACGTGGCACGCAGTTGGCGCACCGCCTGCTCGTACTCCCCGCAGTCACACAGGTCACGGCCGTGGTTGATGGCCGACTCGATGGTGTTGGCATGGTTGGGACCGAAGATCGATTCCCTGGTCTCCAGTGTCTTCTGGTCCAGTTCAAGCGCCTCGTAGTACTGACCGGACAACCTGAGCGACACCGCGAGATTGCTGCTGGCGAGCAGACTGCGCTGGTGGTCGTCGCCGTACAGCTCGATGAACTTGCGGCGGGTCTCCCGGTCGTAGGTCAGGGCATCCGTGAACCGGCCGAGGCCTCGGAGATCGGCCGCATTGCTGCCCGCGGTCATGAGGATGTGCAGATCGTCGGTGTCCTTCAGCGCAGCCCGCTGCCGTCGCAGCACATCCTGATCGATCGCCAGGGACTCGGTGTACCTGCCCTGGGCGCGCAGGATGTTCGCGATCTGGAACTCCATGTGCAATGCCCAGCGGTCGTCGCGCCCGCCGTTCTCCGGTTTGGTCCATTCCGTCAGAACACGGCGGCTGAGATCCAGCGCCTGCCTGAACTCACCACGGCGCCGCAGTTGCCGGACACGGTCGACAATGAGCTTGCGAATACCGCTGTTGGGAGTCGACAGGGCCCACAGCGTCCCGAGGTGCGGCCAGATGATGCGGTAGCGCTCCCATGTGTTGTGATCCTCGGGGTCGTCCTTCTCCGGCCGCGCGGCGACCAGAGTGCGGTACACCGCTTCCGAGGTGACACTCTGTTCTTCCTCCGTCATCGAGGCACGCACCGACAGCTGGACGAGTCTGTGCACCAGGAGACTCTGCGAGCGCCGGTCCACCTTGGCCAGCGAGTACCGGTTCAACTCCTGGAAGGCCCTGGAGATCATCTGCGTGCTGTCCTGCACCGTCGATCCGCCGCGCAGGGAACGCGCGATCTCGGTGCTCTGCAGCAGGTCGAAGGAGATCGGTTCCGGACTGAACCACGAGGCGAGTCGCAGGAGTTGGACCGCCGGAGGATAGTTCTTGCTGAGCTGTGCGATGGCGACGCGCCACGCCTGTGACACGTCCAGCAACTGGTCGTCCGGGCTGGTGCCCTCGGTGTCCACGGGCAACTGGTTCTGCAGTTGCACCACGTACTCCCGAGTCCCGATGCCGGACTCCTTGAGCGCTGCGGCCGCCTGTTCCACAGCCAACGGCAGGTCACCGAGCGCTTCCGCCACCTCGTCGGCCTCCTTCAGAGTGCACTCGGGGAGTCTGCTGCGCAGGTGGGCGATGCTCTCCTCGCGGTCGAAGACGCCGACATCGACGATCTCCGCGTGCCGGTCCCATCTCTCGGAGCGCTGGCTGGTGACGATCACATGTCCGGATCCGCCACTGACGAGCAGATCGGTCAGGCTCTCGGGACTCTCCGCGTTGTCGAGGACCAGCAGCCAGCGGTGGTACGGAACTCCACGCCTGAGTGCGTCCCGCACAGCGGCCGCGGTGTCCGTGGGATTCTTCCGCTCCTGCACACCGATCTTCGGGGCCAACCACGCGTACTGCTCCACCGCCAGGTTTCGCTGATCGGCCTGGATGTACCAGACGACGTCGTATTCTCCCCGGAAGCGATGCGCGAACTCCTGTGCCAGCAACGTCTTGCCGGCTCCCCCCATGCCCCGAAGCAGAACCGTGCCGCTTCCCCTCCTGAGCCGCTCGCGCAGGTCCTCCAGCATTCCGCCGCGTCCGGTGAACGCCGTGGTACGGAGCGGTACCAGCCACACAGGGGGTTCTGCCCCCGGATAGCGGGGTCCGTCCCCGTCCACGGTCGCAGGGTGAACCCCGGACGGCGTCGCCGCGTCCAGAGCTCGCAGCAGCGCCTCTCTGGCCTGTGCCTCGTCGGCGCCGCAGGCGACCAGATCCGCGGCCTCCCGCTCCGAGTACGGAGCACTGACGCGTACCTCGTCGACCTTGACGGGGATGAGGCTGCGCCGGCTGCCCAACGAGTCGATCGACGCGATCTTCTCCCAGACCGCACGCGCCTGTTCGGAACGCAAGTAGGCGTTGGACAGTACGGCGACCGTCTGGACCGCGGAATCGACGCCCCGTTCCGTCTCGTCCTTGGCCATGCGTCCGGCGGCAGAACCGCTCGGCGCGAGATACACCCGGAACCCCGTGCTGTGCAGGACGTGGGCGATCCAGTCCGCCCATGTCCTGTCCTCCGGCACGAAACTGAGGTACACGTCCGAGTTGCCGAGCGGGCGCTGACGCTTGTAGCGCTCCAACTGGTGCTGCCGGACGCCCTCTTCGATGCGGGCCAGCGAGGTCACCTCACCCTCCGAGACGATCCCGGTCAGCCGCTCGCATGCGGCGAGCATCGAGGAGTGGCTGCCGGGAGCGTCACGGAACGGTGCGAGCATCTCTTCGTAGGCGTAGCTGGGCCGGTAGGGGATCTCGGCCTTGCCCCAATAGTCCAGGGGATCCCGGTCACCGTGGTGGCGGCGCAGGGTCTCGGCGAACCTGGACCGCACCTGCTGCCGAGTGGCCTCAAGCCGGTCGGCCTCGCCGTTGGCGTCCTCGACCCGCATCAGGACCGGAACGATACGGATGTTGCGGTAGCCGTAGATGCCGTCGATCTTGCTCGCCACGGCATGGGCACCGTCGATCCCCTGGCTGCTGGGGGCGAAGCAGACCACCAATACGTGCGGAAGCATCACGGTGCAGATGTCGGACACGTCGTTGAGCCCCGTGCGACTGTCGACGAGCACGTAGTCGTAGTGCTGGCAGAGTTCCTCACGCAACGACTGGAGGAAGTGCGGGCCGTGCCAACCCTCCCAGAACGGCATCCAGTTGAACTGGGAGAACGCCGCCAGATACTGGCTGTTCTGCGCCCCGGCGGAGATGAAGTCCAGCCGTCCCCGGCCCGGGAACTGCCATTCCACCGGGATGACACAGTGGTTGAAGCGCGCCTGGTCTGCGACCCAGGTTGCTTCCTCCTCGCTGGGCCGCCCCTCGTCCGGCGGGGTGCCCTGCTGCTTCTTCTGGTGGAGCCGTTCGGTCACCGCCTGACTGAAGCTGCTGAACAGGTTGATGACGCCGGCCTTCGTACGCAGTTGTTCCGGATCCAGGAACGGGTGCAGAAACCGGTCCAGGCCGGGCGCGTCGAGATCCCAGTCGACGACGAGTACCCGCTGGCCACCGGAGGCCAGGATCCAGGCGGTGTTCGCCAGGGCCATGGTGCGTCCGGTACCGCCCTTGTACGAATAGAACGTGACGATACGTCCGTTGCCCTCGCCGTTCATTCACCAGTCTCCGATTCGTCGTCGTCACGGTTCCGCCAGGAACGCTGCGACGGCGCGTGCTCCTGCATGCCACCCACATACCGCATATACGAACCCTGCGCCAACTCGGCGAAAATCAGACCGAATGCGTCCGCCGTCTCAATACCGCGGGCCGCTGCGCGCTGGGCGTTCCGGCCCGCTTCGAGATGCCTCGGGAGTGCGGACCTGAGCAGTGAGCGCAGCCGGCTCTCGTTCTCGCGCGTCTGCCCGTCGTCGACCGCGAGGACCGCGAGCACCGCGACCCAGGGCCGGCCTGCCGCGTCAATGGCCCTGACGCGCTCGGCGAGTTGCGGATCGCTCAGCATCCAGGGGTCGATCACCAACACCCACGGCGCGGGTGCCGGACTCGCGTTCAGGAACTCACCGTAGGCCTTCTCGAAGGGCACCGACTCGGGGATGAACCCCAAGTTCCTGGCGACTTCCGCCATTTGGACGGCCACGGGCGCCTCGACCCCCGACTTGTAGGGCTGCCAGTCGGTCGGAAGCGGTCCGTAGGCCACCGCATCGCGGCCCGGGGGGAGCCTGTTGTTCTGCGGGGCCAGCACGGTGACACGCAACACCGGCCGCGGCGGCGGGACCGCGAAGGCGTCGGCGGCCCTGACGACCTCGCTCACGCTCACGGGCGGTGCGGGAGAGGTACGGGCAGCCGCCGCGACCCGCCGTGCGAGCCGCCTGAGAATCCGCCGGTAGACCTGCCTGTCCTCGTCCAGGTCCATCAGCCGGTACAGCCCGCCCTCGTCGTACCGTTCCTCCTCGTCCACGGCGGTGGACTCCCCGCCCGGTTCGGGAGGGCCGAGATCCGTCGGTACGTCCAGGACCGCCAGCGGCAGGGTCACGGCAGCCCTGCGCGGGGTCCACAACACCGGAATCACCGATCCGGGGTAGGCCGCCCCCGCACGGTGCTCGAAGGCGGTCCACTGCCTTCCGCACACGGGATCGGTGAAGTACCTCGGTGAGTACATCGGCACGAACACCTGGCAGGTGGCCAGGGCTCTGTGCGACTCGGCGGGTGTGACGCGGGGCCGTTCCACATGTCCCGCATCCGCCTTGCGAACTCCCATGACCCGGGCCACCTCACGGGACAGGTCGCCGAAGAACTCGAAGACGGGACGGTCCGGATCGGACCCGAACGCGCGGCTGCCAGGCGTCCGGGCATGACTGAGGAAGAAGACTGGAACTGTCATTGATCCCCCTCGAACACGTTCCTCAGGTCGTCGAACAGGGCCACGTCGCACGGGTCCAGTCGCGCTGTCTCGGCGACGTCCACGATCGCCTGGGCAATACCCCAGACGGCCTGTCTGTAGCGCGTTCTGCGCCCCTCCGCCACAAGGCCGAACAAGCCCTTCTGCCGGTAGTCGACGCTCAGATCGATGTGCGTGTGCTGAAGGCGCCTGGCCACCGCGGGAACCCGGACTCGTTCCGGAGGCAGCCACCAGACGGGGACGATGGGTGTGACCGTATGCGGCCTCGATTCACGGTGGTGCCGCTGACGGCGTTCGAACGCGTCCCACTCCTTGCCGCACCACTCGCTGCCGAAGTAGCGCGGGGAGTAGACCGGAACGAACACCTGGCAGGTAGCCAGCGCATGCTTGAGGTGTTTCTCCCATTCCGCACCGAGCGGAATTCTGCGGTCCAGAAAAGCCGCGCTGTCCGCCGCGTCGATCGTGGTGAGTTGCATGATCAGGTCGAACAGGTGCCCGTGAAAATCCACCAACCGCTGGTCCAGCTCGTCCGGATGGCCCCGCGGGAGCGGCACATGCGCGTAGCTGAGAAAGAAGAAGGGGGCGTCAGGGGCTGAACGCGATTCGTACGGTCCGCTCAAGTCTGCCCCCTAGCAACGCCGATGCTCTCCGAACCATTGGAACGCGAAATCGACCGCGGGGACCATAGGGAGGAATCGGGCAGTTGCCGAACCGACTTGCCCATGGCGTACCAGAGGCCCGTATGCCCCTTCGACTTCGTCCAAGTCCGCGCCCAGCAAGGCGAAATCACCGTCGTGCAGAGGAATGTCCGTGAACGACCGCCACACCGTTCCGTCCGGAGTGGCGACCGCGCAGGCGTACTCCTGCCGGCGGGTGTCGGGCAGCCGGTACTCGGCCAGATGCAGCGCCGTGCACTTGTCGTAGCCCACGCCGAGGAGCAGGACGTAGGCCGATGCCCGGTACAGCCTGCCGAGCGGTGAACGCTCTCCGAGGTGGCAGTCGAGAACATGGCCGAGAGTGAGCCACTCGGCCATCGGGCCCAGTGCTGCGAACGAGGTCTGCGGGTGAGCGCTGCGTCGCGCCCCCGGCGTCAGTCTGAGCCGCTCGGCGAGCTGCCCCATACCGGTGCTCGGCGTCGTATCGGCGTCGAACCCCGGCATCGCCGCATGGTGGGCCGCCTTCTGCGCGGGAGTGAAACCGGCCACCCGTTCGCGGTACGCACGGGACGTGAGCGAGTTGTCGGTGGTGTGGGTCGGCACGACCACGGTTCCCGCTGGGGTCACGGCCTCGCGAAGCGCCCGCAGCAGACCGCCGGCGCCACCCTGTGTCGGGCCGACGGCACGGAGCGATGTGTGCGCCAGGACCGTGTGCCCGGGCGCAAGGCCCAGGGCGCGCAGGTCTTCGACCAGTCCCCGCACTCTGTGGCGGGGCCCGGTATCCGTCACCATCGTTCCAGGACGGGGGCACCGCCGGCGGGCGTCCTCATCCCGTCGGCGAAACGCAGTCCCAGCGCCGTGAGCCCGCCACCCGCGACGATGTCGTCCAGGGCGGCGACGGCGGCCGCCTGCCAGTAGCGGGCCTGCTCGGCCGCTTCCCCGCCGGTCCTGCGCCGCCAGACGTCCGCGACCGCGAGATGGGCGTACGCACCCTGGAGCGCGGACTCCACCGACCGGGGGCCGGGTCTCCAGGCGACCTGGTACAGCCGGTCGTGTGCCGGGTCGACGAGGTCGTACATGTCCAACAGGGCGCCGAGTTTGGCGTGCTGGAACTCGTGGACCAGCAACAGCGCAAGGTCTTCGGCCAATTCGGGAAGCGCTATGGCAACAGCCCCGAAGGCATGCCGTGAAGTGTCGCTCACACGCCTGCCTGGGACGGGGGTGAGCGGCGTGATGGAACGCAGTCCGACGGCGAGGTCCTGCGCGTACCGTCGATGGTCGCGGCGGAGGATGTCCCAGGCCTCGGCGAACAGCTCCTGCCAACGTCCCGCTTCATCCTCCGACAGGCGGTGCGCCGACGGCCAGGTATGACAGTCACGGTACGGATCGGTGTCCTCCAGACCGACGCTGATGCCGTCCGCCGTCACCTGACGCAGCGGTTCGAAGGTGATCGCCTCGGATCCGCGCATACGGCCGTCCTCAACGGTCAGGTGCAGTTCACCCGCCGCAAGAACTCCCGTGTCCGACACGGTCATTCGCCCCAGCCCCGGCAGTTGGACAGCGCCGGAACGCAGCGGAACGGTGAGGTCCAGCCGCCGCTTCGACCCGATTGCGGCGGCCAACGCCATCTCTGCCAGGCGCCCGGTGTCTGGGTGTTTTCTTCCGTCCGCGAGAGCCTCGCAGCATTGCACGGCCCATGCACGGATGTACGGCTGGGCGAGGACGGCGTCCACGACGGCCGCGTCCTCCTGGAGAAGCGAGTTCCATGCCTCGCCCGTGAGAGCCCCCGCCTTGTGGAGGTGCGCCAGCAGAGACCTCCGCAGACTGATCTGTGCGTCGGCGAGTCTGCCGACCACGTCCGCATCGCCGCCGCCGAATGCCAGGGTCTCGAAGTCCGCTTCCGCCAGGCGATGGTGACGGCGTGGGCCATCCGCCCTTCGCACATGTGTGATCAGCCGCAGCAGGTCGGCGCAGTAGACGGACGGATTGTCGAACCCGTTGGCCGTGCGATACCTGTGTCCGTAGAGGCCGCCTCCGCACACCGTCACCACATGGCAGCGACGGCACTGACCCGACATCGCGCCGACGCCGGGTGCACGTGCCAGGAACCCGGGATGGGCCGCGGCCACGTCGAAGCTGTCCGTCGCCACGTGGTACCCGGTCGCCGCGGCTCCCTGGCCGACCGTCTTCAGCCAGTCGGCCTGTTCGATGGCCCCGTTTGTCTCCACCACGACCAGGTCGGGGCTGCCTAGTCCCAGCACCTCTGTGGAGGCCGCCCGCCCGGCGGCCGACGCCCTGATGGAATCGAACATTCTGATGGGGACAGGGCGGTCTTCGGAGTTCCAGATGTCAAAGACCGTGATCAGCCAGTCCGCGTAGTCGGTCGGGCCGTGCGGCCGGTGCGGTGGGCGGTCCCAGGTCGCATGCGGCAGCAGGAAGTCGATACGTGGCGGGCGCAGTTGTACGAGCGCGCGGTACACCGCGGCCGGATCGTTCTCCACGTCCACGGTGCAGAGCAGGCCGGCGAAGGCCGAACGGTGTTCCGGCGCGCCGAGCAGTCGAACCGCGCGGACCACGTCGTCATAGCTTCCTGAACCATCGGTCCTGACCCGGTGCCGGTCGTTCGAGATCCGGTCACCGTCCAGCGAGATACCCGCGACGATGTGTTCTTCGACCAGCAGGGCACACCATGCCTCGTCGAGCCGCAGTCCGTTCGTCTGCATACGCAGGTCGAGTTCCGCCACCCCGCTCAGCGCCGATCTCAATTCACGGGCGACGAGACGCAGTCGATCGCGTCCCGCGAGCAACGGCTCCCCGCCGTGCAGGACGACACGCACCCGGTTCAGCCGATGCGCTTCGGCGTGCTCAGCGATACGCGAAGCCGTGGTGCGCACCGTCTGCGGTGTCATGGCACGCGGCTGGTGACGCCAACTCTGGTCCGCGTGGCGGTAGACATAGCAATGGTCGCAGGCCAGATCGCACCGACTGTGAACCTTGAGCACGAACTGTTGGAAGGGCCGGACCCCGGCAACCATCGGCACGCCGCCGGTCACAGGACGGAGCTGAATCCCCAGGAGTCAGGGTTGCCCGTCCGCGCGACACGGTGCACGGCCCACTCGTCCTCGGGGCTCGTCCGGTCGAGAGCCAGGCCCCGGCGGTCCAGAAGTGGGCTGACGAGACCGTCGCCGCCGGCGCCATCACTTGGATCCCCGGACACTCGCCCCATCGCGAGCCCGGCAGAGCGGTTCAGCTCGGCGCTGTCCATGACAGTTCCCCTCGGGTCTGCGCCACTGGAGTGCTGCGTCCGCGTCGCGTCGTACCACGCTCGGCGATCCGGCGGCGGCTCGGGCATCTCGATGTCTTCATGCTGTATTCCCGTTCACCAGCACGGCAAGACCGACACCGGCCAACCAAGTGACGTAACTCGCCGGGATCTCGTACGCCGCGTGGTGAAAGCGGTGGAGTCCTGCTTCCTGCTGTCGGTGGGGTGGCAGGGCATGTCACTGATGGGGGGTGTGCGAAGCACTCTCCCGGAGGCAGGGAGCCTCCGTGATACGAGAGCCATGGACCGCCCGCCGGTTCAGAGTTCGCCGGGTGAGCCCAAACCCGTCAGTGCGCCGACCGGGTCCAGGTCCGGGGTGCCTCTGGGCCACCAGTCGTCGTGGCCCGGTTCCGATTCGTAGGCGTACCACAAGCCGTCGCGGCCCAGGCGGAGTTGGACATGGCCGTGCGGGTGGGTGAGGTGGTTGTGCCAGGGGCGGAAGGCCGGGAGGTCGGCGGCGAGGAGTAGTGGGCGGGCCCGGTCGAAGCGGCCGGCGGGCGGGTCCCAGGGCTCTTCGAGCACCGCCAGGCCCTCGATGCCGCCCTGCCGCCAGGCGGCCACCGCGCGCGCCAACTCGCCCGGGGTGCGTCCGGTGGCCTTGGCGAGGGAGGCGTAGAGGGAGCGGGTGGTGGCGGTCAGCCCCGAACCCGGGCGGGCGGCGGCGAGCCGTACCGCGTCCTGCCACAGCGTCAGTTCACCGACCGGATCCCGGCCGGTGCTGAGCAGCGCGTGTGCGCGGGCCGCGGCGTCGGTCGCCAGCTGGTCTAGGGCGAACGGATCCGGGCCGCCGGGCGCCGCCGGGTACACGGGAGGCTGCTCGGGGTGCGGAGGTGTGGGCAACGGGGGTGGGAGCGGCGGGAGTCGGCGGTCCGTCGCGAGGGCTTCGGTGGCCCGCACTCCGGGGAGAGGGGCCGGTTCCTGGTCCTGGGCGGCGCGGGCGGCCCGGGTC
>NZ_JAEQAZ010000113.1 GCF_016654115.1 Streptomyces sp. MBT53
ACACCACCACCCACAACCCGCGGCCGCCGGACGACGGAAGCGGTGCACGAGGCACGCCGGCTGTTCCGCGGCGGCGAGCTGGCGCCGAGGCGGTGCCGGCGTTCCTCGAGCACCCGACCCCGGACGCGTCGGCCCGCGCACCACCACCACGGCGGCGAGCCGGCCGCCCGCCCGTGGGTGACGCCAGGGCCGCCCGCTCGTTCTCCTGGGCGGAAGGGGAAGCCTCCCGGGCTTCTGTTCCGCCGCTCGCCTGGCGAGCGGGTCTTTCGGCTTGCCGTACACAAACCCCCGGGAGGGGGCGGGGGCCCAAAGACCCCGGGAAAAGGCCCGTGTTCACCGCACGGGCCTTTTCCCGTGTCCGGGGGGCAACCGGGGCGGGGGTGCCTAGAGCTGCGGGGTCTTGAGTGCTTCCCTGGCTGCGGCCTGGTCGTGCTCGTCTAGGGCCCGGTACAGGGTCGACCTCTTGATGCCAAGTGCTGCGGCGATGGCGGGCACGGGCTCCTCACGGTGCCGGCGGGCGAGTGCCGCGGCGAGCTGGTCGGCGCTGACGGCTCGGGGGCGACCACCGCGGCGGCCCTTCGCATGGGCGGTCTCCAGTCCGTCCATGGTCCTCTCGTGGATGAACTCGCGCTCGATCTCAGCGAACACGGCCACCACGACGAACAGGATCTTCCCGGGGCCCTGGGGATCGTAGATGCCGGCGAGAGGTCCGCTCAGGATCTCCAGCCGGTTGCCGAGGTGCTGGATGTCCTGTGCCGACACGATCAGCTCGACCATGTTGCGGCCGAGGCGGTCTAGCCGCTGCACGGTGAGGATGTCGTTCGTCCGGAGGGAGTCCCGGGCTTGTACGTACTTGGGCCGGGTCGGCTGCCGGGTGCTGATCACCTCGTCAAAGATCCGCACGCACCCGGCCGCGCCGAGGGCGGTCATCTGGGCCGTGAGGTCTTGACCGCGTCGGCTGGCCCTCGCGTACCCGATGCGGTCGCCGGGCCGCTCGGCCACGGCCTCCGTGATCTCCGGGGCCGGTCCGGGCTGCCAGAGCTGCCCCGGTCGGCGGTCGGCGGGCATCCGGACCGCCGGGCCGGACCGGAGTTTGGGGAGTCCCGCGTACCGGCCGGTGTGGTAGACCGAGGCGACAAGCCCCGTATGGGTCCGGCATGGCGAGCCGGCCGGCACCTCGCATCGCGGGCAGGGCTGACGCTCGATCAACTCGGCCCGCGCCAATTCGTCGGACTTTCCCGGTTCTTCCGCTAGTGGCACCTTTACCCGCTTTTCAGTCGTCCCGATAACGTATCCCGATTCTCCGGCGGCGACTGAGGTTCCGGGACGGGTTTCGGGACGAATATCGGCGAGTTCCGGCGCCACCCGGTCGCCGTCCCGGAACCGATCGTTTCCGGGACGCCCTAGCGTGTGCACGCTAAACCGATCCGTCCCGTGCCTTCCCGCCGAACGCCTCGTTGTCCGGGCGTGATCACGAAAACGGATGCGACCTTGGCGGTTGCGTGGGTGCAGTGCAGCGGGTGCCAGGGCTCGACCCGGGCCGTGTTGATGGCCGACCCGGTGGCGCCGATCATGGACGCTGGCGCTGAGCACGTCCGCGAGGCACACCCCGGCAAGAGTGCCGCCAAGATCCTTGGGTTTCTCACCGGTCATGCCGGGCTCGTCGACGGCGCCTCGCCGGATGACCCCGCCGGTTGGCTGGAGCTGTGGAACGCGGCCTACCCGCCCGACTTCGGACCCGGGATGCCCCAAGCTGCAACGGAGAACGGCTGTACGGCCGTGTAGGCCGCGGTTCCCGCCGGGCGTCGCCGTACGCCTTCGCGGCTGTGACCCGGTCCCGCGCCGAGGGCCTGACGCTGCCGAGGCCGCCCGCGTAGTCTGGTGAAGCCCGAACCCGGAGGTCGCAGAATGTCCGCTGAACCCCTCGGTCACTCGGGGCCGATCGACCGGCCCCGTACGGTCGGCACGATTCGCCGCGCACTGCCGCCTGAACTGCGCGACCGCTTCCAAGCGGCGTTGGACGACGCGCCCCCCGAGGATCTGTTCGCCCTGGTCGCGCTGTGGGGGGCGGTCGCGCAGACGGCCACCGATGCGGGCGCGGAGGCGGCGGCCGGCGCCGTCCGGACCGGAACCGCGGCCACGTACGAGATCGGCGACGTGTTCCTCGCGCTGGCCGGGACTCTGTGAGCCGCTATCGGGTGGTCTTCACGGACGCTGCCCGGGAGGCCCTGCAAGAGCTGGACGGCGCGGAGCGGCTGGCGGCCATCGCCCCCGGTGCCCTGTCGCGGGAGGCCCTGCGCGCGCTCCTCGCCGGCACGGCCCTGGGCACGCTCCTGGAGGACCTGGAGACGCTTGCCGCTGATCCCTACGGCGGCCCGACCCTGGCGCGGACTGCCGGTGCGGAGGATGACCGTACTGGCCTGCTCGGCGCGCTGGCGGTCACCTACATGGTGAGCCCCGCCACGGAACCGCCCGTGATCACAGTGACCACCATCCGGCCTCCCAAGAGCGCGTAACGCTGTCCGGCATGCCGTTGCCCCGCCCGCAACTCGCGGGCGGGGCAACGGCGTTCGACGGCGGCAAGAGGGTCAGGCCACGCCCCCATCGTGCCCGACTGTCGCAGTCCAGGACCCTCGCGAGAGGGTGAGTGTGCCGTCCGGGTCGATCCGCACATGCGCCCCGTAGACCGGCAACCCTCCCTCGCGGTTGAGGCGGTGCCGGATGCGTTCGAGGCCGTCCCACAGGCGGCGCGGGCCGCCCTGGTGCACCGTGGGCGAGTTCAGGAACCCGTCCGCGCTCGCGCGGGCCCACGACCCGTCAGGGTGCAGCATCCACACGGTGCGTGTGTCCCCGGCGGTGGTGGTGCGGTGGTCGATGCCTGGCACGGTGAGTGCGAGCATCGACATCACCTCCCACGAATCCGGCACATACAGCAGCGGGTACCGGCTCGTGGTGACGCTCTCTCCCTCGGCCTCCTTCGCCTTCTCCCACAGCTCGTCTGTCTGCCGGTCGTAGTCGTCGCCGTGCCGGGTGCGCATGAACCCGGCCGGGTCGGGGGCGATACGGCCGGTGGCGCCGCCGTCCTCGGTCTTGTCGGCGGTGACGATCAGCCCGGTTCCGGTGAGCGTGGTCACCAGCCGTCCGCCAGGCCGCAGGGCGGCCAACCACGATGCGGGAACGGGACGCACGGACACGGTGGACACGATCCGGTCGTACTCCCCCGGCAGATAGCCGGTGATGTCGACCACGGCCGTACGCGGGTGCAGCCCGATGGAGTCGAGCCGCCCGCGCGCGGTCGTGACCAAGTACGGGTCGACGTCCACGCTCGTCACCCGCTCGTCGCCGAGGCGCCGGCACAACAGGGCGGTGCCGTAGCCGGTGCCGGTCGTCACCAGTACCCGGGAGTCGTCGGCGATCATCGCGTGCCGGTACATGGTCACCACCAGTCCCGGCAGCGTGGACGACGACGTGGGGCTACCCGCCGCGACGGTGGCGCCGGGCTCGGCCTGGTCGGCGTGCACCGGGCCGATGCGGGTCACCAACGTGCGGTTGGCGTAGGCGGCGCGCATCCACGCCCCGGCGTCCGCCGGGCCGTCGTGCATCTCCCACGCCTGACCCTCGTGCGCCCACCAGCGGGGCACGAACACATGCCGTGGCGTCGTGGCAAGCGGCCCGAACCAGCGCGATTCGGGCCGGACCACGTCCGGCGCCAGGCGCCGCGCGTGAGACTCCCAGTCCATACCGGTCACCTCCTTCTAGTCGTACGAGGGTTCACAGGCCGGGGTCTCGGCCGGGGAGCAGTCGGAACCGTCCTGATCAGGGTTGCAGGCCGTGACGACGCCGGGCGAGGGCATGCACGAATCCTCGTCCGGTGTGCAGCCGGCGCGGGTCCCGCGCGGGATGCTCGCGGCGACCTGCGCCCACTGCTGCCCGCCGAAGATGGCTGCGAGCGGGCTCGTGCTCACGTTCCCGGTGGGCAGGAAACGGCCCAGCACGCACGGGGTGACCGTGCCGTCCGGCAAGATCGCGGCCTTCCCGTCCGCGCACCGTCCGCACAGTTCCGACGTGGACGGGATCGCCGCCGTACGAGCCGCGTTGCCCACCTCGCGTACCCGGTCGATGTGAACGCGGTCCACGCCGAGGGCCTGCATCTCGGCGCGGGCCTCCTCGCTGCGCTGGCCCGCGCGCATGTGGATGATGCCGACCTTCAGGCGGATGCCGCGCTCGATGGCTTCGGCGATGTTGGCCCGAGTCTTGGCGTGGCTGCCGGTCCGACCGGTGATCTCGTCGTGCTCGTCGGCGTCGTCGGAGTAGTACGACGTGGCCAGGCTCAGGCCGGGCCGCTCGAACAATGCCCAGTGCCGGGCCGACACCCGGTAGAGGTTGCTGAAGACCTGCACGCGGAGCCCGGTATTCAGTGCGTGGTCGGCCAGGCCGTCGAAGTCGGGGTGCATGGTCGCTTCCCCGCCGATGAACTGCACCGTCTCCACGCCGAGCGCGGCGGCCTCGTCGATGACGCGCCGCCAGTCCGCGGCCGTCATGGTGCCGTGCCCCTTGGTCGGCCCGGCCTGGGCGTAGCAGTGCGAGGCGCAGGTGAGCTGACAGCGGCCGGTGATCTCCAGCTCAAGGAACCTCAGGGGTGCGGGTGTTGCGGGTGCCTCGGGAGCGATCGTCACGATCCGGTTCCCTCCGGTCGGTGGTGCCACGGTGCCCGACCGCCGGGACAGCGGCCGGGGCCTGTCACGGGCCCGGCGGGCACTCGGTGCCGGGACCCGGTGTGCCCCGCCCGGACAGAGAAGGGGAGTCCGGGCGGGGCGTCGCAGGCCCGCGCGGTGGCGCGGGCCTGCGGGTCTAAGGGGCGCCGTTGGCCACCCACCCGGCGTTGATGACGTTGACGCCGGCATACAGGCACGGGCCCCCGGCCAAGGTCGCGTAGCCCCAGCTCGATTCCATGAACGCCCCCGGCAGGGTGGGGAGCTGCACGCCCTGAGCGGGTTCGAGATCGTGCGCCGGGATCACGCTCACGGTGGCGCGCGTGCCTGTGATCATCGCCGTGACGGTGACGTACGGGCTCGGCTGGAGCTGCAACACGTCCTTGGCGTAGTCGGCGGCAAGCTCGCCGAGTAAGTCAGCCACGATCCAGCACACGCCCCAGCCCTCGTACGTTCCCGCCACGCACGCGTAGACCCGCTCGTACATGTCGGAGCCGGCGGGCCAGGTCCAGCGCAGGGCCTCGGCCACGCCCGGAGCCGGGGCCGGAGCCGGCGGGATGACGACGGCCAGCTTCACCGTGTCATCGTCAAGCGTGGCTGCGGGGTACATCCGTGTCCTCGGTGGGCTCGTAGGGGGAATGGGTGACCTCGTCGGCGATGCGTGGGGGCATCTCGCGCCGGGGGGTCTTCAGGCAGGCCATAACGGCGGTGCCGATTCCGGCGGGCCGGATCTCGTACCGGCTGGCCAGGGCCTCCACGAGGAACAGGCCGCGGCCGTGCTCGTCGTCGTCGTCCGCGTGCCGGGCCTCGAAGCGCGTGCGGGGGCCGCGGTCGGCGACGACCACCCACACCGCGTCTCCGGTGAGCACCACGGCGACGGTGACCGTGTCACCGGCGGCATGGGTGACCGCGTTGGTGACAAGTTCGGAGACGATCAGCGCCACGTCGTCCCTGATCCGGTGAGGTACGCGCCACTGGTGGCATGTGCGGGTGACCCGCTCTCGCGCCGTGTGCGGGGTGCGATCGGACCGGCCGGGCAGTGACCACACCATGCGCAGATACGGCCTGGTGGGCTGCGGCGCGGGAAGCGGGCGGCCGAGGCCGTGCGGCGGCACCGGTCGCAGCGGGCGCCACTCGACAAGTTCAGCCCGAGCGCGGGCGCCCGGAATGGAGTCGGCGGTCACCGGTCCCCCCTCGGGGACGTGTCCGGCGTGGGGTAGCCGCCAGCGGCCAGGGGTGCCCACGAATACCGCACCCGTACGCCGTGGTCCTGTAGCCACTGGATCTCGCGGTGCCTGAGGTCGTGGCAGGAGTTCGGGGCGATGCTCGCGGGCCACCGGGTGATGACCACGCCGACCTCAGCCGATTCCGCCAACTTCCGCACGCGCTGCCATCCTTCGCGGCGGCAGGGGTCGGGTTCGCCGTACGGGTCGGTGACGGTCTCCGCGAGCGACAGACCGCGTGCCTGGGCGAACTCACGGCCCTCCGCCTCTGCTCTGTCCGCCGCGAGGCTCGGTGTCAGCGTCCCGCGCACCGCGCACACGTACAGCACCGCAGAGGCCAGGCCAGGGCTCCCGGTGGTGGCGGTCCGCTCGCCGGACTCCGGGGCCTGGTCGCCGTGCCGGGCGGGACCGGATAAACCGGCCTCGCTCTGGGCGCTCGTCGTGGCGTTCTGCTCCTGGGCGGTACGTGCGGTCATCGCGGCGCCTCTGCTCGCGGACAGTGGTCAACAGCGGGTGCCATCCCCCACGGGGGAGAGGGACGACACCCGCGTGCGACCGTGCGTGATCGACGGACCGAGATCTGACGAGCACTCAACGGCCTTGCCCCTACCATGCTCTCTTCTGTGCATGGTCCGCAACATTGCGAGGAAAAACCGCAGAGTCGGAACAGGTGTTCCCCCCGCAACCCCCCTCGGCGAGCCTGCAACGTTGTGCCAGAATCCACACATGGCCACTGCGCAGACACCACCGCCGATTCTCAGACGGCGACTTGGGGGCTTGCTCCGCCACTACCGGAGGGAATCCGGGCTGAACCTCTCGCAGGCCGCGAACATCCTCGGCTGGGAAAACACGAGGATGAGCCGCATCGAGACCGGCCA
The DNA here is from genome assembly GCF_016654115.1 of Streptomyces sp. MBT53. Taxonomy (GTDB): domain Bacteria; phylum Actinomycetota; class Actinomycetes; order Streptomycetales; family Streptomycetaceae; genus Streptomyces. The sequence continues at coordinate 6,814 of NZ_JAEQAZ010000113.1, forward strand.
GTACCAGATCAAGGCCGATGAGGTCTCGACCCTTCTCACCTCGTACGGCGTCACCGAGGCCGGGACCATCAAGGAGGTGACCCGGGTCATCGACTCCGGGCTTCGCGCCTGGTGGGCCGCGTACGCAGACGTGCTGCCGCAGACCTACGCAGACAGCATCGCTCTGGAGTCCGAAGCGGTACTGATCCGCGCGTACTTCCCACAGCTCATTCCGGCCCTTCTCCAGACGCCGGCCTACGCGCACGCGATCATCTCCAGTTCGCCGCGGGCCGCAACCCAGCGGACTGCAACCGCGCTGGTGCAGGTACGCCAGGCCCGAAAAGAGATCCTGACCCGGCCCAGCGGGCCCACTGAACTGCGCACGGTGCTCGATGAATCCGCCTTGTATCCGCGGGCGGGCTCGGCCTCCGACCTGATGCGTGATCAGCTCCTCAGCCTCTTGGACATGTCGGAACGAGGGAACATCACCCTTCGCGTCATGCCACTGGACGCACCCGTGCATTCGGGACTCACCAGCAATATGACGATCATGGATTTCCGGCACCCCTGGCCCGCCCTGGTAACGGTCGACCACACCCGGGGCGGGGTGTTCCTTGAGGCGCCGGAGGACGTGACCGCATTTACGGAGGTGTTCGATGCCGTCTACGAAGCGGCCTTGTCCACCGAAGAATCACGCACCGTGATCAAGAAGTACATGAAGGGAACACCCCATGCCTAAGGCCGTGGCCCGCGCCATCGACCTGCCAGGAGCCGCCTGGGCCAAGTCGTCGTACAGCGGCTCTGACCAGTCGCAATGCGTCGAGGTCGCAGACGTCCGGCCGCATTTCGGCCGGATCGCCGTACGGGACTCGAAGGACCCCGCCGGCCCCGCGCTCCTCATCACACCCGACCAGTTCGCGGCGTTCACCAGCTTCGCCGCAAGATTCGAGGTCTGATCGCCTCACCCGTACGCGACTGTGGGGCCGACTCTTGCCGAGTCGGCCCCACAGTCGTTTGCGGGCTGCCGCCCGCCTGGCTATCGGCCCAAAGGTTCCTCGACACCTTGGTTCCATGGTTCCTTGACGGCGGATTCCGGGGTGTTCCTAGCCAGGTTGAAGCGGTTGGTTATAGGTGCCTCGTCTCCTTGGTTCCTCGGCACCTTGACACCTTGGAACCTCTATTGGCGTGTGCACGCTAAGCACCTCCCGCCGGAGGTCCACAACTGGCGAAGGTGCCACCTCCGGCGGGAGGTGGCACCTTCATTCGTTCATTTCCCCTGCTGATGGTGGCGAGTGAACGCCTCGGCCCACTCGTCTTCCTCGGTGGATACTTCTGGATCTTGGTCCGTCGCGGGGCGGCCTTCTCCTCCCCCACCGTCCGGGGGCAGGATCGCCCATCCGCCCTCAGGCTCGGGTACAGGTGCCACCTCGGGGGCCGCGCTGGATACCTCTTCGCGCTGGGCCTTGCGGAGGTCGGACAGGTACCGGCGCACGGTGTTGTACGCGAGTCCCGTCATATCCGCGATCTTTGTAGCCTTCTGCCTGTCCGACTGCTTGCGCTCCTCGGGGCTGAGACGTTCGTACGCGAGCTGCACGGCCTCGACGCCGGGCATCGTGGTGAGGTCGATGACCTCGGCCTCCTCGGCCTGGTCCTTGGCCTCGTCTGGGTCCTCGTCGGTGTCCTGCTGGGCAGGGATGCGGACGTGGATGGTGTCGGCTGGCTGTCGGGAGCGATCGGCCATGACGGTCTCTCGGCTGGCGGCCTCGGGCTCGTTGTAGGTATCCACCTGGTCCGGGGACGCCGATGCGGTGCCGTCTTGCAGAGATTCGCCGCCCTCGGTGTCTCCGTCCGGGTATGAGGCTCCGGCGGGCCCCGGCGTCGGGAACCGTCCGCCGGCCGCTAGTGGATACGTCGACTCGTCGGTGTATCCACTCACCGGAGATCCGGCCTCGATTTCATGCCGCGCGGACTGGCTGGAGTGGATATCGTCCGCCAGCGAGACGGGCTGAGCCATCTCGGCGAGCTGTTCAGCGAGCTGTTCGGCGTCAAGGGCGACCCCGTATCGCGCGAGCCTGAGCGGCATCACGAACTCCACGGGCGCCTTGCGTCGCCACCCTCGGCCGAACTTGGCGCGGAGCCGGGCCCGGTACACCATGCGGGCCTGTTCGAGCCTGACCACCTCGTCATAGCTCCTCAGCTCCCACAGCTTCATCCGGCGCCACAGCAGGAATGTGGGAAGGGGGGCCAGTAGCCACCGTGCGATCCGCACGGACTCCATGTGCCTGTCCGCGGTGATGTCGGCAATCCGGCCGACAGCGTGGCGGGCGGCCTCGACGCTGACCACGAACAGGATCGGGATCACGGCGTGCATCCCGACGCCGAGGGGATCGGGCCAGGCCGCGGCCGCGTTGAACGCAATGGTGGCGGCAGTAAGCACCCATGCCGTCTGCCGCAGAAGCGGGAACGGGATGCGGAGCCACGTCAAGAGCAGATCGAGGGCCAGGAGGACGACGATCCCGGCGTCAATCCCGATCGGAAAGACGTTGGCGAACCAGCCGAAGCCCTTCTGTTGCGCGAGCTGGCGCACTGCCGCGTAGGAACCGGCGAAGCCAATCGCCGCAATCACTACAGCGCCGGCGATGACGATGCCGATCAGTGCTCGGTGTGTCCTGGTCAGTTCGATCTTCGGCGCGGCGGAATCCGCGGGCGCCTCGGCCTCTTCCGTGGCCGTACTCTGGGGGTACTGCATGGGGTCCTCTCCTTGCGGATGGCCCTAGGACCGCGCTTCTTGGAAGGTTGGGCGGTTCCTGGGGCCGCTTGCTGTCAGTAGGTCGGCTGGGGCTCGTGCCGGGCCTTGATCTCGGCGGCGAGCTGCGGGTGGATCTGGAACAGATAGGCCGTCAGAGCCTGTTCCACCAACGCCTCTTCCTTGCGGCCCTCGACGGCTGCGGCGATCTTGAGGGCCTGTTTCAACCAGGGGTCGACGCGGGCGCCCAGCTTGGGGCGGTCGGCCGAGGACAAGCGCCCTTGGCTCCCTGGTACCTCGGAACCTTGGTTCCCTGTCTCCTTGCCACCCGCCTGTCCGCCCTGCTGTCCAGGTGGCGGCGACAGGCTGCCGCCGCTTTGCCCCCTTGGTTCCTGGGGACCTTGGGGACGTGCGCCCTCGGGGTCGACGGGGTGGCCCTGGGGGGCCTTGGGCGGCTTCGCGGCGCCTGCGTTGGGGTCGAAGTCGTCTTCGTCCTCCGGGGGAGCGGACGCCGGCTTGGGTTCGGGCTTGGCGGCCATGTCGGTGGATGCTCCTTGGTCGTCAGTCGTTGAGGGCGCGTTCGGCGATGCCCCGGAAGATCGCGGCGGCCTCGGTGGCGTCCTTGTCGTTGCCGTAGGCAGACAGGGGGACCGATGCGCCGGCCGCACGCCGGATCACTTCCATGTCGTGCACGATCGGGTCGTGGATCTTCCCGGTGAAGTGCTCCGCTGCACGCAGCTCCGCAACGCGTGTACGCGACTCCACCCGACCGTTCTTGCCGGCGGTTTGGTACATGTTCACCCACACACCGCCGAAGATCAGATCAGCGTTGTGGTGCCTCTGCACCATCCGGATGGTGCGGTGGGCCTGGTGGCTTCCCTCCACGCCCCACTTGGTCGGTGAGGTCACGATGTGTGCCTCGTCGCTGTCCGCCAGGGCGTTGATGGTGAGCTGACCGACGTTCGGAGGACAGTCCGTCAGTACCAGGTCGAACGGGTCCAACACGCCCTCGCTGACGATCTGCAACCGGCGTTCGCGGGGTGCCCCCGGGCCGTTGTCGTTCTCGCGGCTGGCGAGCGCGAGTTCCGCTGGGACGATCCACAGTCCCCCCGGCCACTGCTTGCCCGTACGCCTTATGGCGCTGCCGAGACTGCCGGGCACCACTTCACCGGTCTCCTCCTCCGGCCTCATCACGTCGTTCATCGTGTACTCGCCGTCCTCAGGTTCCACCGACGACGCACTGTTGGCCTGGGGGTCCATCTCCCGGATGAGTACGCGGGCGCCCAACTCTGCGGCGGCGGCGCCCACGTTGATGGTCCACGTGGTCTTTCCGACTCCGCCTTTCTGGTTGACGTACGCGATGCGCTTCGTCCGTTGCCTGATCCTGGGCCTGGCCGAACTGGCCATCGTCTTGCCACCTTTCCCCATCGACACCTTGACGCCTTGCGCCCTTGGTACCTCGGAACCATAACGGCCTGCCTAGCGTGCACAAGCGAACACGCGACCTTTCCGCTCCTCCATTATGCCACCTTGGGGACTTGGTACCAAGGTTCCTTGACACCTAGTTCCCAAGGTGGGGAAGATGGGCAACAGAAAGAGGGGCCGGGTTGGTGCCCGACCCCTCACAGTTCGGCCCTGGGCGCGGCGGTGGGTGCCGGCTCCTGGGCCTCGATCCCTTACGGAGGATCTGCCATGAGCGTAGGCGACAGCAGGGGCAAGCTCGGCGCCGGCACTGCCGAGACAGGGGCTCACGCCTCGGCGGCCGGTGCTGCGGTCGTGCCGGCGGGCGGCTGGGCGATCCTGCCCCCGGTCGTGGACGACTGGGGGAGGCTGGCCGAGGCGCTGAACGCCCCGGGCAAGCCGGTGGTGTACGTCGACAGTACGGCGGCCTGACCGCCAATCCCCTTGCGACTGAGGCCCTACACCCGGTGGGTGTAGGGCCTCGTTCCTGTTCGGATGGCGACACCTTGGCGTGTACACGCTAAGCGGGTCGGGTGGCGCCGACCAATCCCCCCGAGCGGTAGAGCTTGACTACCTGGACGTTCTTGCCGGTCCTGGGGGCTTCTAGGATCTTGCCGTTCCCGTAATACATGGCGACGTGGTACGCGTCGCTGCCGCTGCCGGTGTGGGACCAGAAGATCAGGTCTCCGACTTGCAGCGCGTCCATGCTGACGGGGTGTGAGGCGGTCGCGGTGTACTGGTCGGCGGCGGTGCGGGGGAGTTGGACTGTCGACCACCACGCGTTTTGCGTCAGGCTGGAACAGTCGAATCCCTCGTGACTCGCCGCGAAACAGGCCCCGTTCAGGTACCCGTTGTTGCCGGAACAAAAGCCGGTCGACGGCCCTGCGGGGGTTCCTCCTCCCCATACGTACGGGAGCCCCAGGTACGTGGCGGCCTTCCTGACGGCGTCGGCTCCGGAGCCGGTGCCGACGACGGTCGGCACGTCGTCCACCCACGCGGCGGCCTTGGCCATGATGTCGCGGACGTAGTTGTAGGTCTGCCCGCCGGCGAACGACTCCGGCGGTACTCCCTGGTACTGGTCGACGCGTCCCCACCCGGCGTTGTAGCCGGCCAGGGCAAGAGCTACGGCGCCGCCCGGGTATCCGCTGCTCTTGGCTCGCTTGATGAGGGCGCACATGTACCGCCCCTGGGCCATCACGGCGTCGCCTATGTCGTAGGGGGAGGCGGTGCCGCTGCCGTCGTCGTCGCGGCCCCATGTCCCCCATGAGGCATCGGTGAACTGGGCTGGGCCCTTGGCCGTGCCTGAGGTGGTCTCCGGCCCTACGGCGGCGGCGTTGAAGTTGGACTCTTGGGAGATCTGGGCGGCGATGAGCGCGGGCGACATGTCGGAGCACAGGGCGCCGGCCTTCATCACCCACGGGAGGAAGTCCGCGGGGACCTTCCCGGCCTTGATGCCCGTCGTGGTGGCGGCCGAGGCGGACGTACCTCCGACGGCCGCGGTACCGATCACGCTCGCCAGTATCAGCCCTGCGACTCCTGCGACGGCCCCGGCTGCGAGCTTGGTTGACACGCGGTCCCTCCCCTTCGTCCCTGCTTCCCTGCCTTGATCTCCTTGCGCCGTACTTCCTTGCCGGCCTCCCACGCGGCTGTCCACTCTGCGGGGCTGACCTGGTAGCCGGCCGCCCACCGAACCGGGTCACGCACCCCGTACACCCCGGCTTCAACTCGGCTGACCATCTGGCCGCTTACGCCGATGACCTCGGCGGTCTGTTTCTGCGTCTGTCCGGTGCGGCCCCGTAGTTGCTTGAGCGTCGGCGTCGCCTTCCCGACCGGAGAGAGCTTGTCGACGGGGACGGCCAGGGCGACGGCCAGGGCGCGGAGCACCCGGGCCGAGGGGCAGTGCTTCCCGGTCTCGGCCGCGCGCACGGTCTCGGGGCTGACCCCGGCGAGCAACGCGAGTTCTGCACGGCTGAGTTGGGCCCGTTGCCGCAGGTCTGCGAGCACGGAGGGCCGGAAGACTCCGGGGGGTTGTGGGCTCATCGATCCCAACTTTTATAAGTAGTTTCTAGACGTAACTCATGTTAGCCTCTCAGTGAGGATTCGTATTCTGCAAGTCACTAGGGGGATGTGATGAAGCGTCGAACTCCCGCCTCCCCGACCGCTCCCAAGAACGGCCTTGCCGTGCTGGGAGCACACGGAGGGGCGGGAATGTCCACGGTCGTGCGTCTGCTCGACCCGCAAAGCCAAGGCTGGGCGGTGGAGTTGTCCCCTGGGCAACACCTGCCCCAGTACTACATCCCGGTTGTGGTGACTCGCTCAACCGCTTATGGGTTGCACAGGACGCAAGACCTCTTGAACCGCTGGCACCCGAGCATCCCGAGGCCGTATCTGGTCGTCATCCGTGACGCCCCGCTGCGGCCTCCGCTGCCCGTCCGCTACCGGCTGCGGACCGTGGCCCCGCGCACGCTGGGCATCGCTCACGTGCCGTACCTCTACCGGCTCCGGCTGGTCGACGACCCCGCCGAGGCCCTGACGGACACTCCGGTGTCCAAGGCCGCCCGCGAGTTGCGGGCCTCCCTCGGCTTCTCCGACTGATGGAAGGAATCTCGTTGATGTTCGATCCGCACCACCTGACGGTCCTGGCGGACAACCTCCCCAACCCCGGCCCGCAGGCCCCGCCCGGAATGGGAAAGACCTTCTCCGACTGGATCTCGTGGGGGAAGTACATCGGCATGTTCGCCGGTGTGATGGGCCTCATCGCCTGCGGCGTCATGATGATGGTCGGCCGCCGCAACCGCTCCCACCTCTCGGCCGAGGGCGCTGGCGGCCTGGTCTGGGTCATCGCGGGCGGCTCGGTGGTGACGCTCTCGGTGAGCATCGTCACCGCGCTGATGGGCGGCTGAACCGATGACCCTCGACCTGCAACGCGCGGCGGCCCGGCGTATGCGCCGGCTGCTGTTCGCCGCCGGCGGTGTGATCGCGGTCCTGGCGGCCGTGGTGGTCGTCCTGGTGGCCAACAGCGGCGGTTCCCCCTCCGCTGCGCCGGGCTCGTCCTCGTCGGCGGCGCCCTCGGGCTCCGCCTCGGCCTCGCCGCTGCCCACCGCGTCCTCGGACGGCGGATACGTCGCCCCTGAGAAGTGGGTGGTCCTGCCCTCCGGCACAGGCAAGAAGGACGGGTTGCCCGTCCAGTTCGGGCACACCGCCGAGGGCGCGGCCGCTGCGGCCGTGGCCAGCATTCGCAACGGCTGGAGCTGGGACCCGGATAAGGCCGCGACGGCCGCCGCGGTGTACGCCGTGCCCTCCGATGCCGCCGCGGTGAAGGAAGAGGCGCGGAAGTCCACCACCGCCTCGCGGCTGAGCGCGGGCGTTCCCGGAACCGGCGCCCTCCCCTCGGGCGCCCACATGAACGTGTTCGTCATCGGGGTGCAGTTCACAGCGGCCACCGCCGATGAGGTGAAGGTGTCTGTCCTCGCCCGGGTCGTCTACACCCCCGGCAGCGGCACGAAGGAGACGACACAGCTCATCGCCACCACGAACACCTACGTGTGGACCGCGAACGACTGGCACTCGAAGACGGGCGCCCCGCAGACCAGTCCCGACGCGTCCGACCTGGGCACCTCCGGTTTCAACACCGCCGGCTGGTCCGCGATCCAGGAAGGCGACACCCGATGAAAACCTTGCGTGCCCTGCTCGTCGCCATAGTGCTGGCGCTGCTGGTGCCTGCGGCTGCCCCGGCCATGGCGGCGACTCTTCCGGCCAGTGCCGTGCCCGCCGTCGCGCCCGCCTCCGTGGCGGCCGCCGTACCGGCGCGGCTGCCCACCGACATCGGTTGGTGGGACGTGGCCTGTAACGCCGTCCTGACTCCGGTTCTCGGAGCTGGCGGCCCTGCGACCTGCGTCGCTGGAAAGATCCTCGCGCCAGAGGCCAAGAAGGCAGTGTCAGATGCCTTGCAAAGCACCGTCGTCAAGCCCATGGCTGACGGCATGGGCGAATTCGTAACCCAAATGCTCAAAACGGGGCTCACCTGGTGGCTGACGACTCCCAGCATCCAAGTAAAGGATTCCGGGGTCGCCGATTCCCAAACCGGCAAGCTACCTGACGGGTCAACAGTCACATTCTCTCTGCAAGCTCTGATGCTCGGTGTCGGCCAGATCATCGCCATCCTGCTGGTGATGATGCAAGGCATCCGGGCCATGATCCAGCGCAAGGGAAAACCGCTGGCTGACGCGCTACAGGGCATGATCATCAATGTTCTGGTGTGCGCACTGGGCATCACCGTCATTGATTCTCTGCTCGTCGCCTCGGATCAACTCACAGAGGCGATCATCAATGTGGCTTTCCATGGGGATGCCAAATTGACCGAGCGCGTGGTGGCCATGCTCCTGCCGCAGGGTTTCAATCCCATGGGCCTGCTGGTCATGGCGTGCATTGTCTTCCTGGTCGGCGGCGTTCAGTTCATTCTGAACTTCCTCCGGCAGGCGGCAATTCCGATTCAAGCCCTGCTGCTGCCGATCGCGGGCGCGGGACAGATCGGCGGAGAGAAGACAAAGCAATGGCTCCCCAGGATCTACACGAGTATCGGCGTCGTGATCGTCTACAAGCCGGCGGCCGCGCTGATCATCTCGGCCGGGTTCGTTGAGGTCGCCAACGGCAACGACTTCGTGGACTGGTTCCGCGGCCTCGTGACCCTGGTCCTGTCCGTCTTCGCGCTGAAACACCTGATGGCGCTGTTCGCACCGCTGGGCGCGGCCATGGCCGGGGCTACGAGCGGCGGCTTCTCCGGCGCCCTGGCGGGAGCCGGCGGCCTGATGGGGATGATGAGCGGCGGCGGCAAGGGCGACGGCGGGGACTCCTCGACGTCCGCCGTGCAGCACGCACAGGCCATGGACAAGGCCGGAGCCGCTGGCGGCACCGCTGGGACTGCTGCCGGAGCCCACCCCGCCCTCGCGGCCGCACAGGCGGCCAAGGCGGGCGTAGACAAGGCTGGCGGCGCCATGGGCGGCCAGGACGGCGGCGGCATCCCCCAGCAACAGGGCGGCTCCGGCAAGCAATCCGGGGGCGGCCGCGACGGCCAGGGCCAGGACGGCGGCTCGGCTCCGGCCGGTGCCGGCGCGAGCGGGGGCGGCGGCTCGAACGCCGGTGCCGCGAACACCTCGAACGCTGGCGGCAACGTGACGATCGCCGTCCGCGCGGCCGAGGCCGGAAACAACGGGCCCCGTCCGGGCCAAAACAACGGAGGGCAGTAAGCCATGTCAACCACGGAACAGTCTGCCCGCCTGTACGGCGGGTGGCGCCGGTCCCGCTCCCTCGGGATCGGCCTGCTCAACGGCAAACAAACCCTTGTTGTCGTCTTGAGCATCCTCGTGCCCATCTTCTTCGCCAACGTCGCGGGACTGCGCACCCTCCTGGTGTCGGTGCCGCTCGCCCTGGTGGTCATCGTGCTGGCCTGCTGGCAGCGGCACGGAATGCCGCTGCTGGACCTGGCCGTGGGCCGGGTGCGCTGGCAGTTGGCGGCCTGGCGGGGAGAGACCAGCTACCGGGGTCTGTACCTGCCCCACCCCAAGGTCCTCGACCTGCCCGGCGTGCTCGCCCCGACCAAGCTCCTGCGAGTGGAGGACTCCAGCGCAGGGCGGGCCGGCCTGGTGTGGAACCAGTCCACCGGCCAGATGGCGTCAACGCTGCTGCTGTCGCCGGGCGGTGCCCTGCTGGCCAACCGTCAGCAGGTGAACGCCAACGTGACGAGCTGGGGGAACACGCTCGCCTCGCTCGCCAATGAGGACAGCGTGGACGCGGCCACGGTCACACTCCAGATCACCCCGGCGTCCGGCGCGGCCCTGGGCGATCACGTGCGGGGGCGGCTCGACGACAGGGCCCCGGACCTGGCCAAGGCGACGGTGAACGAACTCGTCAAGACCTCACCGCGTGCCAGTGCCTCGCTCATGGCCTGGCTCACCCTCGTGACCTCGCCAAGCCGGGCGGTCGACCGCCCCGACTCCCCGGAAGAAGCAGCGGCCGAGGCACTGCGGCGCCTCGATGGCGTCGACCTGTCCGGAGTTGGGGCGGACGTGCTCCGGCGGGCCACGGACACGGACATCATCCGCCTCGTCCGGGGTGCCTTCCGTCCCGAGGACGCGGACGCCTCGGACAAGGATTGGGAAGATCTGACCTGGGATGAGGCGGGGCCGTCGGCCGCCGAGGAAGGATGGACCGACTACCGCCACGACGGCGCCATGTCCGTCTCGTGGGTGCTGCGGGAGGCTCCCCGCAAGCCGGTGACGTACGACGTGCTGTTGCCGCTCATGGCGCCGGGCCGCTTCGTGCGGCGGATCACCATCGGGTACCGCATCCTGCCGACCGAGGAAGCGGCCGCCGTGGTGGAACGCGAGCTGAACGCCTCCGACGCCCGGGAGGAGTGGCGCCGTCGTTCACAGCGCAGCACCACCCGCCGCGAGCGGGCCGACGCGGCGGCCGCCGACCGTACCGCGGAAGAGGAAGCGTACGGCGCCGGCCTCGCTCAGTGGACGATCTACATCACCACCACCGTGACCAACCCGGCAGACCTCACCGCCGCTACGCGGGAAGTTGAGCAGATCGCGAAGCGAGCCGGCGGCCTGCGCTTCCGGTACGCCTACGGCGGCCAGTCCGCCGCGTTCGTGGCGGGCCTGCCGGTCGGCGTGCACCCGCTCGCCTGACGTGACCTCAGAAAGGAACTGATGAGAAGGCGAAAGAACCGCCAGGCGCAGGACGCACAGCGGTCCCGGCTTTATGAGGAAGCCGGGACCGCCGGGGCGGAGCCTACCGCGTGGCGGCTGAACGGAAAGGTGGTGGCTCCGCGCCGAGGCTGGCGCGGGGCCGGGTCCGGGCGCAGTCCGCACACCGACCGCGGCGCGGTCTACCTCGGCAGCACAACCCAGGTCGGCGGGCTGTACCCCTTCGTCCTGGGGGCTCCGCTGCCTCCCGAGGGCGTGCCGGTCGGCGTCGACCTCCTCACCCGCGAGATGGTGTGCTTCGACCCTCAGGGCTGGGTGGGGCGCCTCGTCCAGAACCCGGGCGTGTGGATCATGGCTCAGCCTGGCGCCGGGAAGTCCGCGATCACCAAACGGATTTCGCTGGTGTACTCCTCGTACGGCTCCATGATCGTGGTCCCCGGCGACGTCAAGGGCGAGTACGCGCCCCTGGTGCGGGGGCTCGGCGGCCAGGTCGTCCGCATCGGCCGCGGCCTCGACCGTCTCAACCCGCTGGACTCCGGGCCCCTGCGGCGCCGGCTGCACACGATGCCTGAAGACCGGCAAAGGGTCCTGCTGGCGGAGATCAACGGACGGCGCTCGGACCTGCTCCACGCCCTTCTCGCCACCCCGCACGGCCTCGGCCGGCGGGCCACGGCCCCTGAGGCCAACGTGGTGGCGGCCGCCGTGGAACGGGTGTCCGAGGCACTGACCGATGACCCGGTGATCCCGGACGTGGTGCGGGTCCTGCGGGAGGGCCCGAAAGAGCTGTGGAACAAGCTCCTCGTGGACAACGTGGACGACTACCGGACGTTGGTCCGAGAGGTCACGTTGGCGCTGGAGAACCTGTGCCAGGGGCCTTTGGCCGGCCTCTTCGACGGCCCGACGACACAGCCCCTCGACCTCGACGCCCCGGCCCTGAGCGTGGACCTGTCCGCGCTCCTGACGGCCGGTGATCAGGTGGTGGCCTCCGGTCTGCTGGCCACCTGGTCCTACGCGTACGGCTCGATCGACTCGGCCAGGGCGCTGGGGATGATGGACCGCCCGTTGGTGCTGCCGCTCGATGAGATGTGGCGCGCTCTGCGGGCCGGGCCGGGGATGGTGGAGGCCATGGACGGCATGACCCGTCTCAACCGGTCCAAGGGTGAGGTGACGATCTTCGTCACGCACTCGTTGCGCGACCCCGAGTCGCTGCCCTCGCCGGAGGATCGGGCCAAGGCACTGGGCCTGATGGACCGGTGCGACTCGCTCATTCTGGGCGCGCTGTCGGCGGGCGAGCTGGAGCGCGTCAACGCCCAACGGCCGCTCACCTCCGAGGAACAGAGCCTCGTTGCCTCCTGGTCCGCGCCGAGCATCACGGGCGTGGACGGCACGAACCAACGCCACCCGGGGCGCGGCAAGTACCTGATCAAGATCGGCACCCGGGCCGGTGCCCCGGCCCGCCTCGACCTGACCGAGGCGGAAACCAAGCTGTACGACACGGATGCGGCGATGCGGCGGAAGGTGAGCGAGTGAACGACAACGGCGCAGGGTCCGGGGGCGGCATTGCCGCCCCTGCGGCCATTCTGGGCGTGATCTTCGGCGGGGGAGCGCTGTACCTGGCCGGAAGCCTCGGCGGAACCCTCGGCGTCGCCCTCGTCGGCGGCGGCTGGGCCTGGCCGGACACGTCGGTGAAGTCGGTGTTCCGCCTCCTGGGCCACGGCCCGGGTGCCCTGTGGCCGGGGCACGCGACGGCCGCCACGGTCGGCCTGGTCGTGCTCCTGGTCCTGGTGCTCGCCCTCCTCGGCGTGGGCGCCTGGTACGTCTGGCGTCGGTGGTTCTCCCACCGCCCCGGCCTGGCCGGTCTGCGGGAGATGGCGCCGCTGTCGCCCAAGGCGATGACGGTGAAGGCGCGCGAGCTGCGGCCCTCGCTGGAGAAGCTGGAGGCGCCGGCACTGCCGGACGACACGGGGGTGTTGCTGGGCAACCTCGACCAGCCGCACGGCCCCGAACTCCGGGCGTCGTGGGAAGACGTGATCCTGGCAATCATGGCGCCGCGCTCGGGCAAGTCCACCGCGCTGGCGATCCCGGCCGTCCAACGGGCCCCGGGCGCCGTCCTGTTCACCTCGAACAAGATCGGAGAGCGGGAGGTCTACAACGTCACCAAGGCCGAGCGGGAGAAGGTGGGGACGGTCTGGACGATCGACCCACAGGGCATCACGCACGCGGACCGCTCGCTGTGGTGGAACATGCTCGCGGGCGCCCGCACCATCGAGGGTGCCGGCCGTCTCGCCTCGCACTTCATCGCGGCGACCACGGATGAGAAAAGCCGCGGTGACTTCTGGATGGGCGCCGCAAAGAACCTGCTGACGGCGCTGTTCCACGCCGCTGCTGTCTCGGACGGCTCGGTGGCGGACGTGCTGGCCTGGCTGTCCACACCCTCGGACCGAGGGCCGGTGAACGCCCTCAAGGCGGCCCGCAAAGAGGCGCTGGCCCAACAGCTCGCCTCCACCGTGGCGGGCGCGTCGGACACCCGGGACGGCATCTATGAGACGGCCCGCCAGTGCGTCGCCTGCCTCCTCGACCCCGAGACCCTGGCGTGGGTCACCCCCGACCCCCGGGCGAAAGAGTTCCGGCCGGCGGACTTCGTACGCACCCGGGACACCCTCTATCTGCTGTCCAAGGACGGCGGCGGATCGGCGGCCGGCGTCATCGCGGCGGCCGCCGATGCCGTGCTCCGGGCCGCGATGGCGGCCGCCGAGCGGGCCGGGGGCCGCCTCGACGCCCCGTTGGTCGCGGTGCTCGATGAGGCCGCGAACGTGTGCCGGATCGAAGATCTGCCCGACCTGTACTCGCACCTCGGCTCCCGTGGCGTCGTCCCCATGACCATCCTTCAGAGCTACCGCCAGGGCGTCCGGGTGTGGGGGGAGGCGGGCATGGATGCGCTGTGGTCGGCCGCCACGGTCAAGGCCCTGGGCTCCGGCCTGGACGATGCGGACTTCGCCGAGGACGTGAGCCGGCTCGTGGGTGATCACAAGGTCCACGAATCCTCGGTGAGTCACGGCTCGACGGGCCGCAGCGTCAGCACCTCGCGCCGCCGCGAGCGGGTCATGGAAGCTGCCGAGATCCGGGCGCTGCCCAAGGGCCGGGCCCTGCTGCTGGCCACGGGCGTACGGGTCGGCATGATCCGGCTGCGGCCCTGGTACCTGGAGCCGGGCGCGGCCGAGCGGACGGCGGCCGCCAGGGCAGAAACCCGGCGGATCGCTGAGCGGGCCTCTCGGAAGGTGATCGAAGCATGAGTGAGGACACTCCAACCCTCGACGGCATCGCCGAGGACGTGGAAGACCTGCGGGCCATCGTCAACGGCTTCGCCTCTCAGCTGGAGCACAACACCAACGCGGTGACCCAACTCGCCGCCGCTGCCCCCAGCAAGGGGGAGGGGGAGGGCGGCCAGGACGGCGGCAAGGAGAAGGAGAAGAAGCCCAAGACTCCGCCGTTCATCTTGCGGCTGTCGGGTGAGGAGTACGCCACCGAGTTGGCCGCCCTCGCGGACTGGGTGGCCAACCTCCTGGTGCCCACGTACCTCAGTGAGGTGTCCTCGTCGGCGACCTGGTGCGCGAGCTGGTGGGCGCACCCGGCGGCGGTCGCCCGGCTTCACGCCGTGTGGCTGGCCTGGCAGGAACTCACCGATCCGGAGACGTGCGGCCGTACCGGTCCGTCCGTCTGGCACCGTGACCACCTGGACCCGATGGTGGCCCAGCTCCGGGACGCGTCCGGGCCGTTCGGGGGCTGCATGACCAACCCGGACCGCTCGCAGCACACCGACCTGCCGTCGCCTCCGGTGCTCCCGCTGCCGGGCCGTACGACGGCCGCCGAGGCGGTGCCGGAACCGGTGACCACCTAGATTTAGCGTGTACACGCCAAGGGCCGGAGGGGAATCCCCTCCGGCCCTTGGCGTGTGCGGGTTTCTACTGGACGATGCGGCGCGGCGGTGAAGCGGCCGCTGTCGGCGTCTGGCCGCGACCTTGCCCGCTCGCCCCGGGCCCGGCCTGTCGTCCTCCCCGAGCGGCCGCCGGCACGGTGGTGGATGTCGCCGTGGCCGCTGCGGCGCGGGCCTCGATGTCGGCCGTGGTGGCCTCGTGGGCGGCTACTCCGTCCAACCCTGCGGCGTCGCTCCACTCGGCACCGGCGGTGCCGAGGTCGCCCCGAGCGTCGGCCTCGCCGGCACGTCCTCGGGCGGCGTCGGCGTCGCCGAGGGCGGCATCCGCGCGGGCCGTGTGGTCGGCGCTGCTGCGGCCGAGCGCGGCCGCCAGGCGCAGGGCCTGCGGGTCGTCCGTGCCGCTGTCTCCAGCCGGACCGGTGGGACGGTGCTGGGGCTTGCGGGCGGGCTCCGGGTCGCTGGCGGGCTGAGGGGTGCGTGACTGCTGATCCATCGTCGTTTCTCCTCCTCGGGCTGAGTTAGCGCGTGTGGCCCCGGGCCTGTGTGGGGGCCGGAGCCGGGGTCGTCGTGGACGCCTGCGGGCCAGGTGCCGGGCTGGCTCCGGGGGTCGCCGTGGTGGACTGGGCGTTGGCTGCTGCGGCGCGGGGTGGAGCTGCTGCCGGGGCCACGCTCGTGGCGGCGCTCGTCGTCGTGGCCGGGGTCGCCTGGGTGGCGGCCGAGGCGCTGTTGGCGGGTGCCGGCGCCGTGGTGGCACGGGCCGGGGCGGGCGTCTTCGCCTGCTCGTTGAGCAATCCGCGGGCGGCCTCGGCCGGGCTGAGGCTGATCCCGGCATCGGCGGCCTGCTTCATCCGCAGGGGCACCCCCGCCAGGGCCTCGCGCGGATCGTGCCCGGCTTCCTGGAGCGTCTTCATCTGTGCGGCGATGCCCGGCCACTCGCGGGAAGTGACCAGTTGGCCCAACACGTGCTCGTCGGCCATGGCCTCCCGCGCCATGACCACGGCCCGGGTGTTTTCCTGCGGGCTGACCCCGTGCTTGACGAGATCCTTTTCCCGGCCGTCAAGGCCGGATTCCTCGCCTCGGCCGGTGACCTTCTTGAACCACTCCTTGACGGCCTCGACAACCTTCTTCACCCACTCCACGAACCGCTCGACCATGCCGGGGTCGTCGCGCTCGGGGCTCTTGTCGTCGGACGGGGCGGCGAACGGATTGTGGGGCGTGGTGGCCGTGGCCGAGGCGGTGACGCCGGGCGTCGGCGAGCCGGCGCGCATGTCGGCGTCAATGCGTGCGATCACGGGCGTGGCGTCGGCAAGGAACTGGCCCACGTCCACCCCGGCGTTCTCCAGTCGCCGGAGTTCGTCCGCGACCTGGGGCCACTGCGGCGCGGTCACCATGGCCTCGGCCACGGCGGGCGGCTCCACGGTGTCCCGGACCATCTGGGCGTACCGGTCCCGGTCCGGATCGCGGGCTGGCTCCTGGGCGGGGTCGGATGTACCGGAGGTGTCGGGCTCGGCGGCGGGGGCCGGGGCGGCGGCCGCGCGGGCCGCCTCGCGCTCCTGGTGCTCGCGGAGGGCCTGGGCCGCCATGACGAGTACCTGAAGGGCCATGGCGGCCGTCTGCCCGGTGTGGCTGGCGGCTCGCTCCATCGCCATGCTGTCGCTCATCGGATGCCCTTGTTCTGCGTCGTCATGATGTCCTCGTTTCGCGTCGCTGTCGTATCTATGAAGCTAGCTTCCGGGCGTCCTCGGAACGCGGCCTTTTCCGCTGCTGGGACTGCCCTACGGTCTCGCGCTCTACCTCCCTCTCCCGCGCTGCTGGCTGCGGCGCTGTGCCGCCTCCTGGGCGGCCCGCTCGGCCGCTGTGCGCTCGCCCGGCCTGGTCGGTGTGGTCGGCGTGGGGGCCGGCCTCTTTCCTGCGGTGCGGGCGAGTGCGGTGGGCTGTTCGGCACGGCGCAACCGGCCTTGCACCCGCCAGGTGAGTACCTGCGCCACGCTGTCGGCGTCGCCTAGGTCTCGGGCTCCGGCAACTTCGGCCAGTAGCTCCGCCGGTCGGTGTCCCTGGGCGGTCGCCTTGACGAGATAGGCGGCCAGGATCGCCGAGGCAGGGTCGGCGAGCACTGCCGAGGCGTGCGCGGGGACGGCCAGGCGTACAACCTCGCCGAGGGTCGGCGCGTCGGGGCCGCCGAGGGGAGTGGATTCGGCTGCTGGTCCTCGACCCACTACGGGCGGCGGTGCGGTCAGCGTGGTGGGGGCTTCGTCGCCTTCCTCGTCGTCCAGCTTCTTCGACGGTGGGGGCGTGCGGGCCTCCCCGGTGGCGCCGGTCGCGTCAGTGGGTGCGGCTGCTGTCCGGGGGGCGGGTTCCGGGGTCTGGGTGGAGTTGCTACGGGTGTCGCTGTCCATCCGTCGTTGCAGTCGCCACACCAGCACCTCGGCCGTGCTCTCGGCGTCGCCGAATCCGCGGAGTGCCGTCACCTCGGCGAGCACGCGGGCCGGGCTGTATCCCGCGTTCTCCGCCTGCCGGAGTGTCGCGGCCAGGGCTGGCCATGCGGCCTCGCCGAGGACGGTTTCCGCGAGGTGCGGGATCGCCTCACGTACGACGGGCGCGTATGCCTCTACAAGGGCGGGGCCGCCGGGCTGCATGGTCGTGCGCTGCCAGGTGGTCCGGCGTCCTCGTCCGTCGCGGGTGCCGGCGCTCGCGCCGTGGGCCACTTCGGTGGCGGCCCGCAAGTGGGTTCCGGCCTGGGCGGCCGCGCGCTCCTGTGCCGCGTGCCGGGCGGCCTGGTGCCACTTCATCGCGGCGGCGACGGCCAGGGCGGCGGCAACCAAAACCGCGATGGCGGCGGCGGCCTCGCCTCCGCCTGCGACGACGGCGGCCCCCATGCCGAGTAGCTGAGTGGCTGCCCGCAGATGGGCGTTTGCCTGGCTGTCCATGCGTCGGCTGGTCGGGGCGCGTCCGGCCCGCTCGAATGCGCGGGCTGCGTCCCGTAGCTCGTCCCGGACCGCTGCGGGGGCCTGGGCGGCGTAGGTCGTCAGGAAGTCGGCCAGGGCGACCATCTCCCCGGCGCCGGCCTCGTTGCCTGCCTGGCCGAGGACGGCGGCGGCCTGGTGCACGTGCTCGGCGGCAAGCTGCCACGCGGCTGCCCGGCTATTGATCTGTCCGGCGGCGGCGACCATGGCCAAGGGCGGTGCTCCGGTCCAACGTTCACGGACGCGCGGAAGCGACAGATCGGGGGCGAGTCGGCTGCCCGAAAACCACACGGCGCGGCCTCCGGCGGTACGGTCGCCGGGAAGCGCAACCGAGTAGCCGGTGACGTTTCCGTCCGGTGCGGTGCGGGTCTTGAGCCGGAGTCCTGCACGCTCGATGGCCGCGAAGAATTCAGCATCGGATCGGGCGCCGGCTGCGGCTGCACGTACCTTCTCTTGCAGTGTCACCCTGGGCGGCTCCGCGCGGCCCTTGCGCTTGCCCTTCTCCAGTTCGGCGGTCGTCGGCCACTGCTTCGCGGTCTTGTCTCCGCTCGTCAGTCGCCGGAGTCCATATCGGATCTCCAGCTCACGCGCGCGCTCCTGCATCTTCACCATGTCCCGTCGCACGTCGGGTACCCGGCCGTCCTGCCGGGCGAGAGTCGCCACGATGTGAATATGGTCGTCAGCGTGCCGCACGGCCACCCATCGGGCGCCCATCGGATCGCCCTTCTTGGCGACACCCGAAGCGTCCATAATCTCGCGCGCAACGTCCCCCCACTCCTCATCCGTCAACATTCGGTCACCCGGGTCTAGGCGCACCGGGACGTGATAGACGTGCTGATCTGGCGCCTTGCCTTCGAGTCCGAAAACCGGAGCGTCAAGCAACATGGCCAGACTGGGGATCGTGGCTCCGGAACTCCGTGCCGGGTCCAATACTCCGCCACCCCATGCGGCGACCATGTGGGGGTCGGTGTGCTCGTTCGCTCGACCCGGCCCGTACAGGTAGTACAGCAAACCGGCGGTGCGGGCGCCGGGCTTCGCCTTCTTCGGGATCACGCCCGACCTTCCATCACGGCCATGGTGGCTTCGTCCAACCTCCGAATGGCCCGCTCCACCCGTTCCAGGACAGCGTCAATCCGTTCCGGGGTCTCCACACCTTCGGAGTTGAGAACACGCGTGATCTGGTTCAGGTTCGTGCCGATCCGGTCAACGGCCACCCGGGCATCGCCCAGCGTCCGCAACCGCTCCTTCCAGCCCACAGGCGCCGGGGAAACCTCTTCCTTGGCGACAGCGAGTGCGGCCCGCGCTGCGTACGCGGCAGGCTTAAGGCCGGCCACGGCCGCGGCCGTCTGGATGATGGCCAACTCTGTGTCGTTGTAGGCCAGGTTCACGCGGTACGTGCGCGGGTTGTCGGACCGTCGTTCACGGCGGCGGGCGCGTGGTGCTTCGCTGGTCATTTCCCCTGTTCCCGTTCGAGGGACAGCCCCAACCATCGGTCCGTGCCCGGACCGAAAAGGCAGCCCCGATGCGCCGAGCATAGCGAGGCAGGGGCCGCCGTGCCTGGTTATTGGAACAATAACCACTAACTTGCTCCGACGTAGTGGGCCGCTGGGGGCGGGTGCCGGGGTAGGGCGGCGCTGCGCCGGAGGTGCAGTAAGGGGGTTCGGGGGATGTGCCCCCGACACCTCGACTGCAAGTCGGCTGACGGCGGCACGCTCCCGTGTGCGCGGCGGCGGGCGGCCGCTACCATGGCGGGCATGACCACACCTTCCGACGACTCCACGTCGCCCATGCTCACCACGGCGGAAACCCTGCTCGCCTCACGCTTGGACCTGATCAAACCCTTGGCGGCCGCCAACGCTGAGCGCAAGCGCCTCCAAAAGCTGATCGACGACGCAGAGAAGGAGTACGGCGCTGCCTACTCGGCGGCGTCGGCTGCGGGATGGAGCACGGACGAACTCCGCCAGATGGGGGCCGATGAACCCACCCGCCGACCCCAGGGCCGGCCCAAGGGTTCCCGCACCCGCCGCACTCGCTCCGGTGCCGAGGGCGCCACCGAAACCCTTCCGGGTCCTTCGTCCTCGGCCTCATCCTGATCGTCTCTCCACCGCAGCCCCTCCGGCCCGCTTCACGGCGGTGCCGGAGGGGTTGCCATCAAACTAGGTAGTTACCAATGAATGCGGTCGCCAAAGTCAACACGCTCGTGTGGCTCCATCCCACACAGGCCGAGGGATTGGCTCGTCTCGCCGGGGAAAACGACTTCGCCGAGTGGAAGTGGCTTGCCGAGGAAAGGCAGCGTCTGGGCCTGCCGAAAAGTGAGCCGACTCCCGAAGCTGTTCGGGTGTCCCTGCTCATGCGGCGGCCTGACTGGTGGCCACGGATGGGACAGCTCACAGAGACGGCAATGCGGGCCCGGCTGGCGCGGCCGGACCTGGCCGGCCCGTGGCCCCCGTTCACTGCCGAGGAAGCACAGGCACAGCGACTGTCAGGGCGTAGGCCAGGCACTCCGAATGAACGCTTCGGCGCAAAGCTCATGCTGGATATCGCGGCCGACGTGGTCGACGCCGCGCGGCTCGCGGCTTGTCGCGTGAGCGAGCCGGCGGTGTTGGCTCTCCAGCGGGAAAATCTCATCGGGCTACGGCCTTCGCGGTCCAAGAAAGCACATGCTCGTAAGCTCGAACTACAAGGGCAGATCTACACCGTGGGCCGCATCGCACGCGAGTCCATCGCCACACTTCTGAGCGATGGATAAAACCGGGAGTCATGTGGATAAAGGGGAGCGCATTTAAACAAGGTAGTTAGAATGCATTCCGGCGCAGAAAGCCCAAATTCCTCGGCTCATGGCCGATTCCTTGTACTCGTTTATGGCACGTGGATACTGTGTAATATTCCCTGCAACGGAAATCGGAGAGGGGTTCTTAATGCCTGCGAAAGTGGCCAGTCGGCACACGACTTACGGGACGCATCGCGGCCTAACGGTGTACCGGTTCTGGGACCTTCCTCCGGGCCTGCTCACCCCTCGGCAACTCAAGCGGGAGGGCCTGGCCGTCGCGCCTCGGCAGCGTCCGAGGGCGTACGCGTACTGGCGGTACTACGGGCAGACGGGATACGCGCCTCTGTACCGCAAGCGGGGGGCCCGGCCTAAGCGGGTCGCCAGTGCCGCACAGCTCGCGGCGCTCGCTCGGGCCCGGTTCGTGCTGCACGCGTGGCGGTGCTTCGACTGCGGCGAGCTGGTGAACGAGGGCGGCCGGCCGGATCGTGGGGAGACCGGAACGTGTGCCCCGTGCCGCCAGTTCCGGGCCGAGGCGCGGGCCGCCGTGGATCTGCCGGCGCTCGCTCCGGTCCTGCGGGAAACCCTGCCCGGGGTACTGCCGACAACCCCTCTCGGTCCGCAGGAATGGGCGGCGGCCCTGCTCGACTCCGGGCCGGTCGTCGTGCTGGACACGGAGTCGACCGACCTTCACCGTTGGGTCCTCGAACTGGGCGTGTGCGATAGCGCCGGCGCCCCGGTGCTCTCTTCTCTAGTGAATCCGCGGGCGCCTCTCGCGCCCGGTGCGGTCAAGGTCCACGGCATCACGGCGGACACGCTGGCCGAGGCCGAGGCGCCGGTTTTCTCGGACGTGATGGACACCCTGGGGCAGACAATCCAGGGCCGTACGGTCGTGGTTTACAACCTCGGGTACGACTTGCACAGCATCGCCCGGGAGGTGCATCGGCACGCGCGTACGGTCGTCGGCCTGGTCGGGGTCGAGGCGGTGGAGTACACGCGGACGTGGCTCGGGCGGGCGCGCTGGGCGGACCTGATGCATCCCTACGCCGAGTGGTACGGGCAATGGCATCCGTACTGGCAGAGCTACACGTGGCAGACACTCCCGTACGGGGACCATCGGGCGCCCTCGGACGCGGCCGGCGCCGCGCGGCTGCTGCGCGAGCTGGCGGACGGCACGGCCCCTCGACTGCCTGAGGCGGAGCGCGGTCCTTGGTCGGATGACGACGGCTACGACGATTACGACCGGTACGACTACTGACGGGTTTTCCGTGCGGGTTGTGGGTGGTGGTGT